>NZ_JBKBVD010000005.1:0-64860 GCF_046289755.1 Paracoccus sp. (in: a-proteobacteria) | reverse complement strand
GGTGCGTGCCTCGCCCCCCCTCTCCCCCCCCCCCGGGCGCCGCCGCCCCCCCCCCCCCCCCCCCCCCCCCCACGGCGGTATCACATCCGCCGCCCCAACATGAGGATCAACATGGCGATCTGCGAATCTGCGCAGCTGCCGATGTCGGATGCGGCGCGGCTGGTGCGCGACCAGTTGGCGCGCCTTGCGACAGAGCTGTCGCGCTAGACCCCCAGCCACAGGACCTGCGCCTTGACCGGCGCGCAGGTCCAGCAGTTGTGCGGTCACCCGTGTCGGTTTTCAGCGCCGATCTGTCATCTGATCGCCCTAAAGGTCGGTGGTCAGGCCCTTTGCCGTCAGCACGGCCTCCAGATTGCAGACGTCGATGATCGTGCGGCCGTTCTTATAGTCTTTGATAAAGCCAGCCTCGGCATCTTCGCGGGCAGCGGATTTGCACGCCGCATCGGCAGCATCCTCGCGGCGCACGACGACGACACCATCGGCATCACCTTTGATGACGTCACCTGGGCGCACAATCTCGTCGCCGATGACGATCTCGCCGTTGATCTGGCCCAAGGTCTCTTTGACGGTGCCCTTGATGCAGATGCTGGCCGAGAAGACCGGCAAGCCCAGTCTGATCAGTTCCTGCGTGTCGCGCACGCCGGTATCCGTGATGACACCCGCGATGCCCTTTGCAAGGCACGCATTGCCCAGAACGTCACCGAAACAGCCCGCTTCTTCATATTCCCCGGCCGACATCACGATGACATCGCCCGCTTGCGCAAAATGGATCGCCAGCTGCAGCATGATATTGTCGCGCGGCGCACTGAGGACCGTAAAGGCCGGACCACAGACCGTCATGTCGCGGTCAATCGGCTTGATACGCGAGCTGAGTGCGCCCAAACGCCCTTGCGCCTCGTGGATGGTGGCGCTGCCAAAGCGCGACAGAGCATCGACATCGGCGGCTTTGGCGCGGTCGATCTTGGTGATGATATGGGGCATTTCAGAATCCTCCGTGTCGGTTGTCGCCACAGTAGAGTCCGCACGCCCGCCCTGCATAAGAGCTTGTGCTTCTGATGTAATCGGGTTTCGCGATGCCCGCCCGGTCATGCGAAACCGCTCTGACATCATCGCCACTCACGGGTGCTAGCGTCGTCGAAAGCAAGAAGATGAACGCAACCGGGATCATATCTTTCGTATGCCGATCACGATCGAATACCTTATCGGACGGATGGAATGGGCGGCGCGCCAGCAGCTTTCCGAATATGCATGCTGCACGAACGGGCATAAGTTAACGATGCAGCGCATAGCGGGTCAGGCCGCAAACAGCGCAACCGTGGCTGCCCCTGAAAGGCCGCCAAACCCTGCCGCAGACCCTGCCGCAGACCCCGCCGCAGACCCTGCCATGACGGCGCCGCTCGCGGGCATGTGCCACCTGCGCCCCGAGGCGGGCGGCGCGCCGTTCGTTCAGGTCGGCGACAGGGTCGTGGCCGGTCAGACCCTGTGTATCATTGAAGCGATGAAGATGATGACTTCGATTCCCGCCGAGGCCAGCGGCACGGTAGAGGCAATCCTGGTGACCGATGGCGAAACGGTCGCCGCAGGCGCCCCTCTGATGAGGATCGTCGCATGACCGGGATCGACATGAACACCCTGCTGGTCGCCAACCGCGGTGAGATCGCGCTGCGCATCATCCGCGCCTGCCGCCGCCTTGGCCTGCGTGTGGTCTGCGCCTATTCCGAGGCTGACCGGGGCGCCGCCTATCTGCGGCTGGCCGATCAAGCGATCTGCATCGGGCCTGCCCCGGCTGCAAAAAGCTATCTCAACATCCCGGCCCTGATGGCCGCGGCCGAGGTGACAGGCGCAGGCCTGATCCATCCCGGCTATGGTTTTCTGTCCGAGCGCCCCGAATTCGCGCAGGCCGTCGAGGATGCGGGCCGGGTTCTGGTCGGACCAAGCGCCCGCGTGATGGCGATGATGGGTGACAAAGTCGCGGCCAAGCGCAGCATGATCGCCACAGGGGTGCCCTGCGTCCCCGGTCCCGACAGCGTGCTGCCCGATGACGCGGATGAAATCCGCCGGATCGCGGACGGCATCGGCTATCCGGTCATCCTCAAGGCAGCGGGTGGCGGCGGCGGGCGCGGCATGCGCGTGGTTCAGATCGAGGCCGAACTGACCGATGCCTTCATGGTCACCCGGCAGGAAGCTGCACGGTTCTTCGGCAACCCCGACATCTATATCGAGAAGTTTCTGGAAAAACCCCGGCACGTCGAAATTCAGGTGATGGCCGACCGCCACGGCCATGCGCTGTGGCTTGGCGACCGCGACTGCTCGATGCAGCGGCGCCACCAGAAGTTGATCGAAGAGGCCCCCGCCCCCGGCATCGACCGCGCTCTGATCGCCGCAATCGGTGCGCGCTGCGCGACATCCTGCCGCGAGATCGGCTATGTCGGCGCTGGCACGTTCGAGTTTCTTTATGAGCGCGGGCAATTCTATTTCATCGAGATGAACACTCGCATTCAGGTCGAGCATCCCGTGACCGAGATGGTGACCGGCCTCGACATCGTGGCGATGCAGATCGACGTGGCGCGCGGCAATCCGTTGCCCCTGACACAGGAACAGGTCCGCACCCAGGGTCATGCCATCGAATGCCGTATCAATGCCGAGGATCCTGACAGCTTTGCCCCCAGCCCCGGAACGATTGCTGCCATGCATATCCCGGGCGGGCCGGGCATCCGGGTGGACACGCACGCGGTCTCTGGCGCGGTGATAGCGGCCAGCTATGATTCAATGATCGCCAAGTTCATCGCCTACGGCTCCACCCGGGACGAGGCACTGTCGCGCGCCCGAAGCGCGCTGGCAGAGGCGCAAATCGGGGGCGTGCTGACCAATATCCCTCTGCACCGCCAGATTCTGGACGATCCCGGCTTTGCCACAGGCGGCGTCAGCATCCACCATCTGGAACACTGGCTCAGCGACAAGAGGGCCGCCCATGGGTAATCCCGCAATCTCAGTGATCGGCAGCCGCGCGGTCCTGTTCCAGGCCCCCTGCCCCTTTGACCTTCCCCATCAGCAACGGTTCTGGGCCATCGCCGAACAGGCCGGCCAGTGGGACGCCGTGTGCGAGGCCGTCCCCGGCATGACGAATGTCACACTGCTATTGGACGACGTTCCGACCGACCTCGACCGCCTGTTGCGTGACCTGTCCGCGCTGTGGGACAGTGGTGTCCGCAAACAGGTCGAAGGCCGGTTGCTACCCATCGACATCACCTATGACGGCCCGCATCTGGCCGAGGTGGCCGACATGACCGGCCTGCCCGTTGACGAGGTTGTGCGCCTGCATTCCACGCCCGACTACACGGTTTATGCGGTCGGCAGTCATGCGGGCTATTGCTATCTGGGTGGTCTGGACGCCCGGCTGCAGACGCCACGGCGCAAGGTGCCGCTGCCGCGTCTGCCCGGCGGATCGCTTTCGGTCGCAGGGCTGCAGACCGGCGTTTCGGCCTCGGAAGGGCCAAGCGGCTGGAACACAATCGGACGCACTGACGCGACATTTTTTGACCCGGCGCGCCAGCCTGCCGCGCTACTGGCGCCGGGCGATCGCATCCGCTTCAACCCTGTCGGAGTGCAGGCATGATCGAGGTTCTGTTCATCCCGCCCGGCGCGACGGTTCAGGATCTGGGCCGCGATGGGTTCTGGGCACAGGGGCTGGGCCGGGCCGGGGCGATGGACACATTGTCGCATCGCATCGCAAACATGCTGCTGGACAACCCCGCCGACGCCGCCACCATCGAGATCCCGCTGACCCCGGCACGCCTGCGCTTTACCACAACTGGGTCTTTTGGGCTTGTTGGCGCCGCCTGCGGTGCGACTCTGGCCGGTCGACCCCTGCCACGGGTCTGGGCCGGAGCGGCCGATGCGGGCGACCTGCTGGAACTGGGCGCCATGACGCAGGGCGCACGTTGCTATCTGGCGTTGCCGGGTGGCATCGACGTGCCTTTGGTTCTGGGGTCGCGCAGCACACAGCTGCGCGAGGGCTTTGGCGGGCTTGAGGGTCGGGTTCTCGCCGCAGGTGATATCCTGCGCGGCGCCAGCCTGCCCGCCGACCTGCGGCGGGGTGGACTCAGTCTGACAATGCCGCCGCTGTACCAAGACGGCGCCAACCGGATTGTGCTGCGTGCGCTGGCCTCGACCGAGCATGACGACTTCAGCGCCGCCGCGCAGGACGCCTTCTGGTCCACGGGATACACCGTCACCGCGCAGAGCAACCGGCAGGGCTATCGGCTGGAGGGCCAGGCGCTGGATTACAACGCCAGCGCCGAACTGCGCTCTCACGGGATCGGGCCAGGTATCGTGCAGGTTCCGGGAGGCGGTCAGCCGATCATTCAGCTGGCCGATTCCGCAACCATGGGGGGCTATCCCAAGATAGCTGCCGTGATTGAGCCCGATCTGTGGCGCATCGCTCAGGCGCGGCCCGGTGACGTGCTGTGCTTTCATCGTGTCGATCTGACCGAAGCCGCCGCCGCTGCCCGCGAGTTGCAGACCACATTGGACGAGCTGCACACGCAGATCCGCGATTTTTCGATCCGTCAGAAAGGCTGGGCCTGAGATGTTCGACGACAAGGACACGGCGCGCCTGATTACGGCTATGCGCGTCTGCGGCGTAACCCTGCTGGAAATCGAGACCGGCGACACGCTGTTGCGCCTTGCCCTGCCAGCACAGGTTGCAGCGCCCGGCGCGAGAACCCCGCCGGACCTCCGGCGCGAGGCTGCACGCAGTCCCGAGATCGGCACGTTCCTGCCGCGCGGCAGCGATGACGGCCTGATCCCACTGGTGCAGGGCGACAGCGTTCAGGTGCAGGAGACTGTTGGCTATGTCACGCGTGGCGCGATCCGCGCCGTCGTGCTGGCCCCCACCGCCGGGCGTATTGCCGACGCCCCACCCGCAGAAGGCACGATCTTTGGTTTCGGGGACACTGTCGTAGAGGTAGAGCCAGCATGATCATCGACCTCAACTCTGACATGGGTGAGGGCTTTGGTCCCTACCGTATCGCTGACGATGAGGCATTGATGCCGCAGGTCAGTTCCGCCAATGTCGCCTGCGGCTATCACGCAGGTGATCCGGTCATCATGGACCGCACCATCCGTCTGGCCAAGGATCATGGTGTCGATCTGGGCGCCCATATCAGCTTTCCCGACCGCATGGGCTTCGGGCGTCGTCGGATGGACATGGATCTGCCCGAGCTGGAGGCGCATATCCTCTATCAACTGGGCGCACTGGCCGGGCTGGCGGGCCGGGCCGGGCACCGGATCACCCACATGAACCCGCACGGCGCGCTTGGCAATCTGGCCAGCAGCGACCCCGCCATTGCCGCATCGGTCGCACGGGCGACGCTGGATTTCGACCCGGAGATCGCCTTTCTGGTTCTGCCGGGCAGCGCGCTTGAAGCGGCGGCCACAGCGGCGGGCGGCCATGTCATCCGGCTGTTTCTGGCAGACCGGGCCTATCTGTCATCCGGCCAACTGGCCCCCCGCAGTCAGCCGGGCGCAGTAATCCACGACCCTGAACAGGTGGTCGCACGCGTCCTGCGTGTCATCCACGACGGCCAGACAGACACGCTGGACGGAACCGTGATCAACATGCCCGTCCGTTCGATCCTGCTGCATTCCGATACTGCAGGCGCGGTCGGTCTGGCCCGTCGGTTGCGGGACAGCATCATCCGGGCCGGCGGCTCTGTCGCGCCGCTGTCCCGACACGTCTGAAGATCCAAAGACAAGGAAAAATATCTATGCCTTTCGCAGACTATAAGACCGCATTGGTCACCGGCGCCGCTGGCGGCATGGGTGCAGCCATCACCGAGCGTCTGTGCGCCAAAGGGCTGACCGTCCACGCCCTGTCGCGCAATACCGAAAAGCTGACCGAGTTGCAGGACCGCTTTGGTGCCATCCCCCATGTGGTCGATGTGACCAATACTGATGCCCTGAGCGATCTTGTGGCCGGGCTGGAAATCGACATCTTGGTGAACAATGCAGGCGTCTCGCGTCCCGGCAGCATCCTGCAGTCGGATGCCTACGACATTGACGAACAGATCGACGTGAATCTGCGCGCCGTGCTGCAGCTGTCGCGGCTGGTGCTGCCCGGCATGATGGAACGGGACCGCGGCCATATCGTCAATATCGGTTCGATGGCCGGCCATTATGAGTTCGGCGGCCATATCGCCTATATGGCGACCAAGGCTGCGGTCCACACCGTATCCCGCCAATTGCGGGTCGATGCGTTTGGCCGCCGCGTCCGCGTCACCGAAATCAGCCCCGGCCGGGTGGAGACCGACATCTTTGCCAAGGTCGAGAAAATCGACCCCGCCGAAGCCAAGCGGAAATACTATGAAGGCTTCGAGATGCCACAGGTTTCAGATATCGCAGATGCGATCGATTACGCGATCAGCGCCCCCCACTATGTCAATATCGGCCTGATCGAGCTGCTGCCCACGCTGCAGGTGCCGGGCGGTCTGCGCACGGGTCGCCGGGTCGGAGACGAGGTCATTCTGACCGGCAACAAGTGATCCGCCAGACGGAGGAAAAACATATGAACACGATCAAACTGGCCTCGCGCGTCACGGCCATCCGCGTCTCGCCCAGCACAGCTGCCGCGCAAAAGGTCCGCGACCTTCAGGCCGAGGGGCGCAAGATCTTCAACCTGACCGTGGGCGAGCCCGATTTCGACACGCCCGACCCCATCAAGGCCGCTGCAATCCGCGCGATCGAGGCGGGCGACACGAAATATACCCCCGTCAACGGCACAATTGAACTGCGCAAGGCGGTACAGCACGATTTCAGAACGCGCCTGAATATCGACTGCGAACTGAACGAAATCTGCGTTGGCGGGGGCGCCAAACAGGTGCTGTTCGTGGCGCTGATGGCCACCGTCGAGGCAGGCGACGAGGTGATTGTGCCCACGCCCTATTGGGTCAGCTATCCCGACATGGTCATCGCGAATGGCGGCACGCCCGTGATCGTGCCCTGCGGCGAGGATGTGCGCTTCAAGCTGACACCTGCTGCGCTGGAGGCTTCGATCACGTCGAAGACAAAATGGGTGATCCTGAATTCGCCCTCGAATCCGACCGGCGCGGCCTACAGTGCGGATGAGTTGCGCGCCTTGGGCGAAGTGCTGCTGCGGCATCCTCATGTGCTGGTCATGTGCGACGAGATCTATGACCGGATCTGGTACGCTGACGCCCCGCCCTGCAGCATTCTTGGCGTCGTGCCCGGCCTGAAACCACAGGCGCTGGTCGTCAACGGCGTGTCGAAAAGCTATGCCATGACCGGCTGGCGGATCGGCTATGCGACCGGTCCGCTGCCGCTGATCGACGCGATAAACAAGCTGCAGTCGCAGATGTCATCCTGCCCCTCGTCTGTCAGCCAGGCAGCGGCGGCCTATGCGCTGACAGCGGACCAAAGCGACGTCGCCCGGACGGTCGAGGTTTATCGCCAGCGCCGTGACCGGGCGCATGCGCTGATCAACGCGATCCCCGGTCTCAGTTGTACGCTGCCCGATGGCGCATTCTATCTATACCCCAGCTGCGCGGGCCTGATCGGCAAAACCACCCCTGATGGCAAGCTGCTCAGGACGGATCTGGACGTCAGTCTTTATCTGCTTGATGCAGCGGGTGTGGCATCGGTCCATGGTGGCGCCTATGGGCTGGAACCCTACTTCCGCATCTCGACAGCCACGTCGATGCAGGTCATCGAGGATGCCTGTGCGGCCATCGCGGCAGCCTGCGCCGATCTGACCTGATACTGCCGTCACTGTGCGGGGCGACAGGGCCTGCCCCGCCTTTCTTCACCGATCGACGGACCAAACCGGGGGCAGACCACTGCCCCCGGTCATTCCGTGCAATTAACACCACTGCGCCCCAGCCAGGACGGCCAAAGCGGCGGCTGCCTTTCCCGGCGACCGGGCCCGATGACAGACCGTCAGGCGCAGAGCGCTTTCAGATAGGTCAGCGAGGTGGCAAAGTCATCGGGCGCATGGGGGTCGCAGGCCGCCTCCAGCACCAGTGTCCCGGAATAGCCCATCGCCTTCAGCGCCTCGACCTGACCCTTGACGTTGGTCACACCGGTGCCGAAATGCTGCCAGGTCATTTTGCCGTCGATCAGGCGACCGTCCTTCAGGTGGACATTGCGGATATAGGGCGCCAGTTTCGCCAGTCCGGCTTCGAAGGTCGCGCCTTCGGCCTCGTAGAGGTTACCTGTGTCCCAGACATACCCAAGGTGCTTGTGTCCAACGGCATCCAGCAAGGCCAGACAGGCATCGCTGGTGTCGGCATAGGATCCCGGCAGGTTTTCCAGCTGCACCTGATAGCCATGCGCTGCCGCCCGCTCGGTCACCGCGCCCAGCAGATCGACGACTTTGCTGAAATCGGTATCGGAATGCGCGGGCGCACGGTCGGGAGCAAACACAATCAACGTGTCCACCCCGAGTTTCTCACCCATCCTCAGGCTCATGTCCACAAGTTCAGCAGCATGGATCGCGATCAGGTCGCTGTCTGCCGTCGCGCGAATAAAGATGCCCGGAGAAATGGCCGAGTAGACAATTCCAAACTCTTTCCGGGCCTGCACAAGCTGATCCCACACATCGGGGGCCACCAGAGGAAAGCGCCGTCCCTCGATGGTGCGGGCCTCAAAAGTCGTGATGCCCTGCCCGACCGCTGTTTCAAACACCCGGCGCAGCGTTCCCGGTTGCGTTCCGGGGACCACTTCGTTGGTGACTGCGGCAATATCCATTGTTTATCCTTTTTTGACGTGTGTCACTTCAGTAGAGGTGACAAGAGACGGCAGACCCGCTGCCGGTTTCTTTCAGCGCAGGCGTCCTGCGTTCGCAGATCTCGCCGATCCTGAGGTGACAGCGCGGGTTGAAGGCACAGCCCGAGGGCACTGCCAGCGGCGAAGGCATCTCACCTTCAAGAATGATCTCGTCATGCACATCATCGGGATGGCCCGGCAGTGCCGCCGAAAACAGCGCCTTGGTGTAGGGGTGCCGGGGATTGGTGAAGATCTCTTCCGAGGGGCCTATCTCGACGATCTTGCCCAGATACATGACCGCGATCTGGTCGGCGAGGTAACGCGTCGTTGCCAGATCATGTGCAACCAGCAGATAGCTGACGCCGTATTCCTGCTGAATATCCTTGAACAGGTTCATGATCTGCGACCGGATCGACACGTCCAGCGCAGATACGGGTTCATCCAGAACGATCAGGCCCGGCTGCGAAATCAGGGCACTGGCGATGGCGATGCGCTGCCGTTGGCCACCCGAAAACTCGTGTGGAAAGTTTCCGGCATGATCGGGGCGCAGGCCGACATCGTCCAGCACCTTGGCCACGCGTCGGTCAACCTCCTTGCGGCTTGGACGGCCCTGCGCCAAGAGTGGCTCGGCAATAAGGTCGCGCACCCGCATCCGGGGATTCAGCGATGACCAGGGATCCTGAAACACTGCCTGCATGCGTGACCGCAAGCCGCGCAGCCCGGCGCCTTTCAGCGCATGGACATCCTGCCCGTCAACCAGAACCTTGCCTTGCGTCGGTGTGTCCAGCCGCAGGATCATCCGCGTCGCGGTGGTTTTCCCGCAGCCGGATTCCCCCACCAGCGCCAGTGTCTGTCCGGCAGGGATGGCAAAATTCAACCCATCGACGGCCTTCACCAGATGCCTTTGACGCGCGATGAGCCCCGAGGTGATATCGAAGTGCCGCGCCAGATTGCGCACCTCCAGAACGGGGATATCCGATTTCAGCATGGCAGCAGCCTCCAGCAGCTGGCGGTGTGTTGATCGCGTCCCTCGCCCCCCAGATGCGTCACCGGAGGTTGCTGGCTGTGGCATCGGTCATTCGCAAAGGGGCAGCGCGGGGCGAAACGGCAGCCTTCAGGCTTGGCCCACAGCGCGGGCGGCTGACCCTCGATGGCGGGCAACCGTCCCTGATGGCCATTGAGCCGGGGCACCGACGCCAAAAGTGCCTGCGTGTAAGGGTGTGAGGGGCGGTCGAACACGCTTTTGACCGGGCCGGTCTCGATCACCTGGCCCGCATACATCACGGCCAGCCGATGGCAGACGCGGGCGATGATCCCGAAATCATGGGTGATGAACAGGATGCCCATCCCCGTCTGTTCCTGCAGCTCGCGCAGCAGGCGCAGATACTGGGCCTGAACCGTGACATCCAGCGAGGTTGTCGGTTCGTCCGCGATGATGACTTTGGGTTGGCACGAAATCGCGATGGCCCCGACTGCGCGTTGCCGCATGCCGCCGCTCATCTGATGGGGATAGGCATGAACGCGCATCTCGGGCGCGGCCACCCGCACCTTGCGCAGCGTGTCGATCGCCATCTGCATGAAGCCCTGCGGTTCGGCTGTGCGGTGCAGACGCATCGCCTCGACGATCTGATCACCGATGGTAAAGGACGGGTTCAGCGATGTCTGTGGGTCCTGCAGGATCATAGCGATGTCGCGCCCACGAACCTTGCGCATTTCGGCGTCGGACACGGTGGTCAGATCCGTGCCCGCCAGATAAACCTGCCCGCCCGAGATGCGGCCGACGTCACGAGGCAAAAGCCGCATCAGCGACAGGCCGGTCAGCGACTTGCCACTGCCGGATTCCCCAACGATGCCCAACGTCTCGGCCGGGTAAAGATCAAAGCTGACGCCATCCACCGCGGCAAATTCTCCGCGCTTTGTCTCGATCATGGTTTCGAGGTTGCGCACCGACAGGATCGGTTGGTTCTCGTTCATGCTCACGGTCAGACTTTCCTTGATTTCGGGTCGATCTTTTCGCGCAGCCAGTCACCGAACAGATTGACAGACAGCACGGTCAGCACGATTGCCACGCCCGGAAAGAACGAGATCCACCACGCGCTGGTCAGCAACTGACGCCCATCTGCCACCATCAGCCCCCACGTCGGGGTCGGTCGCGGAATGCCGATGCCCAGAAAGCTGAGCGATGCCTCCAACGTGATGACGATGCCGACCTGAAGGGTCGCCAGAACGACGATGGTGTTGACGACATTGGGCAGGATATGCCGCCGCAGAATGGCCAGGTGCGAGCTGCCCGCGACCACGGCCCGGGCCACAAAGTCACGTTCGCGCAGTCCCAGCACCTCGGCCCGGACCTGCCGGGCGAAATAGGCCCACAGCACGAAGGCCACGACGATGATGACCGACTGAAAGCTGGGCCCCGACAACGCAGCCAGCGCCAGCGCCAGCAGCATGGCCGGAAGCGCCAGAGAGATATCCACCAGCCGCATGATGATCGTATCCCACCAGCCACGGAAGTATCCCGCGACAAGGCCAAGCGCCGAGCCGATCACCACGCCGACAAAGATCCCCACTGCGGAAATCGACAGCGCATACCATGCGCCGTGCATCGTCCGGCTGAGGATGTCGCGGCCCAGCCTGTCGGTGCCGAACGGGTGATCCCAGCTACCGCCGAAGAACACCGGGGGGCGCAGCCTGGCCCGCAGATCCGTGGCCTCGGGGCCATAGGGCGCCAGCCAGTGCGAAAACAACGCCGGGATGATCAGCGCGATCATCAGGATGGCAATCGGCACGACCGGATAGCCGCCCGGCCGCAGGATCGCCTTGCGCCGCTTGCGGGCTGCCGGGGCCGCGCGGTCAGCGGATGCGGGGGTCAACAAAGGCATAAAGCAGATCCACCAGAAGGTTTGCGAGGATGAAGATGATCGCAAAGACGATCACGACGGACTGGACGACCGGGAAATCACGGGCCTTGATCGCCTCGATGGCAGTCCAGCCCAGTCCCGGCCATGAAAAGACGGTCTCGATCACGACAGAACCGGTCAGCACCGATCCTGCAAGAACCCCGAAATAGGTCAGCGGTACGACAGCGGCGTTCCGCAGCGCATGCTTCCAGACGATCACGGGCTCGGATACGCCCTTGGCGCGCGCCAGCTTGACGTATTCGGCGTCCAGCACCTCCAGCATGGCCGAGCGGGTCAGCCGCGTCAGCGCCGAGATCTGGAACCACGCAATCGAAATCGCGGGCAGGACCAGATGCAGCCATGTCCCGCTGCCCGAAGTCGGGAACATGCCAAGACCTACTGCAAACACCCAGATCAGAATGATCCCCAGCCAGAAGCTGGGCATCGACTGGCCGATCAGCGCGATGCCCTGCGCGATGCTGTCAATCAGCGTGCCCTTGCGCGCCGCCGAGGCGACGCCAAGCGGGATCGCGACCACGACGCTGATCAGCATTGCCACCCCGCCAAGCACCAGTGTCGCGGGCAGCCGGCTGAGCACCACCCCCATTGCGGATTCGCCCGGCCATTTCATCGACATTCCGAAATCGCCCTGCAGGGCGTTGCCCAGAAAGCGCAGATACTGGATGTGGATCGGCTGATCGAGGCCCAGCTTGGCAACCAGAAACGCGATCTGCTCGGGCGAGGCATCATCAGGCAGCAATGCGCCCACCGGGTTGCCGGAGAAATGGGTCAGTCCGAAAACGATCATCGTGATCACCCACAGGGCAATCGCCGCCTCGGCCGACTTGATGAGAAAGAAGCGTTGCATGAGTTGCTCCGTGGCATGCCCGGACCGGTTGGCCTGTCCGGGCAGCGGCGTGTCAGTCTGCGGTGTCAATCAGCTCGAAATGGCTGAAACCACTTGAGGACGATCCCGGAAAGGTCCAACCGGCGACCCGCTCGGGATTGACGACAATCTCGGCCGAGATGGTTGCGATGGGCATGTGGACATGGTTGTCGAAGATATAGGTAAACATGTCACGGATCAGGGTCGCGCGCTCGTCCAGGCTATTCGTCTGGATCAGAGCATCGCCCATCGCGTTCAGTTCGCTGCTGCCGATGCTGTAGGCCGGGCTGAGCTGCTCGGTATACGAGGCCAGCACCCCGATGCCGTTGGGCCGCACGGGCGCATTGCGCATCGGATGCACAAAGTCAGCGGCAAAGCCCAAACGCGCGTTCTGCAGCGTCGGCCAGTCCATCTCACGGATCTCGGTCTGCAGGCCGATATCGGCAAACATCGCCTGCACCAGTTCGGCCATCAGCCCGAATTCGGGGTTGCCGCCCAAAGCGGTCGCGGCGATCGGAATCACGGGGTTCGGAAAGGCCGCAGGGTAATCCGCCTCGGCCAGCAGTTCGCGCGCGCGTTCGGGATCAAACCCGTATTCCGCCTCGAGCCGTCCGGCCAGTTCAGGTACATATCCGTCAAAGCGGGGGTCCATGGAAAAGACGACCAGCGGTTCGGCACGTCCCTCATAGAGAATGTCGATCATCGCTTCGCGGTCCAGCGCCCGGTTCATCGCTTCGCGGATGCGGATATCCTGCCACGGCAGGTTCATCTGCGCGCCTGCACCTTCGGGATCCATGAACAGTCCCGACATCACCAATGCGGTCTGGACCGAAGCTTGGGCCGAACTGATTGTCTGATGCCCCTGCCCTTCTGCCTCGGGCTGCAATTCACGGGGCAAGCTGGCGATATCGGCCTCGCCTGCCAACAGCATGGCCAGCCGGGTGGCGGCCTCACCGACAAAGCGCAGTTCCAGCGTGTCGTAATCCGCGGACATGCCGCTCCAATGGTCCTTGTTGACGGCATAGTTCAAGGTATTGCCAAGATCGCGGCTGACAAATGTGAACGGCCCGCTGCCAGCAGGGTTGCGGACATAGCCGTCAAGTCCCTCGGCGTCATATTGGGCCTTGGAATAGATCACCAGAACCGCGCGTCCGCCATGCAGGAACAGAAAGTCCGGGTCCGGTGCAGGCAGATCGAAATGGACCGTGCGGTCGTCCTCGGCGGTGACGGTGGCAGCCCGAAGGCTCTGGATGCCACTGAGCCGTGAATCGTCCCCGACATGCAGCGCTGCGCTGTGGACGACATCCGCAGCAGTGACGGGTCCCCAATCGCCGCTGAAGACCGCATCCGGCTTGATGCGAAACGTCCAGCGCGTGAAATCGTCGTTATGCTCCCAGGATTCGGCCAGAGCCGAGGTATCATAGACGCCGGTCACGGGATCGTTGCCGACCAGCGACTGCATGTTCGGCGGAATCAGCCCCCCGATTGTTTCCCAATAAAGGTTTGACTCCGCCGAACCGGGATCAATGGCCACGACAACATTCTGCGCGGCGGCGGTTCCGATGCAGATGACGGACGTGATGGCGCAGGCCATCAAAGCCCGGCGAGTGGCCGAACGGATGTGAGACATGTTTGCTCCCTGTTTAGGACGATGGTTTGACCGCTATTCGGTTCTTGGTTCAATGTTCTGGCCGTGCGTTTCGCCGGTCCGATAGATCCAGTTTGCATCTATTCGCGTGCAGCACAAAGACGAACCGGGACTGTCGTAATAAGAAAATTGCATGGCTTATGGCCGACTTCCCGGTGTTTGAACCATTCCTGACGATTGGCAAAGACAAGGCTGCCGCCGCGCGATCCGCGGATGACTTTCGGGTGCCGGGCGCGGACAGCATTCGTCGCTTACTGCGTCCGGGAAGCGGTCGCCGCCCGCCGCATCGGCCTGCCGGCAGTCGGCGGCCTCATCGGGTTCCGTCGCTCCGGGGCCGGGCAGCAGATCCGGTTCGACAGGGGCAAGACGTGGGAACCAGAGGACGTCCAGATCCCCCGGAGGGCTTGTCTTGCGAAACAACCGTTCCTGTCTGATTGTCTATATAATCAAATATATTATCTGCCATATCATCATAATTAACTAATTTTGATTGTTACCTCCGGGTTTCTTAGATGGCATTTTTTGCCCGCCTCCCGAACATCGCGGCGGATGCTCTGCACCGACGCCCTGCGATGCCCAACACCAGCAGGCGCAGGAATCTCGCGTCAGCAAAGCCACAGCACCGGGCCTTGCATCATTTTACAAACGGTCGTTTATTGACGGCATCACAAATTGCAAAGACGCCCTCCCCATGCCCCGGATCGGCTATGCCCGCGTCTCGACCGAGGATCAGCCCCCTGCCCCGGGTGCAGACCCTGAAATCTGCGGGCGATCTGCGCGCGGCTGGAAGCCATGCGAGAACGCACCCCGCGCGGGCGGACAAGCTGGCAGCCCTCGTCCGTCAGGATGCTGCTGGAGAGGGCTGTGAGGCTGGGGCTGCTGGCCGAGACAACCGTCATGCGAAGGGATTGATCAGCCGCAGCTGTCCTTC
The DNA here is from genome assembly GCF_046289755.1 of Paracoccus sp. (in: a-proteobacteria). GTDB lineage: Bacteria > Pseudomonadota > Alphaproteobacteria > Rhodobacterales > Rhodobacteraceae > Paracoccus. Next base: position 49,714 of record NZ_JBKBVD010000005.1, on the reverse strand, counting down.
GACCAGCAGGCCCGCATGCATGTCCTCGGTCCACAGGGTCGTGCATCCGGCGATCAGGGCTGCCGCGACGATCATCGCGTCATAGACCGAAAACCCGTAACGCTCGGCCAGCGCGCGACCGACCTCATGCGTGCGCAGGCTCAGATCCTCGACCGGGCACAGCGCCCGCACCCCGGCCAGAAAGCTTGCGGTTTCATCCCAGTCAAGTCCGGCCTTGCGACGGCAATTCACCATCGCCTCGTTCAGCACCTGCACGCTGATGCGGGGGCCGCGCGCCAGAATTTCCTCGGCGCGGTCGGCCTTGGGGCCGTCGTCCAGCAGATAGAGAACGACATTCGTATCGACGAATTCAGCGCTCATGCGCGGCGTCGCGGCCTAGCCGGTCGGCGGCGGGCAGCCTGCCGCGAAAGCGCCGCAGCCCGTCCAGCACTTCGTCGGCGCGGGGAAGACGCCGGATTCTGAGAGGGCCGTCGTCGGGCAGCAGGTCGATCTGATCGCCCTCCTTCAGACCCATATCCCGGACCAGTTCCGCAGGCAGGCGAACGGCCAGCGAATTGCCCCATTTTGCGACCTGCATCTGCGTCTCCGATGTGGTGTATATCCATTTTGGAATGTAGATCATCGCCGCCGCGAATGCAAGCGCCAGTCTCTGCGCCCCGGGCATGCCATCCGCCTGCCGCGGGTCAGAACACGGAGATGTCAAAATCTATTGCAGGAATCGATGGACTGCGTTTTACTTACGGAACAAACAGAATAAGACGCCGCAAAGCGTAACACCATCGGGCAGATTCGGAATGAGAGTACAAGAACGGATCGACCAGCTGGTCGGCGACCATGCTGCACGCCTGTCAGAGCGTCTGCAAGCCCATCGCGCCCAGCTGTTTCCGCCCGATGCACGGCGGGAATTGCGCAAATTCACCTCGGGCGAGGTGGCTGACCTGCTGGGGGTCAAGGATGCCTATCTGCGCAAGCTGAGCCTTGACGGGCGCGGCCCCTCGCCCGAGACGCGGGCCGGGGGGCGGCGCTATTATTCGCCCGCTGACATTCAGGCGCTGCGCGAAATGCTTGAAAAAGGGGCGAAAAGTCCGGGCACCTATCTGCCGGGGCGGCGCGCGGGCGACCATATGCAGGTCATTGCCGTGATCAACTTCAAGGGCGGCTCGGGCAAGACCACCACGGCGGCCCATCTGGCGCAGAAACTGGCGCTGGACGGCTATCGCGTGCTTGGGATTGATCTGGACCCGCAGGCCAGCCTGTCGGCGCTGCACGGTTTTCAGCCCGAGTTTGACCTGCTGGACGGCGGCACCCTCTATGACGCGATCCGCTATGACGATCCGGTGCCGTTGCGCCGCGTGATCCAGCAGACGTATTTCACCAATCTGGACCTGATTCCCGGCAATCTGGACCTGATGGAGTTTGAACACGACACCCCCCGCGCATTGATGGAACGGTCCGGTCATCTTTTCTTTACCCGGATTGGCGACAAGCTGGCCGAGGTTCAGGATGATTATGATGTGGTCGTGATCGACTGTCCGCCGCAACTGGGGTTTCTGACCATGTCCGCGCTGTCTGCCGCCACCGCCATTCTTGTGACGGTGCATCCGCAGATGCTGGACGTGATGTCGATGTGCCAGTTCCTGCTGATGACCTCGAACCTGCTGGGCGTCGTGGCCGAGGCGGGGGGCGACATGACCTATGACTGGCTGCGCTATGTCGTGACCCGATACGAGCCCGGCGACGGGCCGCAGAACCAGATGGTCAGTTTCATGCGGTCGCTGTTCGGGGATCATGTGCTGAACCATCCGGTGTTGAAATCAACGGCAATTTCGGATGCGGGCATTACCAAGCAGACCCTCTACGAGGTCGAGAAAAGCCAGTTCACGCGCGGCACCTATGAACGCGCGATGGAAAGCCTGAACGCCGTCAACGGCGAGATCGAGGGCCTGATACAGGCCGCATGGGGCCGGGGAGGACGCTGATGGCACGCAAGAATCTGCTCAAGGATCTGATGGCTCAGGCCCCTGCGGGTCAGGAACCCCCGGCTGCCGCCCTGCCCCGCTCGCAGCGCGGCGCGATTGGGGCGGTCAGCCAGTCCATCGCCGATCTGAAGTCGCGCGCGCTGGTCGAGGTTCCGGCCGAGATGATCGACATGGCGGGTCTCAGCGACCGGCTGGACGCCGACCCCGACGGGATCGAGGCGCTGAAGGCCTCGATTTCGGAATACGGCCAGCAGGTTCCGGTGCTGCTGCGCCACAGCGCCACCCAAGACGGGCGGTTCGACATCGTCTTTGGTCGCAGGCGCGTGCAGGCCCTCAAAGAGTTGCGGCTGCCCGTCAAGGCGATGGTGCGCAACCTGAACGACCACGATCTGGTCATCGCGCAGGGTCAGGAAAACAGCGCCCGCAAGGATCTGAGCTTTATCGAAAAGGCCAATTTCGCGGCCCAGATGCAGCAGGGCGGCTATGACCGCAAGGTCATCTGCGATGCCCTGTCGATCGACAAGACGGTGATTTCGCGGATGTTGTCGATTGTTGACGCTCTGCCTGCCGGGTTGATTCGCGCCATCGGCGCCGCACCCGCCGCGGGCCGCGACCGCTGGCTGGCATTGGCCGACAAGGCGCAGGGCCACGCGCCCGAAGCGCTGATCGCGGCGGCCAAGGGGCCGGATTCCGACGCGCGCTTTCTGGCCGTGCTGGCCGCGCTGGCACAGCCCAGGCAAGCGACTGACGCCCGACCGCTGCAGACAGCAGACGGTCGTGCCCTGGGCCATGCCCGGAAATCAAAAGGAAAAACCGTGATCGAGCTGTCCGGCCAGGGTCGGGCCTTTGCCGACTGGCTGGTTGATCACATCGAAGACCTTCACCGCGACTGGTCAGACAAGAACCGGTAACGGCGCGAAGACGAGCAGGAAAAAACAAGGAGGCACGACGGGACAGACCAAAAGAAAAGCCCCTCAGGACATACATCCCGAAGGGCCGCTTCTCGAACTCGCACCTCGAAGATAGCGGCTTTCGTTGACAGCTGTCAACAGCGTCCTGTCGGGCGACCGATGGTTTTTACCCTGTGATGATCACATGAGGCATATTTCAATGACGCCCTTTGGGCGGCAACCGGTGACGGCTGGCCTGTTGGCAACCCACGCGCTGGCCGAGGCCCCTGCCCCGGTGCAGGCTTGCGACAAATGGGCCGTGCTGCGGGATCTGACCGTCGCGCGCCGGTCCTTTGGGGTCAGCGACCGCGATCTGGTTGTGCTGGCGGCGCTGCTGTCCTGTCATCCTGCGGCCCAGCTGTCCGACGACGCGGCTCTGATCGTGTTCCCGTCCAATGCGACCCTGTCGGATCGTGCGCATGGCATGCCCGAAAGCACGTTACGTCGTCACATCGCGGCGCTGGTGCAATCCGGGCTGATCCTGCGGCGCGACAGCCCGAATGGCAAACGCTATGCCCGCCGGGGCGCAGGCGGCAGGATCGACCGCGCCTTTGGGTTTGATCTGCGCCCTCTCGCGCTGCGGGCCGCTGAGATCGCCATGAAGGCTGACGAGGCCCGGAACGCCGCCGATGAACTGCGCGGGCAGCGCGAGACCGTCGTGATCGGTCTGCGCGACCTGACGAAACTGGTGATCTGGGGCACTGAGCAGATCACCGCAGACTGGGCGGACCTGAAGAAGGCCTGCGCGGAGCTCCAACGCTGTCTTCGGCGCAAGCTGGACCTGTCGCAGCTGCAACGGCTGGAGCAGGGCATCCGCCTGCTGACCACCCGTGCACAGGCCCTCATCGCCCCAGCGGAAGCAACCGAAACACCTGAAATGAGCGGCAGTGTCAGCCAAATTGAGCGCCACCATCAGAGTTCAAATAAAGATTGCTTTGAATCTGAAGAAGGCGATGAGGAAAGGAAGGCGGCGGCGCAGAGCATTCCGCTTGGCCTGGTGCTAAAAGCTGCGCCGGATATCTGCGACTATGCCCCTGATGCCATCCGCACATGGGACGATCTGGTAGAGACTGCCGATCTGGTGCGGCCAATGCTGGGGATCACGCTGGACGCGTGGCGACGTGCGTGCCGCATCATGGGGCGGGAAAGTGCTGCGGTCACATTGGCCTGCATCCTGCAACGACACGACACCATCCTGCGTCCCGGCGGATATCTTCGTAGCCTGACGGACAAGGCAGAAGGGCAGGGGTTCTCTCCGGGACCGATGGTCATGGCCTTGCTGCGTTGTGAAAACCGGCGGCAGGTCTGATGGTTGACAGCTGTCAACTCGATGGACGGGCGCGTTCTGCCGCTGAACCAGTGATCGCTGCGAGCCTGCAACCGGCTGGCCCCTGGGCGTCATTCGTCAGTGATGGGTGCGCCCCTGCGCAGGGTGTGCGGCGGGACCGTTCCGTCCTCTGCGGTCCAGCTTCGCATGGCGCGGCGCAGCACTGTGCCGTCCGCATAACCCAGCGCGCTGGCGATGTCGGCGACGCGTTGCCCGCCCTCGCGCATCTGGATCCCGGCCAGCTCTTCGCGATGCGCGCGCAGCAGGGCGCGCAGGCTGGTGCCCTGACCGGCCAGATGGCGCTGCAGGCTGCGCGGCGACATGCGCAGTTCCTGCGCCAGCGCGGTCAGCGTCACCGGACGCTGGCCCAGCATCGGACCGATCAACTGGCGCACCTGACCGACGACGCCTTCGGGGCGGGGGGCGTTGCGGGTCAGATCGGCAATGTGGCGTTCCAGAATGCGGGTCAGCCCGGTATCCTCGCTGCGATGGATGCGGTCGGCAGAGGCGGCGTCCAGCACGATCCGGTTGGCCGATTGCCCGAACAGGACGGGCGCGCGAAAGACGCGGCTCAGCAGGGGGCGGTGGCCTGCCTCGGCATGTTCCAGATGGATCTCCTGTGGGGTCCAGCCGGGCGAAAAGCCGCTGCGGACGAGCTGGCAGACCGCCGCCAGCGTGTATTCCGCATCCTGCCGCCGCGGCCAGATCGACAGATCCGCGATGCGATAGGTCCAGACCAGATCAGAGCCCACCTCGAAGACGCTGCTCTGCGTGCCGCCCTGCAGCGCGCGGACATGAGCCGACAGGCGCGTAAAGCCCTTGCGCAGGGTGGGGGACAGCGAAAACAGCACACCCATCGGCCCCAGATCGGCGGCGCGGATGTTCGTGCCGACGCGCAGCCCCAGATCCGGGAGGTTCAGATGCCGGGCCAGATCTTCGAAGGTGGCGACATAACGCGCCAGAGGCAGCAGCGCATAAGGGTCTGATAAATCTGCTGCCATCAGCCCGTATCTGCCCAGATCATCGGCGCTCATGCCTGCTGATGAGGCAGTAAAGGCGGATAATGGGGCAAGTGCTGCGGCCCTGATCTGCGGGTGGCCTGACTCATCTGCATGCTGCGCTGCGGCGTTCATCGGTCGGCGGCCTTTCTGATCCTCTGGCGTAAATTATCGCAAAAATGGCGCGCTCGGCAATTGGTCAGACGCGCGTTGCTGTCATCCTGCTGTGACAAAAAGACGAAACAGGGAGTTTGGAAATGTCACATGCCCGCAGCGCGGATGAGGGCGGTCTGGCCCGCAACTCGATCGGACTGACGCATATCGTATTTTTCGTTGTCGCTGCTGCCGCGCCCCTGACCGCTGTGGTTGGCGCGTCACCGGTGGCCTTCGCCTTCGGGAATGGCCCCGGCGTGCCGGGCGCCTTCGTGCTGGCGGGGCTGCTCTATGTCATCTTCTCGGCAGGCTTTACCGCCATGAGCCGCCATGTCGGCGGGGCCGGGGCGTTCTACACCTATATCACGCAGGGGATCGGCAAGCCTGCCGGGGTCGGCGGCGCGATGATCGCGCTTCTGACCTATAGTTCGGTGCAATGCGCGGTCTATGCGCTGTTCGGCGTGTTCTCGGCCGGGGCCATGGCCGGGATCGGGGTCGATGCGCCGTGGTTCGTCTGGTCGCTGGCCGCGCTGGTGCTGGTGCATCTGGCGGGGCGGCGCAATATCGGCTTTTCGGGGCGTATCCTCGGCACGGTGATGATCCTTGAGGTGCTGATCCTGCTGGCCCTCAATGTCGCCATCCTGCTGGGCGGTGGCGGCCCCGAGGGGCTTGATCTGTCATCCTTCGCCCCGTCCGTGGTCATCGCGCCGGGTCTTGGCGTGGCGCTGATCTTTGTGATCGGGTCCTTCATCGGCTTTGAATCGACCGCGATCTTCGGAGAAGAGGCCCGCGATCCCGACCGGACCATTCCGCGCGCCACCTTTGCCGCCGTCCTGCTGATCACCGGCTTTTACGCCTTTTCGACCTGGGCCATCGTGCAGTTCTATGGCCCCTCGCAGATTCAGGCGGTGGCCGAAGCGGGGCTCGACACGCTCTATTTCGCCGCAGCCCAGCAGGTGCTGGGTGGATGGTCGGTCACGGCCATGAACGGGCTGCTGCTGCTGTCGCTGTTTGCCTGCGTGCTGTCCTTTCACAACACGCTGAACCGCTATGTCTTTGCCCTCGGCCGCGAGGGGCTGCTGCCCGCGCCGCTGGCCCGCGTACATCCGCGCCACGGCTCTCCGGTGGCGGCGGGTATGGTCCAGTCGTTGTCGGCGGCGGCGCTGCTGACCGCCTTCGCCCTGGCGGGCGCCGACCCTTACGCCGTTGTCTTTGGCTGGATGTCGGGGCTGGCCGTGCTGGGCATTCTGGCGGTGCAGGCGATGGTTTCGCTGGCGGTGATCCTGTATTTCCGCCGCGCGCCGGGCCATGGCCATTCGGTCTTTGTCACGCTGGTCTTTCCCGGCGTCGCGCTGGCCGGGCTGCTGGCTGTGCTGGGGCTGGTGGCACTGAACCTCGATCTGCTGACCGGATCGGACCATCCGCTGGTGCAGGGCCTGCCGCTTCTGGTGGTGCTGACGGGTCTGGGCGGGGTCGCGCTGGCGCGCGGCATCCGGGCGAACCGGCCCGACCTCTATGCCTCTCTTGGCCGCGTCTTTGACTGACGCGCGCCCCCATTCTCTGAAAGGACATCCCATGCTGGACAGCCGCGACAATTTTCTGCGCGAAAACAATGCGCGCCATCAGTTTCACCCGATGATCCACCCGCAGATCTCGGCCGCCCATCCGCCGCAGATCATCACGGGCGGCGAAGGCTGCTATGTCACCGATATCGACGGCAATCGCTTTGTCGATGGCATCGGCGGGCTGTGGAACGTGAACGTGGGTCACAACCGCCCCGAGGTCAAAGAGGCGATCATCGCCCAGATGGACCGCATCAGCTATTACTCCTCGTTCGCGGGGACCACGACTGCGCCGTCGATCGAACTGTCGGCGCGGGTCTGCGCCATGGCCGCCGAGGAAGAGGCCGACAAGGTGCTGTTCAGCGCCAATGGCTCGGATGCGGTGGAAACCGCGCTGAAGCTGGCGCGGCAGTATTTCCAGCTGATCGGTGAGCCGGGCCGCTACAAGTTCATCTCGATGAAGAACGGCTATCACGGGGTGCATTTCGGTGGCGTGTCGGTGAACGGCTCGGCCTATTACCGCAACTCTTATGGTCCGCTGCTGCCGGGCTGCACGCAGATCGACACGCCCTGGACCTATCGCAACCCCTATACCGAAGACCCGGCGGCCCTGTCCGCGCAGATCGCAACGCTGCTGGAGCGCGAGATCCTGCATCAGGGACCGAACAGCGTTGCGGCCTTTATCGCGGAACCCGTGCAGGGCGCAGGTGGCGTCATCGTGCCGCCCGCCTGCTTCTGGCCGCGTATCCGTGAGATCTGTGACCGCTATGGCGTCCTGCTGATCTCGGACGAGGTTGTGACGGGCTTTGGTCGCAGCGGCGCGATGTTCGGGGCGCGGGGCTGGGGCGTCAGGCCCGACATCATGTGTCTGGCGAAGGGCATCACCTCGGGCTACGTGCCGCTGGGTGCGACGGTGCTGAACCGCCGCGTGGCGCAGGCATGGTATCAGGGCATGTCGCCCGAGGGGTTTGTCATGCACGGCTATACCTCGACCGGTCACCCGCTGGCCTGTGCCGCCGCGCTGGCCGCGCTGGAGATTGTCGAGCGCGAGAACCTGCCCGCCAACGCCGCCCGTCAGGGGGCCACGCTGATTGCAGGGCTGGCGCATCTGGCCGAGACGTCCGGCATCGTGGGCGAGGTGCGCGGCAAGGGGCTGATGGTCGGCATTGATCTGGTGGCCGACAAGACCACCCGCCAGCCGCTTGACCCCGCAAACGGTCTGGCCGAGCGTGTGGCCGCCTATGCCCGCGACAAGGGTGCGATGGTCCGGCCCGCCGGATCGACGATCATCCTGTCGCCGCCGCTGGTGATCACCGAGACCGAGATCGGTATCCTGATCGAGGCGCTGACCCATGCCTTTGCCCGGATCGACGCCGAGGCTTAATCTTTGGACCCGGCAGGATGCTGCCGGGTCGCTGACCGCTTGTGCAGCCGGATGAAGATGCGTTAGTTTTCACGCAAATTGCGGGCGTCGGCCGGGCTTGTCCCGCCGCGCCCCTTGCGCATCGGCGGAACAGCATGACGACACGGACGACCTCAGCCTCGCTCGCATCCCAGGTCACCGGGCACGAGCGTTTCATGAAGCAGAACTGGCCCTTTTACTGGGTGTCGCGCATCAATGCCCGCTATGTCGAGGTGCTGGAAAGCCGTCTGAAGCTGATCGGGCTGGACATGCCGCGCTGGCGGGTTCTGGTGTCGCTGCACGAATCCGACCATCTCAGCGTCTCCGAGATTGCCGAATTCGGCGTGATGAAGCTGAACACGGCCACCAAGGTCATCCAGCGCATGATCGCGGACGATCTGGTCGAAACCCGCACGCGCCCCACCGACGGCCGCGTGACCGAGGTCAGGCTGACCGAACGCGGCCGCGACAAATGTGCCAGCGCCATGGCCGAGGCGGAGCAGATCCTTGCGGCGTCCTTTGTCGGCATCACCCCGGCCGAGCTGGCGACACTGAACGCACATCTGGAAAAGGTGCTGACCCGGCTGAACGGGATCTAGCGCGCCTCCAGCGGATGAAAGGCGCGGTCATACCAGATCAGCCCGCCCTCCGAGATTTCGGGCAGATGGGTGGCCGCGATCTCGCAGAACAGCACCGCATGGGTGCCGGTATCGCGGCAATCGGTGATCCGGCAGTCAAAGGCCACGGCGGCGTCTTCCAGCACAGGTGCGCCGGTGGCCAGTGTCTGCCAGCGCGCACCGGCAAAGCGATCCGCCCCGGTCCAGCGGGCAAAGGCCATCGACAGGTCGCGATGCGCGCCGGTCAGAACATTCACGCAGACAACGCCATTGGTGCGCACGGCATCATGGGCAAAGGCATTGCGGTTGATGCAGACCAGCAGCGTGGGCGGGCTGTCGGTGACCGAGCAGACGGCGCTGACGGTAATCCCGTGCCGTCCCGCAGGGCCGTCGGTCGTGACAAGGTTGACGGCGGCGCCAAGGCGGCTCATGCCGTCGCGGAAGCGCTGCTGTTCGGGGGTGGGGCTCATGGGGCGGTCCTTTTCCTCAGATGTCCAGCACAAGGGTGGCGGTCGTGGCGCGCGAACAGCACGCGCAGATCATGCAGCCCTCGTCGCGCTCGTCCTGCGTCAGAAAGCGGTCGCGGTGATCGGGGTCGCCCGCCAGCACGTCGGTCACGCAGGTGCCGCAGACGCCTTCCTCGCATTTCACCTCGATCCTGACACCAGCGCGGGCCAGCGCCTTTGCGATGCTGTCCTGCGGGCCGACCGTGACCGTCACGCCGGACCTCTGTGCCACAACCTGAAAGCTGTCGCCCGAGCCGTCAACATCCGAGGCGAAATATTCCCGATGCACATGAGATACCGGATGGCCCGCCGCTTCGGCGGCTCCGATGATCCAGTCCATGAATCCCTGTGGCCCGCAGACATACAGATGCGTGCCGGGATCGGGTCGGGGCAGGTCGCGGGTCAGATCCAGCCGGGTTTCGGGTGCATCGTCGTGATGAAAGATCACGCGATCCCCCCAGGGGGCGGCGGCGATCATCTGGCGAAAGGCTGTGACGCCGCTGGAACGGGTGCAGTAATGCAGCACGAAATCGCGCCCCAGCCTGTGCAGCCGCGCCGCCATGGACAGCATCGGCGTCACCCCGATGCCACCCGCGAACAGATGTGTCCCGGCCGCATCCTCGGTCAGCGGGAAATGGTTGCGCGGGCCTTCGACAGTCAGCGCCGCCCCGGCAAGTGCCAGGCGATGAACGGCCTCGGACCCGCCGCGCGAGGCCGGATCGCGCAGCACGCCGATTTCATAGAACCCGCCCTGCGCGGGATCGGAACACAGCGAATATTGCCGCCACAGATCCAGCCCGTCGCCGGTCAGATGCAGGTCCAGATGCGCGCCAGCGGTAAAGACGGGCAGGGGCCCGCCATCGGCGGCCTTCAGGCGCAGGCGGATGATGTTGCCCGGCTCTTCGATGCGGTCGGTCACGGTCAGGGTCATGGCCCCGGTCACAGGTTGGGTCATCGCATATATATCCCGCCATTCACGTCCCAGCAGGCGCCGGTGACAAAGCCCGTGCCCGGTCCGGCCAGAAGCACCACAAGATCGGCCACAACGGACGGATCGCCCAGGGCCCCGACCGGGATACCGGCCAGCGCCGCGGCCATCCGCTCGGGGCCGATCACGGCGCGGACCATGGGCGTGTCCATGGGTCCCGGTGCGATCGCATTGCAGGTCACCCCGAACGGCGCCAGATCGCGCGCAAAGACCTTGGTCAGCGTCAGGATCGCCCCTTTCGAGGCCGCGTAATGCGCGCCCGTCGCTGTCCCGCCATTCTGCCCGGCCAGCGAGGCGAGGTTGACGATGCGCCCATAGCCCCGGTCGCGGAAATGGCGCCCGAAGATCTGGCTGCCCGCAAAGGTGCCCCCGGCATTGACGGCCATGACGGCGTTGAATTCGGCCGGGTCGATCTCGAGCACCGGTTGAACGGCGGTTCTGGCGGCGTTGTTGACCAGCACCTCGACCCCGCCCCACCGTTCGGTGCAGCGGTCCAGCACGGTCTGGAAATCGTCCGCGCGCGTCACGTCCAGCGTTGCGGTCACGGCGGTCTCGCCCGCCAGATCAAGGGACGAGGCCAGAGCCGCGCCATCCTCGCCCGGATCAATATCTGCGATCACCACGCGGAATCCCGCCATGTGCAGGGCGCGCACGATCTGTGCACCAAGGCCCCGCGCGCCGCCGGTCACCACGGCGGTCTGGATCCTGTCAGGAAGCGGCCGCATCAGAACAGATAGCTGAACGAATTCAGCATCCCGTCAGAGTTCAGAAGCCGCACGACCTTGTCGCGGATGCGGAAATCGCCGGGACCGCCGGCCAGAGCATGGGTCACGTCGCCGGCCCACAGGCGCTGGCGCCCGAACTTGCTTTCCACCAGATGCAGCGAGCTGCGCACCGTCACCCGGTCGCCCTGCACCTGATCCAGCACGATCCGCGACACCGTGCGCACGGTCAGCGCCGGGGGTGCCGACGAAATCGAGAACCCCTGCTGAAAACGACCGATCCGGTCACGCCGCATCTTGTCGTCGTCATGGCACAGGTTCAGGGCGTTGTCGAAATCCTCGGTGTCGCCGATGGGCATGGTGTAATGCCCCTCGGGCAGCCACAGCGCCAGCCAGCCGTCATAATTCCGGCGGTCCAGCAGGTCCGCCTCGGCCCACAGAAAGGCCTGCACATCCGCCAGAAGGGCGGTCCGGTCGATGGTCATCGTCATGCCGACATCATCCTTTTCCACATGTGATAGGCTGCGCGCATGCCCGTTTCGGCGCTGATATGGCCGCGCGGGCCTGCGGTGCCCGGCTGTTCATCCACCAGCCCGCGATTGACGAGGATGGGCAGGGTGTCGCCACCGCGGGTGCCGCGCTGCACGCGTTCCCACACCTCCGCATCATCGGGCGAGCCAAAGCCCATCGGCCCCTGAAAATGTTCGTGCAGGCGCAGGCGGGCGCGGTTGGCCGCAGCCGGGCCCCCGTCCATCCCCAGTGCGATATGGCGGATGTCGGTCTTGTCCACCGCCACCGGGGTCAGCACGCGAAAGAACGCGAGGCTGAGTGAGACGTTGGGAAACAGGTTCAGGTTGAACCCGGCGCCACCGACGGCGCGCACGATGCGGCGGACCTGATCCTCGGGGTAGCCCTCATCCCGCAATTCCTGCGCGAGAGAGGCAAAGCGGTCGGGCACGGGCGCGTCGGGATTGTCGTCCAGATCGACCAGTTCAGGGATCATCACCATGACCGAATGGCCGTTGCCCAGATCCTCGACGAACCCTTTGCCGGTCTCCAGAAACTCGAACATCTCTTCGGTGGCGCCGTCCAGCGTCTGCATGAACGACTTGTGCACGACCGGAAAGTGATAGGCGTCGGTGGTGTTTTCCAGCTGCACTTTCCAGTTCATCGGCACGCTGAACTGGTGTTCGCCCAACACCTTGACGGGAAAGCCCCCGCCCTGCTTCATGAACAGGTCGATATAGCGGCAGACCTCGGGGCCCAGAAAATCGACCAGTGGTTCGGCATCCTCATTGAACGTCGCAAAGACCATGCCGTGATAGCTTTCGGTCCGCAGGCGCAGCAGCCCGTGCTGGTCCTTGTCGAAATCGTCGCCATATTGTTCGGGGTAGGGCACCGCGCGCAGGCTGCCGTCCAGACCGTAACCCCATCCGTGATAGGGGCACTGGAACGAACTGGTCTTGCCCTTCCGGACTTCGCAGACGGTGGCGGCACGGTGGCGGCAGCGGTTCACCATGACATGGATCGCGCCCTTGCGGTCGCGCACCACGATCACCGGCTCCTGCCCGACCTGTGACAGCCTGAAGTTGCCCTTGTCGGGGAATTCGCTGTCATGTGCGACCCAGACCCATGTGCGGCGGAAGATCTGATCCATTTCGCGGGCGAACAGGTCGGGGTCCTCGTACATCGCCGTCGCCACCTTGGCGTCGGGGGAATAGAGGCTGTCGAGGTCACTGAAGCGTGGCATATCAAGCGACATGGCCGGTCCTTTCTTTGGCTGGTCCGGGTCTGAGGGGATCACAGGTCGGGAATGGTCAGCGCCCGGCCCATCCGGGCCTCGACGCGCATGTATTTCCACAGCCGGTGATCGTCGTCGTCCACGACCGTGCTGCGCAGCAGGTTGCAGGCGGCGATCACCGACTGGCGGTCCGGAAAATCGGCAAGGATATACCAGGTGGCGGGCTGGCCCGTGGACATGCCGACCATGGTCTGGTCGTCGTCCATCGTGCCAAGGATCGCCACGCCCGGCAGACGGGCCACGCCCGACATCAGCGCCTGCGTGGCCTGCCAGACCGGGCCGATCCGGCCAAAGGGCAGGTCAAAGAACGCGGGCTGCATCGAAAAGCACAGCAGCGTGCGGAGGGGGGTGGGTTCGGTCATGGTCGTTCTTTCGGTTGTCGTTACGGATAGCCCGGCGGGGTCTGCTGGCCGAACAGCGCGGCCCCTGCGGCCTGCCAGCTGCCTGCGCCGATGAAGGCGTGCTGGGCCACGCTGGCCGCGTCGATCATGCTGCGCCCCAGCCGGTGGTTGGTGGCGATCGCCTCGGACCCGCCCAGCACAAAGGCCAGACGCGCCGCCTCGGCCCCGTCGCGCGCCGCAAGCGAGGCGGTGTGGCGCAGCCGCAGCCGGGTCTCTGGGGCAACCTCGCCCTGGGTCAGCAACTCATCCCAGCCAGCGCCGATTGCGTCGTAGAAGGCCGCGCGGGCCCCCTCCAGCAGGGCCTCGGCGCGGGCGAATTCGATCTGGACATACGCGCGGGCCGCAGGGCTGGGCGCGCCGGTGACCGAGACGCGGCCAAGCGCATCGCCGCGCAGCCAGTCCAGCGCGCCACGCGCCGCACCCAGAGCCACGACCGCCAGCACCTGCGCCGCCAGCGCCATCGCCGGATAGCGGAAGATCGGGTCGTCCATCTGCGGCGTGCCGCCACGGATAAAGGTCCAGTCCTCGGGGACGATCACGCGGTCGGCCACGATGTCATGGCTGCCTGTGGCCCGCAGGCCGACCGTGTCCCATGTCTGATCGACGGTGATGCTGTCGCGCGGCATGACGGCGGTGCGGGGCAGGGGGCTGTCCTCGCCCGCGATCCTGATGCCGGCGCCCACGATCGAGGCGCCCATCACGCCCGACCCCCAGGGCCAGCGACCCGAGACCTCCAGCCCGCCCGGCACCCGTTGTGCGGGCTGGGGCGGAAACATCGCCCCGGCAAAGACCGTATCGGGATCGGCGCCATAGATCGCGGCATAGGTCTGCGGCGGCAGGGCCGCCAGATAGGTGGCCGAGACACCAAAGCTGGCGACCCATCCCGCCGAGGCGTCAGCGGTCGAAATCTCTTCGATCAGGCGGCAGAACTGCGCGGGGGTCAGGGCGTCGCCGCCGAACCGCTCTGGCACGAAGGCGCGATAGACGCCGATCTGCTGGAACTGCCGCACGATGTCCTTCGGAATGTGGCGCAGGCTCTGAAATTCGGCCGCGCGGTCGGAAAGCTGCTGTTTCAGCGCGTCGAGGCCGGATGGCCGGGGGTGCATGTTCATCTGATCAGTCCTTTGTCGAAAGGCGTGGAACGGTGTCGGTCAGCCAGCGGGCAATGGCGCAAAGACGTGCCTCCTGTCCTTTGCGGGCGACGATCTGCAGCCCGGCGGGCAGGCCGGTGGTCGTCAGCATGGGCAATACGATGGCGGGGTGGCCCGACAGGTTAAAGGGGCGCAGATAGCGGGTCAGCGGCAGGATGCGCGCCGGGTCACCGGCCTGCGACAGCTGCGGCGCGACCTCGGGCAGGGCCGGGGTCACCAGCGCGTCGCAATCGTCCAGAACGGCATCGACCTGCGCTGTAAAGGCGCGTCTGACGGCTTCGGCCCCGGCCAGATCCTGCGGCGTCACCCGGCTGGCCGCGATCAGGCGGTCGCGCACATCGGCGCCCAGCAGCCCGGTGTCCAGCAGGTCGCCAAAGGCCAGGCGGGTCTCGTGGGCGATGATGGTCATGGCGGCGCGGAAGGCGTCGTCCATCAGCGGCAGGTCGATCCGGGGCAGGGGATAGCCCTGTTCCATCAGCGGCAGGATCAGGTCGTGCCCCAGATCGCGCGCCAGATCGGTGCGCAGCCGGACCAGCCGTGGCGCATCCGGCAGGCGTTCGGGCACAAAATCCGGATCGAGGGCCTGCATGGCGCGTTCGATCCCGTCCATGCTCCGTGCCATCGGGCCGATGCAGTCCAGAGAGCTGTCGGCGGGATACGCGCCCTGCCGGGGAATGCGGCCAAATCCGGGCTTGAAGCCGATGACGCCGCAGCAGATCGCGGGCTGGCGGACCGAGCCGCCGGTATCCGTGCCGATGGCGATATCGGCCAGCCCGGCCGCCACTGCCACTGCTGATCCCGACGACGACCCGCCCGGAATGCGGTCCGGCCAGCGTGGGTTGACCGGTGTGCCGTCATGGGCGTTCACGCCGGTCATACCAAAGGCCAGCTCGTGCATCCGCGTCTTGCCGACGATCCGGAAGCCGTGGTCCAGCAGACGGGCAACGACCGTGGCATGGACCTGCGCGGGTGCCGCATCTGCCCGCGCCGCCGTGCCGCAGCGCGTCGGCAGCCCGGCGATGTCCAGACAATCCTTCACGGCAACACGGAGGCCCGTGGGATCGCCCAGATCGAGGTGCACGAGGATGCCCGGAACAGAGCTGACGGTTGCGGTGATCATGGCGGCGTCCTGAGCTTGGGCGTGGCGGTGAATGTACATGAATATTACTGTAATAAAGCGATTCGTCAATCATCATCATTCTGGGTTGGTATAAAAATGATTTTGAATCAGTGTGTTGCGGGATCTCAGGCGACGTCCTCTGCCAAAGCAGACGAGTCATCCCGGTTGACAAAAGGGCCGTTGCAGCCTGAACGGTCAGGTTAGCATGGCCGCAGCCCGCCATTTTTGCAGCTTTGACAAGACTCTTTCGCGGGCAGGGTTCCAGAAGGAAAATCAATAAATATCAGATGCTTGAAAGGAGTATCGGCGCGCAGGCTACATTTACAGTAATATTACTGTATATATTGGACCCGCTGAGGCTTAGCCTTGGCGCAGGCTGTCATCTGGCAGTCAGCAGTGACCCGCAGGAGGACCGATGAGCGACATAATCACAGATCTGACCCGCAGAATCGCACGGCTGGAGGCCGAGGCCGAAATCCGCCGCATTCAGGCCCGCTACATGTTTTTGTGCGACACGCCGATGCCCGAATTCGGCGTGACCAGCGATGCCCAACGCATCGACCTGATCATGCAGCTTTACACGCAGGATGCGGTCTGGGAGGGGGTCGGTGAATATTACGACAACCAGTTCGGCCGTGCCGAGGGGGCCGACGCAATCCGCCGCCATTTCGAGGGGTTCTGGGGCGGCAAGACCGATCCGGCGCTGATCCTGAACTGTCACTACCTGACATCCGAGCAGATCCATGTTCACCCCGAGGGCACGACCGCGGACGGGCAATGGGTGCATATGCAGCCCTGGCTGTTTTCGGACGGGCGCGCGCTGCTGCGATCCTCGCGGTTGAACAACACATTCCGGCAAGAGGACGATGGCCAGTGGCGCATCACCCGCACCCGGACCGAGAATGTCTTTGTGGCGCCTTTGCCCGCGACCTGGGCCTCGGATTTCCCCAAAGCCTCGGTCCTGATGCGGCCCTGAGCCGTCGCCACAGACACGACACCGGGAGGCCCAAGGCCCGCCGCGCAAACGCGGCGGGCCTTTCTGATCAGCGATAGGCGATGCAGACGGATTTCGTTTCCAGATAATTGTCCAGCGCGCCACGCCCGTGCTCGCGCCCGATGCCCGACTGTTTGCGCCCGCCGAAAGGCATGTTCTGGTCGGGAATGTTATGGCTGTTGACCCAGACCGTCCCCGCCTGAATGCGCGGGACAGTGCGCATGACCTTGTTCAGGTCCTGCGTCCAGATCGAGGCGCCCAGCCCATAGCGCGTGTCATTGGCCAGCCGGATCGCCTCGTCTTCAGTCTCAAAGGGCGTGATCGTGACGACGGGGCCGAAAATCTCATCCTGCATCAGCGCCATGTCCTGGGTGGCGCCGGTGAACAGTTCGGGGGCTACGAAAAAGCCCGTCTCCGGGGCGGTGGCGTTGATCAGCGGCACCGCGCCCTCGTCCCGCGCCCGCGCGATGGCGCGGGTGACATGGGCCTGATGGCGGGCCGAGACCATCGGGTTGATCTGATGCGCCGGGTCCAGCCCCGGTCCGACCGAAAGGCCCGATGCCAGCCCGGTCAGGGCCCCGACGACCTCGTCATGAATGGCGCGCTGGACATAGATGCGCGTGCCCGCACAGCATGTCTGGCCGCTGTTGAAAAAGCAGCCGATCCCGGCGGCGGTGCCAAGAAGATCCAGATCCATATCTGCGAACATGACCATCGGCGCCTTGCCGCCCAGCTCCAGCGTGACCCGCTTCATGTCGGCCATGGCCTGCTGGCCGATCCGCTTGCCCGTCCCGGTCGAGCCTGTGAAGGTGATCTTGGCGATGCCGGGATGGGCCACCAGCGCCGCTCCGGCAGCCGCCCCGGTGCCGGTCACGACATTGACCACACCCTCGGGGATGCCCGCCTCAAGGCACAGCTGCGCCAGCCGGATCGCGGTCAGCGGTGTCTCTTCTGCGGGCTTCAGCACGATGGTACAGCCCGCCGCAAGCGCGGGCGCGATTTTCCAGACGGCCATGTTCAGCGGAAAATTCCACGGCGTGATGGCGGCCACCACGCCCACCGGCTCTTTGCGGGTATAGGCCTGATACTGCGTTCCGGGCGGGATCGGGATCGACACGTCCAGCGTCGCGCCTTCGATCTTGGTGGCCCAGCCTGCCATATAGCGCAGGTATTCGGCCGAGGATTGCACCTCGATCAGGCGCGACAGCATGATCGACTTGCCCTGATTCAGAGTCTCGATCTGAGCCAGTTCCTCGCCGTTCGCCTCGATCAGATCGGCCAGATCCAGCATCAGCCGCTGACGCTGCGCGGGCAGCAGGCGCGACCACGGCCCCTCGAACGCCGCCTGCGCCGTGCGTACGGCGCGGTCCACATCGGCGGCACCGCCTGCGGGAACACGGGCCAGAACCTTGCCGGTGGCGGGGTCGTAGACCTCAAAGGCCGATCCGTCCAGCGCGGCGCAGGCATCGGCCCCGATCTGCATCAGCGGCGCTGTCAGAAAGCTGGCCACGGCGGGCAGGATCGCGGTGACGGGGCTGTCGGGGGGCATGATCTTCATGGCGGCTTTCCTTTTGGGGATGGCGTCAGGCGGGGTTCCGGCACAGGATGAAATCGAACTGAACCTGCCATTTCGTATCGGGCCAGACCTCGTCGGGTCGGTCAGCGGCGCGGAAACCGGCGATCAGCGAGGGCTTGACGCCAAAGACCGCATCGCTGTCCAGAAACGGGTCTTCTGCCACGAACAGATGGGTGATCAGCGTCCGGCAACCGGGTGCGTCGATCTTGAAATGCGTGTGCGCGGGCCGCCACGGATGACGGTCCAGCCGCGTCAGCATCTGCCCCACCGGTCCGTCATCCGGGATCGGATACGAGACCGGCCTGATGCCCCGGAACGCATAGCGCCCGTCCGGCCCGGTGCGGAAGACGCCGCGATTGTTCCAGGCCGGTTGCAGGTCGGGCTGCTGCACATCATAGAACCCGTCCGCATTGTCGGACCAGACATCCACGCGCGCATCTTCCACGGGCTGTCCGTCCAGATCCAGCACGCGGCCGTGAAACAGGCAGACCTCTCCCTTTCCGTCGAGACTGATCAGCGCGCCCATCGGGCGTTCGGGGGCGTCATCGACATGGAAGGGGCCAAAGACGGTGGTCTCGGTCGCGCCCTGCGGCAGGCGGTTGTTGATCGCATCGACCAGCATCGACACGCCCAGGGCATCCGACAGCAGGATGAATTCCTGTCGCGTCTCGGTGCTGATCTGGCCGGTGCGGGTCAGAAAGTCGATGGCCGCACTCCATTCCGTTTCGGTCGGCTCGACCTCACGCACCAGCGCATGCAGGTGACGGACGAGGGCCGCGACGATCTGCGCCAGCCGGGGGTCGGCGTCGGGGCCGGTGCGGGCGTTGACCACATCGACCGAGTTCGCTTCGTTGAGATGTGTCATGGCGTCACCACAGCAGGGGGACGACCGGCATGCGCGTCGCGGATCAGCGCCGTCAGCCAGTCGCGCGCCAGCGGGCGCGGGTTGGGATAGGGGTTGCTCAGCGCAAGTTCCACGGCGGATTCGATGCCGCTCTCATCCATGCCCAGATCCGACAGCGCGGCAGGCGCGCCCACGGCGCGGGCCAGATCGAACAGCGCCCGTGCCGGGTCGGGACCCAGCACCGGGCGCAACCGCGCCATCGCCCCGGGCACGGCGGGCGCATTGGCGGCCAGCGCATGGGGCAGGATGACGGCATGGGTGTCCGCATGCGGCAGATCAAAGCTGCCGCCAAGCGTGTGGCACAGCTTGTGATGCAGGGCCATGCCGACCGAACCCAGACAGATGCCGCACAGCCACGCCCCGTACAGCGCATCCGCCCGTGCGGACCGGTCCTGCGGCGCCGTCGCGATCACCGGCAGAGCGCGGGTCAGCGCGGCGATCCCTTCGACGGCCATCAGCGCAATGACCGGGTTGGTGTCGCGGGCATAGAGCGCCTCGACCGCATGGGCGATGGCGTTCAGCCCGCTGGTGCCCGACATGCCCGAGGGCAGGTCAAGCGTGCTGTCGATGTCATAGATCACCACTTCGGGCAGCACCTTGGGCGTGGTCTGCGTGCGCTTCTGTCCGCCCGAGGTCTCGCCGATGATCGGTGTCACCTCGGACCCCGCATAGGTCGTGGGCAGCACGATCTGGGGCAGGTCGGTGCGCAAGGCGATGGCCTTGGCCAGCCCCGTGGTCGAGCCGCCCCCCACGGCAATCACCACATCCGCCCGCAGCGCCCGCGCCCGGTCTGCGGCCAGATCGCTGATCTCGACCGGGGTGTGCATCGCCGCCCCGGCGAAGACGCCTGCCGCCCGCGCGCCCAGCATGGCGGCCAGTGCTTCGGCCTGCGCGGCCTGAGCGGGGGTGGACAGCACCAGCGCGCGCCGCGCGCCAAGGCGGTCAACCTCGTCGGGCAGCCGGGCCGTGGTGCCCGCGCCAAAGATCACGCGCGCGGCAAGGCCGGTATAGGTGAAATCCCGGTCACGCATGGCTGCCTCCGATCGGGTAATCGACCTGATGCCGGGCGATCCGCAGCCCCTCCAGCCGCTGGCGGACGGCCAGATGCTCGGGGTGGCCGGCATAGGCGGCAAGCGCGTCAGGGCTGTCGAAGTCGCTGACCAGAACCATGTCGCAGGCATAGGCGACCCGGCTGACATCGACGCCGATCTCCAGCCGCAAGAGGCCGGGAATACGCCCGCGCAGAGATTCGAATTCGCTGCGGACGCGGTCGATGGCCGCGCGGCGGTCGGGTTCGGTCTCTGCCGCGACGCGCCACAACACGATGTGACGAATCGGGTGGCTTGTGTCGGTCATCCTGCCGGTCCCCCCTGATGATGGCCTGTTCCGGCGATCCTGCCACGGGTGAACTGCTTCATAAATCACGTATTCTGCGAAATACTTTTGCAAGCCATGCAAAGGCTGTCGCGGGATTGACACAATTCTTGACAGATGCACTCCATTTGCATGATTATTACTGTAATCGCGTGGTGGGGGACGAGGAATGGATCGGGTCGCGGAACTGGAGGTTTTTCTGAGTATCGCCGATGAGGCGAACCTGACGCGCGCCTCTGAGGTGCTTGGCATGTCCGTTTCGGGCGTCAGCCGCGCGCTGTCGGGGCTGGAGCGGCGGCTGGGCGTGCGGCTGATCCAGCGCACCACGCGACAGCTTGCCCTGACCTCGGAAGGATCGGAATTCGCGCGCAGCGCGCGCGAGATCCTCAGCCGCATGCGCGAGGCCGAGGACAGCGTCAGCCGCGGCGCGGCCGAGCCGCACGGCCTGCTGCGCATCGGGGCGTCGCTGTCCTTTGCGATGCTGCATCTGGTGCCGGTCATCCGCGACTTCAGCGCCCGCTATCCGCTGGTGCAGATCGACCTGCAGGCGTCCAACCGGTATCAGGACATCGTCGAAAGCGGGCTGGATCTGGCCATCCGCACCAAGGTATCAGAGCCCGACAGCAGCATCACGATCCGCAGGCTGGCCGAGGTGCCGCGCGTTCTGGCCGCCTCGCCCGGCTATCTGGCCCGCCACGGCCTGCCTGCGTCACCCGAGGATCTGACCCGCCACAGCCTGCTGCTGTATACGCTGGCCGACGATTTTGAAACCATGGTGCTGAGCCGGGGCACTGACACGCGGCGTTTCGCGGTCAAGGGCAGTTTTGTCGGCAATGACGGCCAGCTGATCAGGCAGGCGGCGCAGCAGGACATGGGCATCCTTTTGCAACCGGCCTATATCCTGCACGACGATCTGGCGGCGGGGCGTCTGGTCCGGGTGCTGGAGGACTGGTGCCCGACCGGGCTGACGATGAATGTGGCCTATCCGACGCGCAGCTATCTGCCGCTGCGCTCGCGCTTGTTCATCGACGCATTGGTGACGCATTTTGCCGAGAATGCGCTGGAGGCACGGTGGCACCGTGGCGCCACCACGCGGCACTGAACGGCAGCTCAGACCTGCGTTGCTGATCTCGACCCGGATCTGGAAAATCCGGTGGTGGTTCCTGATGAAGGCTATGCCCTGTCCCTGCGGCATCGGAAGCGCATCGAGGAGCTTTTCGGCTGGTCCAAGACTGTGGGAGGGGCTGCGCAGACGGTCTGTCGAGGCGTCGAAAGGGTGCGGTCGCGCTTCATCCTCACGCTCGCAGCGGCAAACCTTGCCCGGCTGCCAAGGCTACTGGTCGCCTGAGGACCAGGACCACCGGGCCACCCATGCCGAAAGGCCAGGAAAGGCCGGAAAATCACGCCACCCCGCCCAGAACGGCGGAAACCGCTCTGCTCGTACGACTATTTCAGCACCCTGCTAATGGGTCGCGGCTATAGAAGATGAGGGGCAACTAGGCGTAGATCATCACCGGCACGCCCGGCTCAAGCATCGCGTAAACGTCCTCGATCTCCTGATCGGTCAGGGCCAGACAGCCGGCGGTCCAGTCCCGGTTCTTCACGGCCAGTCTGTTGCCCTCCGGACCACGTCCGTGGAACATGATGTCGCCGCCTGCGCTGCGGCCAAACTGCGCTGCGAATGCACGGTCCTGCGCGTTCGGGTAGGAAATCCCGACTGACAGGTGATAGCGACTGCGCGGGTTGAAGCGATCGACGAAATACAGACCTTCGGGTGTTTTCCCGTCGCCTTCAAACTGCTTGGGGCCGACAGGCTGATTGCCCAGACCAAAGTCATAGGACCGCAACACTGTCTGCCCGTTCAGCAGAAACATCCGTCGCGCGGCCTTCTGAACCACGACCTGCGTGACGGGCGGACCGGAATATCGCTTGAACTGAGGTGTGGTGGTGCGGCCAGGAGCCGTCGGCCCCGATTGACCGCAGGCCGCCAAAGCCGCAAGCAACCCCAGTGAAGCATGGCGCCGGGTGAGATGTGACATGGATTTGTTTCCTGCTCGGGTCGTCGTTTTTTTTTATGCAGCGGGGTAGTGGTTAAAAACGTCACTGCTGCCATCCTTGTGGACCAGCAGGACATCATAGGCTTCGCGGCGGCTTTCAGGTCCCATTCCGGGGCTGCCAAATGGCATCCCGGGAACGGTCAGCCCAAGGGCGTCAGGCTTTTCGGTCAGCAGTCTGCGGATATCGGCGACAGGGACATGCCCCTCAAGAAAATAGCCGTCAATGGTCCCGGTATGACAGGATGTCAGGCTCATCGGGACGCCCATATCAATCTTGTGCTGCATGAGCAGCGTGCCGAACCGCTGTTCACTGGTGACATCAAAGCCGCTTTCCTTCAGATAGGCGGTCCATTGCATGCAACACTCGCAGCCTCGTCCTTCGACGACATGAATCGCCATCGGACCGTCAGCCGCCGCGACGGCGGGCAAGGCGCTGGCGGGCAAGGCGCTGGCGGCGGCAGCCAACAGCACCCGACGGCGCGTCATCCTGATCATGATCTACTCCCTCGATTTGTCTTCTGACGGGCGTTCAAGAAAGACACTGCGCCAGCGGTTCTTGTCCAGCGCAAGATCTGGTGCGCACCTGCGGTCAAAGGAAGCGGACCTGCGTTCCGATCTCGACCAGATCAAACAACCGCTCTGCATTCGGGTTATACAGGCCGACGCATCCGTTCGAGGCAGGTCGTCCGATCTTGCTTAGCAGGTCGATCCCGTGAATGCGGTAATACTGCCAGCCGAGGTTCAGGGCCCGGCTGCCCAGGGGATTGTCCGGTCCCGGACCGATAAAATCAGGCAAGCTGGGATCGTTCGCCCGCATGTTCGGCGTCGGGATCCAGGTCGGGTTTCTGCGCTTCAGAACGACTTCGGTATAGCCGCGCTTGGTCAAGGCCTCGCTCATCGGCACCGACGAGGGATAGACCAGATAGATGCTCTGGTCTTCGGACCAGTAATGGAGGGCGCGGGACTGCAGGTCACACAGGATCGCCCCCTTCCTCAGTGACGTGAAATGCTCTTGCCAGCTCTGGTTCGTGAAGCTTGCCGTATTGTGGCGAAGCGCTGCGGGTGCGGGCAATATGGTGCGTGCGGGCGTATCTTGTGCCCGCAGCAGGCCGGGAAAGGCAATCCCGGCAGCGGCCATCTGAATGAGGCCACGACGGTTCAGGGGTGGGGACATGGTGCTCTCCTCTCAGGACAGATCAGGGTGTGCGGCGACGGTCAGCGTCCACCATTTTTTCAGACTGGCGTCCTGTGCGACCCCGAGGCCCATGGCGCGCGCGTCGGGATCCATCAAGATCGCGCGCTGCGCCGGGTCGGACATCCAGGCGTCGATCGCCAGAACCTCGCTTTCATAGGTTTCCGAGACGACCTCGCCGATCACACGTCCGGGAAAGCCTGCAAGGCGTGCGCGCTGGGGCGGGGTTTCCCCATTCGGGCCGAAAGGCCAGGCACGTCCCTGCGCCATCATCGCACCCGACTGTTCGCCAGCAGCTGCGTTCAGGCGCGGGTCCATCTGGACGGGGGCCAGACCGCTTCTGGCACGCCGGACGTTCAGGGTTTCGGCGGCCCGTTGCCGTATCGGATCGACATTGGCCGCAGTGACCGTGTAAATGCCTGCGGTCGAACGTCCGTCCTCGGTCAGTTTCGGTGCGCGACGTCCGTCGAACTGCGCACAGCCCGCCAGAGGGGCCAGCATCAGCAGGACGACAGCGATGCGGAATTCTCTTGATGTCGGCACAAGCCGGAAGGTGGGCATCACATGTGGTCCTTCGTTATAACGCCAGGTCGGATCGCGAGGAATGCGGCCGGGCCGCTAAATGCCGGTGGCATTGGTATCCCTGCGGATAAAGAACCCCGTCACGGCTCTTGCCGCTGCAAGCAGGACGCGGTCGCCCGTCCGGGGGACGATGACGCGGGGCGCGGGTGACGTGTCGCTTGGATCCGTCGGCTCACCGTTGACACGAACTTCGTAATGCAGGTTCGGCCCGCTCACGAGACCTGTCGCTCCGACATCGCCGATCCGGTCGCCGGCGCCCAGCCTGACCCCACTGGTCATGCCCGGGGCAAAGCGGGACAGATGCGCATAGCGGGTGACCACGCCGCTTCCATGGTCGATGTCGATCACCCGGCCATATCCGCGCATGGTTCCGGCAAAGAGAACCTTGCCTGCTCCGGTTGCGCGGACAGGGGTGCCGATCGGTGCCGCATAGTCGACCCCTGTATGCAGCCGCTGAACACCGAGGACCGGATGCTTGCGCTTGCCGAAGACCGAGGACAGGCGTGCGCCCGGCACGGGCTGGGCACTTTGCTGCACGGGCAGGCCGTCCTTGAACAGGATGAACGGATCCTCGGGGGAGGCTGCCACCAGTTCGTAGATCGCTGTGCGCAATTCCAGCCGTGCATAGGACAGCCGCGGCTCCGCGACCATCGTCCCATCCGGCAGCACGCTTTCCTGCCAGATGAGCGCCAGGCGTTCTCCGCCCGTCAGGTCGCGGCGGAAATCAACCTCGCTGGCCAGCAACGCGCTCAGATCGACGGCAAAGCGTTCGGGCGCGTTCTGACTGATCAGCGTATCATAGAGCGATCTCTCCAGCACCAGAACCTCGCGACGATCCCGAAGCCGGGTCTCTGCCCTGATCACGGTCGCCGACAGCGGTTTGCTGAAATCGAGGATGATGTCGGTTCCATCCTCGATCAGCAGCGACAGGTGATCCAGCTTTGTCGGATCAGCCTCGGAGACAGTCCAGCTCAGGCTCTGACCGGGGCTGAGCGTTGACAGATCGAACACATCCGCGATGGCCAGCGCGGCTTCGTTGCGGGTCGCGGCTGAGATGCCTGCATGCGACAGGATCGCGTCCAGCGTGTCTCCGGGCATGACCTCATGCGTGGAAACCACGCTGCTTGCCTGCGCCGGAAGGGCGGACCCGAAAGGGGTCTGGGCGTGCAGGGGGCCGGTGAGAGCAAGAGAGCCGGCAAGTAGCAAGATTCGCAAAATCATCAGTTCAGATATCCCGTCAGGAAAACAACATCGTATCGGCCGCAGACGGCACAGCGGACGGCGGCAGGGTTCTGATTCATGGCGTCAACAGACGCCCCAGAAAAATGCCGGCAAAGGTCCCCACCAATCCGAATGCAAGCGCGTAAACGGACGCATACTGGATCATGTCCAGCCTGCGCCCTCCCAGCTTTCTTGCCCGGTATGCCCCGCGACAGGCGCCGAGCAGCGCCGCAAGGATGCTCAGCATCCGGACACAAGGTGATCAATCGGCATCGGTTCTTCTCTCTGCCCGTTGCGGCCTACGGGGACCTTTTGCGATCTCAAGCCACTAGAGGTTCAAGCCGGAATGCCCAGGGATCACGGATTTGTCAGAGAGGTCCGAGACAATCGGGACGATTCCCGGTCATGCGCGGCCCGCCGCCCGTGGCGACGAGCGAGGGCTGGCCGCCGATCCATGGCAGGCGCACAGACCCGCCGCAAAGGGCCGGAATTTATCTCTCGGGCCTGCCAGCCTTACAGACCGGAATCGTCGTGCAGGCTGTGGTCGGTGATGCAAAGCGAGTGATTGCCAAGCACTTCGATGACCCGGCAGCGCGAGATCCTGTCGCCTGCACATTCCACCACCATGCGCTCCAGCTCTGCCTTCAGGGCGGTCAGCCGGGAAAGACGGCTTTCGACCTCGGCCAGTTGCGCCCTGGCGATGGCATCGGCCCCCGCGCAGGGCTGATCGGGATTGTCCGACAGGCTGAGCAGGTCACGGATCGCCTCAAGCGAGAATCCCAGTTCCCGTGCATGGCGGATGAAGGACAGACGCTCATGTGCCTCGCGGGTGTATAGTCTTTGGTTGCCGGAACTGCGCTCGGGCTCGGGCAGAAGGCCGATCTGCTCGTAATAGCGGATCGTGGGGACCTTTACGCCGGTCGATGATCCAAGCTTGCCGATGGTCAGCATCAAGATTCTCCTTGAACCTATAGTTGCTAGAGACATTAAACATCCGAATCGATGACGGCAACTGCCCTGCTTCGGCGGAGGGGAAGATGATGACGAAACTGAGTCTGCCTGGTGAAACGACCTGCGACTGGACTGTCACCGGCATGGATTGCGGCTCTTGTGCAACAAAGGTCAGAAACGCAGTGGGTCGCCTGAAAGGCGTCAGCGGGGTCGAGGTCGGTATCATCTCGGGACGCCTGCGACTGACGCTGGACGAAACGCAGACCGGACGCGACAAGATCGAGCGGACCGTGCGCGCCTTCGGATACCAGATCGTGGCGCGCGACGCCGACGGGGCCGGGTTCAACCAGCCCGATACAGCATCCGGCGATCCACACGATCACGCACAGCACCGAAAGGCAGAACACCCGGGGCATGGCAGTCCCGGCCATGTCCATGACGATCCCGCCGACCGGGGCAAAAGCTGGTATCGGACCGGCAAGGGCCGGCTGGTGATCTTTACCGGCCTGCTGCTGGCGGCAGCCTGGATGGCAGAGCTTGTCGCGCCCCGTATCGGCGCATGGGCCTTTGTCGCCGCCTGCCTGATCGGCGTGGCGCCCGTCGCCCGCCGTGCCTTTACCGCCGCGCGTCTGGGGCAGGTCTTCACCATCGAGGGGCTGATGACCATCGCCGCCCTCGGCGCGCTTTTCATCAATGCGGCGGAGGAGGCGGCGCTGGTCGTGTTCCTGTTCGCCGTGGGCGAGGTTCTTGAGGGTGTCGCGGCAGGCAAGGCCCGTGACGGCATCCGCGCGCTGGCCGATCTGGTCCCGAAAACCGCCC
The DNA here is from genome assembly GCF_046289755.1 of Paracoccus sp. (in: a-proteobacteria). Classification (GTDB taxonomy): domain Bacteria; phylum Pseudomonadota; class Alphaproteobacteria; order Rhodobacterales; family Rhodobacteraceae; genus Paracoccus. The sequence goes on along the minus strand of NZ_JBKBVD010000005.1, from coordinate 22,367 downwards.
TGCTGGAACAAGACGGCACCACCCGCGAGGTCGCCGCCGCCAGCCTGCAGGTCGGTCAGACCGTATTGGTCCGTCCCGGTGACCGGATCCCCGCCGATGGGCAAATTTCCGAAGGGATCTCGGGCATCGACGAGAGCCCGGTGACCGGCGAAAGCGTGCCCAGTACCCGTGGTCCGGGGGACGCGGTTTTCGCGGGTTCGATCAATACCGAAGCGGTCCTGCGCGTCACCGTCACAAAGGCGGCAGAGGACAACACCATCGCGCGGATCATCCGCCTTGTCGAAGAGGCCGAGGAGGCGCGCGCGCCAACCGAGCGGTTCATTGATCGCTTCAGCCGCTGGTATATGCCCGCCATCGTCGCGCTGTCGGCATTGGTGGTGCTGGTGCCGCCGCTCGTCTTTGGTCAGGCTTGGGACATCTGGATCTATCGCGGGCTGGCGCTGCTGCTGATCGGCTGCCCCTGCGCACTGGTCATCTCGGTTCCCGCGTCGATCGCCTCGGCGCTGTCTACGGGCGCGCGCCGGGGTCTGCTGATGAAGGGTGGCGCGGTGATCGAGGCGGCGGCCAGGGTCTCGCAGGTGGCGTTTGACAAGACCGGCACACTGACCCATGGCCGCCCGCAGGTCACCGATCTGGTGGTCTTCGGCTCCACGACCGAGGCGCAGCTGCTGGCGGTTGCCGCCGCTGTCGAACGCGGCTCCAGCCATCCGCTGGCCAAGGCCATCGGGGCACGGGCCGAGGCCGCCGGCGTCACGGCTCTGCCTGCGTACGATGCCCGTGCCCTGCCCGGCCGGGGCGTGGTGGCGACCGTCGGGGATGCGCCGGTCTGGGTGACCTCGCCCCGCCATGCATCCGGGGCCGGCGGGCTGGACGGACCCGGCCTGCATCAGGCCACCCTCTTCGAAAACGAAGGCAAGACGACCGTCGCCGTCTATCGCGAGGGGACACCTCTGGGCCTGATTGCCATGCGGGACGAACCCCGTGCCGACGCCGCCGACGCGATACGCCAGCTGACGGCGATGGGCATCTCGTCGGTGATCCTGACCGGCGATAATCCCCGCACCGCGGCCGCCATTGCCGAGGGTCTGGGCATGCAGGTCCAGGCCGACATGATGCCCGAGGACAAGCTGCAGGCGATCCGCGACATGCACGAACAGGGCGGCGTGATGATGATCGGGGATGGCATCAATGACGCCCCCGCACTCAAACAGGCCAGCATTGGCGTGGCGATGGGCTCGGGCACCGATGTGGCATTGGAGACCGCAGACGCGGCGATCCTGCGCGACCGGGTCACGGATGTGCCGGCGCAGATCCGGCTGGCCCGCGCGGCCATGGCCAATATCCGCCAGAACGTCACCATCGCGCTTGGGCTGAAGGCGGTCTTTCTGGTGACGACAGTTCTGGGGATGACCGGCCTGTGGATCGCCATTCTGGCCGATACCGGGGCGACAGTGCTGGTCACGCTGAACGCGCTGCGTCTGCTGCGGTTTGATCCCGAGCGGGAGGGCTGAGCGAATGGTGACCGGTTTTGGTGGGGCGGCGCTGGCGGTGCTCTCGGGCTATCTGCTGCTTTTCCTCTGGGGCGGCACCTTGGCGGCCCGGGCTGCGGGCAGGCCGATCTGGCTGTTCGGCCGTGCCCGGGGTCCTGACCGTTGGGCCGCGCGGGGGTTCAGGGCTGCTTTCGCACTGCCTTTTCTGGGGGCCCTGCTCTGGGGGATCTGGCCCTCGCTGCAAGAATTGGACCCGTTCCGGATCGAAGAAGGTGCCATGGCGCGTGGCCTGACCGGCATATTCCTTGCCGGGCTTGGTGCCATGCTGGCCTTTGCGGCGCAGATGTCGATGGGCAGCTCGTGGCGCGTCGGTGTTGCCGAAGGAGCGACGGGCACGCTTGTCCCGGGCGGGCTGTACCGCTTCAGCCGCAACCCGACCTTCATGGGCCAATGCCTTCTGCTGGTCGGTGTCGCCTTGGCAGTCCCGGCTGTTCCAGCGATTCTCGCGCCATTGCTTTTCTTCTGGGCGGCTTCCACGCAGGTGCGGTCAGAGGAAGCTGAACTGACGCGGGCCCTGGGTGCAGAGTATCGACGCTATCTGGAAACCGTGCCGCGCTGGATCGGCCCTGACAGACGGAATGTGCGATGAAGGCCCCCCTTACCATAGGCCTGACCGGCGTCGTCGTGCTGGTCGATCAGATCACCAAGGCCGTCGCATTGTCGCGGCTTTCGCCGGGGCAGATCCTGCCCGTCAGCCCGGGCTTCAATCTGACTCTGAGCTTCAACGAAGGCGCCAGCTTTGGCATGATGTCGGGGCTGATGGCGGGCCGGCCCTTGCTGATGGCGGCATTGACCGGGGCGCTGGCACTGATGTTCGCCTACATGGCCCTGCGCGCCAGAACCCTGCGCGAGCGGATCGGGCTTGCGCTGATCGTGGGCGGTGCGCTTGGCAATATCGTCGACCGGCTGCGGCAGGGGGCGGTCACCGATTTTCTCGATCTCTATTGGCGGGACGCGCACTGGCCCACGTTCAACGCCGCCGACATTGCGATCAGTCTTGGCGCTCTGCTGATCCTGACCGGCACGCTGCGCCCGACCATATCCAGGGGGCCTGCCAGTGACCAAAGCTGACACAGGCGGCGTCAGCCGCCACGAGCCAGCCATTTTCATGGCCTTTCTGATCGCCCTGACGGCGACGCTTGGCGCCTTGTTCATCGGCGAGGTTCTGGGACAGATGCCCTGCACCCTGTGCTGGTATCAACGCATTGCGATGTTCCCGCTGGTGCCGGTCCTGGGCCTGTCGCTGTGGCGAGGTGACGGGCTGGCGCGGGTCTATGCCCTGCCGCTGGCCGTGCCGGGACTGGTGCTGGCCGGCTGGCATTCGGGCCTTTACGCCGGCCTGATCCCGCAAGGCATCGCCCCCTGCACCAGAGACGGGCCGTCCTGCACCGATCAGGCGCAGACAATTCTGGGCCTGCCGATCCCCTTTCTGGCGCTGATCGCCTTTGCCGCGATCCTTGCCTGCCTCATGTCATCAAAAGGAAAACGCAGATGAACCGCCGCACCCTTCTGATCGGAGCCTCGGCCCTCGGGCTGGCCGCCTTTGGCGGCGGCGCAATCCTCACCACCCGTACCCGGCAGGCCGAGGCCGAGGCGCAGGCCGCCGCCGCTCCGGTGGCGGACGGGCGGGTGCTGGTGCGCGGCCACGCCCCCAGCTTTGGCCCCCCGGATGCCCCGGTCACGCTGGTCGAGTTCTTCGATCCCTCATGCGAGGCATGCCGCGCCTATCATCCTGTCGTGCAGGACATCCGCACGCAATTCCCCGATCAGGTTCGGATCGTCATGCGCTATACGGTCTTTCATCAGGGATCGGACGAGGCCGTGCGCATTCTTGAGACCGCACGCATGCAGGGCCGGTTCGAGCCGGTCCTGAACGCGCTGCTGGACCGGCAGCCGGAATGGGCGGTCCATGGCACACCCCGGATGGACCTGGCATGGCAGATCGCCGGGGCGGCCGGTCTGGACCTCGGAAAGGCGCAGACCGCGCGCCTGTCGCCCGACATTGTCGGCATTCTCAATCAGGACGCGGCCGATGTGGCGACACTGGATGTCCGCCAGACCCCGACCTTTTTTCTGGATGGCCGCCAGCTGAGGGATCTGTCATTCGATCGCCTGATCTGGGAGGTGCGCCGCGCCGTCGAGATGTCCTGAACCCCGCCCCCGCCCCTGCCCTGGCCCCCGCCCTGGCCCTAGCCCTTGTCCGCATAGGCCGCAAACAGCGCCAGCGTCCGTTCGCTGACATGGTGTTCGATGCCTTCGGCATCCCGCTCTGCCGTCTCGGCATCCAGCCCGAGGCGGATCAGGAAGCGCAGGACGATCTCGTGGCGGCGGCGGCAGTCGCGGGCCAGGGCGCGTCCCTTTTCGGTCAGAAACACGGATCTGTACCGCTCGCGGGTGATCAGCCCCTCGCGGGACAGCCGGTCCAGCGCCTTGGTCACGGTCGGCGCGCGCACCCCCAGACGTGCGGCGATGGCGACGGGCCGGGCCTCTCCGTGCTCGTGGATCAGCTCGGCGATCAGCTCGACATAATCCTCGGCCAGTTCGTTGCGCCGCGCCTCGCGCACACCCTGAAACGCCTCTGCGCGACTGGCTGAGGTCGAAGGGTCGGTCGGGGCAGCGGCAGAAGGATCATGGGTCATCGGGATAGTGTGGCACATCGCGGATTGACAGGCAAAGGCCAAGGCTAAATTGTTAGCATCAGCTAATTTTTAAAGATCATGGAAAGTTCTGACAAATGCCAACCAATGCCTGGCGCCATAAACGCGAAACGCCGTCCCTGTCCGAGGTTTTCCGCACGATTGCCGTCGCAGGCGGCGGCAAGACACGGTTCCGTCGCTTTCTGTCCTTCATCGGACCCGGCTATCTGGTTGCTGTCGGCTATATGGATCCGGGCAACTGGGCGACCTCGTTGGCCGGCGGGGCGGCCTTTGGATATACGCTGCTGTTCGTCGCGCTTTTGTCCAATATCATGGCGATCCTGCTGCAATCGCTGTGTGCCCGTCTCGCTGTGGCGTCGGGGCGGGATCTGGCGCAGGCCTGCCGCGACGCCTATCCGGGGTGGGTGTCCTTTCCGCTGTGGATCTTTGCCGAACTGGCCATTGTTGCCACCGATCTGGCCGAGGTCATCGGCACCGCCATCGGTCTGAACCTGCTGTTCGGCATTCCGCTGGAGATCGGCATCTTCATCACGGCGGGCGACGTGTTTCTGATCCTCTGGCTTCAGAACAAGGGGTTCAGATGGGTCGAGGCCTTCATCATCGGGCTGCTGGCCATCATCACCGCCTGCTTTGCCGTGCTGATCGCGCAGGCCGATCCGGTCTGGGGCGAGGTGATCGCAGGCTTTGCGCCTGATCGGCAGATTCTCGGGAATCCCGACATGCTGTATCTGGCGCTTGGGATCATCGGCGCCACGGTCATGCCGCATAACCTGTATCTGCATTCCGGGATCGTGCAGACCCGCGCCTATGGGCTGGACCTGTCGTCAAAGCGCGAAGCCCTGCGCCTTGCGACCTGGGATTCGACCATCGCCCTGATGTTCGCGCTGACCATCAACGCGTCGATCCTGATCCTTGCGGCGGCAGCCTTTCATACAGTCGGCCAGACAGACGTGGCCGAGATCGACAAGGCGCATCTGCTGCTGCAGCCTTTGCTGGGCTCATCCGTCGCGCCGGTGCTGTTCGGTCTGGCGCTGCTGTGTTCGGGCCTGAATTCCACCGTCACCGCGACGATGGCCGGACAGATCGTGATGGAGGGCTTCATCCGCTTGCGGCTGAAGCCGTGGTTGCGACGTCTGATCACCCGAGGCTTTGCGATCCTGCCCGCGACAGCGGTGATCCTGATCTATGGCAGCGAAGGCACCGGACAGCTTCTGATCCTCAGCCAGGTCGTGCTGTCCTTCCAGCTGCCCTTCGCCATCGTGCCGCTTGTCATGTTCACGGCCAGCCGCGCCAGGATGGGGGCCATGGTCTCACCCCGATGGCTGACCGGGCTTTGCGCATTGATCGCCGTCACGATCATCGTGCTGAACGTGAACCTGCTGTCGACGGTGCTGATCGGATAAGTGCTCACCATCGCGTGACCACCGGATTTTTTCCTTGAAGCTCATGTGACTAGAGGTGTTAGGCCACCAAAAAAGACAAGGGATGCGCGCGCGATGCGACTGACAGGTTTGCAAAAACGACTTTGGGCGGCGGTCGCAGCGGCACTTGTGGCGGCGACCGCCGTCGTCATATGGGCGGATCGCACCCCCCCTGTCACAGAGCAGGCCGCGTTCCGTCCGAGCTTCACGCTTCCGGATGCCGGGGGGCGTCTGCGGACCGTGGCAGAATTTCAGGGCAAGTATCTGCTGGTCTTCTTTGGTTTCACCAATTGCCCCGACATCTGCCCGACAACGCTGGCCGAGGTTGCGCAGGTGATGGACGATCTTGGGGATCAGGCCGGTCAGGTGCAGCCGCTGTTCATCTCGATCGACCCGGAGCGTGATCGCAGGCTCGGGATTGCGGACTATGCCTCGGCGTTTCATCCCACGATCCTTGGGCTGGCCGGGGATGCGGCGCAAACCCGCGCGGCGGCAGACAGTTTTCACATCTATTATGAGCGTGAAGACACGGCCACCGCACCCGACGGCTACACCATGTCTCATACATCCGGACTGTTCCTGATCGGTCCCGAGGGGGACTGGTTGCGACAGTTCACCTACGGCACCCCCGCCGACGACATCCTTGCAGACCTCCAGACAAGATTGTGAGAACCATGAAACGTCTTCTTGCCACAGCCGCCCTGATCATCGCCTCAGGCCCCGCGCTGGCCTGCGAAACCGCGACTGTCGGATCGCTTGAGATCTCGCAGGCCTGGTCCCGGGCCTCGAACGGAACGTCGCGTCCGGGCGTGGTCTATCTGACCATCCGCAATGCCGGCGCCGCCGCCGATGCGCTGACGGGCATTGCCACGCCTGTCTCGGGCATGCCGATGCTGCACCAGACGGTGATGACGCAGGGCGTGGCCTCGATGCAGCACGCGATGCAGGTTCCCGTCCCCGCAGGCGGGTCCGTGGCTTTGGCGCCGGGCGGGTACCATGCCATGCTGATGGATCTGACCGAGAGCCTGAAAGAGGGCGAGACGTTTCCCGTCACCCTGTCCTTCCGCGACGCGGGCGAGGTGACGATCCCCGTGATGGTGCAGAGCACCGGCGCGAGCGGGCCCGGCTGCGCTGACGACGGACAATGAACCGCAAAAAACTGTTGGGCGCTTGTGTCCTGATCGTGTTCGCCGTGGTCTTCATGCTGGGGGTTGGCTGGTGGCAGTCCCGTAGCAGAACGGAACAGGTGGCAGGCGTCCTGCCCCTGCCGCTGGACCAGATGTCGTTCACGCTCAGCGATCACCGCGGAAACACGGTCCGGCCCGAGGACTGGATCGGCCAGCCGACGCTGGTTTTCTTCGGCTTCACATGGTGTCCCGACATCTGCCCCACGACGCTGAGCGACATCTCGGACTGGTTGGAACAGATCGGTTCTGACGCCGACCGGCTGAACGCGGTCCTGATCTCGGTCGATCCTGCGCGCGATACGCCCGAGGTGCTGGACGATTACCTGTCGAACTTCGACCCCCGGATCATCGGGCTGACCGGCGCGCTGCCGCAGATCCGCAAAGCGGCCGATGGGTTTCGCGCGTCATTCAGGAAAGTGCCGCGCGATGACGGCGACTATACGATGGACCACACTGCCGGCGTGTTTCTATTCAATGCCGACGGAGGCTTTGCCAGCATCATTGATTATCACGAGGATCCCCGCTACGCCGTGCCCAAGATCCGTCGCGTGCTGTGCAGCGCCTCACCTCCAGCAGATGCAGACTGCCATGAGGGGGATGAACCCGCCGCTTTGTCACGCGGTCTCTGACATCGGGGAAAGCGACTGACGCGATCACCCGATGTCATTCATGCGGCAGGTCCTGCGCTTGAGGTCGGTCGCCCCGCGCGCTGGACCAGCATGACGCCAGCCAGCGCCCTGACATGCCAACCGCGACGCGCAGGGCCATTTTATCCCCCATCACCAACACTCCGATGGCCACCGACATGACCGGCATCGCCAGCGTCAGCGGCATCCCCCCGCCAGCGAGGCCGCCAGCTGGCGCGTCTCCGTCAGGGCTGACAACCCCCCGAGCGGCATCACGGAAACGAGCGAGACCCACCCTGATCAACCTGCCTGGCCCCCTGCCCCTTGACGCGCGCCAAAGCCTGACTTCGATCGCGCACTGGAGTTTGCCTCCCGGCGCGCGCAGGAAAAAGGGCCGGGAGCGCAGGCATGGCTTTGCGATCCGCAGGCGCCGTGGCAGAGGCCCACCGTCGAGAATACCAACCGGCGCATCCGGCGCTGGCTTCCGCGCGACACGGCGCTGCTGACAACGCTGGCGCGTGACTTTGTCCAGCTGTCGAAACGGATGAACACCACCCCGCGCCGATGCCTGGCCTGCCGACCTCCGGCCGAGGTCTTCCGCGAGCGCCTGGCATGAGCTCGGGGCGTGCAGCAGCTTCCGCAATGCGGAAAGGGTGTGTGGAAACTCGCCTCTTTTCGGTGAGTTATGGTGTGATTTCCGTGTTCGATGCGGAGGTTTTCATGACGCGATTTATCGAAGGTCTGGACCGCCGGCAGTCGATGTTATTGCCTGAACATCTGGACGACTATGTTGATGAGAACAGTCCGGTCCGCGCCGTTGATGCCTTTGTCGACATTCTTGATCTCGCAGCAACCGGCTTCGACGTGCTGCCTGCGCCCACCGGTCGACTAAGCTATCATCCGGGGGTGTTGCTGCGGATTTATGTATATGGTATCTGAACCAGATACAGTCATCACGGCGGCTGGAACGAGAGTGCGGCCGTAATCTGGAGCTCATCTGACTGACTGGCCGGTTGAAGCCAGACTTCAAGACAATTGCGGATTTCCGCAAAAATAACGGGCCTGCAATCCGCAAAACGTGCCGGCAGTTTGCCATACTTCGATATCTTGCTCCGACCGCGGAACATGCCGGACTGGACGGTGGCCAGATCCATGCCGCAGAACTTCAGAAACTGACGGTGATGGTGGAACCGGCGCACGTCACCCGTCTCGGCCAAGATCGTCAGAGCGTTGATCGGCCCGATGCCGGGAATGGTGTGCAGCAGTTGATAGTCAGGGCGCTCGGCCAGCAATTCGACCGCCCGATCTTCGATGGCATTGCGTTGGCGGATCAGGTTTCGCCCTTCGGCCAGCATCATGCGGAACATTCGGATGGCGTCTGAATCTGGCGATACGGGCAGCCCGGTAGACACCTTTGCCGTCTCGTAAATATCTGACAACAGGAGAGACTTCTCGACCTTGCGCCCGACCACCTGCCAAGCAGCCCTGGTGAACTCCTCCTTGGTCATGGCGCTGATCATGTGCGGAGAGGGGAACATCTCGAGAAAGGCTAGGAACCAATCCGTGCGTGAGCTGCGATGGAAACGGTCGGCTTCCGGAAAGTAGAGTGGCAGGTAATGGGTCAGGATGCGGTGCCACAGCTCGGTCTTGGTCCGCGACACGGCATCATGGGTCTTGGATAATTCCTGAATGTCGTTCGTGCCGGCCACCATCGGGTCCTGGAAGATCTGCACCGCACCGATTTGCAGCATGTGCAAAATTACCTGCGCGTCCTTGGGGTCATTCTTGTCCCAGCTGTTGTGCAGCGCCTCCCGCGTGCGGGCGAGCGCGACCGAGGATACGAGCTTCAGATCGAACCCGGCCAGGCCAAGGTGATACATCAGAACCCGATGGTAATTGCCGGTGGCCTCAAAACCGATGCGCACAGGCAGGCCGTATTCCCGCAAGATCGCGATCAAGCGCATGAAGTCATCCGTGCTGTTGGTGATCGTCAGGCGCCGGCGGCGCGTCTTGCCCGGAACGGAAATCAGCACCTCGTGCCGGTGCTTGGAAATGTCGATGCCTACCAGAACACGGGCATCCGAAGTATGCTCAACCTTGGCCATGGCCGGTCTCCTCGGTGGTGTGGTTCGCAAAACCACCATAGAGACCCGCGACCCGGTTATGGCCGCCTGCTGCGCAATTTTGGAGGCTGCGCAGGCGGCCATAACCTTCAACAGCGCGTCATTCCCAACATGCTACGGAACCGAGTTCACCTCGAACGCGATCCTGAAGTTCGTGGATGACCGCAAGTTTGACTGGCATTACATCGCACCCGGAAAGCCGACCCGAGACATGCCTTCATCGAGAGCTTCAACGGGCGTCTGCGCGATGAGCTGTTGAACGAAACCCTGTTCCCGTCCCTGCACCATGCCCGCGTCACGCTGGCCGCCTGGCGCACGGACTATAACACCGAACGCCCCCATTCGCGCCTCGGCTGGCAGACGCCTGCCGCGTTCGCCCAACCCTTCGCCCCGCAACTGGGCCCGACGCTGCGCAATCCGCAAAGCTCCGCGCCAGCCCCCGTTGCCCAACCCGCCCGAATGGACAAAGCTCAAACCCGGAGTCCCGCTCACGCTGTATAAAAGTTGGGGGCAACGTCACATGCGCTACCGGTAAAGCTTTGCCACCTGAACGTCACGGGCGACCGTTTTGTGGGAACGGCCATCCCCGGGGGCGGCCTTTGTCATTCAGCGGACCCGCCCTGCATATCAGTGCCCGCCCTGCATATCAGTGATTGTGGCGCGGCAGGTTGTCCGAGATGCGCACAAACTGATCGGCGCCCTCAATGGTGGCGCCTTCGGAAAGCTGCGTGACCGTGGCGCGATAGATCTTCTGCCAGGGCGTTGCCGAGGCGGGCGTGGCGGGGATGCCATCGGTTTTCCTGCGGGCGATTTCCGCTTCGTCCACCAGCATGTCGCAGCGGCCCTCGTTGAGGTCGATGCGGATGCGATCGCCCGTTCGCAGCCAGGCCAGCCCGCCGCCCGCCGCACTTTCGGGCGAGGCGTTCAGGATCGAGGGGCTGTCGGCCGTGCCCGACTGCCGACCGTCGCCGATGGTGGGCAGGCTGGAGATGCCCTGCCGGATCAGGCGGTCGGGCGGCTGCATATTGACCACCTCGGCCGAGCCGGGCCAGCCAAGCGGACCCGCGCCCCGGATGACCAGAATCGAATCCGCGTTGATGTCCAGCGCGGGATCGTTGATGCGGGCGTGGTAATCCCCCGAGCCGTCAAAGACAAAGGCCGTGCCTTCGAACACCCCTTCGTGGCCCGGAGCGGACAGATAGCGGGCGCGGAACGCCTGTGAAATGACGCTGGTTTTCATAATGGCAAAGTCGAACAGATTGCCGCGCAGCACCAGAAAGCCCGCGCGCGACATCATCGGCGCATCATAGGGCTTGATCACCTCGCGGTCGGTGCTTTCGCGGCCCTTGAGGTTTTCGGCCATGGTCCGGCCCGTCACGGTCGGGCAGTCGCCATCCAGCACGCCCGCCTGCAGCAATTCCCACATGACGGCGGGCACGCCGCCCGCGCGGTGAAACCGCTCTCCCAGCCATTCGCCCGCAGGCTGAACATTGGCAAGCAGGGGCACGTCATAGCCATGTGCCTGCCAGTCGCCGGGATGCAGCTCAACCCCGGCATGGCGCGCCATGGCCATCAGATGCGGCTGCGCATTGGTCGATCCGCCAATGGCCGAATTGACCCGGATCGCGTTCAGAAACGCCGCCCGCGTCAGGATCTGCGAGGGGCGGATATCCTCGCGCACCAGCTCGACCGCCCGCAACCCGGTGCGATAGGCGATCTGGCCACGTTCCCGGTAGGCGGCAGGAATGGCGGCGCAGCCGGTCAGCGACAGCCCCAGCGCCTCGGCCATCGCGTTCATCGTCGAGGCCGTGCCCATCGTGTTGCAATGCCCGATCGAGGGGGCGCTGTCCAAGGCGGTTTCCAGAAACTCGTCGCGGGTGATCTCGCCCGCGGCCAGTTTGCGGCGCGATTGCCAGATGACGGTGCCCGAGCCGACCAGCCGGCCCTCGTGCCAGCCATCCAGCATCGGGCCGCCCGACAGCACGATGGCGGGAATGTCCACCGTCGCCGCCGCCATGATCGCCGAGGGCGTGGTCTTGTCGCAGCCCGTGGTCAGCACGACCCCGTCGAACGGGTAGCCATAGAGCAGTTCGACCAGCCCCAGATAAGCCAGATTGCGGTCCAGCGCGGCGGTCGGGCGTTTGCAGTTCTCGAACAGCGGATGGCTGGGAAACTCGATCGCGATGCCGCCCGCGTCGCGGATGCCGTCGCGGACCCGCTTTGCCAGATCCAGATGGTGACGGTTGCAGGGATTGAGGTCGCTGCCCGATTGCGCGATCCCGATGATGGGCCGGCCCGAGCGCAACTCTTCCGGCGTGGTGCCGTAATTCATGAACCGCTCCAGATAGAGGGCGGTCATGTCGGCGTGATCGGGATTGTCGAACCAGTCCTGCGAGCGAAGGCGGCGTCTCGGCGTGTCGGTCATGGCCTGTCCTTGTGCGGGGGTGCGGGGTTTTGCTGTTCCAGATGCAGAAGCAGCCCGCTGTGATCGGTGTCACCATGGCCCGAGGCCACGAATTCGGTGAATTCCGCGCGCACAGCCTGTGTCAGCGGCAGGCTGAGACCCGCCGCGCGGGCCAGATCGGCGACGGCGTCCAGATCCTTCAGTTGCAGCCGCGAGGGGCCGCCGGGGGCAAAATCGCGCCGGACCATCCGTCCGCCATGCAAGTCCAGGATGCGGCTTTCAGCAAAGCCGCCGCGAATGGCGTCGCGGAAGCGGGCCGGGTCGGCGCCGCCCGCCTGAACCAGGATCATCGCCTCGGCCACCGCGCCGATGGTGACGGCCACGATCTGCTGGTTGGCCAGCTTGCAGACCTGACCGGCACCCGACGGACCGACATGGGTCAACCGTCCGAGGGGCGCCATCACATCGGCAATCCGGTCGATCACCCGGTCCTCGCCCCCGGCCATCAGCGCCAGTGTTCCCTCTTGCGCCCCGACCACGCCGCCCGAGACAGGGCAGTCGACATGGCTGATCCCCATGCCGCGCAGGCGCTGCGCATGATCGCGCGCCTGCGCGGGCGCGATCGAGGAGGTGTCGATCACCACCGCGCCGCCGGGTATCGCCGCAGCGACACCGCGTTCGAACAGCACCTGCGTGACGGCGGCACCGTCCGAAAGCATGGTAAAGACGACCCCGGCACCCGCAACGGCCTGTACCGGATCGCAGGCCAGCTTTGCGCCATCGGCCTGCAGCGCGCGGGCCTTTTCCGGGTCGCGGTTCCAGACCGTGACGGCATGGCCCGCGCCCAGCAGGCGCCGCACCATCGGCGCGCCCATCAGCCCGGTGCCCAGAAAAGCGATTGCGGTCATATCTGGCCCCCCAGCTCATCCTCGATATGCGCGCGGATGATGTCGTCGAAGCTGCCTTCGGCGGCAAAGCCAAGAGCGCGGGCGCGGGTGGCCTCGAAGCCGGGGGCCCAGCCCTCGCACATGGCCGTGATGGCGGCGTCAGGCTCGCGCCGGATCAGGGCCACGGCGGCATCGCCCGCCACGCGGCGCAGCGCCTCGATCTGTTCGGCCACGGTGGCGCTGAGGCCGGGCATCGACAGGTTGCGGCGGGGGCCGACCGCCGTCAGATCCATGCTTGCCGCGTGGATCATGAACCCCACGGCGGACCTGGGCGAGGTGTGCCAGTGCCGGATACTGTCCGGCACTGGCAGAATGGCAGGCTTGCCCACCAGCGGCTCTCGCAGAATGTTCGAGAAAAAGCCCGAGGCCGCCTTGTTGGGCGTGCCGGGGCGGATGCAGACCGTGGGCAGGCGGATGCCGATGCCGTCAAACAACCCGCGGCGGGTGTAATCGGCCAGCAGCAATTCGCAGATCGCCTTTTGCGTGCCATAGCTGGTCAGCGGCGTGGTGTGAAACTCGTCCGGGATCAGACAGGGCAGCGGCGCGCCGACCACGGCGATCGAGGACGCAAACACAACGCGCGGATGGTAGCCATCGGCCTCATGGGCCAGCCGGATCGCCTCGAACAGATCGCGCGTGCTGTCCAGATTGATTCTGTAGCCCATTGCGAAATCCGCCTCGGCCTCGCCCGAGACGATGGCGGCCAGATGAAAGATCACATCCGGGCGGGACGCGGCCAGCCGCTGACCCGCGCCCGGCGCGGACAGGTCCAGACCGAGGCAGGAAACCCGACCCGAAAACCCCTCGGGCGCCTCAGGGGGCAGGACATCAATCAGCGTGAACGCATCAATCTGCCGACCGCCAAGACCGCCATCGCGCGCCAGACGCGCCGCCACCTTGCGGCCCAGCATGCCCGCCGCGCCAGTGATCAGGATATGCATCGAGTCCCTCCCAGAATTCGAGGTGGCCTTCCGCCACGCTTGGATTAGTATGTTGGATTAGTATGATTGTCTGATAACCTGTAAACTTCAAGCCGTGAGAGAGCCGACCGATGATGAGCGGGGCGCATAGCTTTGTAACCGATGGCGAAACCGTGGTGGACCGGCAGTCCCGGATGCTGGCCCGGATGCTGGGCGCTGATCTGGTGCTGACGGGGGATGATGTGCTGCCCTATTGCCGCGACTGGCACGGGGACGTTCAGGGGGCGGCCGTTGCGGTCCTGCGCCCGCGCAGCACCACGCAGGTGCAGGATTGCGTACGCGCGGCAGTCGCGCTGGATCTTGGGATCGTGCCGCAGGGAGGCAATACCGGGCTGGTGCTGGGTGCCATGCCCGATGCGCCACAGCGCCAGGTGGTTTTGTCACTGGAACGGATGACCCGGATCCGTGAACTGGACGGCGACAATTTTTCCGCCGTGATCGAGGCGGGGGCGGTTCTGCAACAGGTCAAGGAAGCCGTCGCCGCACAAGGCCTGTTCTTTCCGCTGACGCTTGGCGCGCAGGGCTCTTGCCGGATCGGGGGCAATGTCTCGACCAATGCGGGGGGCGTGAATGTCCTGCGCTATGGCATGATGCGCGAGCTGGTGCTGGGGCTGGAGGTCGTGCTGCCCGACGGGGAGTTGTTCGACGGGTTGTCATCGCTGCGCAAGGACAATCGCGGCATCGACCTGAAACAGCTGTTCATCGGCGCCGAGGGGACGCTGGGGATCATCACCGCCGTCTCGGTCAAGCTGCTTCCGGCGCCGGATCAGGTGGCCACGGCGCTGGTGGCGCTGCCCCGGCTGGCGGATGTGATCGCGCTTTACCGTCGCGCGCGGCGTGAGTGCTGCGACCTGATGTCCGCCTTTGAATTCATGCCGCCACTGGCCTTCCGGCTTGCACGCGAGGCCAGACCCGATCTGACCCTGCCGATGGAGGCCACCCATCCGGCCTATGCCCTGATCGAGATTTCGGGCTCGGGTCTGGTCGATATTGGCAGCCTGATGCAGCGGTTTCTGGAGGGTGTCTTTGACAGCGGTCTGGCGCTGGACGGGGTGATTGCGCAATCGCAGGCGCAGGCCGCATCCCTCTGGGCGATCCGCGAGGGGATGAACGAGGGGCAGGCCCGGCGCGGGCGACATCTGCGCACCGATATCTCGGTGCCGCTGTCCCGGCTGGCCGATTTCGTGGCCGAGGCCGAGGCGGCGGTCACGGCGCAGCTGCCGGGGTGCACCTGTGTCTCCTACGGGCATGTGGGCGACGGCAATGTGCATCTGAACGTGCTGCCGGATCATGCCGGTGGCCCCGGCTCTGTTGACGCCCAGATCCTGACCGCCAAGAAGATCGTGAACGAGGTTCTGGACCGCTATGCCGGCTCGATCAGTGCCGAGCATGGTATCGGGCGTCTGAAAAAGCCCGACTTCGAGGCGCGCCTGCCCGGCGCGCAGCGAAGGATGCTGACAGCGATAAAACGCGCACTGGACCCGGCGATGACGATGAACCAAGGGTGCCAGTTCGACCCCGAGTGAAGGAGCTGAAAAATGAGCGGCGCGCCCACCCAGATCCCCCGCACCGAGCATCTGCCCGCACGTATTGCGGCCCGTTTTGCGCAGCAGATCCAGCAGGGCGAGCTGAAAGCCGGTGACAAACTGCCCACCGAGAACGCCATGTCCAAGACATTCGGCGTCAGCCGCACCGTCATCCGCGAGGCGATCGCCCAGCTGCGAAACGAAGGTATGATCGAGACGCGACAGGGTGTCGGCGCCTTTGTGATTGACCGGCCGACGCGGCATATCCGTCTGGCGGACCACGAGGATCTGGACAGCCACGCCTTCCGCGACCTGTTCCAGCTGCGCGTGCCGCTGGAAATCGAGGCGGCGGGACTGGCCGCGACCTATCACCGCCCCGACCATCTGCACCAGCTGGACGCCGCGCTTGAACGGATGCGCGTCATCGATGACACCGCGGGCGACGGCATTCTGGCCGATCTGGATTTTCACCGCACCATCGCCGCAGCCACCGGCAACGACTATTTCGGGCAGTTTCTGGGCGCCGTATCTGACCGCATTCTGCAAACCATCGTCGCATCGCGCGAGCGTATCCGGCTGGAAGAGATCGTCGCCATCGTGGATCGCGAGCATACCGAGCTGCGCGACGCCATTGCCGCCCGCGATCCGGTACGGGCCCGCGCGGCGATGCGGGCGCATATGATCAGATCGGCCGACCGGATCGCGCTGCGGCTGGAATTCTACCGCTGACAGGTCAGCTGGGGTTGCGGGCGATAATTTCTGTAGACAGGCCGCCGCGACCGCCGTTAGGGTCATGTCATCTTGTTGTCTGACATCATCAGGCGACGCGGCGTTGGGGGCGCCGCCATATCCGGGGGGACAGGATTTGACGTCACGACAGCCTTTGACCGCTGCCGCGGTTCTGCCGGTCGATGCCGAAGGCGCGACCCTTCTGGGGCGGGTCTGGTCGGACCGGCAAGGCGGGCCTTGCCCGGTGGTGCTGCGGCAGGGCCGGCTGTCTGACCTGTCGGCTGTTTCGGCCACGATGTCGGGTCTGCTTGAGCGCCCCGACCTGCATGCCGCCATCCAGGGGCAGGACCTGCCCGATCTTGGCCCGCTGGACGGGTTTCTGGAGGGCAGTGCCGGGCGGCTGCTGGCGCCGGTCGACCTGCAGGCGGTCAAGGCGGCAGGCGTTACCTTTGCCGACAGCATGCTGGAACGCGTGATTGAGGAACAGGCGCGCGGTGACAGCGCGCGGGCCGCCGAGATCCGCACCCGTCTGGCCCCGGTGATCGGCGACAGCCTGCGCGGCGTGCAGGCGGGCTCGGACAAGGCCGCCGGGGTCAAGGCGCTGCTGCAGCAGATGGACCTTTGGTCGCAATATCTGGAGGTGGGCATCGGCCCCGACGCCGAGATCTTTACCAAGGCGCAGCCCATGTCCGCCGTCGGTTGCGGCGATCTGGTGGGCATCCACCCCATCTCGGACTGGAACAACCCCGAACCCGAGGTGGTGCTGATCATCCGCTCGGACGGCACCATTCTGGGCGCCTCGCTTGGCAATGATGTGAACCTGCGCGATGTCGAGGGGCGGTCGGCCCTGCTGCTGGGCAAGGCCAAGGACAACAACGCCTCTTGCGCCATCGGGCCCTTCATCCGGCTGTTCGATGATGGCTTCACCCAGAGCGATCTGGAACAGGTGACCGTCTCACTGCGGGTCGAGGGGCAGGACGGGTTCGTGATGACCGGCGAAAGCCCGATGGCCGCGATCAGCCGAAGCCCCTCGGATCTTGCGGGCCAGTTGCTGAACCGCTCGCATCAATATCCCGACGGCGCGGTTCTGTTCCTTGGCACCATGTTCGCCCCGGTCAAGGACCGTCGCGGCGCGGGGCAGGGCTTTACCCACGAACCGGGCGACCGGGTCGAGATCGCCTCGCCCCGGCTTGGACGGCTGGTGAACTGGGTCGAGCGGACCGACCGCTGCCCGGAATGGCGCTTTGGCACGGTCGCGCTGATGCGCAACCTTGTGGCACGCGGCCTTGGCGAGAGGATCTGAGGATGTCGCGGTTCTCGCGGGTCTTTTTCCGCTTCCTTGACCTGCTGCTGGCGCTGCTGCTGGGGGCGATGGCGCTGATGGTCTTTGTCAATGTGCTCATGCGCTATTTGCTGAATTCCGGTCTGCCCCTGTCGGATGAGCTGTCGCGCTTTGCCTTTGTCTGGCTGACATTCATCGGCGCGGTCGTGGTCTATCATCACCGCCAGCATATGGGGATGGAAACGGTCGTGGCGCAGTTCGGCCCGCGCGGACGGCGGGTGCTGATGGGCATGTCCGACATGATGATCCTGGGCTGCGCGGGGGTGCTGACGCATGGCACATGGAAGCAGCTGCCGATCAATGCCTCGATGAGCGCGCCGGTCTCGGGCGTGTCGATGGCATGGGTCTATGGCATCGGGTTGTTCACCGGCACGGGCATCATCCTGATCACGCTGGAGCGTCTGGTCCGGCTGGTCACGGGCCGGATCACCGAAGCCGAAATCCGCGGTTTCGGCGGTGAGATGGATGACCTCTATGGCAGCCCTGCCGCAGAAAAGGTCAAGGCGGGGGATCGCGCGGAATGACCCTTCTGGTCTTTATTGTCTCGCTTCTGGGGGCCATGGCGCTTGGCGTGCCGGTCGCTTTCGCGCTGATCTTCTGCGGCGTGATCCTGATGTCCTTCATGGGCATGTTCAACACTCAGATCATCGCGCAGAACATGCTGATCGGCGCGGATACGTTCACGCTGCTGGCGATCCCCTTCTTTATTCTGGCGGGCGAGCTGATGAACGCGGGCGGGTTGTCCAAGCGCATTATCGAATTCGCCATCACCTGCGTGGGCCATATCCGGGGCGGGCTGGGGCTGGTCGCGATCATCGCCGCCGTGATCATGGCTTCTATCTCGGGCTCGGCTGCTGCCGATACGGCGGCGCTGGCGGCGATCCTGATCCCGATGATGGCGCGGGCGGGCTATAACGTGCCGCGCTCTGCCGGGTTGATCGCGGCGGGGGGGGTGATTGCGCCGGTCATCCCGCCCTCGATGGCCTTCATCATCTTTGGCGTGGCGGCCAATGTGTCGATCAGCCAGCTGTTCATGGCAGGCATCGTGCCGGGGCTTATAATGGCGCTGTCGCTGGTCGTCACCTGGATGATCGTGGCGGGCCGCGACAACGTTCAGACGCTGCCGCGCGCGCCATGGACCGACCGCCGCCGCGCGATCGGCCGCGCCGCCTGGGCGCTTGGCATGCCGGTCATCATCCTGGGCGGTATTCGCATGGGCATCGTCACGCCCACCGAGGCCGCCGTCATCGCCGCATTCTATGCGCTGTTCGTGGGCATGGTGGTGTATCGCGAACTCAAGCCGCGCGATCTGGTGCATGTGCTGATTTCGGCCGGGCGGACCACGGCGGCGATCATGTTTCTGGTCTGTGCGGCGCTTGTGTCGGCCTGGCTGATCACGGCGGCCAATATTCCCAACGAGATTGCGGGCTATATCGCGCCGCTGATCGAGAACCCCAAGCTGCTGATGCTGGTCATCATGCTGCTGATCCTTGTCGTCGGCACGGCACTGGACCTGACGCCGACGATCCTGATCCTGACGCCGGTGCTGATGCCCATCATCGCCAAGGCCGGGATCGACCCGGTCTATTTCGGGGTCATGTTCATCATGAACTGCTGCATCGGGTTGCTGACGCCGCCGGTGGGGGTGGTGCTGAACGTGGTCAGCGGCGTGGGCCGGGTACCGCTTGGAAAGGTGATCCGCGGCGTCTGGCCGTTCCTGATCGCACAGATTCTGGTGATCCTGCTGCTGGTGGCATTCCCCGGCATCGTGATCGTGCCGGCACGCTGGTTCTACTGACGTCATATTTCCACGGGAGGAAACCATGAGACAATCCATACTGAAAACCGCGCTGTGCCTGACCACGGCCATCGCCGTTGCAGGCCCCGCCTTCGCCCAGTTCAGCGAACGCACATTCCGCGTGTCGAACGGCATCAACGAGGATCATCCCGTCGCCACCGGCATGGCCGCGATGCAGGAATGTCTGGACGAGGCAACCGGCGGCGCGATGAAGATGCAGGGCTATTGGGGCGGTGCGCTTGGCGGCGACCTGCAGGCCACGCAGGCCGTGCGCTCGGGTCTGCAAGAGGCGGTCGTGACCTCATCCTCGCCGCTGGTCGGCATGGTGCCCGCGCTCGGCGTCTTTGATCTGCCCTTCCTGTTCCGCACCCCGGAAGAGGCCTATGCCGTCATGGATGGCGAATTCGGCGACATGCTGAACGAAAAGCTGGACGCGGTCGGGCTGGTCAATCTGGCCTATTGGGAAAACGGCTTCCGCAATATGTCGAACTCGCAGCGCCCCATCGAGACATGGGAGGATTTTCAGGGGATGAAGGTCCGCGTCATGCAGAACAACATCTTCCTCGACACGTTCTCGAACTTTGGCGCGAATGCCACGCCCATGTCCTTTGGTGAGGTGTTCTCGGCGCTGGAGACGCGGGCCATCGACGCGCAGGAAAACCCCTATGTCACCATCGACACCTCGAAATTCTACGAGGTGCAGTCCTATCTGTCCGAGACGCGGCATGCCTATACGCCGTTTCTGTTCCTGTTCTCGAAGGCGATCCTGAACAGCTATTCCGCCGAGGAACAGCAGGCGCTGCGTGACTGCGCCATCGTCGGTCGCGATGTCGAACGCGAGGCCATTCAGGAACTGAACCTGCAATCGCTGGCCCGGATGGAAGAGGCGGGGCTTGCCTTCAACACCCTGACGCCCGCAGCCCAGGAAGAGATGCTGGAAAAATCGCAGGTCGTCTATGACACCCACCGCGCCGCCATCGGCGAGGATGTCGTCGATCAGGTCCAGCAGATCCTGGCCGAACTGCGCAGCCAGTAATCTTTCGTGCAGGGCGCGCGCGTACAGTGTCGCGCGCTCCTTTCCATCACGGGACCGGGACATGAGAACAGGGATGACCGGCAATATGGCCGGGGCGCTGCTGATGCTGCTGGGCATGGCGGCATTTGCGGCGAATGACGCCATCGGCAAATGGCTGGTGGCCGATTACGGTGTCGCGCAGGTGATCCTGCTGCGCTCGCTTGCGGCGGGGCTGATGATGGCGCCGCTGCTGTTGCGGGGTGGCCGCGTGGTCGCGCGGATCAGATCGGCCCCGCGCCCGCGCCTGCAGGCGCTGCGCGCCGTCTGTGCCACGGCCGAGGTGTTCTGCTTCTACCTTGCGGTGTCCTATATGCCGCTGGCCGATGTCATGGCCTTCTGGATGGCCGCACCGATCTATGTCGTCGCAATCTCTCCGTTCCTGCTGGGTGAGCGTGTGGGCGCGCGGACATGGGTCGCGGTTGCGATGGGCTTTGCGGGAGTGCTGATCCTGTTGGCGCCCTCATTGCAGATCTCGGGCGCGGGGGCGGTTTTTGCGCTGTTGGGGACCGTGGCCTTTGCCGCGATCATGGTGCTGGGCCGCTCTCTGCGCGAGACACCCGACCGCGATCTGGTCCTGTTCCAGCTGGTGGCGGCGGCGCTGGCCGGGCTGGCTCTGGCCCCGTTCGACTGGCAGCCGCTGCAATCGGGTGGCGATCTGGCGCTGCTGTTCCTGCTGGGCGTTGTGGCGACGGCGGCCCATATGCTGGTCACCCGCGCGCTGAAACTGGCCGATGCCTCAGTGGTGGCGCCGCTGCAATACTCGCTGCTGGTCTGGGGCGCAGTCCTTGGTTTTCTGGTCTTTGGCGACATTCCGGCACCGGCGATGCTGCTGGGGGCGGCGCTGATCGTGGGGTCGGGTCTGATCGTCCTGCGCCGTTCGGCAAAGGCCACCGATCCCGCCCCGCTTGCCCCGCAGGCTGCGTCGCAACCCTGACGTGACGCGGGGCCGGAGGTGTCCGGCCTCTTTATCCGGGGCGTTCGTCCCTTTGGCCGGTATGAGATCCGCGGGTTGGGTTCAAACCATCAGAACGAACTCAAGGCTCTCCATATGACACTGATTGTTGGGTGTCATTCAGAACTGACCCAGCATTGTCACCGAGATCTGACCCGCCCGGTCGTTATGCATGCTGGTACATGATGTGGTCGATGCAGCTGTCTCCTTCCGTTTCTTTTTCGCTGTCTCGGAGCTTGCCTTGAAGCGGTAGCTGTCGTTGCCGGTCTCGATGATGTGGCAGCGATGGGTGAAGCGCTCGGCCAGCGCCGTCGTCATCTTGGCATCACCGAAGGCGCTCGAGGATGGGGTGAAACAGCCCCTGCTGCTCAACGATCCGCGCCAGCCCTTCGGCCCACATAGGGTCAAGATCGCGTGCGCGGTCTGTGCCCACGGCAATTGATGCCAGCGGGATCTCAATAATGTTCGACATGTGATGCCCGATGCTGGTGATTGATTTCCCGGATTTCGCTCCGGGTCAGGCTTGGTCGGCTGAGTTGGGCGCCGTCTGGCGCACGATCTCGATCTGTTGCAACGCCAGCGCCGTCAGCAGCGGAAAGCCGATGACCACGCCGAGCGCGACGATGGCCAGCGGCGCCAGGTCGTGACGCCGGGGCCGCGCCTGCCGCCAGATCAGCAATGCGCTGCATCCCAGGGCCGCCGCGATGACGGCACGGGCCGAGGTCAGGAACAGCGGCGAAAACCCCTCGACCGCCACCCGCGTCGCGGGCAGCGAGCCGCTGAAGATGATCACCCCGATCAGGCCGCTGCCCCAGCCCTTATGTGCAGATTGCATGTCGTCCCCTTCGGTTTCCGCGCAATCTGGACGAAAGCCTCTGGCCCGGACAGGGACGAAACCCCTACAATCTGAACAGACTGTATTGATGACAGAACCCACACGGCTGGTGCCCATGACCAAGGCGACCCTGACGACACAGGTGATGCAGACGATCCGCCAGCAGATCGCCACGGGGCAGGTGCTGCCGGGCGAACGGCTGCCCTCGATCCGGG
>NZ_JBKBVD010000004.1:99058-123495 GCF_046289755.1 Paracoccus sp. (in: a-proteobacteria) | reverse complement strand
TGCAGACGGGTGCCAGCGATGTGCCGCAGGCCGAGCAGGGCTGGATGATCTGGCCGCCGGTGCCCTATCATTACCGCACCATCAACAATGTCGGCACCGCGCCAAGCGCGCCGGACAGCAATCACCTGCTGGGCACGGATGACACGGCGCGCGATGTGCTGGCGCGGGTGATCTATGGTTTCCGCACCTCGATCCTGTTCACGCTGATCGTGACGGTGGTGGCATCATCCATCGGCATCGCGGCGGGGGCCATCCAGGGCTATTTCGGCGGGCGCACCGATCTGGTGTTCCAGCGGGTGCTGGAGGTCTGGGCCTCGACGCCGGGGCTGTACGTCATCATCATCCTGTTCGCGATTCTGGGGCGCAGTTTCTGGCTGCTGGTCTTTGTCACCATCCTGTTCGGCTGGCCCGCGCTGGTCGGCGTGGTGCGGGCCGAGTTCCTGCGGGCGCGGAATTTCGAATATGTCCGTGCCGCCCGCGCGCTTGGCGTCAGCGACCGCAAGATCATGTTCCGCCATATCCTGCCCAATGCGATGGTCGCCACGCTGACCATGCTGCCCTTTGTCGTCACCGGCACGATCAGCGGGTTGGCGGCGCTGGATTATCTGGGATACGGGCTGCCCGCAGGCTCGGCCTCGCTGGGGGAAATGGCGCTGCAGGCGAAACAGAATCTGCAGGCGCCGTGGCTGGCCTTTACCTCATTTTTCACCTTTGCGATCATGCTGTCGCTGCTGGTGTTCATCTTCGAGGGCATCCGCGACGCCTTTGACCCGCGAAAGACCTTTCGATGAGCACGGATCAACCCGAACTGACCCCGACCCGGCCTGCCGTTGGTGCGCAGGCGGCGGTGTCCGAGGCGCATGGCGACCGCATGGCAGGCGCGCCCGAGGTGCATCCGATGCCGTCTGCGCCGTCAGACGCGGTGCTGGCGGTCAGCGATCTGCGCATCGGGTTCCGGTCCGAGGGGCAGATCACCACCGCCGTCCGGGGTGTCAGCTTTCATGTCGCGCGGGGGGAAACCGTGGCGCTGGTGGGGGAATCCGGCTCGGGCAAATCGGTGACGGCGCTGTCGACGGTGCAGCTGCTGGCGGGCTCGGCTGTGGTCGAGGGATCGGTGCGTTATGCGGGCCGCGAACTGGTCGGTGCGCCCGACAAGGTGCTGCGCCAGATCCGGGGCAACGACATCAGCTTTATCTTTCAGGAGCCGATGACCTCGCTCAACCCGCTGCACACGCTGGAAAAGCAGCTGGCCGAGAGTTTGGCGCTGCATCAGGGGCTGTCGGGGGCGCCCGCGCGGGCGCGGATCATCGAATTGCTGACCCGTGTGGGCATCCGCGATCCTGAAACGCGGCTGGCGGATTACCCGCATCAGCTGTCGGGCGGGCAGCGGCAGCGGGTGATGATCGCGATGGCGCTGGCCAATGGCCCGGACCTGCTGATCGCGGATGAGCCGACGACCGCGCTGGATGTGACGATTCAGGCGCAGATTCTGGATCTGCTGGCGGAGCTGAAGGCGGATGAGGGGCTGTCGATGCTGTTCATCAGCCATGATCTGGGCATCGTGCGCCGTATCGCCGACCGCGTCTGCGTGATGAAGGATGGCGAGATCGTCGAACAGGGCCCGGTCGAGGAGATTTTCGCACGGCCCCGGCATCCCTATACGCAAAAGCTGCTGGCGGCGGCGCCCGAGGGGCTGGCCCAGCCGCTGCCGCCGGACGGCGAGGTGTTGGTCGAGACGCGCGATCTGAAGGTCTGGTTTCCCATCAAGCGGGGGCTGATGCGGCGCACGGTTGGCCATATCAAGGCCGTCAATGGCGCCACGCTGACC
Organism: Paracoccus sp. (in: a-proteobacteria); assembly: GCF_046289755.1. Lineage (GTDB taxonomy): Bacteria > Pseudomonadota > Alphaproteobacteria > Rhodobacterales > Rhodobacteraceae > Paracoccus. The sequence continues at coordinate 121,667 of NZ_JBKBVD010000004.1, read as the reverse complement.
CTGCATGCGGGCGAAACCCTTGGCATCGTGGGCGAATCGGGCAGCGGCAAGACGACCTTGGCGCTGGCGATCATGCGGCTGATCGAAAGCCGCGGCCCGATCCTGTTCATGGGGCAGGATATTGCGGGCTGGGGCGGCGGCCAGTTGCGGCGCTTGCGCCGCGACATGCAGATCGTGTTTCAGGACCCGTTCGGCAGCCTGTCGCCGCGCATGACGGTCGAGCAGATCGTGGCCGAGGGTCTGGGCGTGCACGGTGTCCAGCCGGGCCGCGACCGGCGCGAGATGGTGGCCGAGATCATGGCCGAGGTGGGGCTGAACCCCGATCTGATGCATCGTTATCCGCATGAGTTCAGCGGCGGGCAGCGCCAGCGCATCGCCATTGCCCGCGCCATGATCCTGCGCCCCAGGGTCGTGGTGCTGGACGAGCCGACCAGCGCGCTGGACATGACCGTGCAGGTCCAGATCGTCGAGTTGCTGCGCGGGTTGCAGCGCAAATACGGGCTGGCATTCCTGTTCATCAGCCACGATCTGCGCGTGGTGCGCGCCATGTCGCACAAGATCATGGTCATGCGCGCGGGCGAGGTGGTCGAGCAGGGCGAGACGGCGCAGATCTATGACGCGCCGCGCGACGACTATACCCGCGCGCTGCTGGCAGCGGCCTTTCCGGTGGCTGCCGAATGAAGATCCTGTTCGTTCATCAGAATTTTCCGGGTCAGTTTCCGCATCTGGCCCCGGCCTTGGCCGCGCGCGGGCACGAGGTTCTGGCGCTGACCGATGAAAAGAACCAGCGCCCCAGCCCGGTGCGGGTGCTGCGCTACAAATCGCCCGATCCGGTGACTGCGGGCAGTGCGCTGGGGCGGCCCTATGCGGAATTCGCCGAACGCGGGCTGCTGGCGGCGCGGGGCGCGCGGGCGATGCGCGACCGGCACGGCTTTGTGCCCGATGTCATCATCGGCCATCCCGGCTGGGGCGAGACGCTGTTTCTGCGCGAGATCTGGCCCGATGCGACTTTGCTGGTCTATGCGGAACTGATGTATCGCACGCGCGGGCAGGATGTGGGCTTTGACCCCGAGATCAGCCCCGACCGCGATGAGACGCGGTTTCTGACCGTCGCCCGATCCGCCCATCTGGTGCAGGCCATGGTGCAGGCCGACGGGGCGGTGGCGCCGACCCGCTATCAGGCCGACAGCTTTCCGCCCGAGCTGCGCGGCAAGATCGCGGTGATCCATGACGGGATCGACACCGGCCGCGTCAGCCCGGACCCGCAGGCGCGGCTGACCCTGCCGGGCGGGCGGGTGCTGGCGGCGGGGGATGAGGTGCTCAGCTATGTGTCACGCTCGCTGGAGCCGTATCGGGGCTTTCACACCTTCATGCGGGCGCTGCCCGAGGTGATGGCGGCGCGTCCTGATGCGCAGGTGGTGGTGGTCGGCGCCGAGGGGGTCAGCTATGGTGGTCAGCCGCAGGATGCCGACAGCTGGAAGGCGAAGATGCTGGCCGAGCTGGGCGACCGGCTGGATTTGTCGCGGCTGCATTTCATGGGCCGGGTGCCTTACGCCGATTACCTGTCGCTGCTGCGCATTGCGCGGGTGCATTGCTATCTGACCTATCCCTTTGTGCTGTCATGGTCGCTGACCGAGGCGATGGCGGCGGGGGCCTATATCGTCGGCTCGGACACGGCGCCGGTGCGCGAGCTGATCCGCGACGGCGGGAACGGGCGGCTGGTGCCGTTCTTTGACCGCGCGGCCCTGTCGGGGGCGCTGATCCGGGGGCTTGCGGGCGATCCTGATGCGGCCCGGCTGCGGGCGGCGGCGCGCGACACGATCCTGAACGGCTATGACCTGCATCGCGACTGCCTGCCGCGGCTGATTGGCTGGGTGGAAAGCCGGGGGGCGATGCGCTAGACCCGGTCCAGTTTTCGCAAGAGGCCCGCAGATGGTGCAGATCCGCCTGATGAATACCCGCACGCGCCGGAAAGAGGATTTCCAGCCGATCGACGCGACGAATGTGCGGCTGTATCTGTGTGGCCCGACGGTCTATGACCGCGCGCATCTGGGCAATGCGCGGCCGGTGCTGGTCTTTGACGTGCTGGTGCGGCTGCTGCGTCATGTCTATGGCGCGGGCGCGGTGACCTATGTGCGTAATTTCACCGATGTGGATGACAAGATCAACGCCGAGGCGCAGCGCCGCAAGGCCGCCGGGTCGCCCCTGTCGCTGGAAGAGCTGGTGGCTGAGCGGTCCGGGGAAACCATTGCGTTCTATCACGCCGATATGGACGCGCTTGGCGCATTGCGACCTCATATCCGAGGCGAGGTAATCCCCAGAGCCGAGCCGCGCGCGACCCATTACATCGTGCAGATGGTCGAGATGATTCAGGGGCTGATCGACAAGAACCACGCCTATGAGGCGGCGGGCCATGTGCTGTTCGATGTGCGGTCCTATCCCGAATACGGGCGTCTGTCGGGACGCTCGGTCGATGACATGATCGCAGGCGCGCGGGTCGAGGTGGCGCCGTTCAAGCGCGATCCGATGGATTTCGTGCTGTGGAAGCCGTCGGATGCGGATGTGCCCGGTTGGGACAGTCCTTGGGGCCGGGGGCGTCCGGGCTGGCATATCGAATGCTCGGCCATGTCGGCGGCGCTGCTGGGGCCGTCCTTTGACATTCATGGCGGCGGCATCGACCTGCAATTCCCGCATCACGAGAACGAAATCGCGCAAAGCTGCTGCGCCTATCCGGATGCGGGCTTTGCGCGCTATTGGCTGCACAATGAGATGCTGCAGGTCGAGGGCAGGAAGATGTCCAAATCTCTGGGCAATTTCTTCACGGTGCGGGATTTGCTGGAGAAGGGCGTGCCGGGCGAGGTGATCCGCTTTGTCATGCTGTCGACGCATTACCGCAAGCCGATGGACTGGACCGAGGCGAAGGCGGCGGAGGCCGAGGCGGTGCTGCGCCGCTGGCGTGGGATCGTCGCGGGCATCGAACCCGCGCCAATCCCGGCGCCCGCTTTCCTGTCGGCGCTGGCCGATGACCTGAACACTGCGGGCGTCATTGCGGTGTTGCACGAGCTGGCGGCCAAGGGGGACGGCGCCGGGCTGCTGGCCTCGGCGCGGATGCTGGGGCTGCTGGAGCCTGCGATGGGGACATGGGCCGAGGCGGGCGACGCGGTGGCGGGCCAGATCGAGGCGCTGCTGGCGGCGCGGGCCGAGGCGCGAAAGGCGCGCGATTTTGCCCGTGCCGATGCGATCCGCGACGGGTTTGCGCAGGCGGGCGTCGAGGTCAAGGACACGGCCAAGGGCGCGGAATGGGCGCTGGCGGCGGGGTTTGATGCGGCGCGGCTGGCCGATCTGGCGCGGACGCACGGCGCATGACCCTGACCGCCTGCACCGAGGCACTGCGCGAGCATGACCCTTTGCGCTTTGGCGCCGTGCTGGTGGCCGCGCCGGGGGATCGTCCGGCGCTGGTCACGCTTTATGCGCTGAACCTTGAAATCGCGCGGGCGCCGTTTCAGTCGGTCGAGCCGATGCTGGCCGAGATGCGGGTGCAATGGTGGGTGGACCGGCTGGCCGAGATGGGGCGGGGCACCGCGCCGCCGCTGCATGACGTGCTGACCCCCCTGTGGGAGGCATGGGGCGCGGATGCGGGCCGGCTGGAGCCGCTGGCCGAGGCGCGCAGGCGCGATTGCGCGCGGGTGCCGTTTGGAAGCACCGATGAGGTCGTGGCCTATGTCGATGCGACGGCGGGGGGCCTGATCTGGGCGGCGGCGCAGCGCTGTGGCGCCCCCGAGAGCACGCGCGAGATCGTGGCCCATCAGGCGCGCGGCGCCGGGCTGGCGGCATGGCTGCGCGCGCTGCCGCAGCTGCAGGCGATGGGGATGGGGCTGGCCGATCCGCGCCCCGAGGATCTGAGCCGCCTTGCCGACACCGCGCGCGAGGGCCTGCGCATGGCGGCGCGGCTGCATCGCAAACTGCCCAAACGCGCGGCAGCGGCGCTGTATCCGGGCGTGCGGGTGCCGCGGCTGTTGTCCGAGATCAGTCAGGGCCGGGTCGATCCGCTGACCGAAATGCCCCAGCTTTCGGGCTTTCAGCGGCGCGCCTCGCTGGCGCGGCTGGCGATCACCGGGCGCTGGTGGCGCTGAGCCCTGCGCAGAAATCTCTTTTCCTGCCGCGACGGCTGTGGAAGGAATTGCGACAGGGCCGGTGAACGCGGCGACATGAGGGGCGGATGGCGAAAGTCAGACTGGATTCAGAGGCGAAAGCCGGGCTGACGCTGATCGCGCCGCCGTTTCTCTTTGCGCTGCTGATTCTGGCAGCACCCCTGCTGACCATCCTTGCCACCAGTTTCCTGACCGACGGCTATCTGGAGATCATCCGCGAGCTGACGCTGGCCAATTACGCCGAGGTGTTCACCGATCCGATCGTGCGGGTGGTGATGGCCCGCTCGCTGGGGGTGGCGGCGGTGGTGACGCTGGTGACGGTGCTGCTGGCCTTTCCGGTCGCCTATTTCGTCAGCTTTTACGTCCGCCCCGAACGCAAGGCGATGTGGCTGTTTCTGATCACGATTCCCTTCTGGACCAGCTATCTGATCCGGGTGTTTCTGTGGAAGGTGATCCTGGGCTTCAACGGGGTGGTGAACACGACGCTGACGGGTCTGGGCATTATCGACGAACCGCTGACCTTCATCCTGTATAACGTCAATTCCATCGTCATCACGCTGGCCCATGCCTATGCGCCATTCGCGATCCTGCCGATCTTCATCGCGCTGGAAAAGATCGACCGCTCGCTGCTGGAGGCCGGGCGCGATCTGGGCGAAAGCCGGATGATGACCTTCTGGCGGGTGACCCTGCCGCTGGCCATGCCGGGCGTGATCGCGGCCACGCTGATCGTGTTCATCCCCACCATCGGCGATTATGTCACGCCCGAGGTGATCGGCGGCGGCAAAATCCCGATGATCGCCAACCTCATTCAGGTGCAGATGCTGGCGCTGGACAACCGGCCCCTGGGATCGGCGCTGGCGGTCACGACCATGCTGGTGGTGGCGGTGGTCAGCGCAGTGTTCCTGTTTCTCAACCGACGCTTTCTGAGGGCGCGCCAATGAACCACGCATCGGGCCGGGGGCTGCAGGTCTATGTGCTGTTCTATCTGCTGTTTCTTTATGCGCCGATCCTGCTGCTGCCGATCTTCGCCTTCAATTCGGGCACGGTGATTGCCTTTCCGTTGCAGGGCTTTTCCACCGACTGGTTCGGCCAGATGTGGGGCAATACGACGCTGCGCCGGGCGCTGGCGAATTCGCTGACCATTGCCGTGTCGGCCTCGATCCTGGCGACCTGCTTTGGCATCTTCGCGGCCCGCGCCTCGACCCGGTTCGTCTTTCCGGGCAAGGGCGGGATCATGGGGTTCATCATGCTGCCCATGGTGCTGCCCGAGATCATCGTGGCCATGTCGCTGCTGGTCGTGCTGCTGGGGGTGGGGGTGCAGCTGTCGATCCTGACGGTGATCGTGGGGCACACGCTGATCTGCATGCCCTATGCCATCGCGGTGCTGTCGACGGCGTTTTCGACGCTGGACCGCAGCCTTGAAGAGGCGGCCTTTGATCTGGGCGAAAGCAAATGGGGCGCGTTCCGGCTGGTGACGCTGCCGCTGGTCATGCCCGGCATCATCAGCGCGCTGCTGATCAGCTTCACCATCAGTCTGGACGAGTTCATCATCGCCTTCTTTCTGGCCGGGAACGAGCCGACGCTGCCCACCTATATCTTCAGCCAGCTGCGTTTTCCGCGCGCGATCCCGGTCATCATGGCGCTGGGGACGGTGCTGGTCGTGCTGTCGATCGCCCTGCTGGCGCTTGGCGAATATTTCCGCCGCCGGGGCAATGCCCGTATCGGCGGCAAGCCCACCGGAGGCCTGCTGTGACCGAGACCCGTTGCGACCGCCTGGCCGAAGGTCGGCCCATGATCGAATGTCAGGGCGTGCACAAATACTATGGCGATTATCACGCGCTGCGCGGGATCGACCTGACGATCCGGTCGGGCGAGTTCTTCTCGCTGCTGGGGCCGTCGGGCTGTGGCAAGACCACGCTGCTGCGCACCATCGCAGGGTTCGAGGGGATCAGCGACGGCGCCATCCTGATCGACGAGCGGCGCATGGATGATGTGCCCGCCAACAAGCGGCCCACCAATATGGTGTTCCAGTCCTATGCCATCTTTCCGCATCTGACGGTGGCCGAGAATGTGGCTTTTGGGTTGCGGCGCGATCCGCGATCCAAGGCCGACAAGGCCGCTGCGGTCGATGAGGCTTTGGCGATGGTGGGCTTGCGGGGCTATGGCGCGCGGGCGGCGCATGCGCTGTCGGGCGGGCAGCGGCAGCGGGTGGCGCTGGCGCGCGCGCTGATCCTGAAACCCAAGGTGCTGCTGCTGGACGAGCCCTTGTCGGCGCTGGACCGCAAGATGCGCGAGCAGATGCAGGTCGAGCTGATCAAGCTGCAGCGGCAGGTCGGCATCACCTTTGTGCTGGTGACCCACGATCAGGAAGAGGCGCTGGTCATGTCCGACCGCATCGCCGTCATGTTCGAGGGCGAGATCGCGCAGCTGGACGGCCCCGAGGCGCTGTATGCGCGGCCTGCCACCCGCCGCGTGGCGGATTTCATCGGCGTGATGAATTTCCTGCCCGCGCAGATCCTGTCCGAGACCGGGACCGGCGCCATGGTCGATATCGCCGGGCTGGGGCAGGTCGAGATTCCGTCTGCCCAGATCAGCCGCGCCGATGCCGAGGACGCCGCCCCCACGGTGGGCTTCCGCCCCGAGACGATGACGCTGCTGGGCGCGGGGCAGGCTCACACCCAGCCGCGCGAAACGGCGGCGGTCATCGACGAGGTCGTCTATTACGGCGACATGACCTATTACGATCTGCGGCTGGACGGGGTGGCGCGGCTGGATGGCACGGCGCGGACGGTGCGGATTTCCATGCGCAATGTCTTTGGCCGCGACGTGCAGGAGGTGGGCACCCGCACGCGGCTGGCCTGGTCGCCCGGCTCGCTGATCCTGTTCCGCTAGGCGCGGGGGGTCAGGCGCAGCCAGATGCCGTCGGCGGCGCGGATCGTCAGCCGCGCCACGGGCTGCGGGCGGCGTGCGGTCACCTCCAGCCGGTGCGCGCCTGCGATGGCGGCCAGCATGACCGGGCCTTCGGCCATGGCCAGACCGGCGCCGGGGCAGGCGCGGGGACCGGCGGAAAAGGGCAGATAGGCGGTCCGCGCGCTGGCGCGGCCCTCGGGCGTATCCCAGCGGGCCGGGTCGAAATCGTCGGGCCGGTCCCACAGCCGCTGATGGCGGTGCAGATGCCAGGGCGAGACGACCAGCTGCGCGCCGCGCGGCACGGCACGGTCGCGGAAGGTTTCCGGGCGGGTCGCCTCGCGCACGAACATGGCGACGGCGGGATAAAGGCGCAGCGCCTCGCGGAAGACGGCGCGGCTGGCGCTCAGGCGCGAGACGCAGGCGAAATCATCCGTCAGCAGCGCGGATTCGGCGGCGACGCGTGCCTGCCAGTCGGGATGTTCGGCCAGCAGCCACAGCGCCCATGCCAGCACCGAGGCGCTGGTCTCGTGCCCGGCCAGAAACAGCACCGCGACCTGATCGACCATCTCGGTGCGGGTAAAGCACTGCCCGGTTTCGGGATCGGGCGTGGACATGATCTTGGTGGCCAGATCGTCGGGGGCGGTGCCGGCGCTGATCGCGGCCATCCGGGTGTCGACCAGATCCGCGATCAGCCCCCGGATGCGCCCCGCCGTCGCCCGCGTGCGGCGCGAATGCGGGCGCGGTAGCCAGCGCGGCAACGGCAGCAGGGCGGCCAGATTGACCAGCGGCTGCGCCTCTTGATGGGCGCGGAAGGCGGCAAAGACCTCGGCGGCGATGCCCTCATCGACCGGCATCGAGAACAGGCTGCGAAAGATCACATCGGCTGCGGTATGAGCGGCCTGCGGCTCGATATCGACCTCGCCTGCGGGCAGGCGGCGGGCGGCGGCGCGGGCGGCGTCAAGGATGGCCGGATAGCTGTGGCGGACGCGCCCGCCCTCGAAGGCCGGGTCGATGATGCGGCGCTGATGCGCCCATTCGGCGCCGTTCGAGATGAACACCCCGTTGCCCAGCAGCGGCGCCAGCCCCTCGCGCATGCGGTCCGATTTCGGGAAATCTTCGGGTCGTTCCTGAAGGATCAGGCGCAACAGTTTGGGGTCGTTGCAGAAAAAGCTGTGGATCAGCGGGTTTCTGAACTCGGCCATCCAGGCGTTATAGAGGCGCTCGGGCAAAGCCGTCAGCAGGTCGCGCCGGAAGCCGCGCATCAGGCCCAGCAATGTGCCGCGCCCTTCGGCGCCTTGCGGGCGGGGGGCTTTCATGTGCGGGCTTTCATGTGCGGGCGCCCACGGGGCGGGTGATGCGACCGGGCGAGGGGGCGCGCCCGGCAAAGCGCTGCGCCAGCGTCTGCGGGCCTGCGGTGATGGCGAAATAGTCGTAATCGCCGGGCCGGTCAAAGGCGCAGAGATACTGGAAATGCCGCCGGAACCAGCGGTTTTTCAGCGCCGCCTGCTTTTCGGGCGACAGGGTCTGCGTATAGGCCGCCGAGATCACCAGCGGCCAGCGTTGATCGGCGCCCGCCAGCCCGCAGACCGCCACCGGATCACACAGCGCAAAGCAGCAGGCATCGCCGGGCGCGGTCACATCCAGCCAGAAGATCCCCCCGGCCCGGCCCAGAAAATGCAGGTCGTCGCGCAGCCGCGTGGCCTCGGGCAGAAAGGCGGCCATCGGCACGACATGGCCAAGCGTCAGCAGCGACAGTTCGGGGCCTGCCGGGCGCGGCCCCTGCCGCAGCAGATCGGCCAGCAGCGACACCGCCAGATAGGCGCCCGAGGAATGGCCCACGACCAGCACCTCGTCCAGATCCTCGTACAGGGTGGCGGCCAGACGGGCGCGGAACGCGGCCAGCCGCGCCTCTAGCTGGGGCGGATAGGCGCCGCGATGGGCGGCGGTGAAGGCGTAATCATGCATCAGGTAATAGGCGAACAGCCGGTGATCCAGCCGCCGCCCCAGCACCAGAACGCCCCAGACCGTGGCCAGCCCGACCGGCCAGCCCAGCCATGGACCGGCCAGCATCGCCACGCCCCAGCCCGCCAGCGCCCCCGCCAGCAGCGCCAGCCCAAGCTGCACCAGCAGCACCGCAATCGGGTAAAGCGCCGCGATCACCGGGCCGCGCCGCAGGCGGGCCAGCCGCGACAGGGTGCCGGTGGCGATATAGGTCCATGCGGTGCGGGCCAGTTGCGCATAGGTGCCCGGAATGCCGCGCTGCATGGATGCCTGCACGATGTCGGACCAGACCAGAACCTCGATCTGTGCCTCGGCGGGCTGCCCGGCGGTGACCGTTTGCGCGCGCCAGCCGAAATGGGCGCCGCCGGGATCGGGGGGCAGCATGGTCAGATCATAGCCCGACAGATGCGCCTGTTCAGACCCCTCGCGGCGGAACAGCTCGCGGTAGCGGCGCGGCGGGATCGGATCGAAGCCCGGCAGATACAGCACGCGTCGGCGGAAGGGGCGGGTCATGCGGGGCCTCACTGTCAGGGCGCAGCATAGGACAATTCCCTGTTGCGACAAGCCCTTGCCGCGCGCCGGTGCCGTGGATCAGGGGGCTTTCCAGCGTGCCTCATGCGCCTCGATCGCGGCGATGCGTTGGGCGGCGGGCGGGTGCGACAGGAACCATGCCGGGGCGCCGGGGCCGCTGCTGCCGGTCAGGTGGTCCAGCTTCTGGAACAGGGTTTTCTGCGGTTCCGTGCCCAGCCCCGCCTTGATCATCAGCGCGCTGGCGAAGCGGTCGGCCTCGAACTCGTCCTGACGCGAGAGGCGGGCGGCGATGGCGGTGGCGACCAGATTGGCGATCCATGTGCCGATGCCGGGCAGGAAACGGCCCAGCACGCCCGCCAGCGCCAGCCGGATGGCGTTCTGACCGGCAAAGTCGATCATGCGGCGGCGGGAATGGCCCAGGCTGACATGGCCCAGCTCGTGCGCGATGACGCTGGCCATTTCCTCGGCCGTGACCTCGCAGGCGTCCAGCTTGCGGATAAAGCCACGGGTCAGAAAGATGCGGCCATCGGGGGCGGCAAGGCCGTTCACCGGCTCGACCTCGTAGATATGGGCGCGGATCGGGGGCAGGTCCATGGCGCGGCCCAGCCGTTCCAGCATCGGGGTCAGGCGCGGGTGACGCAGGGGCGCGGATTTCTGGTTCAGATCCTGCTTCAGGCGCCATGCGGAAAAGAACCACATGGCGAGCAGGTAGAGGCCCAGCAGCAGGATAGGCAAATATCTCATGGCGCCAATATGGGCGCGATATGCCCGCCGCGCCAGTGGCTGCACCAGCGCCTGCGGCACCTTATCCCAGCTGGCGCATGGCGCCGGTCAGCCCCTCCAGTGTCAGCGGCATCATCCGGGCCTCGAAGATGCGCCCGATCATGCCGATGGACTGGGTCTGGCCCCAATGCCGTTCGGGCACCGGGTTCAGCCAGACATGATCGGGCCATGTCTCGCGCAGGCGGCGCAGCCAGACCTCGCCCGCCTCGGGGTTCATGTGTTCATTCGCGCCGCCGGGCACGGCGATCTCATAAGGCGACATCGAGGCGTCGCCCACGATCACGCATTTGTAATCGCGGCCATAGCGGTGCAGCACGTCCATTGTGGGGGTCTGCTCGGTCCAGCGGCGGCGGTTGTCGGTCCACAGCCCCTCGTAGATGCAGTTGTGGAAATAGAAATGCTGCATGTGCTTGAATTCGGCGCGGGCGGCGCTGAACAGCTCGTCCACCACGCGGATATGGTCGTCCATGCTGCCGCCCACGTCCAGAAACAGCAGCACCTTGACGGCGTTGCGCCGCTCGGGGCGGATCTGGACGTCGATATAGCCGTGATCGGCGGTGGCGCGGATGGTGGCGGGCAAATCCAGCTCGTCCGCCGCACCATGGCGCGCCCATTGGCGCAGGCGTTTCAGCGCCAGCTTGATATTGCGGGTGCCAAGCTCGGCGCTGTCGTCGAAATCGCGGAATTCGCGCTTGTCCCAGACCTTGACGGCGCGTCTCTGGCGGCTGGCCTCCTGTCCGATCCGCACGCCTTCGGGGTTGTAGCCATAGGCGCCAAAGGGCGAGGTGCCCGCCGTGCCGATCCATGTGTTGCCGCCCTGATGGCGGCCTTGCTGTTCGGCCAGACGCTCGCGCAGCTTGTCCATCAGCGCCTGAAAGCTGCCCGAGCCTTCGATGGCGGCTTTCTCGGCGTCGGTCAGCAGCTTTTCGGCCAGCTTTTCCAGCCATTCGCGGGGCAGGGCGCGTTCGTTCACCAGCGCCTCGACCGGGATGGTTTCAAGGCCGGAAAAGGTCTCGGAAAACGCCCGGTCAAAGCGGTCCATATGGCGTTCGTCCTTGACCAGCACCAGCCGGGCGAAGCTGTAAAAGCCATCGACCGACCAGCCCGCAACGCCCGCCTGCATGCCTGCCATCAGGTCCAGCCATTCCCGCAGCGAGACCGGAACCTGATGCCGGCGCAAGCTGTCGAGGAAGGGCAGGAACATTACGACATCCGGTGAATGATGAGGGTGGCGAACACGCCGATCATGGCCATCCCCAGCGCATAGGCAAAGGCATATTGCGCCCGGTCGCGGCGGTTGCCCTTTAACTGGGCGGCGCGGCGCCAGCCAAGCAGGGCTCCGATAAGGGCGGCGGCGATGACGATCATGGGGCGCTCCTGTCTGATAGTGGCCAGATAGCCCGGCGGGGGCGGGGCCGCAACCGGATCAGCCGTCTGCCGCGTTGCCGTCGCGGGCACGGTCCAGCAGCTGTTCGACCTGCGGGCCGAGGGCCTCGACGATCTGGCGCACGCCTTCGGCATTGGGGTGGATGCGGTCCTCCTGCATCAGATCGGCCAGCGACATGCCCTGCGTGGCCTTTTCGCCGATGGGGCCGAGGAAATCGGGCACCAGGATCGCATCATGCTGGGCGGCCAGATCGACATACATGCCCTCGAAATCGCGGCGGAAATCGGGGCCGTAATTGCCCGGCGCGGGCAGGCCCGCCAGCAGGACGGGCACGTCCGCCGCCTCTGCCGCATCCATGATCGCGGCCAGATTGGCGCGGCTGGAGGCCGGGTCGATGCCGCGCAGCAGATCGTTGCCGCCAAGCGCCACGATCATCGCATCGGGCGCCTCGGCCAGCGTCCAGTCGATCCGTGCGGCGCCGCCTGCGGTCGTATCACCCGAGACGCCCGCGTTGATCACCTGCACCTGATGTCCGCGTTCGGTCAGCCATGCCTGCAGGACGGGCACGAACCCCTCTTCGGCGGGCAGGCCATAGCCCTGCGTCAGACTGTCGCCCATGGCCGTCAGCACCAGCGGTTGCGCGGCCACGGGCGCTGTCAGCAGCATGACGGGCAGAACGGCGGCGGCGATCCGGTTGCCAATCCTGCGCGCGGACCCATATCCTGCGCGGGGCATCACCGCCCGCAGCAATCCAAGGACCGACCCGATGGCCGAAGCCGTGATCCGCCTGCAAGACGCCCGACTGACGCTGCAAGGCAATGCCGGTCCGGTCGAGATCCTGCGGGGCATCACGCTGGATGTGCGGCGGGGCGAGACGGTGGGGCTGGTCGGGCCTTCGGGGTCGGGCAAATCGTCGCTCCTCATGATCATGGGCGGGCTGGAACGCGCCACCGGGGGGCAGGTCCATGCGCTTGGTCAGGATCTGACCGCCCTGAACGAGGATGCGCTGGCCCGCTTTCGTCTTGGCAATATGGGGGTGGTGTTTCAATCCTTCCACCTGATCCCGACGATGACGGCTGTTGAAAATGTCGCGACCCCGCTGGAACTGGCGGGCGTGCGCGATGCGTTCGGGATTGCCGCCGAGGAATTGCGCCGCGTCGGACTGGGCGCGCGGCTGGACCATTACCCCGGCCAGATGTCGGGCGGCGAGCAGCAGCGTGTGGCGCTGGCCCGTGCCGCCGCCCCCCGGCCCGCGATCCTGCTGGCGGATGAGCCGACCGGCAATCTGGACGGCGCCAACGGGCAGGCGATCATGGATCTGCTGTTCGGGCTGCGCGAGGATTATGGCGCGACGCTGATCCTTGTCACCCATGCGCCCGAGCTGGCCGCCCGCTGCGACCGGGTGGTGCGGCTGGCCGATGGCCGCATCGCGGGGCAGGATCTGCGGAGTGCGGCGGAATGAGCATCGCGATTGCTGCCCGCATCGCGCGGCGCGAATTGCGCGGGGGGCTGCAGGGCTTCTGGATCCTGCTCGTGTGCCTGACGCTTGGCGTGGCGGCGATTGCCGGGGTCGGATCGGTCCGCGCCGCGATCGAGGCGGGGCTGGCGCGCGAGGGGGCCGCCCTGCTGGGGGGCGATGCGCAGGTCAGCTATACCTATCGCTTTGCCGATCCGGCGGAACGTGACTGGCTGGAGGCGCGCGCCACGGCGGTCTCGGAGATCGTCGATTTCCGCTCGATGCTGGTGGTGGGCGATGAGCGTGCGCTGACTCAGGTGAAGGGCGTGGACGGGCTGTGGCCGCTGGTGGGCGAGGCGGAGTTTGACCCGCCGATGGGCGTGGAGGAGGCGCTGGGGGTGCAGCCCTCGGGCCTGCCGGGCGCCGTGGTCGAGCCGCTGCTGCGCGACCGGCTGGGGCTGGAGATTGGCGATACGTTCCGTCTGGGCGTGCAGGAGTTTCAGCTGACCGCCGCGCTGGTGACCGAGCCGGATGCGGGGGCGGCGGGCTTTGGCTTTGGCCCGCGCACGCTGGTTCTGCGGCAGGCGCTGGAGAACAGCGAATTGCTGGGCGCGGGGACGCTGTTTGACAGCCGCTATCGGCTGTCGCTGGCCGAGGGGACCGATCTGGACGCGATGCGCAATGAGTTGCGCGCAGCATTCCCCGACAGCGGTGCGCGCTGGCGCGATGCGCGGCGCGGCGCGCCGGGGATCGAGATGTTCGTGGACCGGATCGGCGCCTTTCTGGTGCTGGTGGGCCTGACCGGGCTGGCCGTGGGGGGCGTAGGCGTCTCGGCGGCGGTGCGGGCCTATCTGGCGCGGAAAACGCAGGTGATCGCGGTGCTCAAGACCCTGGGCGCGTCCGGGCAGACCATCTTCTGGGTGTATTTCATCCAGATCGGGGCGATGACGGGTCTGGGCGTGCTGGCCGGGCTGATCCTTGGCGCGGGCGTGCCGCTGGCCCTTGCGCCGCTGCTGGAGGCGCGGTTGCCGGTGCCTGCCGTGTTCCGGCCCTATCCCGCGCCGCTGGCCGAGGCGGCGCTGTATGGCGTGCTGACGGCCTTCGTGTTCACCCTGTGGCCGCTGGCGCGGAGCGAGCAGATCCGGGCGGCGGCGCTGTTCCGCGAGGCGGGGGGCGAGGCGCAGGGCTGGCCGCGCGCGGTCTATGTCGCGGCGACCGGGCTGGCGCTGGTGGCGCTGGTGGGGGCTGCTGCGTGGTTCTCGGGCGTGCCGGGGCTGGCGCTGGGGGCGGCGGTGGGCGTGCTGGGCGCGTTTCTGGTGCTGCTGGTCGCGGCGATGCTGGTGCGCCGGGCCGCGAAAGCGGCTGCGCGCGCCGGATCGGTCCGGGGGCGTCCCGCGCTGCGGCTGGCGCTGGCCGCGATCGGCGGGCCGCGGGACGAGGCGATGTCGGTCATCCTGTCGCTTGGCCTTGGGCTGACGGTGCTGGCGGCTGTGGGGCAGGTCGAATCGAACCTGCGTCAGGCCATTCAGAACGAATTGCCCGACCGGGCGCCGGCCTATTTCTTCGTGGACATCCAGACGGATCAGTTGCCCGAATTCTTGGCGCGGCTTGACGACGATCCGCTGGTCTCGAATGTGGAAACCGCGCCGATGCTGCGCGGCATCCTGACCGGGATCAATGGCCGCCCGGCCGCTGAGGTGGCGGGCGGGCATTGGGTGCTGCGCGGCGACCGGGGGGTGACCTATGCCGCCCTCCCGCCGCCGGGCACGACCATCACGCAAGGCGCATGGTGGCCCGAGGATTACGCAGGCCCGCCGCTGGTCAGCATCTCGGACGAAATCGCGACCGAGATCGGGCTGGCGCTTGGCGACACCCTGACCGTCAATATTCTGGGCCGCGACATCACCGCAGAAATCGCCAGCTTCCGCGAGGTCGATTTCAGCACCGCGGGCATCGGCTTTGTCATGGCGATGAACCCCGGCGCGCTGCAGGCCGCCCCGCACACCCATATCGCGACCGTCTATGCCACGCCCGAGGCCGAGGCCGCGATCCTGCGCGATCTGGGCCGCCGCTTTCCCAATATCACTGCCGTGCCGGTGCGCGAGGCCATCGACCGTGCCGCCGAGGCGCTGTCGGGGATCGCCGCCGCGACCTCATGGGCGGCGGCGGCGACGCTGCTGACCGGCTTCGTGGTGCTGATCGGGGCCGCCGCGGCAGGTGAACGCGCGCGCGTCTTCGAGGCCGCCGTGCTGAAGACGCTTGGCGCCACGCGCGGGCGCATCCTTGCCAGCTTCGCGCTGCGCGCGGCGCTGCTGGGGGCGGCGGCGGGGCTGGTGGCGCTGGTCTGGGGCGGGCTGGCCGGTTGGGCGGTGATGCGTTTCGTGATGGAGACGGGGTTCCGCTTTGACGTGGTCTCGGCCCTGGGGATCGTGGCGGGCGGCGTGATCGCCACGCTGCTGGCGGGGCTGGCATTCGCGTGGCGGCCCCTGTCGGCGCGCCCGGCGCAGGTGCTGCGCGCGCAGGAATAGGCGGCTGCAAGGGGGCGTAAGGGGGCGCGCATTTTCCCCCTTTTCAACCCCCGCGCTTCGGGCTATCAGGCGCGGACTGCCCGGATGCGGCCGTGGCGGAATTGGTAGACGCGCAGCGTTGAGGTCGCTGTTCCTTAACCGGAGTGGAAGTTCGAGTCTTCTCGGCCGCACCAACCCTTTCCCTGTCTGAGATCTCAGCCATGTGACCGCTGTTTCAGTGTCGTGTCGGCGCATGGCTGGCAGCCGGCCATCCGGTGCAGACCGTCGCCCGCCGCTCGTCTTATGGACCGGCCCGCGGCCTCATCCGTTCCACCATCTCGGTCGCGGCCTTTTGCGCGGGTGCTGCGATGCGGTCATGAACCGGGGTGGTCTTGCAGATGTCCCACCATGCCCGGTAATGCGCGAAATAATGCGGCCAGACCTGCTGTTTGCCGGGCAGGCTGAGATACTTGATGTCGTGGCGCGCGAGATGGCCGAGGATGGCTGTCTCTTGTTCAGGTGTGAAGCAGAGGCGGAAGGGCTTGCGGATATGCCCGACGAAATGCACGATCCCCGGCACGATCGGGCTGGTTGCCGCCCTTGCGGCAAAAAAGCGGTAATTGTAGCGATCGGCGGCGCGTTTGAAATTGCTGCCATGGGTCAGTGAAAACAGCCCCTGATCGCCAAAGCTCAGACCCATTTCCTGCGCGGCCCATCGCGCGGTCCGCGCATAGAATTCGATGTCCAGACCATCCTTGCGCATCTTTTTCAGGTTGATGACCATCGTGCCGCTGTTGAACAGACCACGCGACATCCGGCTGAGGCCATCGAGGCTTTCGCCGTTGCGGAAGGCCTCGATGGCGGGCGGCTTGCTGGGCAGCGGATGGCGGGTGAACAGATGCCCCTCGCGGCAGGCCGCGACATATTTTCCGCCAAGGCTCTGGAACAGGAAGGGGCGGATATTGTCGACCGCGATCGCATCCAGCGCGTCGATGTAGAGGACACGGTCCAGCTTCGCGGGCAGATAGCGATGGGCCATGAACCACAGGAAGCGTTCGGCGTCGGGCTTGCCACCCAGAACGCGCAGCTCGTCGAACGCCTCGGCTTCCTGCACCTGAACCGGGTGAAACCTGACATTCCCAAGGCTGTCACAATAGGATTTCAGGACCGCAAGCGTCGTGTCCGGGACATCCAGATAGAAGAACCAGAAGTTGATCCGGTCGTTCGGCTGGGTCAGGGAGAGGGACTTGATCAGGACCTGCGCGATATCGGAATCCGGGCCCCCGCACGAGGTCATGACATTGACCACCGGCGTGGCCTGGCGCATCGACACGCCGATCTGTTCGGCCATTCTCGATATCTTTGCAGAGATCCGCTTTGCAGTTCTTCTGAACGGAATGCGGGTCATATCTGCTCTATCTGATCGTACTGACGACTTTCAACGAGCAGGCCGTATCATGCAGGCCGGATATATGTCTATACTTAACGGGCGTCTTCCGGGCCAATCGGGCGTCACCACCCTGACGGCGACGCGGCCACGCTAAAATGTAAAGCGCGTCAGCCGCTGGTCCGGGCGCTCGACGACATGCAGATCGGCGCCCGGCTGTGCCGCCGCCCCTTCCAGCCGCGGCTGGTCGACATCGGTCAGCAGCAGCCGCCCCCCTTCGATCAGCAGGCCGAGGCCGGGCGGGATCGTATAGACAGGCCCCGGCCCGAGACTGTCACCCTCCTGCGCCTGCTGCACCGTCAGTTCCGTGCGCCGGTCCGGCAGCTCGGCCAGCCTTGCGCTTCGCCATCCCGAAGTGCGGGACCGCGATCCGGGCCGCCCGCTGGTGGCGCCGGGTCATTGCGCTGGTCTTCACTCCGGGGGCGGGGCTGTCAGCCGCGATCTTTCCGGTGTTGCGCGCGAAGGCGGGCTAGTGCACGGTCCCGCAGGCGGACAGCCAGTCGCGCAGCGCGGCCAGCGCGGCAGGCTCGTCCAGCCAGGGCACATGCGCGCGCCCCGGCACATCCGCGCGGATCAGATCTGGGCGGCGGCGCTGCATCTCATCGGCGGTGGCCACCGACAGCAGATCCGAATTCGCCCCCCGGATCAGCGCCACAGGCAGGCCCGCAGTGGCCTCCCACAAGGGCCACAGATCGGGCGCATCCCCTTGAAACGCGGCCAGAAACGCCTCGCGCAGGGCCGGATCATAGCGGATCTGCAAACCCCCGGGCGTCTCGTCGTAATGGCGGCGCGCATCCTGCAGCCAACGGCCCTCGGGCACATCGGAAAACCCGGTCATCACCACGGCCAGACGCTCCGCCAGCGCGGCATGGGTCTGCGCCGCCGGATTGCGCCCGACATAATCAAAGATCTTCTCCAGCCCCGCCCGCTCGATCACCGGGCCGACATCGTTCAGGCACAGCCCCAGCAGGCGATCATGCGCGGTCGCGGCCAGAAACAACCCGTTCAGCCCCCCGCGTGAGGTCCCCAGAACCGCCGCCCGCGCCACCCCCAGATGGTCCAGCAATTCGACCGCATCGCGGGCCTCGCGCGGCACCGTATAGCTGGCAGCGCCGGTAAATTCCGACTGCCCGCGCCCGCGATAATCCATCCGGATCAGCCGCACCCCGTCCAGATGCGGCGCCACATAGTCGAAATCGGCCCTATTGCGGGTCAGCCCGGCCAGACACAGGACCGGCAGCCCCGCCCCGTGATCCGAAAAGGCAATCCGCGCCCCGTCACTTGCCGCAAAAACGCCGTCACTCACCTGCTTTGGTCCCCAAATATCCTCGGGGGGTCCGGGGGGCGAAGCGCCCCCGGCCCTCCCTCACAAATTCTCGCTCTGCGGCATGCCCAGCACGTGATAGCCGCCGTCCACGGTCACGATCTCGCCGGTGGTGCAGGCACCCCAGTCCGACAGCAGCCAGACGGCGGTGCCGCCGATCGCCTCCAGCGTGGCATTGGCGCGCAGGGGCGCGTTGGCCTCGGTATGGCGATAGGTCTTGCGCGCCCCGCCGATGGCCGCCCCGGCCAGCGTCTTCATCGGGCCGGGGCTGACGGCGTTCACACGGATGCCATCGGGGCCCAGATCATTGGCCAGATAGCGCACGCTGGCCTCCAGCGCCGCCTTGGCCACGCCCATGACATTGTAGAACGGCGTCACCCGGTTCGAGCCGCCATAGGTCAGCGTGATGATCGACCCGCCCGGCTGCATCATCGGATGGGCGCGCCGCGCCACCTCGATCAGCGAATAGCACGAAATCTCAAGGCTGTGCTTGAAGTTCGCGCGGCTCGTGTTCATGAACCGGCCGGTCAGCTCGTCCTTGTTGGAAAAGGCGATCGCGTGGATCAGAAAGTCCAGCTTGCCCCACCGCTCGGCCAGCGCCGCAAAGGCGGCGTCCAGCGAGGCATCGTCGGTCACATCGACATCGACCAGCAGGTCCGACCCGACCGAGGCGGCCAGCGGCGCGACCCGGCGGCCGAAGGCCTCGCCCTGATAGGAAAAGGCCAGTTCCGCGCCCTCGGCGGCAGCTGCGCGGGCGATGCCCCACGCGATGGACCGCTCATTGGCGACCCCCATCACAAGCCCGCGCTTGCCCTTCAGAAGATCACCCATGAACCGTTCCTCACATCATTCCAGATAGCGCGACATGACCAGCGTGGCATTGGTGCCGCCGAAGCCGAAGCTGTTCGACAGGACCGAATCCAGCCCGGCATTGTCCACGCGGCTGGTGGCAATTTCGCCCGGTTGAATTTCGGGGTCCAGAGTGCCGACATTCGCCGAGGCCGCGATGAAGTCATTTTGCAACATCAGCAGGCTATAGATGGCTTCATGCACGCCGGTCGCGCCAAGCGAATGGCCCGTCAGCGACTTGGTCGAACTGACCGGCGGGGTCGCCCCCTCGCCAAAGATGCGGCGGATCGCCTTGATCTCGCCCAGATCGCCCACCGGGGTCGAGGTGCCATGCGCGTTGATATAGCTGATCTTCCGGCCCTCGGGCAGGGTGGCCATCGCCACACGCATCGCCCGCTCGCCGCCCTCGCCCGAGGGGGCGACCATGTCGTATCCGTCGCTGGTGGCGCCATAGCCGGTGACCTCGGCATAGATTTTCGCGCCGCGCGCCAGCGCGTGGGACAATTC
This sequence comes from Paracoccus sp. (in: a-proteobacteria), assembly GCF_046289755.1. Lineage (GTDB taxonomy): Bacteria > Pseudomonadota > Alphaproteobacteria > Rhodobacterales > Rhodobacteraceae > Paracoccus. The sequence continues at coordinate 101,814 of NZ_JBKBVD010000004.1, read as the reverse complement.
TTCCAGCACCACGACGCCGCCGCCGCCGGCGATCACGAACCCGTCGCGGGTCGCGTCATAGGGGCGGGATGCCGTCTCGGGCGTGTCGTTGTATTTGGACGACATCGCGCCCATCGCGTCGAACAGGCAGGACAGGGTCCAGTCCAGCTCTTCGCCGCCGCCGGCAAAGACGATGTCCTGCTTGCCCAGCTGGATCTGCTCGACGCCGTTGCCGATGCAATGCGCGGATGTCGCGCAGGCCGAGGTGATGGAATAGTTCACGCCCTTGATTTTGAAGGGCGTCGCCAGACAGGCCGAGTTCGTCGACGACATGCAGCGCGTGACCATGAACGGGCCCATGCGCTTGGGCGCGCCCTTTTCGATGACGATGCGATGCGCCTCGAAGAAATTGCTGGTCGACGGGCCGCCCGAACCCATGATCAGCCCGGTGCGGGGGTTGGACACGTCGCCCTCTTCCAGCCCGCTGTCCTTGATCGCCTGTTCCATGGCGATGAAGTTATAGGCGGCGCCGGGGCCCATGAAGCGCAGGTTGCGCTTGTCGATATGGTCTTCCAGCACGATCTGCGGCATGCCGTGGACCTGGCTGCGAAAGCCGTGTTCGGCATATTCGGGGGCCGCGACGATCCCCGACTTGCCGGTGCGCAGGCTTTCGGTGACTTCTTCGGCGGTGTTGCCGATGGGCGAGACGATACCTAGCCCGGTAATGACGACGCGGCGCATGGCGGCCTCCTTGCTCGATGTGGTCGGTTGAGGGATCAGTTGGCCGACAGGGCCACTTTCATGTCACGGACCTGATAGATCAGCTCGCCATCGGCCTCGACCCGTCCATCGGCCACGCCCATGGTCAGGCGGCGGGTCTGGATCGCCTTGGTGAAATCGACGGTATAACGCAGCAGCTTGCGGTCGGGGCGGACCATGCCGGTCAGCTTGACCTCGCCCACGCCAAGCGCATAGCCGCGCCCGGTCCAGCCGCGCCAGCCCAGATTGAAGCCGGTCAGCTGCCACAACCCGTCAAGGCCCAGACAGCCGGGCATGATCGGGTTGCCGGGGAAATGGCAGGTGAAAAACCACAGATCGGGGGTGATGTCGAACTCGGCGACGATATGGCCCTTGCCATGTTCGCCGCGATCCTCGGACACATCGGTGATGCGGTCCATCATCAGCATGGGCGGTTCGGGAAGCTGCGCATTGCCGGGGCCGAACAGCTCTCCGCGCGCGCAGGCAAGCAGGTCGTCGCGGTCGAAGCTGGTCTGGGTCATTGCCATCCGGGTCGTGCCTTTCCTGTCCGGCCCATGGGGCCGATATTCCTTCCAAGTTCTGCTGCGTCTATCATCCGGGGTCAGTCTGACGCAAGTGCCGGGCGTTGCAGGCGCGGCCCGTGAACACGCCCAAGGCATGTCCGCGCGCGGTCAGAACCACTGCCCCGGCTCCATCAGGCCCTTGTTCATCAGCTGCTGGCTGTCCCACCGGAACGGGTGCGAATTGCGCCATGTCATGTCCCGGACCAGATCGCGCGATCCGGGGTTGGTGGCCAGTGCCTTGGCGACGCGGAACGAGGCGATCGAGGCTGTCAGATTGTGGTGCCAGCCGCAGGAATAGGTGTTGTATTCGGCGACATTGAAGCGATGGTCCGCCAGCACCTTCAGGTCCGGCTGCGTCCTGAACAGCGCGATCCGGTCGATGCGCGTGCGGTCGGGGGGCAGCAGTTCCTCATAGCGCCAGCGCAATCCGCCGTGAAAATCCAGCTGCCGATCCAGCGTGTGCCCGTCCGGCCCCTTGCGCCCCAGCGCGTAATAGCCGGTGCGGTCGAACAGCGGCCGGTCCAGATCGACCGCGTTCGGATGCAGGCTCAGATCCGCCGCATAGAGATCGACGACATAGCTCAGCATCGCATCGCGCCGCTCTTCGGTGTGGAAGGCCAGCATCTCGCCCACGCTGCGGGTTTCGCAGAAAGGATAGAACAGGAACTCGGCGTTGAAGCAGTAATAGAGCCAGGTCGCGGGCGGGACGGCGGCGATGATCCGGTTGACCACCCCGACATGGGCGTCGGGTCGGCGCGTCTCGCAAATCAGGTTCGTGACCCGTGCCGCCATGTCGCCCGCCATCCCGTCCGGCAGGTCCAGCGGGCGGTCGGACAGCGCCAGAACATGGCGAAATCCGCACCCGATGTGATGCGTGATCGTTTCGGGAACGGCGGTGTCGTCCTCGATCAGGATGATGGCGATGGGGCCTTTGGCGATCTGGTCCGGGGTGCGGTCAAGAAACGACGCGAACTCGTGAACCGGAACCTGCATCAGCGCATCACCGCCTTGACCTGCTCCAGCGCGGCGGCCAGCAGTTGAGGGTTGTTTCCGGCGGTCTCGATCAGGCGGCGCAGCGTGGCCTTTTGCTGTTCCGGGATCGCGGCCTCGTCGATGATGCGGGCGACCTCGGCCTGATCAAATCCCTGCGGCGTCAGCAGTGCCTCGATGCGGGCGGCGGTGGCGGCGGCAGAGGCCGCATCCAGCGTGGCCGCGGCGGCGTCCTGAGCGGCGTCGGCCACGTCCGAGGCGACGTCGGCGGGCGGTGCTTCGGCGGCGGCTTCGGCCGCGCGGCTGGCGGCCTGGATCGCGGCTTCGGCGGCGGCCTCGGCACTGCGGGCCGCCTCGCTGGCGGGGGCGGTGCCGGTTTCCTCGGCGGCGCGGACGGCCTCGGCTGCCGCATCGGCGGCGATGGCTGCGGCGTCGGCTGCGGCGTCTGCGGCGGCGCCGACGGCG
>NZ_JBKBVD010000004.1:0-99048 GCF_046289755.1 Paracoccus sp. (in: a-proteobacteria) | reverse complement strand
CTGCGGCTGCCGTGTCACCGGTGGCCGCGTCCCCGGCTGCGTCTGCCGCGTCGGCGGTGGTTCCGGCGGTCTCGCCGGCCACGCGCGCCGCCTCACCCGTGGGCGTGTCGGGCAGATCGGCGTTTTCCGCGGCGATCTCCATTTCAGGCTGAGGCGGCGTCACGGCGCGCTGCTGTTGCCAGTACCACCCCCCAGCCCCAGCCAGCACGAGAATCACCAGAATTGGCACTAGCCTTTGCATTGGTCGCCCTTTTTGTCGTTCAGACAGCTATGCGGCCATCTATGGCACAGGGCCTGAGGCCAGAAAAGCGCCACGCAGAGTGAGCAGGGGCAGGGTGCGGGCCTCTGCCACGCGTTTTAGGCGCCGCAAGGCATCAAATTCGGTTGAATTGGACCCGTCCGGGCCTTATTTTCGTTCCACTCAGGATTTGGCAATATAAGGAGCGCCGCCATAGCCCGCCGACCGCATAATGCACCGCCCCAACGTGACACCGGACCCCGCACCAACGAACGCATCCGAGTGTCCGAAATCCGCCTGATCGGCGCCGACGGAGAGAATGTCGGTGTCGTGCCGCCCTCGGTCGGGCTGCAGCTGGCGCAAGAGGCCGGGCTGGACCTGGTGGAAATCTCGCCGAACGCGACCCCTCCGGTCTGCAAGGTCATGGACCTCGGCAAGTACAAATACGAAATGCAGAAGCGCGAGGCCGAAGCGCGCAAGAAGCAGAAGGTGATCGAGGTCAAGGAAATCAAGTTCCGCCCCGGCACCGACACGCATGACTATGACGTCAAGATGCGCAGCGTGATCAAGTTTCTGGAAGGCGGCGACAAGGTCAAGGTGACCCTTCGTTTCCGTGGCCGCGAGATGGCACACCAGGATCTGGGGCTTGAGCTGCTGAACCGCGTCCGCGACGATGTGGGTGAGCTGGGCAAGGTCGAATCCATGCCCAAGCTGGAAGGCCGCCAGATGGTGATGATGATTGCCCCGCGTTAAGGGCAGTCTGACCGTTTGAGGACGACAGGGCCGCGCAGGCATCGCCGCGCGGCCTTTGCATGTGAAAAGGGAAGACCGATGCAAGATGCGCCTTTTGCCGCGCCGCTGATCCGGGTGCTGCGGCTGCCCGGCTTTGATACCGCGCTGCCCTTGCCCTCTTATGCCACAGTGGGGGCGGCGGGGGCTGACCTTTGCGCCAACCTGCCGCCTGAAAGCCGGGCCGAGGGTCTGGTGCTGGCACCCGGCGCGCGCGCGCTGGTGCCCACGGGGCTGGCGCTGGAGATCCCGGTGGGCTGGGAGGTGCAGATCCGCGCCCGGTCCGGTCTGGCGCTGAAGCACGGGATTGCGCTGCCGAATGCGCCGGGCACGATCGACAGCGACTATCGCGGCCCTCTGGGGGTGATCCTGATCAATCTGGGGCAGGCGCCCTTTGCCATCGGCCATGGCGACCGGATTGCGCAGATGGTGGTGGCGCCCGCCCCGCAGGCCCGCTTTGCGCTGGCTGACGCCCTGACTGACAGCGCGCGCGGGCAGGGGGGCTTTGGCTCGACCGGCGTGGCGGTCTGATGCTGGCGCTGTGGCTGATCGCGCTGTGGCTGGTGTTCTGCCGCCTTACGCGGCTGCCACGGCACATCGCAGGCGGCGTGCTGGGCGGGTTCTGGCTGGCGCTGGTGGCGCTGTTGGCTGTGGCGCCGGGCAGCAGGCTGGCGCAGGTCATGGGCGGCTCGGCCCTTGGCTGGCTGGTGCTGGGCGGGGCGGTCGGGCTGGTCGTTGCCTATCGCCGCCTGCTGCGCGTGCTGCGCCAGCGGGCGGTGCCCGACGAGGTGGCGCCGGTCGTCCCGGATGACCTGTCCGACGCCGAGCTGGACCGCTATGCCCGCCATATCGTGCTGCCCGAAATCGGCGGCGCGGGCCAGATGCGCCTGCGCGGCGCCCGCGTGCTGGTCGTGGGGGCCGGGGGGCTGGGCGCGCCGGTCTGTCTGTATCTCGCCGCCGCCGGGGTCGGCCATATCACGCTGGCCGATGACGACACGGTCAGCCTGTCGAACCTGCAGCGCCAGGTGATCTTTCGCGACGATCTGCGGGGCGAGCCCAAGGCCTATGCCGCAGCGCAGGCGATGCTGGCGCTGAACCCGCATCTGGACGTGACACCTCTGACCCGCCGCATCACCGGGGCGGATGGCGCCCTGATCGCCCAGCATGATCTGGTCATCGACGGCACCGACAGTTTCGCCACCCGCGCCGGGGTCAACCGCGCCTGCGTGGCGGCCGGCGTGCCGCTGCTGTCCGGCGCGATGGGCCGGTGGGAGGGGCAGGTGACGCTCTATGATCCGGCGCGGGGCGGTCCCTGCATGGCCTGCCTGTTCCCGCAGGCGCCCGCACGCGACGCCCCCTGCGCCGAGGCGGGCGTGGTCGGCGCGCTGCCCGGCGTGATCGGCAGCCTGATGGCGCTGGAGGCGATCAAGCATCTGACCGGCGCCGGGCAGGGGTTGCGCGGGCGGCTGGTGCTGTTCGACGGGCTGTCGCTGGACAGCCGCGTGATCACGACCGCGCGCGCGCCGGATTGCCCCGTCTGTGGGGGGCTGGCGGCGGGCGCATCCCCGGCCTAACCTGCGCCAACCGCGAAGGAGACGCAGATGACCGCCGAACTGACCCGCTGGACCGGCCCCGAGGGGTTGCCGCGCTTCGACCTGATCCGCGACGAGGATTTCGCCCCCGCCTTTGAACGTGAACTGGCCCGCGCCTCTGCCGCGATCGAGGCGATTGCCGCCAACCCCGCCGCGCCCGACTTCGCCAACACCGTCGCCGCGATGGAACTGGCGGATGAGGGGCTGAACCGGCTGCTGTCGGTCTTCTACACGCTGGCCGGGGTCGATTCGAACCCGGCGCGGCAGGCGCTGCAACGCGATTTCGCGCCGAAGCTGGCCGATTACGGCAGCCGCGTCAGCATGGACCCGCGCCTGCATGCCCGCGTCACCGTGGTGGCCGGGGGCGCCGATGCCCTGCCGCCCGAGGATGCCCGCCTGACCCATCTGATGCTGCGCGACCTGAACCGCGCCGGTGCCGGGCTGTCAGGCGAGGCCCGCGACCGCATGACGGCGATCCGTTCGCGCATGGCGGTGCTGACCACGCAATTCTCGCAGAACGTGCTGGCGGATGAGCGGGACTATGTGCTGGCGATCCCGGATGAGGGGCTGGCCGGACTGCCGGGCTGGCTGCGCGGCGCGATGCGCGCGGCAGCGGCGGAACGCGATATGCCGGGGCAGGTGGTGACGCTGAACCGTTCGCTGATCGTGCCGTTCCTGGAATATGCGACCGACCGGGCGCTGCGCGAGACGGCATTCCGGGCTTGGGCGGCACGCGGCTCGGGCAGGGGTGCGGGGGGCGAGGACACCGACAACCTGCCGCTGGTGACCGAGATCCTGTCGCTGCGCCATGAACGTGCGCAGCTGCTGGGCTATGCCGATTTCGCTGCGTGGAAGCTGGAAACCCAGATGGCGGGCAATGCGGACCGGGTCGAGGCGCTGCTGCGCGAGGTCTGGACCCATGCCCGCGCCCGCGCCGGGGCGGATGAGGCGCGGCTGACCGCGATGCTGCGCGACGACGGCGGCAATGGCGCGCTGGAGGCCTGGGACTGGCGCCACTATGCCGAGCGCCTGCGCCGGGCCGAGCATGATTTCGATGCCGATGCGGTCAAGCCCTATCTGACGCTGGAGGCGATGCTGGGCGCGGTCTTTGACGTGGCGGGTCGCCTGTTCGGGCTGGAATTTCAGCCGGTCGCGGCCCCCCTGTGGGCGCCCGATGTGCGCGCGTGGCGGGTCACGCGCGACGGGCGGCTGATGGCGGTGTTTCTGGGCGATTTCTTTGCCCGTCCCGCCAAACGCTCGGGGGCGTGGTGTTCGGCCCTGCAGATGCAGCACAGGATCGGCGCGGGGCAGCGGGCGATCGTGGTGAATGTGTGCAACTTTACCCCGCCCGAGGTGCCGGGCGCGCCGGCCTTTCTGTCATGGGACGATGCGCGGACGCTGTTTCACGAATTCGGCCATGCGACGCATCACATCCTGTCGGATGTGACATGGCCCTCGATCTCGGGAACTTCGGTGGCGCAGGATTTCGTGGAACTGCCCAGCCAGCTTTACGAGCATTGGCTGGAACAGCCCGCCGTGCTGGACGCGCATGCCCGCCACCATGAGACGGGCGAGGCCCTGCCCGCCGGTCTGCGCGACCGGATGCTGGCCGCAGGCGCTGCGGGCGCGGGGTTCTCGACGGTTGAATATCTGGAAAGCGCGCTGGTCGATCTGGCCTTTCACCGTGGCGCGCCGACCGCAGATCCGATGGCGCGGCAGGCCGAGGTTCTGGCCGGGCTGGACGCTCCCACAACCATCCCGATGCGCCACGCGACGCCGCATTTCGCCCATGTCTTTGCGGGCGACAGCTATGCGGCGGGCTATTACAGCTACATGTGGTCCGAGGTGATGGACGCCGATGCCTTCGCGGCCTTCGAGGAGACGGGTGACGCCTTTGATCCCGCCACGGCGCGGCGGCTGGAAGAGACGATCCTGTCGCGCGGCGGCGCGGCCCCGGCCGATGAGCTTTGGCTGGCGTTCCGGGGGCGGATGCCGGGTGTGGAGCCGTTGCTGAAGGGGCGCGGGCTGGTGTGACCGGCTGAGGGCGTGACGGGCTGAGGGCGTGACGGGCTGAGGGCGGGGAGGGGGCGCTGCCCCCGTCGCGCGCTGCGCGACTCCCCCGGGATATTTTGGTGAAGAAGAGGCTGTGGGGCAGGGTGGGGGTCAGTCGCGGGTTTCGCCCGGATCGACGCCCCAGATGCTGGGTTTGGGCACCCAGCCGCGCTGGCCGCCGCCCGAGACGCGGCACCAGTCGGGGTTGCATTCGCCCAGTCTGAGGATCGCACCCGCCTCGGCGCGGGCCACGACATCGGCATTCCCGGTCGGGCGGGTGCGCAGTTCCAGCATGTCCTGGGTGACCAGCGCGGTGCGGACGCCGGACAGCAGCGCGTAATGGACCCAGCCGCCGGCGCCGTCGCGGTCTTCGACCCGGCGCCAGTGGCCGAATTCGGCGGTGACGCGCAGGGGCATGCCCGCATGGCGGAACACCCAGTCGATGCGATGCGACAGGCTGGGGCCGCGGCGGGCGTTGCCCTCATTGCCCTTGAGGCTGACATAGCGGGGCAGGGGCAGGTTGGTGACCGGGCCGCGCAGGGCCTCGGGGGCGGGGGACTGCACGCGCAGGGGGGCCGTGATGGCGGCGGGGCCCGGGGAAGGGCTGAGCGGGGCGGCGATGGGGCTGGCCGCCCCGTCCCGTGGCAGGGCTGTCAGCAGCGCCAGCACCAGGCAAGCCCCGATGGTGTGCCACGGGCGCGTCCCGCCGCCCGTTCTGTCGTCATGTCGCGTCATCTGTCTTCCGATCCTGCCCGCCCCGCCGGTCATGGCGGCGAAGTCTTCTGGGGTCTTGTGTCCGCCCCGCGTCGCGGGCAGTTTGCCAAATGCGGGCGCGCATGGAAAGTGCGGCGCCGACACGGTTGCGAGAAAATGAGGTGATCATGCCGATCCGCGCGCCATTGCACTCTGGTCCGTTGCGCGTTGCCGTGACGCGCCGCCTGCCCGCGGCGATCGAGCGGCGGATGGGGGATCTGTTCGACGCTGTTCTGCGCGAGGATGACCACAAGCTGACCCGCGACGAGCTGGTGGCGCTGATGCGCGATTGCGATGTGCTGGTGCCGACCGTGACCGACCGCATCGACGCCGGGATGCTGGCCGAGGCGGGCGGGCGGCTGCGGATGATCGCCAATTACGGCGCCGGCATGGATCATCTGGATGTCGAGGCGGCGCGCAGGCTGGGTATCGTCGCCACCAACACGCCCGGCGTGGCGACCGAGGATACCGCCGATATGGCGCTGGCGCTGATTCTGGCGGTGACGCGGCGCATCCCCGAGGGGCTGGCCGAAATGCAGGCGGGCAACTGGAACGGCTGGGCGCCGACCGCGCTGTTGGGGGGGCGGCTGCGCGGGCGGCAGCTGGGGATTCTGGGCATGGGCCGGATCGGGCGGGCGGTGGCGCGGCGGGCCAATGTCTTTGGCATGCAGGTGCATTATCACAACCGCCGCCGTCTGCGCCCCGAGACCGAGGCGGCGCTGCAGGCGACCTGGTGGGACAGTCTGGACCGGATGCTGGGGCATGCCGATATTGTCAGTGTGAACGTGCCGCATACGCCCTCGACCTATCATCTGCTGAACGCGCGGCGGCTGCGGCTGATGAAGCCCTCGGCGGTGGTGGTGAACACCTCGCGCGGGGAGGTGATCGACGAGAATGCGCTGACGCGGATGCTGCGGGCCGGAGAGATTGCGGGCGCCGGGCTGGACGTGTTCGAGCGCGGCCACGAGATCAACCCGCGCCTGCGCGCGCTGCCCAATGTCGTGCTGCTGCCGCATATGGGCAGCGCCACGGTCGAGGGGCGGATCGAGATGGGCGAGAAGGTTCTGGTCAATATCCGCAGCCTTGCGGACGGCCAGACGCCGCCCGATCTTGTCCTGCCCTCGATGATATAGGTGCGCGATGTGGCCTGACCGGATCGCCGTCTCGGCGCTGTTCTTTATCAATGGGTTGCTGGTCGGAAGCTGGGCGCCCAAGATCCCCGCGCTGATGGCGCGGCTGGAGATTTCCGAGGGCGTCGCGGGGCTGCTGGTGCTGATGCTGGGGGCGGGCTCGCTGTGTGTGATGCCGGTGTTCGGGGCGATGGTGGCGCGGCGCGGATCGGCGCGTGCGACGCGGGTTGCGGCCTGGGCGCTGGCCACGACGCTGATCTGGATCTCGGTGGCGCCTGAGGTGCTGACGGTGGCGGTCGCCGTCTTTGTCTTTGGCGGGCTGCTTGGCGGCATGGATGTGGCGATGAACGCCAATGCGGTCGCGGTCGAGCGGGGGCGGGGCCGTGCGATCATGTCCAGTTGCCACGGGTTCTGGAGCCTTGGCGCCTTTGCGGGCGCGGGTGCGGGCGGTCTGATGATCCAGAATTTTGGCGAGGTTTTTCATGCGCTTGTCGTGTCCGGCACCTTCGGTCTGGTGCTGCTTTGGGCGCGGGGGCGGTTGCTGGAGGACGGGCCTGCGCCGGGGGCGGAGCCGCCGCCTGTGCGGTTGCCGCGCACGGCCTTGCCCTATCTGATCGGGCTGATGGCACTGACCGCGATGATCCCCGAGGGCGCGATCCTCGATTGGGCGGCGGTCTATCTGCAGCGCGAGCTGGGCGCCTCATTGGCGGTGGCGGGCTGGGGGTTCGCGGCCTGTGCCGGGACGATGGCGGTGATGCGGTTTCTGGGCGACGCCTTGCGCAAGCGGCTGGGGGCGGTGCGGACGCTGCGCCTCAGCACGGTTCTGGCCATGGCGGGGCTGGCGCTGGCGGGGCTGGCAGAGGCGCCGGGGCCAGCAATTGCTGGCTTTGCGCTGGCGGGCGTGGGGATCGCGAACATGGTGCCGATCGCCTTTTCGGCGGCCGGGAACGTGCCGGGGCTGGCGGCGGGGATGGGGCTGTCGGTGGTCACGATGATGGGCTATTCGGGCATTCTGGTGGCGCCCGGCGCCATCGGCTGGGTGGCCGAGCAGGTGAGTTTCACCACCATCTATCTGGCGCTGGCGCTGCTGCTGGTCGTGCCGCTGGCGCTGTCGCCTCTGGCGCGGAGTGCCGATTTCAAATCTGTCTGAGGGGCGCGCAACGGGGCCGTGCGTTGCGCGGGCGGTGTCGCGCAACGGCTGCGCCGCGCGGGGCGGTTAAACGCCAGCAAACGCTGGGCGGAGGGCCTCACCCTGCGTGCACCGGGGCGGCACAGGGCGGGCACAGGCTGTACACAGGTTGCGGGCCCCGGCTTTACGCCTCGTTAAGAGTTCGGGAATCGGGCAGGTCCGTGGTAACGTCTTCGTGTTCACGAGTCGGATCATGGAGCCTTCGATGCGGATGATATGTGTGGCTGCGGGGGTCGTGGCGGCGATGGTGCCTGCGGCCAGTCTGGGCCAGTTGGCGGTGCCTTTTGACACCCATTGCCCTGCGGATGCGCAGGCCGCCTGTTTCGGCGCGGCCGAGGTCATGGGCCTGAACCCGCAAGGCGACGGGTTTCTGGCCGTCAGGACCGGGCCGGGGTCGGATTATCCCAAGATCGGAGAGGTCCGGAACGGTGACCGCGTGGGCACCTATGGCCGCCGGGGTGACTGGTATGCAATCAGCTTTGGGCCGGGCAACCAGCTGGGCTGGGCGCATGGCAACTGGCTGGGCAATCACATCCCCTGAGCCTGTGGCGCATCAGCGATAAACCTGCCCCTCGCCGGGAAAGCTGCGGTCGCGGACGGCGGTGGCGTAGTCCGCGATGGCCTGTTCGGCGCGGGGGCCAAGATCGCCGAATTTGCGCACGAAGCGGGGCACGCGGCCCGACAGGCCCAGCATGTCGTCCAGCACGAGGATCTGGCCGTCGCAGAGCGCGCTGGCGCCGATGCCGATGGTGGGGATCGACACCGCCTCGGTGAGGCGGGCGGCGAGGGGCTCCATCACGCCCTCGATCACGACGGAAAAGGCGCCTGCCCCGGCCACGGCCTGCGCGTCGGCGATATGGGCGGGCCATGTGTCCTCGTCGCGGCCCTGGGTCTTGAAGCCGCCCATGGTATTGGTGGACTGGGGCGTCAGGCCGATATGGGCCATGACCGGAATGCCGCGGTCGGCCAGAAAGCGGATCGTGGGGGCGATGCGGGCGCCGCCCTCCAGCTTGACGGCACCGGCGCCGGTTTCACCCATGACGCGGGCGGCGTTGCGGAACGCCTGTTCGGGGGATTCCTCGTAGCTGCCAAAGGGCATGTCGATCACGACCATGGCGCGGGTCGATCCGCGCATGACGGCCTGACCGTGCAGGATCATCATCTCCAGCGTGACGCCGATGGTCGAGGGCAGGCCGTGGACCACCATGCCGAGGCTGTCGCCGACAAGGATCACATCGGCATGGGCATCGACCAGCGACGCCATCGGCGCGGTATAGGCGGTCAGTGCCACGATGGGCACGGCGCCTTTGCGACCGGCGATCTGCGGGGCGGTGATGCGGCGGACGGGGGCTTGCGCGGACATGGGGCCGACCTTTCAGGGAGGGGCGCTTTCAGGGGTGGGCGCGTTCAGGGATGGGCGGTGCGCTGGTCGATCAGCAGCACGTCGCCAAAGCGGACCGCCAGCAGGATCACCACCGGCCGGTCAAGGGTGTGGACGCGCGACAGATCGTCCGCGTCGCGGATGTCGATGCTGCGGATCTGGGCGCGCGGCTGGGTGCGCAGGGTGGCGCGGATCTGGCGGCGCAGGGCGGGCAGGGTCGCGCCCTGCGCCACCAGCGCCTGCGCCTGATCCAGCGCGCGGGCCAGCACCGGCGCGGCGGCGCGGTCGGCGGGCGTCAGGCGCTGGTTGCGCGAGGACATGGCCAGCCCGTCAGCCTCGCGCATGGTCGGCACCGGCAGGATCTGCACGGGGATGTCGAGATCGCTGACCATGCGGCGGATCAGGGTCAGCTGCTGATAGTCTTTCTCGCCGAAGGCTGCGGCCTGTGGCTGGGTGATGTTGAACAGCTTGGTGACCACGGTGGCGACGCCGCGGAAATGGCCGGGGCGTATCCGGCCCATGAGCATGCGGCCCAGCCCGGCCACCTCGACATGGGTCTGGGCGCCGGGGCGGTAGATGTCGCTGACCTGCGGCAGAAACACGGCGTCGCAGCCTGCCGAGGACAGCTTGGCCAGATCGCCCGTCTCGTCGCGGGGATAGCGGTCCAGATCCTCGGACGGGCCGAACTGGGTCGGGTTGACGAAGATCGAGGTGACGACATGCCCGCCGCCCTGCGCGTCCAGCCAGTCGCGGGCGCGGGCCACAAGCGACAGGTGGCCCGGATGCAGCGCGCCCATGGTCGGCACCAGCGCGACCCGGCCCACGGTCTTGCGCCAGTCGCGCATCTGATGCGTGCTGCGGCAGATCTGCATGCGATGTCCCTTATGCCCCCCTCGGCGTGGCGCGCAACCTAGCCTCAGGGTCGGGCCGGGGCAAGGGCGGGGCGCGATGTCGTTTTTCGCCCGCAGAGGTCGGCGGCCTTGGGCGCGGTGTCGCGGGGATGGGGCATCACGGGGGGAACGGACAGGCGCCAGAGGAGACACGGGATGAAGTCGCATGTGAAGGTTCTGGTGGTCGGTGGCGGCGCGGTGGGCTGCGGCATCGCGCTGCATCTGGCCCGCGCGGGCTGGGACACCCTGCTGGTCGAGCGGGACGAGCTGACCGCCGGGTCCACATGGCATGCGGCGGGGCTGCTGCCCCTGTTCAACATGGGCTATGCGACCAGCCATATCCACGACTATTCGGTGAAGCTGTATGCCGGGCTGGAGGCCGAGACCGGGCTGAATGCCGGGTTCACCCGTTGCGGCAATCTGCGGATGGCGCAAACCGACGCGCGGATGGATGAATACCGGCTGTACTCGGCCACCGCCGAGACGGTGGGGATCGAGCATTGCTTTCTGACCCCGCGCGAGATCGCCGAGCGCTGGCCGCTGGTGCGGAGCGAGGATCTGAAGGGCGCGCTGTTTCACCCGACCGACGGCTATATCAACCCCGCCGATGTGACGCAGGCCATGGCCAAGGGCGCGCGGATGGCGGGCTGTGCCATCGAGCGCAGGATACAGGTGAACGCCTATCGCTGGACCGGCGCCGAATGGGTGGTGACGGTCGAGCGGATGGTCGAGAAGGGCGGCAATCTGGTGCCCTCGGGCGAGGTGTTCGACATTCATGCCGAGCATGTGGTGACCGCCACCGGCAACCATGCGCAGCGCACCGCGCGGCTGCTGGGGATCAGGATCCCCGCGATCCCGGTCGAGCATCAGTTCATCGTGACCGAGCCGGACCCGGCGCTGATGGCATGGCGGGCCGGGGGCAACCCGGAACATCCGGTGCTGCGCGATGCGGATGCCAAATGGTATGTGCGCGAAGAGCGCGGCGGCTGGATTCTGGGGCCGTATGAAAAGGGTGCGCCTGCGCGGTTTGAATATGGGGTGCCCGACAGTTTCCGCGCCGATCTGTTCCCGCTGGATCTGGAGCGGATCGAAGAGGAATACATGGCGATGATCCACCGGATTCCGACATCCGAGACGGTGGGGCTGAAGGACGATTTCAACGGGCCGATCTGTTACACGCCGGATGGCAACCCTCTGGTCGGCCCGGCGCCGGGGCTGCGGAATATGTGGCTGGCCGAGGGGTTCAGCTTTGGCATCACCGCCGCAGGTGGCGTCGGGCATTATCTGGCGCAGATGATGGTGGGCGGCGAGGCCGAGATCGACATGGCGTCGCTGGACCCGCGCCGGTTTGGCGGCTGGATGACGACCGAATATGCCTGCCGCAAGAATGAAGAGGCCTATGACCACGTTTTCATCCTGCATCACCCGGATGAAGAGCGCCCGGCCTGTCGTCCGCTGCGCACTGCCCCGGCCTATGACCGGCAAAAGGCGCGGGGGGCGCAGTTCGGGCAGGTGAATGGCTGGGAGCGGCCCAATTATTTCGGCCCGCTGGATGCGCCGGACAGCTTTGACCATGACGCCCGCAGCTTCCGGCGCGGGGCGTGGTGGGACTATGCGAAGGCCGAGGCCGAGGCGGTGCGCAGCACGGCCGGGCTGGTCGATGCCTCGGCCTTTGCCAAGCATGTCGTGAAAGGGCCGGGCGCGACGGCGTTTCTGGACTGGCTGACGACCAACAAGCTGCCGAAGGTGGGGCGGATCAACCTGACCTATGCGCTGACCGAGGCGGGCACGGTGCGGACCGAATACACCATCGTGCGGCTGGCCGAGGCGGAATATTACCTCGTCTCGGCCGGGGCATGGACCGATTACGACCGCGACAATCTGCTGAAGGCGGCCGAGGATTTCATGGCGGGCGGCGGCGGGTTCGTGGCGGTGCAGGATGTCACCACGCAATGGGGCGTTTTCGCGCTGGCCGGGCCGAATGCGCGGGCGATCCTGGCCGAGGTGGTGCGCGATGCCGATCCGGAGACGGTGCTGGGCAACAAGCGGTTTCCGTGGCTGTCGATGCGGCAGATCGAGCTGGGCATGTGCCCGGTCATGGCGATCCGGGTCGCCTATACCGGCGAGCTGGGCTGGGAGCTGCATCACCCGGTCGAGATGCAGAACTATCTGTTCGATCTGCTGGAGAAGGCCGGGGCCGGGCATGGCATGCGGCTGGTCGGCGCGCGGGCGCAGAACTGGCTGCGGCAGGAGAAATCCTATCGTGCCTTTGGCACGGAACTGGGCCGCGATGCCTCGCCGCTGGAGGCCGGGCTGGACCGGTTTGTCGATCCGGGCAAGGCGTTTCGCGGCAAGGCGGCGATGGCGGCTTTGGGCATTCGCAGCCAATGCGTGACGCTGCTGATCGACGGGCCTGCGGATGCCGATCCCTGGGGGCGTGAGGCGCTGTTCCATGAGGGGGAAAAGGTCGGGCGGCTGACCTCGGGCGGGTATTCGGTGGCCTTCGGGCGGCAGATCGGCATGGGCTATGTGCGGCCCGGTCTGGCGGTGCCGGGGATGCGGTTGAAGCTGCGGATGCTGGGCGCGCTGTATGATGCCGAGGTGAGCGAAGACAGCCCGCATGATCCGCAGAATGCGCGGATCCGGGTGGATGGCTGAGGGGGCTGGCGTCGCAGGGGGGGCTTTGCGCCCCCCGTCGCGTGCCGCGACTCCCCCCGCAGGATATTTTTGTGAAGAAGATGGGGCAGGGGCTGGTCGGAAATGGCAAAGGCCGGACCTTGCGGTCCGGCCTTTTGATTTTGGAGCGGGCGAAGAGATTCGAACTCTCGACCCTAACCTTGGCAAGGTTATGCTCTACCCCTGAGCTACGCCCGCGCTCCGTCCCGGAGGTGGTCTGGTCCGTGGACCGTGCCGCCTTCGGTGAGCGGTGATTTACGGAAGCGGGCCGGGGGGTGCAAGGGCAAAAATGCGGAGGATGCGAAATTTTTTGCGGCTTGATCCGGGCGCGGGGCGTGGCACTGTGGGGGCCGCGAAGGGGGCATGATGCAGGCACGCGACGAGTTGGGCGCATTTCTGCGCGATGGGCTGGCGGCGGGGCATACGCCCGAGGCGCTGGGCGCTGCGCTGCGCGCGGCGGGCTGGCCGGAGGCGCGGATCGCCGTGGGGCTGGCGCTGTGGCAGCAGGCGCCGGGGCTGCCGCCGGTGCCGGTGCCGCCTGCGGCGCTGTCGCCGCGCGATGCGCTGGTCCACGGGCTGGGATTTGCGGCGCTGGCGATGCTGTCCTGGCATGTGGTGCAGATCGGGTTTCTGCTGGCCGATCAGGTGACCGAGGATGTCGGGCAGGGTGCGGGCTGGGCCGGGTCGGCGCGCTGGCCGGTGGCGATGCTGGTCGTGATGCTGCCGGTTTTTGTATTGCTGCATCTGCGCGGCGCGCCGCCCTCGTTGTTGCGGCGCTGGCTGGCGGCGCTGTCGGGGTTTCTGGCTGGGCTGGCGCTGCTGGGCAGTCTGGCGGCGACGGTGCATGCGCTGCTGTCGGGTGATCTGACGCTGCGATTCGCGCTGAAGGCGGGGGTGGTGGCGGTGACGGCGGCGCTGGTCTTTGCGACCTATCGGGCGGAATTGTCGGCGGCGCGGTCGGCAGCGCGGTCGGGGCGCGCGGGGGCTGTGGGGCTGGCCGGGCTGGGGGTGCTGGCGCTGCTGGGCGGGCTGTGGCTGACGGGCGGGCCGGGGCAGGGCCGCGCCGAGCAGCGCGATGCCGCGCGGATGGCGGATCTGGAGGCGCTGGCGGCGCAGGCGCGCTGTCTGGCGCTGGAGGGGCGGGCGGTGCCGCCCATCGGGGTGTCGGAGCGCTGCCCCGAGGTGGTGCGGGCGGCGGATCCCTGGACCGGGGCGGAGTATCTGGTCGAGGGGATCGGGGGTGACCGGCTGCGGCTCTGTGCGGTGATGGAGAGTGATTCTGTCTGGCGCGATGAGGTGGCCGGGCCGGGCTGTGTGCTGGTCGATCTGTCGGATCTGCGTGCCGGGGCTGGCGGCAATGGGCCGGGGCTGGTGCCGCCGGATGGGGGGATTCTGGCGGATTAGCGGTTGCGTCCGATGCGGCCCAGATGGGTGTCGTGAAAGCCGCTGGGGTGTTTGAGACCGTAGCCGAGCGCGCGGTCGGCGCCGACATGGGTCAGCCAAACGGCGCCTGCCGCGATCAGGCCGGGGGTGCCGGTCAGAAGCCCGAGCAGCGCCAGCAGCAGGCCGCCCGCATAGAGATGGGCGGCGTTGTAGAGCGCGGCGCCCATGCGGGGACCGGCCAGATAGCCAAGCGCCGACAGGTCGGGGGCCAGCAGCGCCAGCGGCCAGAGCCAGAGCGGCCAGCCCGATTGCGTCAGCCCCGCCAGCGGCAGGGCGGCCAGGGCGATCAGCGCACCCTCGGCCCGTTGCCAGGCGATCACGGTCATTCGGCGGCGCGGATGGCGTGTTGCTTCAGAAGCGGGCCGAGATAGTGGCCGGTATGGCTGGCCTGCACCTCCGCGACGGTTTCGGGGGTGCCGGTGGCGACGATCACGCCGCCGCCATCGCCACCCTCGGGGCCGATGTCGATGATCCAGTCGGCGGTCTTGATGACGTCGAGATTATGTTCGATCACCACCACGGTATTGCCCTGATCGACCAGCGAATGCAGGACTTCCAGCAGTTTGCGCACGTCTTCGAAATGCAGGCCGGTCGTGGGCTCGTCGAGGATATAGAGGGTGCGGCCGGTGGCGCGGCGCGACAGTTCCTTGGACAGCTTGACCCGCTGTGCCTCGCCGCCTGACAGGGTCGTGGCCTGCTGGCCGACCTTGATATAGCCCAGACCCACCTGCATCAGCGCGTCCATCTTCTCGCGGATCGAGGGGACGGCGGTGAAGAAGGTTTGCGCGTCTTCTACTGTCATATCAAGAACATCGGCGATGGATTTGCCCTTGAACTGCACCTCCAGCGTTTCGCGGTTATAGCGCTTGCCCTTGCAGGTTTCGCATTCGACATAGACGTCGGGCAGGAAGTGCATCTCGATCTTGATGACGCCGTCGCCCTGGCACGCCTCGCAGCGGCCGCCCTTGACGTTGAAGCTGAAGCGGCCCGGCTTGTAGCCGCGCGCCTTGGATTCGGGCAGGCCCGCGAACCAGTCGCGGATGGGGGTGAAGGCGCCGGTATAGGTGGCGGGGTTCGAGCGCGGCGTGCGTCCGATGGGGCGCTGGTCGATGTCGATGACCTTGTCGAGATGTTCGAGGCCCTTGATCCCCTCGCACGGCGCCGGGGTCTGGCGGGCGCCGTTGAGGCGCAGCGATGCGGTCTTGAACAGGGTCTCGATGGTCAGGGTGGATTTGCCGCCGCCCGAGACGCCGGTGACGCAGACGAATTTGCCAAGCGGAAAGTCGGCCGAGACGTTTTTCAGGTTGTTGCCGGTGGCGCCCTTGACGGTGATCTTCTTGCCGTTGCCCTTGCGGCGGGTGCCGGGCACCGGGATCGCGCGGGCGCCCGACAGGTATTGGCCGGTCAGGCTGGCGGGGTCGGCGGCGATCTGGTCGGGGGTGCCGTGGCTGACCACGGTGCCGCCATGCACGCCCGCGCCGGGGCCCATGTCAAAGACGTAATCGGCATGGCGGATCGCGTCTTCGTCATGTTCGACGACCAGCACGGAATTGCCCTGATCGCGCAGATTGACCAGCGTGGTCAGCAGGCGGTCATTGTCGCGCTGGTGCAGCCCGATGGACGGTTCGTCCAGCACGTAAAGCACGCCGGTCAGGCCGGACCCGATCTGGGAGGCGAGACGGATGCGCTGGCTTTCGCCGCCCGACAGGGTGCCTGCGGCGCGCGACAGGGTGAGGTAATCGAGGCCGACATTGACAAGGAAACCAAGGCGTTCGCGGATTTCCTTGAGAATCGCGGCGGCGATTTCGTTTTTCTGTTTCGACAGGTGGTTCGGCGCATCCTCGACCCAGGCCAGCGCCTGACGGATCGACAGTTCGACCACCTGACCGACATGGGTGCCCGCGATTTTCACCGCCAGCGCCTCGGGTTTCAGGCGATAGCCGGCGCAGGCGCCGCAGGGGCGGTTGTTCTGATAGCGCTCGAATTCCTCGCGGACCCAGTTGCTGTCGGTCTCGCGCAGGCGGCGCTCCATATTCGGGATGACGCCCTCGAAGCTGCGGGTGACCTCGTAGACGCGGCCCGCATCGTCAAAGCGGAACTTGATTTCCTCGCCCTGCGAGCCGCGGATGAACAGGTCGCGCACGGATTGGGGCAGGTCTTTCCACGGGGTTTTCTTGTCGAAACCGTAATGCTTGGCCAGCGCGTTGATGGTCTGGGTCAGATAGGCGGATTTCGAGCGTGCCCAAGGCGCGATGGCGCCCTTGTCCACCGACAAAGACGGGTCGGGCACGACGAGGCGATCGTCAAAGAACAGTTCCACCCCAAGGCCGTCGCAGACCGGGCAGGCGCCGAAGGGGGCGTTGAACGAGAACAGGCGTGGTTCGATTTCGGGGATGGTGAAGCCACTGACCGGGCAGGCAAATTTCTCGGAAAAGGTCAGGCGTTCGGGTTCCGCGTCGCCTTCTGTCGCCAGTTCCAGATGGGCGATGCCATCGGCCAGATCCAGCGCGGTGCGCAAGCTGTCGGCCAGACGGGTTTCCAGCCCCTCGCGCACGACGATGCGGTCCACGACCACGTCGATATTGTGGCGGAATTTCTTGTCCAGCACCGGCGGCTCGTCCAGATCGTGGAAGGTGCCGTTGACCTTGACGCGCTGAAAGCCCTGCTTGCGCAGCTCCATGAATTCCTTGCGGTATTCGCCTTTGCGGTCGCGCACGATGGGGGCCAGAAGATAGGCGCGCGTGCCCTCGGGCAGGGCCATGGTGCGGTCGACCATGTCCTGGACCTGCTGCGCCTCGATCGGCTGGCCGGTGGCGGGGGAATAGGGCGTGCCGGCGCGCGCAAACAGCAGGCGCAGATAGTCGTAGATCTCGGTCACGGTGCCGACGGTTGAACGCGGGTTCTTCGATGTCGTCTTTTGCTCGATGCTGATGGCGGGCGACAGGCCCGAGATGTGATCGACATCGGGCTTGCCCATCATGTCGAGGAACTGGCGCGCATAGGCCGACAGGCTTTCGACATAGCGCCGCTGCCCCTCGGCATAGATCGTGTCGAAGGCCAGCGAGGATTTGCCGCTGCCCGACAGGCCGGTGATGACCACCAGCTTGTCGCGCGGGATGTCCATGTCCACGCCCTTGAGATTATGTTCGCGCGCGCCGCGCACTTCGATGAACTTCTGTTCCATGGCGTGTCCCCGTGTCCAGTGGCATCAGATAGGCACGCGGGGCGGAAAAGCAAGTTCCAAATGCGAACGAAGGGGGAACGGGCGGCGGCCCTGCGACTTTCGCAGCGATTGCCTGCTTAGGGGCAGTGGTTAACGCTATCACTTGCGCCGCATTGCAGCATTGCTAAGGTATGCCCGGTTGATGACAAGGGGGACGGGGATGTTCAAAAAGATTCTGATTGCCAACCGGGGCGAGATTGCGATTCGCGTGATGCGGGCGGCGAACGAGCTGGGCAAGAAGACCGTCGCGGTCTATGCCGAGGAAGACAAGCTGGGTCTGCACCGCTTCAAGGCCGACGAGGCTTACCGGATCGGCGAGGGTCTGGGGCCGGTCGCGGCCTATCTGTCCATCCCCGAGATCATCCGTGTGGCGAAACTGTCGGGCGCCGATGCGATCCATCCGGGCTATGGTCTGCTGTCCGAGAACCCCGATTTCGTCGATGCGTGCTTTGAGGCCGGGATCACCTTTATCGGCCCACGCGCCGACACGATGCGTGCGCTTGGCGACAAGGCCAGTGCCCGGCGTGTGGCGATCGAGGCCGGTGTGCCGGTCATCCCCGCGACCGAAGTGCTGGGCGAGGATTTCGACGCGATCAAGCGTGAGGCCGCCGAGGTCGGCTATCCGCTGATGCTGAAGGCCAGCTGGGGCGGCGGCGGGCGCGGCATGCGCCCGATCAACAACCCCGAAGAGCTGATCGAGAAGGTCCGCGAGGGGCGCCGCGAGGCCGAGGCGGCATTCGGCAATGGCGAAGGTTATCTGGAAAAGATGATCCTGCGCGCGCGCCATGTCGAGGTGCAGCTGCTGGGCGACACGCATGGCGGCCTCTATCATCTGTACGAGCGTGACTGCACCGTGCAGCGCCGCAACCAGAAGGTCGTGGAACGCGCCCCTGCGCCCTATCTGACCGAGGAACAGCGCGCCGAGGTCTGCGGGCTGGCCTTGGAGATCGGGCGGGCGGTCGGCTATCAGAACGCGGGCACCGTCGAGTTCCTGATGGATATGGACGATGACAAGTTCTATTTCATCGAGGTGAACCCCCGCGTTCAGGTTGAGCATACCGTGACCGAAGAGGTCACCGGCATCGACATCGTGCAGGCGCAGATCCGCATTGCCGAGGGTGAGACTCTGGCCGATGCCACCGGGCACGCGGCGCAGGAGCAGATCACCCTGTCGGGCCATGCGCTGCAATGCCGGGTCACGACGGAAGATCCGCAGAACAACTTTATTCCCGATTACGGGCGCATCACGGCCTATCGCAGCGCGACGGGCATGGGCATCCGGCTGGATGGCGGCACCGCCTATTCGGGCGGGGTGATCACGCGCTATTACGATTCGCTGTTGGTCAAGGTGACGGCCTGGGCACAGACGCCCGATCAGGCGATCCGCCGGATGGACCGGGCCTTGCGCGAATTCCGGGTGCGGGGCGTCAGCACGAATATTGATTTCGTCATCAACCTGCTGAAACATCCGGTGTTTCTGGATGACACCTATACGACCAAGTTCATCGACACGACCGATGATCTGTTCGACTTCAAGAAGCGCAAGGACCGGGCGACCAAGATCCTGACCTATCTGGCCGATATTTCGGTGAACGGGCACCCAGAGACCGCGGGACGTGTGCTGCCGCCCGCGCAGGCGCGCCCGCCGCTGGCGCCCGAGGCCAAGGCCGCGCCTGCGCCGGGCACAAGGCAGATGCTGGAAAGCCAGGGCGCGCAGGCGGTGGCCGACTGGATGGCGGCGCAAAAGCAGTTGCTGATTACCGACACCACCATGCGCGACGGGCACCAGAGCCTGCTGGCGACGCGGATGCGGTCGATCGACATGATCCATGTGGCGCCCAGCTATGCCGCCAACCTGCCGCAGCTGTTCAGCGTCGAATGCTGGGGCGGTGCGACCTTTGATGTGGCGTATCGCTTCCTGCAGGAATGCCCGTGGCAGCGGCTGCGCGACATTCGCGCGCGGATGCCGAACCTGATGACGCAGATGCTGCTGCGCGCCAGCAACGGGGTCGGTTACACCAACTATCCCGACAATGTGGTGCAGTTCTTTGTGAAACAGGCGGCCGAGACGGGCGTGGATGTGTTCCGCGTCTTTGACAGCCTCAACTGGGTCGAGAATATGCGCGTCGCCATGGATGCGGTGATCGAGTCGGGCAAGATCTGCGAAGGCACGGTCTGTTATACCGGCAATATGCTGGACCCGGACCGGGCCAAGTATGACCTGAAATACTATGTGCAGACCGCGCAGGAGCTGAAGGCGGCGGGGGCGCATGTGCTGGGCCTCAAGGATATGGCCGGGCTGCTGAAACCGGCGGCGGCGCGCATCCTGATCAAGGCGCTGAAGGAAGAGGTGGGCCTGCCCATTCATTTCCACACCCATGACACCAGCGGCATGGGCGGGGCGACGATTCTGGCCGCCGCCGAGGCGGGCGTCGATGCGGTCGATTGTGCCATGGACGCGCTGTCGGGCAACACCAGCCAGCCCACGATGGGCAGCGTGGTCGAGGCGCTGGCCCAGACCGACCGCGACACCGGGCTGGACATCGCCGCCATCCGCCAGATCAGCAATTACTGGGAACGCGTGCGCGAGAATTACGCGGCGTTTGAATCGGGCCTGCAATCGCCCGCCTCCGAGGTCTATCTGCACGAGATGCCGGGCGGGCAGTTCACCAACCTCAAATCGCAGGCGCGGTCGATGGGGCTGGAGGATCGCTGGCACGAGGTGGCGCAGGCCTATGCCGATGTGAACCGCATGTTCGGGGATATCGTCAAGGTCACGCCGTCCTCCAAGGTGGTGGGGGACATGGCGCTGATGATGGTGGCGCAGAACCTGACGCCCGAACAGGTCATGGACCCCTCGGTCGAGGTCAGCTTTCCCGACAGCGTGCTGGACATGATGCGCGGCAATCTGGGGCAACCTCCGGGGGGCTGGCCGCAGGCGATCCAGAAAAAGGTGCTGAAAGGCGAGGCGCCGATCACCGACCGCCCCGGCGCCCATCTGGAGCCGGTCGATCTGGAACAGGTCCGCGCGAAGCTGTCGGCGGAGCTGGACGACAAGGTGATCGACGACGAGGATCTGAACGGCTACCTGATGTATCCCAAGGTCTTCACCGACTATATGGCGCGGCACGAGACCTATGGCCCGGTGCGCACCCTGCCGACCCGCAGCTTTTTCTACGGGATGGAGCCGGGGCAGGAGATCAGCGTCGAGATCGACCCCGGCAAGACGCTGGAAATCCGGCTGCTGACCATGGGCGAGACCGACGAAAAGGGCGAGATGAAGGTCTTTTTCGAGCTGAACGGCCAGCCGCGCAGCATCCGGGTGCCCAACCGCAAGGCAGGCGGCGGGGCTGCGGCCCGGCCCAAGGCCGATCCGGCGAATGCGGGCCATGTCGGGGCGCCGATGCCGGGGGTCGTGGCCTCGGTCGCGGTGACGGCGGGGCAGGCGGTCAAGCAGGGTGACATGCTGCTGACCATCGAGGCGATGAAGATGGAGACCGGGCTGCATGCCGACCGCGACGGCACCGTCAAGGCGGTCCATGTCACGCCGGGCACCCAGATCGACGCCAAGGATCTGCTGGTCGAGATCGAATAAGCGGCCCCTTGCAGAGTCAGCCGGGGGCCTGCCTTTGCGCGGGCCCCTTTGCATGAGCACGGTGGGCGCGGCGTTGCGGCGGGCTGCGTCGCCTGCGGGCAACTGGTACATTTCGACGCGGAATCCGCTGCCCGCGCCCGTTGACCCCGCCGCCTGCCGGGTCTAAACGGCAGACAGCCAACCCGTCGCGGGGCAGCCATGATCCTCGCGACCGACAAGGGGATCAAAGCCCGTGGACACTCTTTTGCAGGACTATCTGCCGGTTCTCGTTTTTGCGGGGATGGCTGCTGCACTCGCGCTGATACTGCTGTTGTCGGCCATCGTGATCGCGGTGCGCAACCCGGACCCGGAAAAGGTCAGCGCCTATGAATGCGGGTTCAACGCCTTTGACGACTCGCGCATGAAATTCGACGTGCGGTTCTATCTGGTCGCCATCCTGTTCATCATCTTCGATCTGGAAGTGGCGTTCCTGTTCCCCTGGGGCGTCAGCCTGCAGCATATCAGCGACACGGCGTTCTGGTCGATGATGGTGTTTCTGGGCGTGCTGACCGTGGGCTTTGCCTATGAGTGGAAGAAGGGGGCCTTGGAATGGGCGTGATGGCTGGGGCGAATACCGCCGGACCCGACCGCGAGGTCGCCACACAGGCGCTGAACCGCGAATTGCAGGACAAGGGCTTCCTGCTGACCACGACCGAGGACATCATCAACTGGGCGCGCAACGGGTCGCTGCACTGGATGACCTTCGGTCTGGCCTGCTGCGCGGTCGAGATGATGCACACCTCGATGCCGCGCTATGATCTGGAACGTTTCGGCACCGCGCCGCGCGCATCCCCGCGCCAGTCGGATCTGATGATCGTCGCGGGCACGCTGACCAACAAGATGGCGCCCGCCTTGCGCAAGGTCTATGACCAGATGCCCGAGCCGCGTTATGTCATCAGCATGGGCAGCTGTGCCAATGGCGGCGGCTATTACCATTACAGCTATTCGGTGGTGCGCGGCTGCGACCGCATCGTGCCGGTGGACATCTATGTTCCCGGCTGCCCGCCGACCGCCGAGGCGCTGCTCTATGGTATCCTGCAACTTCAGCGCCGCATCCGGCGCACCGGCACGTTGGTGAGGTGAGCATGGCCGTCTATCCCGATCTCGACGCGCTGGAGCAACTGGGCGACCATATCCGCCATCGCCGTCCCAATGAGGTGGTCGATGCAGGCGTCGCCCATGGCGAGCTGACCGTGACCGCCACGGCGGCGGGCATTCTGGACCTGATCGACTTTCTGCGCGGCGACAGCACCTGCCGGTTCTCGACGCTGGTGGACATTACGGCGGTCGATTACCCGGCCCGCCCGCAGCGCTTTGATGTCGTCTGGCATTTCCTGTCGATGTATCAGAACCAGCGCATCCGGGTGAAGGTCGCCATCCGCGAGGATGAGATGCTGCCGACGCTGACCAATATCTATCCCAGCGCCAACTGGTTCGAGCGCGAGGTGTTCGACATGTTCGGCATCCTGTTCACCGGCCATCCCGACATGCGCCGCATCCTGACCGATTACGGCTTTACCGGCCATCCGCTGCGCAAGGATTTCCCGACCACCGGCTATGTCGAGGTCCGCTATGACGAGGCCGAAAAGCGCGTCGTCTACGAGCCGGTGAAGCTGGTGCAGGAATACCGGCAGTTCGATTTCCTCTCGCCCTGGGAGGGCGCGCAATACGTGCTGCCGGGCGATGAGAAGGGGGCCAAGACATGATGGACGGCGACATCCGCAAGAACCAGTATGATGACGGCACCTCGGACGTTCTGACCGACGAGCAGCGCATCCGCAATTTCAACGTCAACTTCGGCCCCCAGCACCCTGCCGCGCATGGCGTGCTGCGTCTGGTGCTGGAGCTGGACGGCGAGATCGTGGAACGCGCCGATCCGCATATCGGGCTGCTGCATCGCGGCACCGAAAAGCTGATGGAAAGCCGCACCTATCTGCAGAACCTGCCCTATTTCGACCGGCTGGATTACGTCAGCCCGATGAATCAGGAACATGCCTGGTGTCTGGCGATCGAGCGGCTGACCGGCACCGCCGTGCCGCGCCGCGCCAGTCTGATCCGGGTGCTGTATTGCGAGATCGGGCGCATTCTGAACCACCTGCTGGGCCTGACCACCGGGGCGCTGGATGTGGGCGCGCTGACGCCGCCGCTGTGGGGGTTCGAGGCGCGCGAGGATCTGATGATCTTTTACGAACGCGCCTGCGGGGCGCGGCTGCATGCGGCCTATTTCCGGCCCGGCGGCGTGCATCAGGATCTGCCGCCCGACCTGCTGGACGACATCGAGGCATGGTGCGACAGGTTCCCCAATGTGCTGAACGATCTGGACACGCTGCTGACCGAGAACCGCATCTTCAAGCAGCGGCTGGTCGGCATCGGCGTGGTCAGCGAACAGGATGCGCTGGACTGGGGTTTCTCGGGCGTGATGGTGCGCGGATCGGGCATGGCCTGGGATCTGCGGCGCAGCCAGCCCTATGAATGCTATGACGAATTCGACTTCAAGATCCCGGTCGGCACCAATGGCGACTGCTATGACCGCTTCCTGTGCCGGATGCAGGAGATGCGCGAGTCGATCTCGATCATGCAGCAGGCGATCACCAAGCTGCGGGCCGAGGGGCCGGGCGATGTGATGTCGCGCGGCAAGATCACGCCGCCCAAGCGCGCCGACATGAAGCGCGACATGGAAAGCCTGATCCATCACTTCAAGCTGTATACCGAGGGCTTCAAGGTCCCCGCGGGCGAGGTTTACGCCGCCGTCGAGGCGCCCAAGGGCGAATTCGGCGTCTATCTGGTCAGCGACGGCACCAACAAACCCTATCGCGCCAAGCTGCGCGCGCCGGGCTTTCTGCATCTGCAGGCGATGGACTGGATGGCGCGGGGTCACATGCTGGCCGATGTGCCCGCCCTCATCGCCACCCAGGACATTGTTTTCGGAGAGGTTGACCGCTGATGCTGCGCCGCCTGCACCCCGTCCAGCCGGACAGCTTTGAATTCACCCCCGCGAACCTTGACTGGGCGCGGGCCCAGATGACCAAATACCCGGAAGGCCGCCAGCAATCGGCGATCATCCCGATCCTGTGGCGCGCGCAGGAACAAGAGGGCTGGCTGTCGCGGCCTGCCATCGAATATTGCGCCACCCTGCTGGGCATGGCCTATATCCGGGCGCTGGAAGTTGCGACATTCTACTTTATGTTCCAGCTGCAACCCGTTGGCAGAGTGGCCAATATCCAGATCTGTGGCACCACCACCTGCATGATCTGCGGCGCCGAGGCGCTGATCGAAGTCTGCAAGCGCAAGATCGCCGCGACCCCGCATACCGTTTCCGCTGACGGCAAGTTCAGTTGGGAAGAGGTCGAATGTCTGGGCGCCTGCGCCAATGCGCCGATGGCCCAGATCGGCAAGGATTATTACGAGGATCTGACGCCGGAACGCCTTGAGGCGCTGATTGACCGCATGTCGGCGGGCGAGGTGCCTCTGCCCGGCTCGCA
Organism: Paracoccus sp. (in: a-proteobacteria); assembly: GCF_046289755.1. GTDB lineage: Bacteria > Pseudomonadota > Alphaproteobacteria > Rhodobacterales > Rhodobacteraceae > Paracoccus. Next base: position 74,576 of record NZ_JBKBVD010000004.1, on the reverse strand, counting down.
GGCCGGGCGGTTCGCCTCCGAGCCTGCGGCGGGGCTGAGCAGCCTGACCGGGATTGACCGGGCGGAAAGCGCCAATGCCAGCGTCACGCTGGCCCGCGATCTGGGTGAGACGCTGAAGCGGATCGACGGGACCGAGGTGCCGATCCTGACCAAATGGCTGGACCGCGCCCGTCCCGAAGCGGCGGCGGATGACCAGCAGGGCGAGAACACGATCGACGAGGCCGACCCCAGGCCGTCCGAGGGTGTCCCCGCCGACAAGACCGGCGCGACCGTGCAGGAGGCGCAGGCGGCCTCGGCGGCGCGCCCGGAATCGGCGCGCGAGCCGGAAGGCGTGCGGGATGATGAGGCGGCCGGGAAAGACCCGAAGAACGGGGCCTGAGCGACAGGCCCGCGGACAGGAGCACAGAATGGACGGCGCCACACGCAGCACATGCCACCTGACCGGGGCCATCGCGGGGCTGCTGGTTTTCCTGTCGCTGGGGCTGTTCGGTCAGTCGGGCCTGATCGCGGCGCTGGTTCTGGGCGTGATTGCGGGCGCGGTGCTGAGCGAGGTTCTGGTCTGGCTGATCTGTGAGGGTGTGACGGCGATGGATGGATCGCAATTGCTGGCCGAAACGGCGGTGCCTGCGGCGGGCCTTGGGGTGGACCGGGCCGAGCTGGTGGCGCCGGTGGCGGCGCAGCCCCGGTTCGCTGCGTTGGTGGCGGATGCGGGCATGGCGCCTTCGGGCGATGCGCAGGTGGCGCATGGCCGGGCCGCCCCGGCCGAGCCCGAGGGCGGCATCTATGGCCGCCGGGCTGTGGCCGGGCCGCCTGCCGAGGATCTGACCCGGATCACCGGGATCGGGCCCAAGGTGGCGGCGTCGCTGCATGCGGCGGGGGTGACGCGCTTTGCGCAGATCGCCGGCTGGGACGAGGCCGCGATCGAGGCCATGGCGGCGCAGATCGGGCGCGGTGCCGGGCTGATCCGGCGCGACGACTGGGTGGGGCAGGCGCGTGCGCTGGCCGCCGAAGTTGAAGCTGGAACGGGGGGCGGCGATGGCGCAGCCTGACCGTGACGCGCGGCAGATGCGGCTGGTGGCCATCGTGATCGCGGTGACCATGCTGGGATGGCTGGGGCTTCAGGCGCTTGGCCGTGAATATGACCTGGCGGCGCGGTGGGCCTATCTGGCCGACCTTGCCGCCATCGGCGCTTTTGTCTGGTCGCTGCTGGTGACCTGGCGTATCTGGCGGCGCAGGAATGCGTGACGCCGGGAGTAAAGGATCTAACGGATGCTGAAAGATCAGGACCGCATTTTCACCAACCTCTACGGGATGGGCGACCGCAGTCTGCGGGGCGCTCAGTCACGCGGCCATTGGGACGGCACTGCCGGGATCCTTGGCCGGGGCCGGGACAAGATCATCGAGCAGATGAAGGCCTCGGGCCTGCGCGGGCGCGGCGGGGCGGGCTTTCCGACGGGTCTGAAATGGTCCTTCATGCCCAAGGAATCGGATGGGCGCCCGTCTTATCTGGTGATCAATGCCGATGAATCCGAGCCTGCGACCTGCAAGGACCGCGAGATCATGCGCCATGATCCGCACACCCTGATCGAGGGCGCGCTGATCGCCAGCTTCGCGATGAACGCGCATGTCAGCTATATCTATCTGCGCGGCGAATATATCCGCGAGCGCGAGGCGCTGCAGGCCGCGATCGACGAATGCTATGATGCGGGCCTGCTGGGGCGGAACGCCTGCGGCTCGGGCTGGGATTTCGATCTGTATCTGCATCACGGCGCCGGGGCCTATATCTGCGGCGAGGAAACCGCGCTGCTGGAAAGCCTTGAGGGCAAGAAGGGCATGCCGCGCATGAAGCCGCCGTTCCCGGCGGGCGCGGGCCTCTATGGTTGCCCGACCACGGTGAACAATGTCGAATCCATCGCCGTCGTGCCCACGATCCTGCGGCGCGGCCCGGAATGGTTCGCGGGCTTTGGCCGCCCCAACAATGCGGGCGTCAAGCTGTTCGGGCTGACCGGCCATGTGAACACGCCCTGCGTGGTCGAAGAGGCCATGTCGATCCCGATGAAAGAGCTGATCGACAAGCATGGCGGCGGCATCCGCGGCGGCTGGAAGAACCTCAAGGCGATCATTCCGGGCGGTGCCTCGTGCCCGGTGCTGACGGCGGAACAGTGCGAAACCGCGATCATGGATTACGACGGGATGCGGGATGCGAAGTCCAGTTTCGGGACCGCCTGCATGATCGTGATGGATCAGGACACCGATGTCATCAAGGCCGTGTGGCGGCTGTCAGCCTTCTTCAAGCATGAAAGCTGCGGCCAGTGCACGCCCTGCCGCGAGGGCACCGGCTGGATGATGCGGGTGATGTCGCGGCTGGTCTCGGGCGAGGCCGAGGTCGAGGAAATCGACATGCTGCTGGACGTGACCAAGCAGGTCGAGGGCCACACGATCTGCGCGCTTGGCGATGCGGCGGCCTGGCCGATCCAGGGTCTGATCCGCAATTTCCGCGGCGAGATCGAGGACCGGCTGAAGGCGAAGAAGACCGGGCGCATGGGCGCGCTGGCGGCGGAATGATCGCAAGGGCGGCATATCACGCGGCGCGCACGCGCTCGTGTCGGGCGAAAGCGCGGCCCGGTGGTTATGTGTGGACACATCACCACCGGAAGGACCATGCCATGTTTCGCCCCTTGATTGCCGTCGCCCTGCTGGCCGCCACCCCTGCCGCCGCGCAGGCACCGCTGGCCCAGAACGCCTATGTCACCGACCGCCTGATGCAGGCCCGCGTCGCCGATCTGGTGCGCCGCGGCTGCCCCTCGATCGACGCGCGGATGGTGCGGGCCTTCCGCGAGGCGCGCGCGCTGAAACGCTATGCGCTGGATCAGGGCTATAGCGAGGCGCAGATCGACGCGTTTCTGGACAGCCGCGAGGACCGGCAGCGCATCTACGCGCAGGCCGACCGCTATATGGTCGAACGGGGTGTCGTGAACGGGCAGCCCGACACATTTTGCCGCCTCGGGCGGGACGAAATCGCACGGCAGACGGTCGCAGGATCGTTGCTGAGTGCCAGATAAGGATGGAATCATGGCCGGTTTGCGGACAATCAAGATCGACGGCAGGGACATCGAGGTCGATCCCAACCTGACCCTCATTCAGGCCTGCGAGCAGGCCGGGATCGAGATTCCGCGATTCTGCTATCACGAGCGGCTGTCCATCGCCGGCAATTGCCGCATGTGTCTGGTCGAGGTCGTGGGCGGCCCGCCCAAGCCCGCCGCCAGCTGTGCGATGCAGGTCAAGGATCTGCGGCCCGGCCCCGAGGGCGCGCCGTCGGAGATCCGCACCAACAGCCCGATGGTCAAGAAGGCCCGCGAGGGCGTGATGGAGTTCCTGCTGATCAACCACCCGCTGGATTGCCCGATCTGCGATCAGGGCGGCGAGTGTGACCTGCAGGATCAGGCGATGGCGTATGGCGTCGATTTCAGCCGCTATCGCGAGCCCAAGCGCGCATCCGAGGAACTGAACCTCGGCCCGCTGGTCGAGACCCACATGACGCGCTGCATCAGCTGCACCCGCTGCGTGCGCTTTACCAGCGAGGTCGCGGGCATCACCCAGATGGGTCAGACGGGCCGGGGCGAGGACAGCGAGATCACCAGCTATCTCAATGAGACGCTGGCCTCGAACCTGCAGGGCAATATCATTGATCTGTGCCCGGTCGGCGCGCTGGTCAGCAAGCCCTATGCCTTTACCGCCCGCCCGTGGGAGCTGACCAAGACCGAAAGCATCGACGTGATGGACGCGCTTGGCAGCAGCATCCGCGTTGACACCAAGGGCCGCGAAGTCATGCGCATCCTGCCGCGCAACCATGACGGCGTGAACGAGGAATGGATCAGCGACAAGACCCGCTTTGTCTGGGACGGGCTGCGCCGCCAGCGGCTGGACCGCCCCTATATCCGCGAAAACGGCAAGCTGCGCCCGGCGACCTGGCCCGAGGCGCTGGCCGCTGCGGCGACGGCAATGAAGGGGCGCAAGGTCGCCGGACTGGTGGGCGATCTGGCCCCGGTCGAGGCGGCGTTCAGCCTGAAGGCGCTGATCGAGGGGCTTGGCGGGGCGGTCGAATGCCGCACCGATGGCGCGAAACTGCCCGCAGGCAACCGCTCGGGCTATGTCGGCACCGCGCGGATCGAGGATATTGATACGGCCGAGATGATCCAGCTGATCGGCACCAATCCGCGCGACGAGGCGCCGGTGCTGAACGCGCGCCTGCGCCGCGCATGGGCGCGTGGCGCGCAGATCGGGCTGGTCGGTGAGCCGGTCGATCTGACCTATGACTACCACCATGTCGGCAATGACCGCGCGGCGCTGGAAAGCCTGTCCTCGCGCGAGATCAGCGACGAGACGCGCGAGAAACCGTCGCTGGTGATCGTGGGGCAGGGGGCGCTGCGCGAGGCCGATGGCGCCGCCGTGCTGGCCCATGCGATGACACTGGCCGAGAACAGCAATTCGGGCCTGCTGATCCTGCACACCGCGGCGGGTCGCGTGGGTGCGATGGATGTGGGTGCGGTGACGCAGGGCGGGATGGCCGCGGCGCTGGACGGCGCGCAGGTCGTCTTTAACCTTGGCGCCGATGAGGTCGAGATCGCCGCCGGGCCGGTGGTGATCTATCAGGGCAGCCATGGCGACCGGGGCGCGCATCGCGCCGACATCATCCTGCCCGCCGCCTGCTATACCGAGGAAAGCGGCCTGTTCGTGAACACCGAAGGGCGGCCTCAGCTGGCCCTGCGCGCGAATTTCGCGCCGGGCGAGGCGAAAGAGAACTGGGCGATTCTGCGTGCCCTGTCGGCGGAACTGGGCCAGACCCTGCCCTGGGACAGTATGGCGCAGCTGCGCCGCAAGCTGGTCGAGGCGGTGCCGCATCTGGGCCGCGTCGATCTGGTGCCGGAAAACGACTGGCAGCCCGTTGCTGTGGCAGAACTGGGACGGGCCAGCTTTGTCTACCCGCTGCGTGACTTCTATCTGACCAATCCGATTGCGCGATGCTCGCCCTTGATGGGAGAGTTGTCGCGTATGGCGGCGGCGCGCGGCGCCCCCGCATTAGCCGCGGAGTGACGATGATGCAGTGCCGGACCCGTTTGCCCTTTGCCCCCGCCGCCCTGATCGCCGGCGCGCTGATCCTTGCCGGTTGCGGCGGGACGGCCGTGACATCGCATCAGGACGGCGAGGGCCGCCCACGCGCCAAGCCCGCCGAGGTGACCGCGATGCTGACGGCCTCGGGGCGCGGCGGCGGCGATGTGGGCGGGCTGACGCGGGCCCGCATCTCGACCAAATCCGGCGAGATCCTGATTCTGGAGCCCGATGGCAGCGTCACCACCATGTCGCTGGACAGCGACGCGGGGCGCGATGCCTTCATGGTCTCGCAGGCCGATCTGGAGGCGCTGAACGCCAATCTGGATCTGGATTTCGGCGGCATGGTCGCGCCCAACCTGCCGCGCGAAAAGACCGCGCAGGAAAAGGCGCTGGAAGAGTTTGCGGCGCGTGCCCAGCCGGCGCTGCCCGCCGCACGCGAGGGTGTGACCGCCCAGCCCGATGATTTCATTGCCTTTCGCATCGACACGCTGAATGCCGGTCGTGGCGACGATCTGATCGAGGTGACGGCGAATTTGCGTCGGGGGGTGGACGCCGATATTGCCTTTGCGTATGCCACCTGCGCATTGGCCGGTTGGGCAGACGAGAACGGCGTCGCTTACGGGCGCCATATCCGCACCCTTCAGGCCACCCGCAACGGCAAGCTGCTGGTGGGTTCGGCCTTTACGGTCTCGAACGACCGTCCGCTTGGGCTGCGGGTGATGGAAACAAAAGACACCTTGCGCGAATGCGAGGCACGCGGCATTCCCGCGGCGTAGGAACAGGGACAGGCGATCATGGCTGAATTCTGGACATCTTCGTGGGGCATCGCGCTGATCCTGCTGGCGCAGGGCCTTGCGGTCATCGCCTTCGTGATGCTGTCGCTGATCTATATGGTCTATGGCGACCGCAAGATCTGGGCCGCCGTGCAGATGCGGCGCGGCCCGAACGTGGTCGGCCCCTGGGGGTTGTTGCAGACCTTTGCCGATGCGCTGAAATTCGTGGTCAAGGAACTGGTCGTGCCTGCGGGCGCCGACCGTTTCGTGTTCTTCCTGGCGCCGTTCCTGTCGATGACGCTGGCGCTGTTCGCCTTTGTTGCGATTCCCTTTGCGCCCGGCTGGGTCATGGCCGACCTGAACGTCGCCATCCTGTTCATCTTTGCGGTCTCGTCGCTGGAAGTCTATGGCGTGATCATGGGCGGCTGGGCCTCGAACTCGAAATACCCGTTCCTTGGGTCGCTGCGGTCCGCCGCGCAGATGATCAGCTATGAGGTCAGCCTTGGTCTGATCATCATCGGCATCATCATCTCGGCCGGCTCGATGAACCTGACCGCCATTGTCGAGGCGCAGCGCGGGGCGGGCATCCTGTCGTGGTTCTGGCTGGCGCATCTGCCGATGCTGGCGCTGTTCTTCATCTCGGCGCTGGCGGAAACCAACCGGCCGCCCTTCGATCTGCCCGAAGCAGAGTCGGAACTGGTCGCGGGCTTCATGTCGGAATATTCCTCGACCGCCTATCTGCTGTTCATGGCGGGCGAATACATCGCCATGTGGCTGATGTGCGCGCTGATCAGCCTGCTGTTCTTCGGTGGCTGGCTGTCGCCGATCCCCGGCCTGCCGGATGGCGCGGTCTGGATGTTCCTGAAAATGGTCTTCTGGTTCTTCATGTTCGCCATGGTGAAGGCGATCGTCCCGCGCTATCGCTATGACCAGCTGATGCGCGTCGGCTGGAAGGTGTTCCTCCCGCTGTCGCTGGCCTGGGTGGTTCTGATCGCCTTCCTGGCGCGCTATGAGGTCGCAGGCGGTTTCTGGGCCCGTTGGGCGGGGATGTGATCGCCATGACGCAAGATGCCAGGGTTAATGCGCGGCGCCTGCCTGCCGCACCCAAGCAAGGGGAGCAGTTCTGATGGCTTTCGACATCGCCCGCGCCACCAAGTATTTCCTGCTGGTGGATTTCTTCAAAGGCTTCGGGGTCGGGATGAAGTATTTCTTCGCCCCCAAGGCCACACTGAACTATCCGCATGAAAAAGGTCCGCTGTCGGCCCGTTTCCGGGGCGAACATGCGCTGCGCCGCTATCCCAATGGCGAGGAACGCTGTATCGCCTGCAAGCTGTGCGAGGCGATCTGTCCCGCGCAGGCGATCACCATCGACGCCGAACCGCGCGAGGATGGCTCGCGCCGCACCACGCGCTATGACATCGACATGACCAAATGCATCTATTGCGGTTTCTGTCAGGAGGCCTGCCCGGTAGATGCCATCGTCGAGGGGCCGAATTTCGAGTTCGCCACCGAAACGCGCGAGGAACTGTATTACGACAAGCAGAAACTGCTGGACAACGGCGCCCGCTGGGAAGCCCAGATTGCCCGCAATCTTGCCATGGATGCGCCCTACAGATGACAGATCCATTCACCAAGATGTTCCAGCAGATGATGGCTCAGGGTCAGGAGATGGCGCGGACCTTCAACCCCGCGCTTGAGCATTTCGACCTGAAGGCGGTCGAAAAGATGTTCCCGACCATGCCCTCGGACATGCTGGAGATGTGGTTTGGCCGCACCTTCAACCGCGACGGGCTGGACGCCAAGACCCGGCTGCTGGTGACCATCGCCGCCATGACCGTGCAGGGCGCGCTGGCCGAGCCGCAGCTGCGCCTGACCATCCGCCACGCGATGCAGGCCGGTGCCAAGCCGCGCGAGATCGCCGAGGTCATCTATCAGATGGGGATGTTCGGGGGCCTGCCCGCGATGCAGAAGGCGCTGGAGATCGCGCAGGGCGTGTTCAAGGAAACCGAGGAAAGCGACACAGAATGATTACCTTCGCCTTCTATCTGTTCGCCATCAGTGTCTGCCTGTCAGGCATCATGGTCGTCATGGCGCGTCATCCGGTGCATTCGGTCCTGTGGCTGATCCTGGCCTTCATCTCGGCGGCGGGGCTGTTCATTCTGCTGGGCGCCGAATTCGTCGCCATGCTGCTGATCATCGTCTATGTCGGCGCGGTGGCGGTGCTGTTCCTGTTCGTGGTGATGATGCTGGACGTGGATTTCGGCAGCCTGCGCAGCGAGCTGGTGCGCTATGTCCCCGTCGGCGGGCTGATTGCGCTGGTGCTGCTGGCGCAGCTGGCGGTGGCTTTCGGCAACTGGGAATCCTCGGATCAGTCGCTGGCCATGCGCGCGGTGCCGGTCGAGCCGGGCGTGCAGAACACCAGCGGCATCGGCATGGTGCTGTATGACCGCTATATCCTGCCGTTTCAGGTCTCGGGGCTGATCCTGCTGGTGGCGATGATCGGTGCGATCACGCTGACCATGCGCCATCGCCGCGACATCAAGCGTCAGGACGTGATTGCCCAGATGCACCGCGACCCGGCCAAGGCCATGCAACTGCGCGACGTGAAGCCGGGGCAGGGGCTTTAAGCCTCCGCACCGGCCCATAGGAATTTGAACGGGTAAAGAGCCCGGAGGGACAGAACAGATGATCGGATTGTCACATTACCTGATCGTGGGGGCGGTGCTGTTCGTCACCGGGATCTTTGGTATCTTCGTGAACCGCAAGAACGTCATCGTGATCCTGATGTCGATCGAGCTGATGCTGCTGGCGGTCAACATCAACTTTGTCGCCTTCTCGGCTCATCTGGGCGATCTGACCGGTCAGATATTCACCCTGTTCGTGCTGACCGTCGCCGCCGCCGAGGCCGCGATCGGGCTGGCCATCCTGGTGGTGTTCTTCCGTAACCGCGGCTCGATCGCGGTGGAAGATGTCAACGTGATGAAGGGGTAACGAGCCATGGTGCAATTCATTCTTTTCGCGCCCCTTCTGGCGGCGCTGGTTGCCGGTTTCGGCTGGCGCCTGATCGGCGAGCGTGGGGCGCAGGTGCTGACCACCGCCGTTCTGTTTGCCGCCGCCGCCGCAAGCTGGTTCGTGTTCCTGAGTTTTGACGGCCAGTTGCGCCAGATCCCGGTCATGGACTGGATCGTCTCGGGCGACTTCACCAGCCAATGGGCGATCCGGCTGGACCGGCTGACGGCGATCATGCTGATCGTGGTCACCTCGGTCTCGGCGCTCGTGCATCTGTACAGCTTCGGCTACATGGCGCATGACGAGAACTTCACCGATGACGAGCCCTATCGGGCGCGGTTCTTCGCCTATCTGTCGTTCTTCACCTTCTCGATGCTGATGCTGGTGACGGCCGACAACCTGCTGCAGATGTTCTTTGGCTGGGAGGGCGTGGGCGTCGCCTCGTATCTGCTGATCGGGTTCTACTTCAAGAAACAGTCGGCGGGTGCGGCCGCGATGAAGGCGTTCATCGTCAACCGGGTCGGCGACTTTGGTTTCCTGCTGGGGATCTTTGGTCTGTGGTGGATGACCGGCACGATCCAGTTCGACGAGCTGTTCGCGCAGGTGCCGATGCTGGCCCAGACCCAGATGACCTTCCTGTGGACCGAGTGGAATGCCGCCAATGTGCTGGCCGTGCTGCTGTTCATCGGCGCCATGGGCAAATCGGCGCAGTTGTTCCTGCACACCTGGCTGCCCGACGCGATGGAAGGCCCGACGCCCGTGTCGGCGCTGATCCACGCGGCCACGATGGTCACGGCGGGGGTGTTCCTTGTCTGCCGGATGTCGCCGCTCTATGAATTCGCGCCCGAAGCCAAGATGTTCATCGTGATCATCGGCGCCACCACCGCGTTCTTTGCCGCGACCGTGGGTCTGGTGCAGAACGACATCAAGCGCGTGATCGCCTATTCGACCTGTTCGCAGCTGGGCTATATGTTCGTGGCGGCGGGTGTGGGCGTCTATTCGGTCGCCATGTTCCACCTGTTCACCCATGCCTTTTTCAAGGCGATGCTGTTTCTGGGCGCCGGTTCGGTGATCCATGCGATGCATCACGAGCAGGACATGCGGAATTACGGCGGTCTGCGCAAAAAGATCCCGCTGACCTTCTGGGCGATGATGATCGGCACGCTGGCCATCACCGGGGTGGGCATCCCGCTGACCCATATCGGTTTCGCCGGTTTCCTGTCCAAGGATGCGGTGATCGAAAGCGCCTTTGTCGGCAGCAAATACGCCTTCTGGATGCTGGTGATCGCGGCGCTGATGACCAGCTTCTACAGCTGGCGGCTGATGTTCATGACCTTCTTCGGCAAGCCGCGCGGCGATCATCATGCGCATGATCACGCCCATGAAAGCCCGCGCGTGATGACCATTCCGCTGGTCGTGCTGGCGGTCGGGTCGATCTTTGCCGGGATGATCTGGTACAACAGCTTCTTCGAGGAAGACGGCGTGCAGCGGTTCTTTGGCCTGCCGGTGGCCGAGGCCGAACATGCCGCATCCGAGGGCGCCGAGACGCATGCGACCGACGCCCCTGCGGGCGAGGTTGTGGCGGCCGATGCTGGCCATGCTGCGGGCGACGCGGCGGGCGGCATCCGCACCGAGGGTGTCACCGTCGGGCAGGGCGCGATCTATATGCACCCGGACAACCATGTCATGCATGACGCGCATTACGTCCCGGCCTGGGTCAAGGTGTCGCCCTTTGTCGCGATGCTGATCGGTCTGGCGCTGGCCTGGCTGATGTATATCCGCCACCCCGAGGCGCCTGCGAAACTGGCCGCCCAGCAGCGGGGGCTGTATCAGTTCCTGCTGAACAAGTGGTATTTCGACGAGCTTTACGACTTTGTCTTTGTCCGCCCGGCGCGCTGGATTGGTGCCAAGCTGTGGACGCGCGGTGACGGAGCCGTTATCGACGGCGCCATCAACGGGCTGGCGATGGGAATCATCCCGCGGCTGACCCGCTTCGCCGGACGGGTGCAGTCGGGCTATGTGTTCCACTATGCCTTTGCCATGGTGCTGGGGATTGTGGGCTTGCTGATCTGGGTGATGATGCGGGGCGCGCACTGACATGACGAACCTTCTTTCGATCATCACCTTCCTGCCCATCGTGGCGGCGGGCATTCTGGCCCTGTTCCTGCGCGGCGACGACGCCGCCTCGCAGAAGAACGCCAAATGGCTGGCGCTGATCGCGACCGGCGCGACCTTCCTGATCTCGCTGTTCCTGCTGACCGGGTTCGACCCCGGCAATACCGGGTTCCAGTTCGTCGAGGATCACGCCTGGATCATGGGCCTGCGCTACAAGATGGGCGTGGACGGCATCTCGATCCTGTTCGTGATGCTGACCACCTTCCTGATGCCGCTGACCATCCTGTCCTGCTGGGACGTGAAGGTGCGGGTCAAGGAATACATGATCGCGTTTCTGGTGCTGGAGGGGCTGATGATCGGCGTCTTCACGGCGCTGGATCTGATCCTGTTCTATCTGTTCTTCGAGGCCGGTCTGATCCCGATGTTCCTGATCATCGGCATCTGGGGCGGGGCGAACCGGATTTACGCCTCGTTCAAGTTCTTCCTCTATACGTTCGTCGGCTCGGTGCTGATGCTGGTGGCGATGATCGCCATGGCGCGGGTGGCGGGCACGACCGATATCGTGGAACTGCTGGCCTTCGACTTTCCGTCCGACACGACGCGCGTGCTGGGCATGACCGTCATCGGCGGCATGCAGACGCTGCTGTTCCTGGCCTTCTTTGCCAGCTTCGCGGTCAAGATGCCGATGTGGCCGGTTCATACCTGGCTGCCGGATGCCCACGTTCAGGCGCCGACGGCAGGTTCGGTCGTGCTGGCCGCCGTGCTGCTGAAGATGGGCGGATATGGCTTCCTGCGGTTCAGCCTGCCGATGTTCCCGGTCGCCTCGGACCTGTTGCAGCCGATGGTGTTGTGGCTGTCGGCGATTGCCGTGGTCTATACCTCGCTGGTGGCGCTGGCGCAGTCGGACATGAAAAAGCTGATCGCCTATTCGTCGGTCGCCCATATGGGTTACGTCACGATGGGGATCTTTGCCGCGAACCAGCAGGGGCTGGACGGCGCGATCTTTCAGATGATCTCGCACGGGTTCATCTCGGGCGCGCTGTTCCTGTGTGTGGGGGTCATCTATGACCGCATGCACACGCGGGAAATCGACGCCTATGGCGGGCTGGTGAACCGGATGCCGGTCTATGCGCTGGTGTTCATGTTCTTCACCATGGCCAATGTCGGCTTGCCGGGCACCTCGGGCTTTGTGGGCGAGTTCCTGACCCTGCTGGGCGTGTTCCATGCCAACACCTGGGTGGCCTTTGTCGCCGCGACCGGGGTGATCCTGTCGGCGGGCTATGCGCTGTGGCTGTATCGCCGCGTCACCATGGGCGCACTGATCAAGGAAAGCCTGAAGACCATCACCGACATGACGGCGCGCGAAAAGTGGATCTTTGCACCGCTGATCGCGATGACCCTGCTGCTGGGCGTCTATCCGCGCCTTGTCACCGACATCACCGGCCCCTCGGTCGAGGCTTTGCTGGTGAATTTCAACGACGCGCTGCCGTCCGAGGCCGCCGCAAGCGACGATCTGGCGCAAGCCAGCGTCAGCCATTGAGGACCGCACGATGACCGGAACCGATCTCTCCACCATCCTGCCCGAGCTTTGGCTGGCGATCTTCGCGCTGAGCGCGCTGATGGCGGGCGCCTGGTTCGGCAAGGACCAGATCGCGCGCCCGATCCTGTGGGCCAGTGTGCTGGCGCTGCTGGTGGCGGGCTTTTACACGGGCTTTGCCGACCGGCCGCAGCAGATGTCGTTCTTTGGCATGTTCGCGGATGACGCCTTCGCCCGCTTTGCCAAGGTGACGGTGCTTTTGTCCGCCGCCGCCGTGCTGGCAATGAGCGCCGACTATATGGAGCGGCAGAACCTGCTGCGCTTTGAATATCCGATCCTGATCGTGCTGGCCTCGCTTGGCATGATGCTGATGGTCTCGGCGGGTGATCTGCTGACCCTCTATATGGGGTTGGAGCTGCAGTCGCTGGCGCTGTATGTCGTGGCCTCGATCCGGCGCGACAGTGCCAAATCCTCGGAAGCCGGTCTGAAATATTTCGTGCTGGGCGCGCTGAGTTCCGGCCTGCTGCTGTACGGTGCCTCGCTGGTTTACGGCTTTTCGGGCACGACCAGCTTTGAGGGGATCGTGCAGGTCGTGAGCGCGGGTCAGCTGTCGATGGGGCTGCTGTTTGGTCTGGTCTTCCTGCTGGTCGGTCTGGCGTTCAAGGTGTCGGCGGTGCCGTTCCATATGTGGACGCCCGACGTTTACGAAGGCTCGCCCACGCCGGTCACCGCCTTCTTTGCCACCGCGCCCAAGGTCGCGGCCATGGCGCTGCTGGCGCGGCTGCTGTTTGACGCCTTTGGCAATGTGACCGCCGACTGGACGCAGATCGTTGCCGCGCTGGCGGTGATGTCGATGTTTCTGGGCTCCATCGCGGGCATCGGGCAGCGCAATATCAAGCGGCTGATGGCCTATTCCTCGATCGCGCATATGGGCTTTGCGCTGGTCGGGCTGGCGGCGGGCACGGCTTTGGGCGTGCAGGCGATGCTGCTGTACATGGCGATCTATGCGGTGATGAATGTCGGCGCCTTCGCCTTTATCATGTCGCTGGAGCGCGATGGCCGCCCGGTCACCGATCTGGACAGCCTGAACCGCTTTTCCCAGACCGATCCGCTGAAAAGCTTCGCCGTGCTGTTTCTGATGTTCAGCCTGGCGGGCGTGCCGCCTTTCCTGGGCTTTTTCGCGAAATACGGCGTGCTGACGGCGGCGGTCGATGCGAATATGGCGTGGCTGGCGGTGGCGGGGGTCTTGGCCTCGGTCATCGGGGCGTTCTATTACCTGCGCATCGTCTATTACATGTTCTTTGGCGCCGAGACCGATCCGGTGACCAGCCGCATGGGCGCGCTGCAATATGCGGCGCTGATCGTGCCGGCGGCGGCTTTGCTGCTGGGCGCCGTGACCATGCTGGGCATTGACGATGCGGCGGCCACTGCGGCGCAGTCGCTGGTCGGAACCGCGCTGGCACCGGGTGAGTAACACCGCCCCGCTGGCATGGCCCGAGGGCGTGGCGCGCCACGTCCTCGACCGCGTGGACAGCACCAATGCCGAGGCGCTGCGCATGGCGCCGCATCTGTCGGGGCCGACATGGATCATGGCGCGTCAGCAGCAGGCGGGGCGGGGCCGCCGTGGCCGCGCATGGACCGATCCGCCGGGCAATTTCGCGGCCTCGCTGCTGCTGCGCCCGGAGGGAACAGCGTCGGATGCGGCGCTGCTGTCTTTTGTGGCGGCGCTGGCGGTGCATGACGCGCTGCATGCGCTGTGCGGCCCGCAGCTGCCGCTGGCGCTGAAATGGCCCAATGACGTGCTGCTGAATGGCGGCAAACTGTCGGGCATCCTGCTGGAAAGCACCGGCGGGTCAGGGCAGGTGGCGGCGCTGGCCGTGGGCATCGGCATCAATCTGACCACGGCGCCCGATCCCGGCGCGGTCGAGCCGCAGGCCCTGCGCCCGGTCAGCCTGCTGGCCGAGACCGGGCTGGTCGTGACTCAGGACGAGATGCTGGAGGCGCTGGCCGCGGGCTTTGATCACTGGTGGCGCCAGATGCGCAGCTATGGCTTCGCGCCCATCCGCACCGCATGGCTGGCGCGCGCGGCAAAACTGGGTGAGACGATCACCGCCCGGACCGGAACTGCCGGGATCACCGGCCGTTTCGACGGCATCGACGACAGCGGCGCGCTGATCCTGACCACCCCGCGCGGGCGTCAGGCGATCCCCGCCGCTGACATCCATTTCGGCGGATAAGACCATGCTTCTGTGCATTGATACCGGCAATACAAACACCGTCTTTTCGGTCTGGGACGGCACCCGCTTTCGCGCGCATTGGCGCATCTCGACCGATCACCGGCGGACGGCGGACGAGTATTTCGTCTGGCTGTCGACGCTGATGGCGCTGCAAAAGCTGGATCTGTCGATCACCGAATGCATCATCAGCGCCACGGCGCCGCGCGTGGTGTTCAACCTGCGGGTGCTGTGCAACCGCTATTTCGACACGCGCCCGCTGGTGGTGGGCAAGCCGGAAACCGCATTGCCGGTGGAACCCCGCGTCGATCCGGGCGCTGTGGTGGGGCCGGACCGTCTGGCCAATGCCGTGGGTGCCTTTGACCGGCATGGCGGCGATGTGGTGGTGGTGGATTTCGGCACCGCGACGAATTTCGATCTGGTGGACCATGACGGCGCCTATATCGGCGGCATCATCGCCCCCGGCGTCAATCTGAGCCTTGAGGCGCTGCACATGGCGGCGGCGAAACTGCCCCATGTCGATGTCACGCGCCCCGACAAGGTGATCGGCACGAATACCGTGGCCTGCATCCAGTCGGGGATTTTCTGGGGATATATCGGCCTGATCGAAGGGCTGATCGGACGGATACGGGCAGAACGCGACAGGCCCGTGAAAGTTGTCGCAACCGGGGGGCTGGCGCCCCTTTTCGATCAGGGCTTTGACCTGTTCCAGTCGATCGAGGACGATCTGACCGTGCATGGCCTGCGCCTGATCCATGATTACAACAAGGAGTTGGGAAATGGCTGAACGCCTTATCTATCTGCCGCTTGGCGGCGCGGGCGAAATCGGCATGAACGCCTATGTCTATGGCTATGGGCGGCCGGGAAAAGAAAGACTGATCCTCGTGGATCTGGGGGTGACCTTCGGCGATATGGAGGCCAGCCCGGGCATTGATCTGATCATGCCCGACATCACATGGCTGCAGGAAAACCGCGACCGGCTGGAGGCGATCTTCGTCACCCATGGCCACGAGGATCATATCGGCGCCATCGCCCATCTCTGGGGGCGGCTGGACGTGCCGATCTATGCGCGCAAATTCACCGGCCGCCTCGTGCGGCTGAAAATGGAAGAGATGGGCCTGCCCGCTGAGGCCGTGAACATCATCGGGCCGCGCCCCGAGGTCACACAGCTCGGGCCGTTCAATGTGCAATATGTGCCGATCAGCCACTCGATCCCGGAAAGCTCGGCGCTGATCATCGACACACCGGCGGGCCGCATCGTGCATACGGGCGATTTCAAGCTGGATATGACGCCGGTGCTGGGCGACACCTTCGACCCGATGGTCTGGCAGGAAATCGGCGCCGAGGGCGATGGCGTCAAGGTGCTGGCCTGCGACAGCACCAATATCTTCTCGACCCATCCGGGCCGGTCCGAGGCGCTGCTGGCGACCCCGATCCTGGAATTCGTGATGGCGCAGAAGAATCTGGTGGTGGCCACGACATTCGCCAGCAACATCGCGCGGCTGAAGACGCTGGCGGATGCGGCGCGCGCCTCGGGGCGCAAGGTCTGCCTGCTGGGCCGGGCGATGCGGCGCATGGTGGCGGTGGGCACCGAGACCGGCGTGCTGACCGACTTCCCCGAAACCATCGGCCCGGACGACGCCGCCCGCCTGCCGCGCGGCGAGGTGATGCTGATCGTGACCGGCAGCCAGGGCGAACGCCGGGCGGCCAGCGCGCAGCTGTCGCGCGGCCGCTATCTGGGAATGTCGCTGAAAGAGGGCGACAGCTTCCTGTTCAGCTCGACCACCATTCCGGGCAACGAGCGCTCGGTGGGGCGGATTCAGAATGCCTTCAGTGAACTGGGCGTCGATGTGTTTGATGCCCATGACGGGTTCTTCCACGTCTCGGGCCATGCCAACCGCCCCGATATCGAGGCGATGCACGACATGCTGAAGCCGCAGATCGTCATCCCGATGCATGGGGAACACATGCATCTGCGCGAACATGTGATGCTGGCCCGCGCCAAGGGCATGGCAGCCGAGATCGCGGTCAACGGCACCATGCTGGAACTGACGGGCGCGCGCCCCCGCGTGGTGGATCAGGTCGAAACCGGCAAGCTGTATCTGGACGGCACGGTGCTGATCGGCGCGATGGACGGGGTCGTGCGCGACCGCATCCGCATGGCGCTGAACGGGCATGCGATGGTCAGCGTCATCGTCGACGAGGATGACAACGCCCTGCCGGATGCCTGGGTCGAGCTGATGGGGCTGACCGGACGCACCCGCGGCGGCGAGGATCTGGGGCGCCATATCGAGGGCGAGATCTCGGAATTCCTTGAACGCGCGGATGCCCGCACGGTGCGCGACGACGGCAAGATGGACGAGGCGATCCGCAAGATCACCCGGCAGGTGTCGATGGAGGAAATCGGCAAGAAGCCCGAAGTCACCGTCATCATCAGCCGGCTGATGGCGGACTGACCCGAACCCGCGCATCTGCGTCCCGCGACGCCCCGGGGGGCCCCGCCCCCCGGATGTGGCACTCACCCTCACCGGCCCCCGGTTTTGCCTTGGTGCAAATATCCCGCAGGGGGTCCGGGGGACGCGAAGTCCCCCGGCGGTCGCGGGACGCAACTCCGCCCGCAACTCTACGCTCGGCCGGGGCTTGCATTTGCCCGCCGCTTGCGCCACTCCCCGCGCCATGAGCGACACATCCAGACCCGGCTTTGATCCGACCCCGCCCCGCCGCAACTTTTATGGTCGGCGGCATGGCAAGACGCTGCGCCCCAGCCAGAAGGGCTATCTGTCCGAGGATCTGGGCGATCTGCGCCCCCGTGGCATCACCCATGACGAAAACCCCGACCGCACCCCGATCGACCCGCAGGCGATCTTTGGCGATCACCGCGATCTGTGGCTGGAGGTGGGCTTTGGCGGTGGTGAGCATATGGTCCATATGGCCGCCACCTACCCGCAGATCGGCGTCATCGGCTGCGAGCCCTATATCAACGGCGTGGCGATGCTGCTGGGCAAGATCCGGGCGGCGGGTGTCTCCAATGTCAGCGTCCATCCGGGCGATGCCCGCGATCTGATGGATGTGCTGCCCGATGCCTGCATCGCGCGCGCCTTCCTGATGTATCCCGACCCCTGGCCCAAGGCGCGCCACCACCGCCGCCGCTTTGTCACGCCCGAGCATCTGCTGCCGCTGGCCCGCGTCATGCGGCCCGGCGGGATCTTTCGCGTGGCCAGCGACATCCCCGACTATATCCGCCAGACGCGGGAAGAGGTGCCGCCCGCGGGCTTCGAGCTGATCGCCGATACCGATCAGCACTGGGAGGACTGGATCAGCACCCGATACGAGCAAAAGGCCCTGCGCGAGGGGCGTCCGCCCCATTACGTCACCTTTCGCCGCCTGTAACGAAAAGGCCCGCCGGATCGGCGGGCCTTTTGGTCACTCGACCGTCACCGATTTCGCCAGATTGCGGGGCTGATCAACATCGGTGCCCTTGGCGACGGCGGTGTGATAGGCCAGATACTGCATCGGCACCGCATAGAGGATCGGCTGGAACAGCCCGCCACCCTGCGGCAGGGTCAGGGTCGCCGTCACGCCCTCGCCCGCCGCCGCAATCCCGTCCGCATCCGAGATCAGCAGAATCTGGCCATGGCGGGCCATCACCTCCTGCATGTTGGAAATCGTCTTGTCGAACAGCGCGTCATGCGGCGCCAGCACCACCACCGGCACATCGCCGTCAATCAGCGCGATGGGGCCGTGCTTCAGCTCGCCCGAGGCATAGCCCTCGGCATGGATATAGCTGAGTTCCTTCAGCTTCAACGCCCCTTCCAGCGCCACCGGATAAAGCGCGCCGCGCCCCAGATACAGAACGTCGCGCGCCTGAGCCAGCCATTCGGCATGGCCGCGGCAGTCTTCGGACAGCGCCAGCGTCTGTGCCAGAAGGGCAGGCACGCGGCGCAGATCGTCCAGATGCGCAGCCAGCGTGGCATCGTCGATCCGGCCCCGCTGATGGGCGGCGTGCAGCGCCAGCACGCCCAGCACGGCCAGTTGGCAGGTGAAGGCCTTGGAGGAGGCGACGCTGACCTCGATCCCGGCGCGGGTGGGCAGGGCGATGTCGCTGTCGCGGGCAATGGCCGAGGTGCCGACATTCACCAGCCCGACGGTGCGCGCCACCCGGCCCCGCGCGTAATGCAGGGCGGCCAGCGTGTCGGCGGTCTCGCCCGACTGGCTGACGGCGACGAACAGGCTGGAGGGCGACAAAGGCGGCTCGCGATAGCGGAATTCCGAGGCCACGTCGATGTCGCAGGGCAGGCCCGCCAGCTGCTCGAACCAGTATTTGGCGACATGGCCCGCCAGATGGGCGGTGCCGCAGCCGACCAGCGCGATGCGGTCGATGGCGGTGAAATCCAGCCCCTCGGGCAGCACGATGCGACAGCCCTGAATATAGTGCGACAGCACATCGGCGATGACCACCGGCTGTTCGGCGATTTCCTTGGCCATGAAATGGCGGTGGCCGCCCTTGTCGATGGCGGTGGCGCCCACGTCGATGCGGGCGGTCGCGCGATGGGTCTGCTGGCCCAGGGCGTCCCAGATCTGCACCCCCGCGCGGGTCAGCAGGGCGTGGTCGCCATCCTCCAGATAGGTGATGCGGTCGGTAAAGGGCGCCAACGCCACCGCGTCGGAGCCAAGGAACATCTCGCCCGTGCCATGGCCGATGGCCAGCGGGCTGCCACGGCGCGCCGCGATCAGCAGATCGCCCTCGCCCTGGAACAGAAAGGCCAGCGCAAAGGCGCCGTGCAGGCGGGCCAGCGTGGCGCGGGCGGCCTCCAGCGGCGTCAGGCCCTGATCCAGATGATGGGCGCACCACAGGGCGACGGTTTCGGTATCGGTCTGCGATTGCGGCTGGATGCCCAGCTGGGCCAGCCCGGCGCGCAGCTCGCGGTAATTCTCGATAATGCCGTTATGGACCACCGCCACGCGGCCCGATTGATGCGGATGGGCATTGGCCTCGGTGGCCGCGCCATGGGTGGCCCACCGGGTATGGCCGATCCCCGCATGGCCCTGCAGCGGTTCGTGGACCAGCCGGTCCGACAGGTTGACCAGCTTGCCCACCGCGCGCCTGCGCGCGAGCCGCCCCGAGGCGTCGACCGTCGCCACGCCCGCGCTGTCATAGCCGCGATATTCCAGCCGCCGCAGCGCGTCGACCAGTTGCGGCGAGACCTCGTGATCGCCCAGAATGCCGATAATGCCGCACATCAGCGCGTCTCCTTGCGGTGGCGCAGCGCGGCCATCAGGCGCCGGGCGAGGCCGGGTTTCGTGGCCTGCCGCGCCCGCCCGATGGCCAGCGCACCGTCAGGCACATCCTCGGTGATGACGCTGCCCGATCCGGTCATCGCCTCGGCGCCCACGGTGACCGGCGCGACCAGCATCGTGTCGCTGCCGATAAAGGCGCGGGCGCCGATGGTGGTGCGGTGCTTCATCACGCCGTCATAGTTGCAGGTGATCGTGCCTGCGCCGATATTCGTATGCTCGCCCACATGGGCGTCGCCCAGATAGGTCAGGTGGCCGACCTTGACGCCCTCATCCAGCACGGCGTTCTTGATCTCGACGAAATTGCCGACATGGACATCGCCGCCCAGTTCGGCGCCGGGGCGCAACCGGGCAAAGGGGCCCACCGTGGCACCGGCGCTGACATGGCAGCCCTCAAGATGGCAGAAGGGCAGGATCTCGGCGCCGGATTCGACGGTGACGCCGGGGCCGAAGACGACGTTGGGGCCAATGATGGCGTCGCGGCCCAGCACCGTGTCCAGCGCGAACCAGGTGCTGCCGGGATCGGTCAGGGTCACGCCGTCCTCCAGCGCGCGGGCGCGGGCGGTGGTTTGAAACAGGCTTTCGGCGCGGGCCAGTTCGGCGCGGGTGTTGATGCCAAGCGTTTCCTCTTCGTCGCAGGTCACCACCTCGGCGCGGCGGCCCTGGGCGCGGGCCAGCGCGGGCAGGTCGGTCAGGTAATATTCGCCCGCCGCATTGTCATTGGTCAGCCGGCCGATCAGCTGGCGCAACAGCCCCGCATCCAGCGCCATCACCCCGGAATTGCACAGCGCGATGTCGCGGGTGGCGGCATCGGCATCCTTGTATTCGACGATGCGTTCCAGCCCGCGCGAGGTGACGACCAGACGGCCATAGCGGCCCGGCTCCTCGGCCTCGAAGCCCAGCACGACCAGATCGGCGGGGTGGCTGGCCAGCGCCGCCAGCGTCTCTTCGCCGATAAAGGGCGTGTCGCCGTAGAGCACGATCACCCGGCCCTCGAAGCCCTCAAGCGCGGGCAGGGCCTGACGGACGGCATGGCCGGTGCCAAGCTGTTCGGCCTGCAGCACGCAGGTCGCGTCGGGGTCCAGTTTCGCCACCGCCTTTTCCACCGCGCCCGCGCCGTGGCCGGTCACGACGATGACCTGTTCGGGACCCAGGCTGCGGGCGGCGGCAATCGCGTGGCCCACCAGCGGCACGCCGCCCAGGCGGTGCAGCACCTTGGGCAGATCCGACTGCATCCTGCTGCCCTGACCGGCTGCCAGAATCACCACTGCCACTGCGTTTTCCGACATGCCGCCCTCATCGCCTGTTTGCTTTTGTTGAGAGGCGTTCTAATCGGGGCAGGGCGCGCTGGCTAGGGCTTGCTAGGCTTGGCGCATTCACCTTTGTTTTCGAATTCTTTCCAAAGGGGCGCATATGGCCGGAACGGTGGTCTTTGATCTGGACGGGACGCTGGCGGATACGTCGGGCGATCTGGTGGCGGCGGCGAATGCCTGTTTCCGGGGGCGGGGGCTGGGCGATCTGCTGGACCCGGTCGCGGATGCGCTGACAGCCTTTCATGGCGGGCGGGCGATGCTGCGGGCGGGATATGCGCGCATCGGCCCCGATGTGCTGTTGCCGCCGGGCGCCGAGGACGAAGATTTCGCGCGGTTCATCGGTCACTACGGCGATGCGATTGCGGTGCATACGCGGCTCTATCCCGGTGTCGAGGCGGCGCTTGACCGGCTGGACGAGGCGGGCCACCGGCTGGCAGTCTGCACCAACAAGCCCGCAGCGCTGGCCGAGGTGCTGCTGCGTGAACTGGGCGTGAGAGAGCGATTTGCCGCGATGATCGGGGCCGATACGCTGCCGGTGCGAAAGCCCGATCCACGCCCCTATCGCGCCGCTGTCGAGGGGGCAGGCGGTGAGGTCGGGCGATCTTTTCTGGTGGGCGATACCGAGACCGACCGCAAGACCGCCGCGGCCGCCGGGGTGCGGGTGGCGCTGGTGTCGTTCGGACCGGAGGGCGAGGCAATCAGCCGGCTGGCGCCCGAGGCGTTGCTGGGGCATTTCGATGAATTGCCCGCGCTGGCGCGCGACTGGCTGGCGTAAGGGGGGCGCTGCCCCCATCGCGCGACGCGCGATTCCCCCGGGATATTTGGGTGAAGAAGAAGGGGCGGGGCCCTGGTGCCGCGCCCCGCTGTTGTCATTCCGCCTCGTTGGCGGGTTTGGCGTTCAGATGGCCGTAGTTCTGGGCGCCGATCGAATCGTAGAGGCCGATCTGGGTTTCGAGGAAGTCGATATGACCCTCTTCGTCGCCGATCAGTTCCTCGAACAGGTTCTTGCTGACGTAATCGCCGACGCTGTCGCAATGGTCGCGCGCCTCGATATAGAGGGTGCGGGCGTCGTGTTCACCCGCAAGATCCGCCTCCAGCGTTTCGCGCAGGGTCTGGCCGATGCGGAGCGGGTCGAGCTTTTGCAGGTTCGGGTGGCCTTCGAGGAAGAGGATCCGCTGGATCAGCTTGTCGGCGTGGTTCATCTCTTCGATGGATTCGGCGCGCGATTTGGCGGCGATGCGACCGAAGCCCCAGTCTTCCTGCAGGCGGTAGTGCAGCCAGTACTGGCTGACTGCGGTCAGCTCAGAGCGCAGTGCGGCGTTGAGATAGTCGATGACCTTGGCGTCGCCCTTCATTGGTGGCGTCCTTCTTGTTGTCTGTTCCGGCCCGCAAAATCGGCGGTGCGACGCCCACCCTATCGCATGCGCGCATGGTGTCCAGAAACAGCGGCATGCAGCCACCGCAATCGGCCCGCTTGCCCAGAGCGTGATAGATCTTGCCCGGGGTGATGATCGTCTGCGGATCCGACGCGCGCATCCAGTCGATGGCGGCGTGGATGTCGTGATCCGAGATCCGGGTGCAATGGCAGACGATCATGGCGGGCTCCTGTCCGGCGGAAGTTGACTGAAAAAGGGGGTTATGTAAAGTCCGAGTTTTTTGCATGGGTATCACGGCTGCTTGACGGGATCACGGCTGCGTCGCAGAAGCAGCGCCATGAAGCTGTCCGATTTCGACTTTGAGTTGCCCGAGGATCTGATCGCGCTGCGCCCGGCGCAGCCGCGCAGTTCGGCGCGTCTGCTGCATGCCGAAGCGGGTGCGGTGGCCGATCGCATCGTCAGCGATCTGCCTGCGGTGCTGCGCCCCGGCGATCTGCTGGTGCTGAACGACACCCGCGTGATCCCCGCCCGGCTGACCGGCACGCGGAGCCGCCAGACGCCGCAGGGCGAGGCGGTGGCGCGGATCGAGGTGACCCTGCTGGAGCCTGCCGCGCAGGGCTGGCAGGCGCTGGCCAAGCCCTTGCGCAAGCTGCGCGTGGGCGAGGTGATCCGGTTCGGCGATGCGCTGTCCGCCGAGGTGGCCGGGATCGGTGAGGGCGGGTTGCGGCTGGTCTTTGACGCCACGGGCGATGCGTTTGACGCCGCGCTGCAACAGGTGGGGGCGATGCCGCTGCCGCCCTATATCGCCTCGCTCCGGGCGCCCGACGATCAGGACCGGCAGGATTATCAGACGGTCTGGGCCGCGCGGCAGGGCGCCGTCGCCGCGCCCACGGCCAGCCTGCATTTCGACGAACCGCTGCTGGACGCGCTGCGCGCGCGGGGCGTTCAGTTCACGCATGTCACCCTGCATGTCGGCGCGGGCACGTTTCTGCCGGTCAAGGTCGAGGATGTCACCACCCACCGCATGCATGCCGAATGGGGCGAGGTGACGGCAGAGGCCGCGGATGCGATCACCCGCGCCAAGGCCGAGGGGCGTCGGGTGATTCCGGTCGGCACCACCGCGCTGCGCCTGATCGAATCGGCGGCGACGGGGCCGGGCCAGGTTGCGCCCTTTGAAGGGACGACCGACATCTTTATCTATCCCGGCTTTCACTTCCGCGTGACGGACGGGCTGATGACGAATTTCCATCTGCCGCGATCCACCCTGATGATGCTGGTCTCGGCGCTGATGGGGCCGGAAAAGATCAGGGATATCTATGGACATGCGGTCCATGAGCGGTATCGTTTCTTCAGTTATGGCGATGCGTCGCTGCTGATCCCCTGAGGTCGCATCCGTGCTGGCATCGGTGCGTGCGGGCCTCTAGGGCAGGGGGGCTGACCCTTCCCTGAAACCTGAACGAAACGAGTGCCCGGATGATCTCGGTATTGCGCACGACATGGCCGCTGTTGCTGGGCATCCTGCTGCTGATGGTCGGCAACGGCATGCAGGGCACGCTGCTGGGCATCCGCGGCGGCATCGAGGGGATTCCGACCTTTCAGATGTCGATCGTCATGTCGGCCTATTTCGGCGGCTTTCTGGCGGGCAGCCTGCTGGTGCCGGATCTGATCAAGAATGTCGGCCATGTGCGGGTGTTCGCGGCGCTGGGGTCGCTGATCTCGGCGGCGCTGGTGCTGTTCGCGGTCGAGCCGCACTGGATCAGCTGGGCGGTGCTGCGGCTGCTGATCGGGTTCTGTTTCTGCGGCGTCTATGTGACGGCGGAAAGCTGGCTGAATGCGGGCTCGACGAACGAGACGCGGGGCCAGTCGCTGTCGGCCTATATGATCGTGCAGCTGCTGGGGATCGTGATCGCGCAGGCGCTGCTGAATGTCAGCAGCCCGGCGGGCTATCTGCTGTTCATCATCCCCTCGGTTCTGGTGTCGCTGGCGTTTACGCCGATTCTGCTGTCGGCCCAGCCCGCGCCGCAGTTCGAGACGATCAAGCGGATGTCGTTTGGCAGGCTGTATCGCGCCTCGCCGCTTGGCTGTGTGGGGATTTTCCTGATGGGGGGCGTGTTTGCGGCGCTGTCGGGAATGTCGTCGGTCTGGGGCGCGCTGATCGGGCTGTCGGTGGCGCAGATCAGCCTGTTCGTGGCGGCGATCTATGCCGGCGGACTGGTGCTGCAATATCCGATCGGCTGGATTTCCGACCGCTATGACCGCCGCAAGCTGGTGCTGTTCCTGTCGGCCATCGGCGGGCTGTGCGGGCTGGTCGTGATCGCGGCGCAGCCCGGCACGGTGGGGCTGGTGATTGCCGGGGCGATCATGGGCGGCGTGGCGAACCCGATCTATGCGCTGCTGCTGGCCTATACCAACGATTATCTGGATCAGTCCGACATGGCCTCGGCCTCGGCGGGGCTGCTGTTCATCTATGGCATCGGCAGCATGGGCGGGCCGATGATCACCGGCTGGCTGATGGGGGTCATCGGGCCGGATGGCTATTGGGTCTATATGGGCGTGCTGCTGATGCTGCTGACCGGCTATGCGGGCTGGCGGGCGACACAGCGCCGGGCGCTGACGCCCGACGAGCAGGGCAGCTTTGCCGTGATCACCCCAAGCGCCACGCCGCTGGCGGTCGAGACGGTGCTGGACGATGCGCAGTCCGAGCCGGGGGCGCCGCCCGCCTCGCGGTAGGGGCCTCATCCCGGTCGATCGGTCCCCTGCGCTTGCCGCCTTGCTGGAAATGGTTTAACGCTGAACTATCTTTCAGTCAGGCGGGGGACGCAATGGCCCAGACTTTCGACATGGTGGTGATCGGTGCCGGACCGGGCGGCTATGTGGCCGCGATCCGGGGCGCGCAGCTGGGCCTGAAGGTGGCCTGTATCGAGCGCGAGAAACTGGGCGGCATCTGCCTGAACTGGGGCTGTATCCCCACCAAGGCGCTGTTGCGCAGCGCCGAGGTCTATCACCTGATGCACCGCGCCAAGGATTTCGGCCTGAAGGCCGAGAATATCAGCTATGATCTGGATGCGGTCGTCAAACGCTCGCGCGGGGTGTCCAAGCAGATGGAAGGCGGGATCGGCCATCTGTTCAAGAAAAACAAGGTCACGGTCTTCATGGGTGAGGCCAAGCTGGACGGCCCCGGCAAGATCACCGTCAAGACCGCGACGGGTCAGGAAGAGCTGACCGCCAAGTCCATCGTGCTGGCCACGGGTGCGCGCGCCCGCGAGCTGCCGGGGCTGGAGCCGGACGGCAAGCTGGTCTGGAACTACCGCCACGCGCTGGTGCCGCCGCATATGCCCAAAAAGCTGCTGGTCATCGGATCGGGCGCCATCGGCATCGAATTCGCCAGCTTCTTCAACACTCTGGGCGCTGATACCACGGTGGTTGAGGTGATGGACCGGATCCTGCCGGTCGAGGATGCCGAGATTGCGGCCTTTGCCAAAAAGCAGTTCGTCAAGCAGGGTATGAAAATTCTGGAAAAGGCCACGGTCACGAAACTGGACCGCAAGGGTGCCACCGTGACCGCCCATATCCAGAGCGGCGGCAAGACCGAGGCGATGGAGTTCGACACGGTCATCTCGGCCGTGGGGATCGTCGGCAATACCGAAGGGCTGGGGCTGGAGGAGGCCGGGATCAAGGTCGACCGCACCCATGTCGTGACTGATGAATATTGCCGCACCGGCGTCGAGGGGGTCTATGCCATCGGCGATCTGGCCGGTGCGCCCTGGCTGGCGCACAAGGCCAGCCATGAGGGCGTCATGGTGGCCGAGCTGATCGCGGGGCAGCATCCGCATGCGGTCGCGCCGGGCAGCATTGCCGGTTGCACCTATTGCCATCCCCAGATCGCCAGTGTCGGCTTGACCGAGGCCCGCGCGAAAGAGGCCGGGCTGGACATCAAGGTCGGGCGCTTCCCCTTCATGGGCAATGGCAAGGCCGTGGCCCTGGGTGAGCCCGAGGGGATGATCAAGACGATCTTTGACGCGAAAACCGGCGAATTGCTCGGCGCGCATATGGTCGGCGCCGAGGTGACCGAGCTGATTCAGGGCTATGTGATCGGGCGACAGCTGGAGACGACCGAGGCCGAGCTGATGCAGACTGTCTTTCCGCATCCGACCCTGTCCGAGATGATGCACGAATCGGTTCTGGCGGCTTATGGGCGCGCGATCCATATCTGATTGTGCCTGATTGCGGGCGTTGCACGGGGGGCTTTGCGCCCCCCGTCGCATGTCATGCGACTCCCCCCGCAGGATATTTCCGGACCGCTGCAGGCGGCAGGGTCAGTTCAGGGGGATGAGGGTTGTCGTTCCGACCGAGGCCGCGCGGGCCAGTGCCGGGTCGAGCGACATGCCGATATATTCGCCGCGCCGCCACAGCCCGGCCAGATCGTCGTAATGGCGCGACAGCGGGTGGCCGGACTGGCCGGTCGAGATGATGAAGACCGAGCTGTCGGGATCGGCCAGATCGTAGACGCCGCGGAAGCCCGCCCCGCCCGAGGCCTGAAACGGCGCCGTGCCCTGACCGAAGAGGCCGCTGCGCGCCACGGTGAATTCGCCGCCCGAGATCGACTGGGTGATATTGGTGATCCAGCCCAGTGCCGGCAGGCGCCCGAGACCCGGATGGAGGTGGCGCGCCTGATGCAGATCGCCCCAGCGCCAGCTGGCCACATCGGGGCCGAAGCGGTCGGTCAGATCGAGGATCGCGCGGTCCAGCGCCTGACGGGCAATGGTGGTGCAGTCTTCGGTTGCCGCGCTTTGCACGATGTCGCACCAGCGCCCTGCGCCGCCGCGATTGCGGAACACCGAGTCGATGAACGCCGGGTGCAGCTGCGTGATGTCATCGGCCAGCGGGCCCAGCTCGTCCCGGATCAGGCGGTCCTGAAGCGCGGCCATCCATGCGGTGTAGAGCATCGGCTCGGGCAGGTGTTCGTTCATCGCGCCGTCCCATTCGGCCAGCAGGGCCAGCGCGTCCTGTCGCTGACGTTCGGCGGTGCCGGGGGCTGCGGGATCTCCGGTGAACCACAGGTTGGCGCCCACCAGCGGCAACAGGGCGCGGGCCGCCGGGCTGACGGTGTCAAGCTGGGCGGCGATGAAGCTGTCGCGCGAATGGACCTCGCGGTCGTCCAGCAGCCGGATCAGACGGCTGCGGCGCAGGCCGTCGCGGCCCGGCTCTTCTGTCGCCAGCGCCACGCCGCTGTCGGGGGAGGCCGGGCTGTTCGCAAGCGTGGTCACGCCCTGCCATTCGGCCTGCCTCTGCCATCCCGGTGCGGGCAGTGCCCCGCCGGAGGGATGGTCGCCACCACGCTGGGGCAGCGCGCCCGCGATGCTGGTGCTGACCGCGCCCTCGGCGGCCAGCAGGACCGTCAGCGCCGGCGCCACGACGCCGTGCAGGGCGCGCGCAGCCGCGTCCTGATCCGGGGCGCGCATCAGCCCCATCAGCGCCGACATTGTCGTGTCGCGCGGCGACAGGCCGGTCCAGCGCAGCGCCGCGACATGGCCGATGGGGGTCACGTCGCGCAGCCCCGGCTCCAGCCCCGGCACGACGGGGCCATTGCGGCTGTCGCGCAGGGTGATGGTCTGGTCAGTGCCGTCCAGCACCCGGATCACCTCGCGCCGCGTGTCGAAATTCAGCCAGCCGTCGGGACCGAGATAGCGGTCAGGATTGCCGGGCTGGACCTCTTCGATGACAATGTCGGCGTCGTCGATTGCGGCAGGGGTCAGCGCCCAGGCCAGATGCGGATTGCGGCCCGACAGCACCAGCGGCAGGCCGGGGATGGTGGCGCCGACCACGCCGCCGCTGACCAGTTCCAGCCGTGCGAGGTAATAGAGCGAGGGCGCCGTCAGCTTGCCATGCAGGTCGTTGGCCAGCAGCGTGCTGTCGCCGGTGGTGCGCCGGGGGGCGGCGGCGAAGCTGTTGGCGCCAAGACCAAGGCCGGGGCGCAGATAGGACAGCGGATCGCGGATGGCATCGCTGTCCAGATGGCGTTCGGGATTGCCAAAGCGCGCCTCGGGGAACAGGTCGGCATAGCGGGGCAGGTTGGCCGGGATGCCCGCGCGCCGGACCAGCTCGGGGCCATGTTCGGGCCATGCCAGCGACAGGCGCGCGCGCAGGATCTCGTCCTGGGCGGCGGTGGTGGTGCTGGCGGCCAGCAGTTTCAGGATCGCCAGCGAATCGGCGGGCTGCCAGTACGAGATTTCATCGGGGAACAGGAAGAATTCCGGCGCGCCCCGGCCCCTGGCGCCGGAATTCACGATGCCGATCCACTGGTTCACCCCCGCCGCATAGGCCGCCAGCGCCGCGCGGGTGGCCTCGTCCTGTACCTCTAGCGAGGCGCGGGCGTGGCGGTATAGCCCCAGCCTGCGCGCCAGATCATCGGCGGGAAGGGCGCGCGGTCCCTGCACCTCGGCCAGCCGCCCCTGCGCCGCACGCCGCAGCAGCGTCATCTGGAACAGCCGGTCCTGCGCATGGGCAAGGCCCAGGGCAAAGAACACATCCGCATCGCTGGCGCCGAAAATATGGGGGACGTTCTCGGTCGAGCGGACGATCTCGACCGGGGCCGAGATGCCCTCGACCCGGTAGGTGGCGTTGTAATCGGGCAGCGAGCGGACGGCGAAATACCAGGTCAGCACCCCGGCCAGAACCGCCAGCACGATCAGGCCAACGGTCAGCCGCAGCAGCCAGCGAAACATGGTCAGCATGTGGGGCAGATCCTTGGGCTGGTTGGCGGTATGACAGGCGGTAAGGGGGGATTGACCCCGGCGCGCATCGGATGATGCTTAGGCTCCATAAGCCAGCCCGGCGGCCAGTTCAACGCGCGGGGCGCGATTGGCAAATCACGGCAAAAAGGGTGCGACATGGCGAAGACGGCATTTCTGGGGCTGGGGGTGATGGGCTTTCCGATGGCGGGGCATCTGGCGGCGGCAGGCCATGAGGTGGTGGTCTATAACCGCAGCCCGGCCAAGGCCGAAGCCTGGGTTGAAAAGCATGGCGGCCACGCGGCGCCGACCCCGCGCGAGGCGGCGGCAGGCGCGGATTTCGTGATGGCCTGCGTGGGCAATGACGACGACCTGCGGTCTGTCTGTCTGGGCGATGACGGCGCATTCGCGGGCATGGGGCCGGGCGCGGTCTTTGTGGATCACACCACGGTTTCGGCGCGGGTCACGCGCGAACTGGCGGCGGCGGCACAGGCGGGGGGCATCGGCTATGTCGATGCGCCGGTCTCGGGCGGGCAGGCGGGGGCCGAGGGCGGCATCCTGTCGGTGATGTGCGGCGGGGCGCCTGCCGATTATGACCGCGCGGCGCCGGTGATCGACGCCTATGCCCGGATCTGTCGCCGCATGGGCGATGTGGGCGCGGGCCAGATGGCCAAGATGTGCAACCAGATCGCCATTGCCGGGCTGGTGCAGGGCCTGTCCGAATCGCTGGAGTTCGCCGAACGCGCCGGGCTGGACACGGCGCTGCTGGTCGAGGTGATCAGCCAGGGCGCCGCCGGCAGCTGGCAGATGGCCAACCGCCACAAGACCATGGCAGAGGGGCATTTCGAGCATGGTTTTGCCGTGGACTGGATGCGCAAGGATCTGGCGATCTGCCTTGCCACCGCCGAGGAGATCGGCGCCCCGCTGCCGGTCACCGCGCTGGTGGATCAGTTCTACAAGGAGGTGCAGGGCATGGGCGGGGGCCGCTGGGACACCTCGTCGCTGATCGCGCGGCTGCGGCGCTAGGCTTTTTGCGCGCGGTCCAGCACGAACAGGCGCAGCGCCGTGGCCAGCCCCACATCGGGGGGGCGGGCGTGGTCGATCAGCCCGATCAGCGCCGTGCGGGTAACGCCCTGCGCCTGCGCCTCGGCGGCCAGCGCGCGCCAGAACGCATCCTCAAGCGAAACCGAGGTGGCGTGGCCGTCCAGCATGACCGACCGCTTTCGCGGCGTCGCCATCGGCGGCAGCTCAATCATCACGACGATGCGCGTCATGGGCGCGGGCGGCACGGTCGGCCTCGGCCTTGCGGGCCTCGCGCAGAGGGCGGGCCTCGCCGTGGCGGGCGGCATTCGCATCGCCTGCCGCGCGCTTTTCGTCGCGGGCGCGCTGCTTGCGGATCTGGCGCAGGTTGATCGGCTTGGTCATGGCGGGCCTTTGGGGATACGCGAACGGGGCGCGCCAAGCATAGCGCGCCCCGCAGGGATCAGGTCAAGAGGGTGGCTCAGCCCCTGGGGCTGATCATGTCCTCGGGGCGGACGACGCGGTCAAAGGTCTCGCCATCGACAAAGCCAAGCGCGATCGCCTCTTCGCGCAGGGTGGTGCCGTTCTTGTGGGCGGTCTTGGCGACCTTGGTGGCGTTGTCATAGCCGATGGTCGGTGCCAGCGCCGTCACCAGCATCAGCGATTCCTTCATCAGCTTGTCGATCCGCGCGACATTGGCCTGCGTGCCCACCACCATGTTGTCGGTAAAGCTGCTGGCCGCATCGCCCAGAAGCTGCATGGATTGCAGAACATTGTAGGACATCATCGGGTTATAGACGTTCAGCTCGAAATGGCCTTGACTTCCGGCAAAGCCCACGGCGGCGTCGTTGCCCATCACATGCGCACAAACCATGGTCAGCGCCTCGGCCTGCGTCGGGTTGACCTTGCCCGGCATGATCGAGCTGCCCGGCTCGTTTTCCGGCAGGATCAACTCGCCCAGACCCGAGCGGGGGCCAGAGCCCAGCAGCCGCATGTCATTGGCGATCTTGAACAGCGAGCCCGCAACCGTCTTCAGCGCGCCCGAGAACATGACCATCGCGTCATGTGCGGCCAGCGCCTCGAACTTGTTCGGCGCGGTGACAAAGGGCAGATCGGTGATCGCCGCAATCTCGGCGGCAATCGCCGTGTCCCAGCCCTTGCGGGTGTTCAGCCCGGTGCCGACGGCGGTGCCACCCTGCGCCAGCTCGTAGATGTCGGGCAGGCAGGCGCGCACCCGTTCGATCCCCTTGCGGACCTGATGGGCATAGCCGCCGAATTCCTGCCCCAAAGTCAGCGGCGTGGCATCCTGCGTATGGGTGCGGCCGATCTTGATGATGTCCCTGAACTCGGCCGATTTCGCCTCCAGCGCGGCGGCCAGCTTGTCCAGACCCGGCAGCAGCACGTCGCGGGCCAGCATGGCGATGGCGATATGCATCGCGGTCGGGAAGGTGTCGTTCGAGGACTGGCCCATATTGCAGTGATCATTGGGATGGACGGGGGACTTGCTGCCCATCTCGCCGCCCATGATCTCGATCGCGCGGTTGCTGACGACCTCATTGGCGTTCATGTTCGACTGCGTGCCCGAGCCGGTCTGCCAGACGACCAACGGGAAGTTGTCGTCGAAGCGGCCCTGAAACACCTCGGTCGCGGCCTGTTCCATCGCGTCCGCCAGATCGCCCGGCAGATCGCCCGTGGCGCGGTTCACGCGGGCGGCGGCCAGCTTGATGGCCCCCAGGGCGCGGATGATCGGGACGGGCTGGCGTTCCCAGCCGATGGGGAAATTGATGATCGAACGCTGCGTCTGCGCGCCCCAGTATTTCGAGGCATCAACCTCCAGCGGGCCAAAGCTGTCGGTTTCGGTGCGGGTCTTGGTCATCGGGTCGCTCCCTCACGGTTTCGGGAGGGGTTTAGCGGCTGGCGGGCCGGGACGCAATTCGTATGCGATGGCATGCCGTCGCTAACATGGCCTCAGTCGTCCAGCGCGCGGATCGCTGTGCGCAGCAGGGGCAGGGCGTCATCGGGCAGGGGCAGGATCGGGCGCGGCGGCTGCGCCTCGGTCAGGTCCATCAGGCGGGCGGCGGCATGAACGACGCGCAGGCTGCCATAGCGGCGGAACAGGTCCCAGATCGGCTGAAACCGTTGTTCGGTCGCGGCAGTGCCGCGCGCGTCGCCCGCGCTGGCGGCACAAGAGAGGGTCAGCGTGCTGTCGGGCCACAGACCCGCCGCAACGCTGAACCACGTATCGGCCCGGTCCAGCAGCGCCCGCGTGCAGCCCCAGTCGCCGCTATAGCCGATCACGAAACCCTCGGGCAGGATCGGGCGCAGGGCGGCGATTTCGGCGGCGATGTCGCCCGAGGCGGGCAGCGGCATCTTGACCGCCGCCACATTGGGCAGCGCCGCGATCCGGGCCAGCAGCGCCGGGGCAAAGGTGACATGCGTGGTCGAGGGGTTGTTGTAGATGCACAAGGGCAGGTCGCTGGCCCCGGCAACCGTCTGGTAATGGGCGAACAGCTCATCCCCGGTCAGCGGCGTATAGCTGACCGGCGCCAGCAGCAGGCCCTGCGCGCCCGCATCCGCCGCATGCCGGGCCAGCGCGACGCAATCGTCACTGCGCAGCGCGCCGATGCCCACGATCACCGGCACCCGCCCGCCCACGGCATCCAGCGCAATCTCCAGCGCGCGCTTGCGCTGATCGGGGGTCAGATAGGCATAGCCGCCGGTGCTGCCCAGCAAGCCGATCGAATCGACCTGCGCACGGGTCAGCCGGGCCAGAATGCGGCGCAGATCGGCCTCGATCACCTCGCCCGTTGGCGTGGTGGGGGTGATGGGAAAGGCCGACAATCCGCGCATGACGTGCCTGTGCGTGCCTATTTGCGCCAGCGGTCCAGCCTCACGACCTCTCCGCCACCACCGGGGGGCGTGTCGTCGCCATCGCCGTCCCCGGCGTCCAGCTCATAGGCGGCGTCTTCGTCTTCATCCTCGTCGTCATCGCCGTCCTGCGTCTCGAATCGCAGGCCGAATTCGACCGACGGGTCAACGAAGGTGCGCAGCGCGCCAAAGGGGATGCGCATCGGCTCGGGCGAGTTGCCGAAATTCAGCGTGATGGTAAAGCCGTCCTTGTCCACCGTCAGATTGTCGAACCAGTGCTGGATGACGATGGTCATTTCCTCGGGATAGCGTTGACGCAGCCAGTCGGCCATGTCGACGCCGGGATCCTGCGTGTCGAAGGTGATAAAGAAGTGGTGCTCGCCCGGCAGACCCTCGGTCGCGATCTTGCGCAAGACCTCGGCGATCAGCCCCTGCATCGCGCGATGCATCATCCCGCCATAATCTATCCCGGATCGCGCCATGTCATTACCCTATCTGCCTTGGTGGCCAAGCATAGGCATATGGCGGGGGATGAAAAGGGGGGCGCACGGGTTTCGGGCGCTGTTTCAAGAGGGGGGAAGGTGCAGGATTCTGTTGCCAGGCTCCTGCGGGCCCCGCCTTACGCTGCTAGGCGCAAGGGCTTAGTTTTCGATCTCTCGAACTGCTTACGCAGCCAGAGCGACCGGAGCACGGTTGTCATTGGCAACTGTACGTTTTGCACCGATAACGGTAGTAGCTCACCGAGACAAAGCATAACCCCTTTAGACGTTCGTCGATCCTGTTTCGACCCCATTCGCCCCCAATGAAGGGTGTGTTGGTGGAGTCGCCGGGTACCGCCCCCGGGTCCGATCCGCGTATTACGAGCGCGTTTATGTCCATAGTCCGGATTGCTCCGGACAGGCCCAATATAGGGCCGGTGCCGGACTGCCGCAAGGGGCTGCGCGCCGCTGGAACCGTTGACCCGCTGTCAGGGTTGCCCTTGCCGAACGACCGCAATGAAGGAGACGACCATGCGATTGATGTTGCCCCTTGCCGCGATGCTGATGGCCCCTACCGCGCTTTTGGCGCAGGATCGCCCGCCTGCGGATGCCATGCCGCTGTCGCAGATCCTGTCCACGCTGGAACAGGATGTCGGTGCCGATCTGGCCTTTATCGACGAGGTGGATTGGGACGATGACGGTTATTACGAGGTCGAGTATTACACGGCTGATGGCCGCGAGGTGAAAGTGCGTCTGGACCCGACGACCGGTCAGCCACGCTGATGTCCTCGCTATAGGGATGCACACTGTGCAGTGGCGCCCCGCGCGCCGCTGCGCTATTCCCGGAACAGGAGGACGCCATGCGATCACTGTTCCATCTTGCCATTCATGTCACCGACCTCGATGCCGCACGCGCCTTTTATGGCAACGTGCTGGGCTGCGCCGAGGGACGCTCGGCCCCGACATGGGTGGATTTCGACTTTTTCGGGCACCAGCTGTCGCTGCATCTGGGCCAGCCCTTTCCCACCGACCGCACCGGCCATGTCGGCGCGCATCGCGTGCTGATGCCCCATTTCGGCGCTGTCCTGCCGCTGGAGGACTGGCTGGCGCTGGCCGACCGGTTGTCTGCGCATGGCGTCAGCTTCGACATCCCGCCGGTGATCCGTTTCGAGGGCGAGCCGGGCGAGCAGCGGACCATGTTCTTTGCGGACCCCTGCGGCAATCCCATCGAGATCAAAGGCTTTCGCGACTGGCAAGGAGTATTTGCGCAATGAGCGATCTGGTCATTCCTGCCCCCGCCCGGCCTGTGGTTCCGGTTGCAGGCGGCGGGCTGTTCCCCGTGCGCCGTATCTTTTGCGTGGGCCGCAATTACGCCGACCATGCGCGCGAGATGGGCCACGCGCCCGCCGATCCGTTCTTTTTCACCAAGCCCGCCGATGCGCTGCTGACCGGGAACGCGGACATGCCCTATCCGCCCGCCACGGATGATCTGCATTTCGAGGCAGAGCTGGTCGTGGCCCTCTCCGGCGGAGGCCGCGATATTGCGCCCGAGGATGCGCCGGGGCTGATCTGGGGCCATGCGGCGGGGATCGACTTTACCCGCCGCGACCTGCAATCTGCGGCCAAGGACACGGGGCGCCCCTGGGACATGGCCAAGGGGTTTGACCATTCGGCGGCCTGCGGGGCGCTGCATCCGGTCCGCGAAACCGGGCCGATGGCCACGGGTGCGATCACGCTGACGCTGGACGGCGAGACGCGGCAGCAGGGCGATCTGTCGCAGATGATCCTGCCGGTACCGCAGATCATTGCGCATCTGTCGCGGCTGGTGGCACTGGCGCCGGGGGATCTGATCTATACCGGCACGCCCGCAGGGGTCGCGGCCTGCCGCCCCGGTCAGACGCTGCGGGTCGAGATCGCGGGCCTTGGCCCGCTGGTGACGCGCATCGTGTGAAAAAATGCCGGTCCCCGACAGGCGGGAACCGGCTGCACCTTATGCTGCGGCGCGGACGGATGCGGTGGCAGACGCCGCGTCGCCCTCGACCAGCGCCCCATGCAGCGCCTTGATGGCACCGGCCATGGCATCGCGTTCGACGATGAACTGCACATCGACCTGACGCGGGCCCTGACTGGCGCCGATCGCCGACAGCCCGTGATCGGCCAGCGCGTTCAGCCCGCGGCTGAGAACCGCCAGCCCGTCCAGATCGCGGCCCACCGCCGCCACCATCGCCACCGCGCGCGAGGTCACGCTGGCCGAGGGGTACCGCCCGACCAGATCATTCTCGACCCGGCGCAGCACTTTCTTGCTGGCATCGACGTAATGCGTGATCGTGTTGGCGTTCGAGACCTTGGACACGATGCGCACATTGTGCCGCGTCAGCGTGTCGATGATCGCCGCGTCATAGCCTTTGACGCCGACCATATCCTGCTCGAACAGCTCCAGCGCATAGAGATCGAGGCCGGTGACGATCTCGACCGCCGCCCGGTCGGGCGCGCAATCGTCGATCAGCGTGCCCGGATCATGCGGCTCGAAGGCGTTGGTGACGCGCAGGGGCACGCCCGACTGGCGCAGGGTCTTGGCGGCCTTGGGGTGGATCGCCTCCATCCCCAGGTTCGACAGCTGGTCGGCCACGTCGTAATTCGTGCGCCCCAGCTTGCGCACCGCACCGGCGCCCACCAGCCTGGGATCGGCAGAGCTGAGGTGAAATTCCTTGTGGATGATCGCCTCATGCGCGCCGGTCAGCGCCGCCAGCCGCGAGAATGTCACCTCGGAATAGCCGCGGTCGAATTCGCGCATCAGCCCTTCGCGGCATTGCGCATAGCCGGTCACGATGGGCATCTCGGTCTGCGGATCGACGCCGGACATGGCGCCGGTGATGCGGTCGTCCAGGCTGACCTCTTCGGTGTCGCGCCAGCCCGACAGATCGACAAAGCGCGCCTGCACGCCCGCACGTTGCAGCATCAGGGTTGTGACAAAGGCCGAATGCGCCTCGCCCAGACCCGACAGCAATTCGCGCGTGTTCAGCATATGCTCGGACATGCGGAAATGGCCGTAGGAACACAGGCGCTGCAGGTCGATCAGGCAGTTGCGCGCGCCCTCCAGCCGGTCGCGCACAAAGGCATCGGCGCTGTCCAGATCGCCGCGATGGTCCAGCACTTCGGCATGGGCGGCGGTCATGGCGGCGTGCGCGCGGTCCAGCGCGGTCAGCCAGCCGTGATCGCCCTCGCCCCCGGCAAAGGCGGCATAGACGCCAGGCTCGCCGGTCTTCTTGTGCTCCAGCAGCAGATTGGTGATGCCGCCAAAGGCCGAGACGACAAAGACCCGGCCATAGGGTGCTTGGCGGTCGCGGATCAGCAGGCTGTCGCGCAATTCGTGGATGCGCGACATCGTGGTGCCGCCGATCTTTTCAACGGTATGGGTCGCGTCTGCCATGGCTCAGGCCGTCTCGGTTGCGGGGGCGTAGCTGCCGTCTTCGCGGTGCACCTCGGTGCCGGTGACCGGCGGGTTGAAGCAGCAGGCCATGACCAGCGTGTCCTCGGCGCGCAGCACATGCTTGTCGTGCTGGTCCAGCGCATACATCACGCCGGGCACGATCGCATGCGTCTCGCCGGTCGCCAGATCGGTGATCGAGCCCTTTCCCGACATGCAATAGACGCTTTCGAAATGGTGCTTGTAGTGGAACTGGTGCTCTGATCCCGCATTCAGCGTGGTGATGTGGAACGAGAACCCCATCCCGTCATCGGCCAGAAGCATCCGCACCGAGGTCCATTGCTGGTCCGACACGGCGCGGTCGGTGGTTTTCAGGTCGTGGAAATTACGCACAATCATAATGTTACTCCGCTGCAATCTTGGTGGTGGCCAGAACGTCACGGGCGGCATCCAGCAGGATGTCAAAGCCCTTGCCGAACAGATCCACAGGTGTCGTCAGGGGCGCAAGAACCTTGACCACCTGATCCTCATTGCCCGAGGTCTCGATGATCAGGCCCTTCTGGAAGGCCCGCGCGCAGATCGCGCCCGCCAGATCGCCCGAGCCCACATCGACGCCGCGCATCAGCCCACGACCCTTCAGATAGGCGCCGGGGATCAGCGCGGCCAGTTCCGACAGGCGCTTTTCGATCAGCGCGGCCTTGTCGGCCAGCTCGGTCTCGAACGCCTTGTCGGCCCAGAATTTTTCGACCGCGACGCGGGCGGTGACAAACGCATGGGTGTTGCCCCGGAAGGTGCCGTTATGCTCGGCCGGGCCGAACACGTCATGCTGCGGGCGCACCAGCACCAGCGCCATGGGCAGACCAAAGCCCGAGATCGACTTGGCCATCGGCACCAGATCGGGCATCACGCCCATCTCTTCGAACGAGAAGAAGCGCCCGGTCCGGCCACAGCCCGCCTGAATGTCGTCGATGATCAGCAGCGCGCCATGGTCCCTGGCAATCGCCGCCACGCGGCGCACGAAATCGCCCGAGGCTGCGTTCAGCCCGCCCTCGCCCTGCACGGTTTCCAGCATGATCGCGGCGGGCGCGTCGATGCCGCCGGACTTGTCCGACAGCATCTGCTCCAGCAGCGCGGCGCTGTCCACGCCCGCGGCATAGCCCTCATAGGGCAGGCGGGTGACGCCCTGCGTGTCGATGCCCGCGCCGCCCCGGTGATAGCCGTTGCCGGTCGCGGCCAGCGCGCCCATGGTCACGCCGTGAAAGCCATTGGTAAAGGCGATGATATTCGTGCGGCCGGTGACCTTGCGGGCCATCTTCATCGCGGCCTCGACCGCATTGGCGCCGGTCGGGCCGGTGAACATCACCCGGTGGTCCATGCCGCGCGGGGTCAGGATGTGACGCTCGAACGCGTCCAGAAAGCGCGCCTTGGCGTCGGTGTGCAGATCAAGGCCATGCGCGATGCCGTCGTTCGAGATATGCTCGAT
This sequence comes from Paracoccus sp. (in: a-proteobacteria), assembly GCF_046289755.1. Lineage (GTDB taxonomy): Bacteria > Pseudomonadota > Alphaproteobacteria > Rhodobacterales > Rhodobacteraceae > Paracoccus. The sequence goes on along the minus strand of NZ_JBKBVD010000004.1, from coordinate 35,804 downwards.
CAGCGCGGCCTTCATATCGGGGTCATTGTGGCCGTAGTTCAGCGAGGAACATCCGGCCAGAAAGTCGATATGGGCGTCGCCGTCGGCATCGTGCATGACCGATCCGCTTGCGCGGGTAAAGATTGCCGGAATGCTGCGGCAATACGAACGTGCAGCGCTTTCGCGGCGGGTGAAGATGTCGGTGTCGTCGATGGTCTTTGCCATATCCTTGGGCATGATCTGTCCTTTCGCAGCCGGTGGCCGCGTGTCTGTTGCGTTGATGTCCGGTTGTCTCAGGCGGCGCGCAGGCGCGCGGCACGGCGGGGCAGGGGGATCGTGACCATATGTTCGGTCGCGTGGCGCCCGCCAAAGTGATCGGCCCGCGTAAAGTGCGGCCTGGCCTTGATCTCGCCGCCCAGATGGCGCGCGAGGCTGCGGAAGAGGGCCCAGGACGCCTCATTGTCGCGCGTGATGGTGGTTTTCAGGTGCCGTGCCTCTCTGCACGCCTCTCGGCGCACCAGATCCAGCAGCATCCGCCGCCCCAGCCCCAGCCCCCGCGCCTTGGAGCTGACGGCGACCTGCCAGATGAACAGCGCGTCTTCGTTCGGGATCATGTGACCGGAAATCCAGCCGACAATCTCGCCGTCGCGTTCCGCCAGCACACAGGTATCGCTGAAATGCTCGGCCTGGACGAGGTTGCAGTAAAGCGAATTCTCATCCAGCGGCTTGCAGCTTTTGATCAGCGCCCAGATTCCGGGGCCGTCGGTCGGCTCGGGTTTGCGAAGTGTCAGCTGGCGGGCGGGGGGCGCGGTCAGCGGGAGGTCTCTGGGCATAGGGTCCGATTCCTGTTTTGCTTAGGTTGGCTAAATAAACAGACTGTGTTCTGATTTCAACCCTCTTGTCCGGGCAGCAGTTTCCTTGATTTTTTGTTAAATTTTGAGGAAGATGGTTTGCCGGAGGCTGCTCAGGGCAGGATATAATTTAGCTCTACGAAGAAAGTGGGTTTTGTGACGCCGCGATTGATCCCCGGCGCAAAGCGATGGTAAATGACGGGATGACCGATCCTGTACCCGTTGCCCGAACTGACGCCGCCCTGATTGCCATCCGGCGGATTCTGCGCGCGACCGAACAATATGAGCGTGAGCTGGCGCAGGCGGTCGGGCTGACCCCGGCCAAGCTGCGCGTGCTGCAGCTGCTGGCGGGCGAGGCGGGGCGGCAGGCGACGCCGACGCGGCTGGCCAGCCGGATGGGCGTCAGTCAGGCCACGGTGACGGCGCTGGTCGATCAGCTTGAACGGCGCGGTTTCACCATCCGCGAAAGGTCCAGCACCGACCGGCGGCAGCTGCTGGTGATCCTGACCGATGCCGGGGCCGAGGCGCTGGTCAGTGCGCCCGACGCGTTGCAGCAGCATTTTGTCCGGGGCTTTCAGGCCCTGCAGGACTGGGAGCAGGCGATGCTGGTCGCCTCGCTTGAGCGGGCAGCGGCGATGCTGAACGCAGCGGGCATCGACGCCTCGCCGGTGCTGACATTGGGCGAGATCGGGCGCGGCCGCGCCTGATCCCCGAGTGCCTGATCCCTGAGTGCCTGATCCCCGAGTGGCGTCGTCAGCCGCCCTGACCCCATGGGCCATGCGGCGCGTCCTGCCCGTCCAGCCGCTGAAACCCATGCGCACCGAAATAGTCGCGCTGCGCCTGAATGAGGTTGGCGGTGCCGCGCGCGCTGCGCATCATGTCGAACCAGATCAGACCCTGCGCCAGCGCGGGCAGCCCATGGCCTGCGGCAATCCCCGCCGACACCACCTGACGCAGATGCGGCAGGGCGGTTTCGACCAGATCCGCAAAGAACGGCGCCATGACCAGATTGCGCGCCGGGTCCTGGGCCAACGCGTCGGCCATGTCGTTCAGCATGGCCGAGCGGATGATGCAGCCCGCCCGCCAGACCCGCGCGATCTGCGGCAGATCCAGCGTCCAGCCAAAGCGCGCCGAGGCCGCGTCGATCATCGCGAAACCCTGCGCATAGCACAGGATCTTGCCCGCGATCAGCGCCTGTTCCAGCGCGGCACTGTCCAGCGTCACGGGTTGGGGGGCGGCCCCAAAGCGCGCCTCGCCCGCCCGCCGCTCTTCCAGCCGGGCCGAGACGTTGCGCGCCATCACCGCCGCCTCGATCACCGGGATGGGGGCGGCCAGATGCTGCGCCTCGATCGCGGTCCAGCGCCCGGTGCCCTTCTGGCCCGCCTGATCCAGAATCACATCGGGCATCGGCTGGCCGGTCAGCGGATCGCGCGCGGCGGTCACGGCCGCCGAAATCTCGATCAGATAGGATTGCAGCACGCCCCGGTTCCAGCCCGCAAACACCTCTGAAATCGCGCCGGCCTCCTGCCCCATCCCGTCGCGCATCAACCCGTAGACCTCGGCGATCATCTGCATGTCGGCATATTCGATGCCGTTATGGACCATCTTGACGAAATGGCCCGCCCCCGCATCGCCCATGCGCGCCGCGCAGGGGGTGCCGTCATCGGCGCGCGCGGCAATCGCCTCCATGACCGGGGCGATGCGCGCCCAGTCTGCGGCGGTGCCGCCGCCCATGATCGCGGGGCCGTGGCGCGCGCCCTCTTCGCCGCCCGAGACGCCCATGCCCAGAAAGCGGAACGGCAGGCCTGCGGCGCTGCGGCGGTTGGTGTCGCGGAAATCGGCATTGCCCGCGTCGATGACCAGATCATCGGCGTCCAGCAGGGGCGCCAGCGCGTCAAGCTGGTCATCCACCGCCGCGCCCGCCGGGACCATCAGGATGATGGCGCGGGGCCGTGCGATGGCGGCGACCAGATCGGCAAGGCTTTCGGTCGGGATGATGCGATCGGCCAGCGTGCCCGCCCCGGCGTGAAAGCCGCGCGTCACCGTTGTCGTGCGGTTCCAGACGGCGATGGGGCACGCCTTTTCGGCAATGTTCAGCGCCAGCGCCGCGCCCATCGTGCCCAATCCGATCAACCCGATCTGTGCCTGTGCCATGCGCTTCCTCTTGCCTCGTGACTATTGCCCGGACCGTTTACGCCAGCGCCGTGGTGCTGTCACGACCCCGACTGATCCATGGCCCGGCTGATCCACGGCCCGGCTGACCCATGGCCCGGCGGATCAACGGCTCGCCTGATCAGGCACGCGGATCAGGGTTTGCAGCCCGGTGGCGACATGCCGGCGCGACCGGGCGGTCACGCCCCAGACATCAAGCTGGCAGATCGTCAATGTGCGCCCCGGTTTGACGACGCGGCCCTGCGCCTCCAGCCAGTCGCCCTGCGCAGGGTTCAGCAGGTTCAGCTTGAACTCCGTCGTCAGCACGTTGAAGCCGGGCGGAAACAGGGAAAAGGCCGCATAGCCGCCCGCGCTGTCGGCGATGGCTGCGGTGCCGCCCGCATGGAAATAGCCGTGCTGCTGCGTCAGCTCGGGCCGGAAGGGCAGGCGCAGCGTGACCATACCGGGTTCGGCGGCCATCAGTTCGGCGCCCAGATGCGCCATCAGCCCCTGCGCGGAAAAGCTGGCGGCCAGGCGGGCATAGGTGTCGGGGTCCAGTGGCAGTCCGGTCATGCGGCCCTCGTGGTGAACCTGTCCATGCCAGTTTCCCGATCTGCGGCGCAAAGGAAAGGAGAATGCGGAACGCGAAACTGCCGGCAGCAAGCGCATGCCGGCAGTCCCCCGGACCAATGGTCCGACCGCCCCTCGGCCCGGCAACACGACGGCATCGGAGCGGGTTCCTGGCACTTTCGTGCCACCTCTCACGGAACAGTTCAGGTGTGGCGGATCAGTCCCGTGCAGGAAAAGTCCGGGAACCCTTACCCAAAGGGGTTTTCCTTGCCGTCCTGCGGAAACAGTTCATGCGCGAGATGGGCCTTGAGGATGGCCTGCGAGGTGGTCTGCACGCCGAGTGCCTCGCGCGCGAGCCGCATGTGCTTTTCGACCGTCGCGGGTGTGACGCCGATGATCGTGGCGATCTCGCCCACCGTCTTGCCCGCCGAGCGCCATTCCAGCACCTCGCGCTGACGGCTGGTCAGGCGGGGCTGCGCGGTGCAGAGCGGCATGGTTGCAAGGCGCATATGCATGACCCAACAGAGCGTCCGGACCTCGCGCCCGGATTTGTGCCACAGTTCGGCCACGTCCTGATGGGTCGCACCCAGCCACGGGTTCACCACCACCACGCCGATGCTGCGCAGCACCTTGTCGCGCAGGCTGAGAAACTGCGCCGCCTCCAGCCCGATCTCCCGGATGGCCTGCACCTCGCGCGGCTGATTGTCCGGGTCCGGGCAGAGCAGTTGGAACAGTGCCTCGGACGAGATGTCGCCGCTGTGCCCGCTGACCCATTGCGCCCAGATCGGCGGCTCGCCGCCGCGCGCGATGCGGACATGTTCGACCAGTTCCGGGGGCACGTTGGAGATGACCATCGTGTGATCACGGGTCAACGAGCTGGGCAGATCCAGCATGAAGCGCGCGGCGTAAAGGGCATTGGCAAAGCCGAATGCGGTCGTTGCGTCAAAAAAGGCGGCGCGGATCTGATCGACGTTCTTGGCGTCCAGCAGGCGTTCCAGAAAATGTGTCAGCATCAAAACTCGTGGGGTGATAAAAATAAACTGTAACCATTGGTAAACGCACTGCTCGCATTGCCAAGCGCAATCTGCCGAACCGTCCCGTCGCGGCGCAAAACTGCGGATCGCGATGCTGGACCTTATGGTGCAGGATATGCGAAGGATTGCGGATGTGATCTTGTTCGAGTGAAGAACGCTGCTGCCATGCCATTCACCATTGCCATCGACGGACCTGCGGCTTCGGGCAAGGGAACGATTGCCCGCGCGATTGCAGGGTATTTCGGCTTTCCGCATCTGGATACAGGGCTTTTGTATCGTGCGACCGGCGCAAAGGGGGGCGACCCGGTGCTGGCGGCCCGTGGGCTGACGCCCGAGGATCTGGCGCGCGGCGATCTGCGCAGCGCCGAGGCCGGGCAGGCCGCCAGCCGCGTCGCGGCCATCCCCGAGGTGCGGGCCGAACTGGTCGAATATCAACGACGCTTTGCCGCACAGGAGCCGGGCGCCGTGCTGGACGGGCGCGACATCGGCACGGTGATCTGTCCCGATGCCGTGCTGAAGCTGTATGTCGTCGCCTCGGATGAGGTGCGCGCGGCGCGGCGGGCCGCCGAACTGGGCGCCGATGCGGCCGAGATGCTGGCGCAATTGCGCGACCGGGACAGGCGCGACAGTGAACGTGCGGCTGCGCCGCTGCGGCCTGCGCCTGATGCCGTGGTTCTGGACACGAGCGCATTGAGCATGGAGGACGCGGTGGCGCAGGCGATTGCCGCGGTCGAGCGGGTCCGTGTGGGTTCAGCCACCGGGTGAGGGGCAGGGAGGGGGCTGCCGCCCCCTCTTGGCCTGCGGCCAATTCACCCCTGCGGATATTTTCATGAAGAAGAATTTTCAGGGGCAGGCTGTCAGGGGGCAGGCGGTTAGGGGGCGATGATTTCGAACCGGGTCACGTCGACCATGCCGCGATCGGTGATTTTCAGCGCCGGGATCACCGGCAGCGCCAGAAAGGCCAGCTGCAGGAAGGGTTCCTCCAGCGTGGTGCCGAGGGTGCGGGCGGCGGCGCGCAGGTCTGACAGGTCATCGCGGACGGTCTCGAAGGGCCGGAGGCTCATCAACCCCGCCACCGGCAGGGCGAGTTCGGCGAGGATTTCGCCGTTGCGGGCGACGACGAAGCCGCCCTCGATCTGCGACAGGCGGTTGGCGGCCAGCGCCATGTCGTCGTAGTCCATGCCCACGACGGCGATATTGTGGTGGTCGTGGCAGACGGTCGAGGCGATGGCGCCCGATGTCAGGCCAAAGCCGCGCACGAAGCCGGTGGCGATATTGCCGTTCTTGCCGTGTCGTTCGATGACCGCGATGCGGGTCAGGTCGCGGGCAGGGTCGGGGCGCTTGTCGCCATCGGCGGGCGGGATGTCGATGGTCAGATGTTCGGTGATGATCTTGCCTTCGAGGATCCCGATCACAGGGGTTTCGCGGCGGTTGCCCGAGCAGCGGAAATCACGCGCGCTGAGCTTTGGCGCACGGACGGAAGCGCGGCCCGGCGCAGGGATCTGGGGGCGTGCGGCAAAGGCCGCATCATCCGCGAGGCGGCCTCCGGTCAGGACCAGCTGCGCGTGACAGCCCTCGAGGCTGTCCAGCGCCACGATGTCGGCGCGCAGCCCCGGTGCGATCAGCCCGCGATCCCTCAGCCCGAAGGCCTCGGCCGCCGACAGCGAGGCGGCGCGATAGGCGGCCAGTGGCGGGGTGCCAAGCGCGATCAGACGGCGGATCATATAGTCCAGATGGCCGTGTTCGGCGATGTCCAGCGGGTTGCGGTCGTCGGTGCACAGGCACAGATAGGGGCTGGTCGCCTCGGTCAGGATCGGCTGCAGGGCGTCCAGGTCCTTGCTGACCGAGCCTTCGCGGATCAGCACCCGCATGCCGCGGCGCAGTTTTTCCAGTGCCTCGTCCGCCGTGGTCGCCTCGTGTTCGGTGCGGATGCCGGCGGCGATATAGGCGTTCAGGTCGCGGCCCGACAGTTGCGGGCAATGGCCGTCGATATGGCCGCCCGCAAACAGGCGCAGCTTGGCCATGGCGGCGGGGTCGCGGTGGATCACGCCGGGATAGTTCATGAACTCGGCCAGTCCGATGGCCGAGGGGTGGCCCATGACCGTTTGCAGATCGGTGGCTTCGATTCGCGCCCCCGAGGTTTCCATCTCGGTCGAGGGCACGCAGGAGGACAGCTGCACCCGCAGATCCATCAGCAGATGTTCAGAGGCCTGCTGAAAATAGCGGATTCCGTCCAGCCCGATGACATTCGCGATTTCGTGCGGGTCGCAGATGGCCGTGGTGATGCCGCGCGGCGTCACGCAGCGGTCGAATTCGAAGGGCGTGACGAGGCTGCTTTCGACATGCAGATGCGTGTCGATGAAGCCCGGCACCAGCGTCAGCCCGGTCACGTCGAGGATGCGGGCGCCCTCGTATGCGGCGCCGATGCCCACGATCCGGTCGCCGCAGATGGCCACGTCGCCGGGGATCATGGTGCCGGTGATCAGATCGAACACCCGCCCGCCGCGCAGGATCAGATCAGCGGGCGCGTCTCCCCGCGCCTGTGCGATGCGGCGTTCCAGATCGTCCATGCGGTTCTCCTGTCTCATCGGACCACAGAAACCCGATTGGCGGCGCGGCGTCCAGAGCGGCGCGCCGAAACGAGGCCGGTTGTGGCTGGTCCCGGCGCGGGGACGCGTTCGTTCAGGCCGCAGGCTGGACAGGGCAGGCCGTTTCGACGCCGGGCTTCGTGATGATTGGTGATGACCCTGCGCCCGCGATATGCGAATGTCGTGAAAACGATGTTTCACGGATGGCGCCATGGAGCGTAGAAAATCGCTGCTGTCACGGGTCAGGGCCTCGCTGAACGATCTGCACCCGGCCGAGCGCAAACTGGCCTTGTTGCTGTGCGATTTTCCCGGCGAGCTGGCCAGCTATTCGGCGCGCGAACTGGCGGCGCTGGCGGGGGTGTCGAACGCCACGGTCACACGTTTTGTCCGGCGGCTGGGATATGACAGCTATGAGGAAGCCCGCCGCCATGCCCGCGCCGAAAGCGAGACCGGATCCCGGCTTTACCTGTCGCCTGCGCCCGATCAGAGCATCTCGGCCCCGCAGCATGTCGAACAGAGCGTTCTGAACATTCAGCGCACGATGGCCGTCATTGACCCGGCGGCGGTCGATGAGGTCGCGCGTTCGATCGTGGGCGCCCGCAAGGTCTGGGTGATCGGCTTCCGCGCCAGCCACCCCTTTGCCAGCTATCTTCAGTGGCAGCTGACCCAGATCACGGAATCCATTGTGGCGATTCCCAATGCGGGGCAGACATTGGGCGAGCATCTGGTCGATGTGCGGCCCGAGGATTGCGTCATCTTCTTTGGCCTGCGCAGGCGCGTTGCCATGACCGAGCAGATCCTGACCGAGGTGGAGGCCCGCGGCGCCCCGGTCCTGTTCGTGACCGATGAGGGGGCGCCCGTGCGGACCAGCGCTGCCTGGCATTTCCGCTGCCAGACCGGGGCTGCGGGACCGCTATTCGATCATTCCGCCGTGATGGTGCTGTGCCACCTGATCGCAAGCCGCGCGATCGAGATGGCGCAGGCGGACGGCCGCGACCGGCTACGCCGCATCGAAATGCTGAACGACGCCCTGTCAGAGCTGTGACCTGCTGAAGATTGCGGCGGCCTGCCGCAATCGAGGGCGATTGCCGCCCCGGACTGCGCATCGCGCATCGTGAAACGATATTTTTATGGACCTGCGATCCATGGAAATATATTTTCACATTAACCGGCAGCGTCAGATGGTGACCCATGCCCGGACAGATAAGCGCCACATTCACCCCTTCAGGAAGGACCACACCATGATCCGCACATTTCTCGGCTGCACCACCGCCGCGCTGATGATCGCCTCCGCCGTTCAGGCCGACCCGTTTTCGCTGCGCATCCTTGGACAACCCGTTGGCTCGGGGCTGATCCAGCAGGAAAAGGAACAGCCCTTCTTCGAGACGCTGGCCGACAGCACCGGCCTTGAGGTCAGCGTCGAATATCTGCCGGTCGATGTGGCCGGAATTCCCGACACCGACGGGTTGCGCGTTCTGCGCTCGGGGCTGTTCGACATCGTGTCGATCCGCGGCCCGCAGGTCAGCCGCGACGAGCCGACGGTGCTGGGCCTCGATCTGGTCGGGCTGAACTCGTCCTTCGAGGCCGGACGCGCGCATACCGACGCCTTTCTGGCGACCGTCGATGCGCGGATGCAGGAAAATTTCAACGCCAGGCTGATCGGCGTCTGGCCCGCCGGGCCGCAGGTGATTTTCTGCAAGCCCGAGGTGACCGGATTGTCCGACCTGCGCGGCCTCAAGGTGCGTGTGGGCGACCAGTCGGCGGCGAATTTCGTGGCCGGTCTGGGCGCCACCGGCGTGCCGATGCCCTTTGGTGAGACGCAACCGGCGCTGAGCCGTGGCGTGGTGGATTGCGCCATCACCGGCCCGTCCTCGGCCAATTCCGGCGGCTGGCCCGAGGCCACCACGACGGTTCTGCCGATCGCCCTGCAACTGGCGATCAATGGCTATGCGATCAATCTGGACAAGTGGAATGCCCTGACGCCCGAGCAGCAACAGACGCTGGAGTCGGCGGTAACGGATCATGTCGATGCGATCTGGGCCTTTTCGGAAGAGCTGTATGACGACGCGATGCGCTGCAATACCGGGGAAAGCCCCTGCGAGCGGGGCACATCCTATAACCTGACCGTCGCGCCGGTGACCGAGGCCGATCTGGATCTGGTCAAGAACGCGCTGACGGAAACCTCGCTGCCGGTCTGGGCGCAGCAATGCAACGCCGTGAACCCGACCTGCGAGGCCGACTGGCGCGCAAGCATCGGCACGCAACTGGGCCTCTGATCGCAACAGAAAGCGGGAACAGTCATGAAACGTTTCTCACGCATCAGTGCCACGGCGTTCGGCGCGATGATGCTGTTGCTGTCAGCCGTCATCGCGGTTGAAACCGTGGTGCGAAAGCTGTTCTCGGTTTCGCTTGGCGGGGTCGATGAAATCTCGGGCTATGCGATTGCCATCGGCGCACCGCTGGCCTTCACCGTGGCGCTGGTCGAGCAGTCGCATATCCGCATCAACCTGCTGCACATGAAGATGCCGCCGCAGGTGCAGGCGGTGCTGAACCTGATCGCGGCGCTGTTGCTGGCGGCGCTGGCGGTGTTTCTGCTGGTCTTCACCTTCCGCACGGTGGGCGAGACGCGGCTTTATGGGTCCATCGCGCAGACCCCCTGGGCCACCCCGCTCGTTTGGCCGCAAACCGTCTGGCTGATCGCGATGTCGGTCTTTGCAGCGGCCTCGGTCTGGATGGCGATGAGGGCGCTGTGGCTGGGTGTCCGCGGCGACTGGCACGGGCTGAACCGCGGGTTCGCGCCGGATTCGGTCGAGGATGAGTTGCGGGCGGAACTTGACGATCTGGAACGGAGATAGACCGATGATGAGCATAACGACGATTGCCGTGGGCTTTGCCATCATGCTGGCGCTGATGTTTCTCAGCATGCCCGTCGCGGTGTCCATTCTGGCGGTGGGCGGTGTGGGCGGCTATCTGGCCTATGGCATGCCGCTGGTCGAGACCATGGGCGGCGTGGTCTGGGGCACGCTGAACACGTCCTATATGACGGCGATCCCGCTGTTCATGCTGCTGGGCGAATTGCTGCTGCGCGGCGGGGTCGCCGACAAGATGTATGATGCGCTGGCCGTCTGGCTGGGGCGTCTGCCGGGCGGGCTGCTGCACACCAATATCGGCACCTGCGCGCTGTTCTCGGCCACCTCGGGGTCATCGGTGGCGACGGCGGCCACGGTCGGCACCATTGCGCTGCCCGCGCTGAAAGAGCGTAACTATCCGGTGCGGCCCGCGCTTGGCACCATCGCGGCGGGCGGCACCCTTGGCATCATGATCCCGCCAAGCGTCAACCTGCTGGTCTATGGCTCGCTGGCCAATGTCTCGGTGGGTCAGCTGTTCGTTGCCGGCCTGATCCCCGGCCTCGCGCTGACGGCGCTGTTCTCGCTCTATGTGACGGTGGCTTACGGTCGCGCCGGGGATCACGATGCCGGCGCGGACATCCCGATGGAGGTCAAGCTGCGGCTTCTCAGGCACCTCATTCCGCCGCTGGTCATCTTCGGTATCGTGATGGGTTCGATCTATGCCGGGATTGCGACGCCCACCGAATCGGCCGCTCTGGGCGTGATGGCGGCCCTGTTCTTTGTCTGGAAGGGCGGGCAACTGAGCCGGGACATGCTGGAAAACTGTTTCATCCAGTCGGCGCGCACGACCGGGATGGTGGTTCTGGTGCTGGTCTGCGCGCTGTTGCTGAACGTGACGCTGTCGATGACGGGCGGGACGCAGGCGGTCACGCGATGGGTGTCGTCGCTGGGGCTGAACCAGTTCACACTGCTGCTGCTGCTGATCGTCTTCTATGTCATCCTCGGCATGTTCATGGATGCCATGTCGATGCTGGTGCTGACCGTGCCGATCGCGGTGCCGATGGTGGCGGTGCTGGGGGTCGATCCGCTGTGGTTCGGCATCTTCGTCGTGGTCATGTGCGAGATCGCGTTGATCACACCACCGATGGGGATGAACCTGTTTGTGGTGCAGGGCGTGCGCAAGGGCGGCGGCAGCTTTTCCGACGTGATCTGGGGCACTTTCCCCTTCGTGCTGATCATGATCGCCTTTGCCATCCTGCTGATCCTGTTGCCCGACATCGCCCTGTGGCTGCCGCGGAGCATGTCGGGATGAGGCCCGCCCGCATATCAAAGGGGGCCGCAGGCGAACGCTTGCGGCTTCTTGTCATCAACCCGAACAGCAACCCCGCGATCACGGCGCAGATCCGCGATCTGGCTGACCGCGTTCTGGGGGAGGGGGCCGAGGCGGAGGTGACAGGTCTGCCCGCCGCACCGTTTGCCATCCAGTCGCCCGCCGACCGCGCCATCGCGGAACCGCTGGCCATCGCCCGGATCGAGGCGGGCGTGGCACAGGGCTTTGACGCGGCGGTCCTGGCCTGTTTTGACGACATGGCCATTTCCGCACGGGGCCGCCTGCCGATCCCGATCATCGACGCGGTCGATGCCAGCCTGACCCTCGCGCGCACCTGCGCGCGCCGCTTTGCCATCGTCACAACCTTTGACGCGGCGGTCCCGCGCATACGCACCCTGATTTCGCGCCATGGGCTGGGCCGCGTCTGCACCGTCCGCGCGGCGGGCATCGGCGTCAGCGCGACCGCACAGCTGGCGCCCCGGACGCTGGCGCGGCTGCGCGACGCGGTCGGTGCCGCGATCCGTGACGACGGGGCAGAGGCCGTCATTCTGGGATCCGGCGCGCTGGCGGGCCGCGCCCCGGTGCTGGCCAGAGGTTTCAATGTCCCGGTTTTCGACAGTATCGAAGCGGCGATTCGCCTCGCGGCGATAAGCGCCTCGATTTCACGGCAGTGCCGCAGCAGCCTGTCGGGTCTGCCGGTCTGAAAAGCTGTTGCGCCTTGGGGGGTGCAGTGGCCGGCTAATGGAATCGCGCCGTGGTTTCATTGCCCGGGCCGGGTCGCTCATCGCGATCTGCGAAGGATACAGCAGATCCGGAACTGAGCATGGACGACGCAAGTTTTAACAACACCGTTCCGTCCTGAATGTCCTCGGGCTCCAGCAAGGCGACACGGCCAAAGCTCCACTCGGACCGGGTGTTGAACAAAGAGACTTTTGCGACCGAAATTCCGGGAATGATTTTTGCTATTCTCTCGGCAAGCATCTTGACGCAATTGGTGCTGCCCTGATCGAGGATGATATTATCGCTGAAATCGACACCAGCCGCTATGCCGTCGACGATGGTCACATCGCAGCGCATGGATGGCGGAACCGGGTCCAGGGCGAAATGATCAACGTTCCATTTGTTCCCCAGAAAGGAGATCTGATTTTTCTTTGATATAAGTTTTCGTTTCCGTCCATGAACAAAATAGGCGGCGCCACCCAAAGATGACAGGAAATCTTCTGCCTGCTGTATATCATTACGCTTGAATCGCCTGGGACCGGGAATGACCGATATGCCATGCGCTGTCAGCAATGCGCTGATCGTGGCTTTGTGGCGGGTCCGGCAAAGCGCTCGGGCTACCTCACCATTTATCACGTTCGGAATATAAATCTTTCGCCCGGATCGCGATGCAAAGAACCCCTTCTTGTGCGGTTCGATGTCAAAGCCGTGCGCAATGAAGGCATCCGTCCATGAGGAAATCCCATCTGCCGAGAGGTATGCAATTCGTATATCAGGCGCAGCCTCTTTTCCGACTTCGGCCAGCTGTGCCCGCAAGAACGCAGACGGCGAATCGAATGCAGGACCGTACATCGGATACATCACACCGCCATATTCGGCACGCGAGTTGACTTCGCAGAGCGAGACGTTGTGTCCATCATCCCCTTTGGACAAATCCCTGATCAGCAGATCGACACCGCAATATCGTTCCAGCTTGAATGCTCTGGCCGCGTTTTCCGCGAAAGCCAGAACGCCGGGATCAAGCATTTGCGTCACGACGATGCTGTCTCCGCCCGACGACAGGTTCGCATTCCCGCGCAGCAGCACAAGCTCGTCAGCCAATGGGACCGACTGAAGGGTCAATCGCTGAGTTTTCAGAAACCTTTGTGCAACCTCATCAATCACAATCGGGGCATTGCGAAGCCGAGGGTTTTCCTGCCGCAGATCGTTCTTTTTCGTGACCAGCGCCTCGACCGAGGATTTGCCGTCGCCGACAATATTTGCCGGAACGCGCATCATGGCCACCTCGGCTCGGCCGGCAAAGACAAGAACTCTGAGATCGACAGAGGCGATGAACTCTTCGATCAGGATTGACGCATGCGGCTGAACCGCTTTTGCCACATGCCATCCCTGAATGATATCGTCGTAGCTGCGCAGATCGACACTGATTCCTTCGCCATGACTGCCGATACTGGGCTTGATGACAGCGCTGTCCCATGATGACCTGCAAAAGCGTCTGATCGCTTCACCGGGTGTATTGGCGCGATAGGTTTGCGGTGTGACAATGGCTTTCCCCTGGCACAGTATTTTTGTCAGCTCCTTGTCATCTGAAACATGGGTTGCGGACATTCCGATATGACTGGATCGGGTCGCCAGGCTTGCAACGTTGGTCTCTGACCTGGCTGAACTGAAGATGTGAACGACGGGAAAGACGCCTTCGCTGGAAAAAAGTGCGCAATCCAGTTTTTTTGCGGAATTCGCCAGGCTAAATCCTGCACCTGCTGTGTTCTGAAACGTGTTTTCCGTCTTCAAGACCGGTAGAAGATATTCCATGGCCGATGAAAGTTTATTATAGATTTCGTTCTCTGATTTAGCTCGGGCAGGTGGTTCCAATGGGCCTGTGCTGAAACAGGCCGTTGCCCGATCCCCGCTGTGATCCGTCTCATTTGTTTCTGCAAAGCCATGAATTCCGGTCGCGCAGGGCAGGTCGAAAAAGGCGGCTACGGCCTCGTCGATGGCTCTCGCGTCACCAGACAGCGTGACCCCCTTCTGATCGGGTGCGTTGCCAAAAAAGCTCGCCCTAATCTGCAAGGCAACGGCGATCTCGTGCCAGTGTGTTGCAAAAATAGTCTGATCAAAATCGCCCGTCGCCAGAAAACTGCGTCGCATAGCCGCTCCTCTCCGCTGCAGGTTTTCCTACTTGTTCATGGCTGATGTGTGCAATGGTATGATAACAGAGCCGCGTATATTTACCCGCAAGCGCACCGCGCGCCACACAGGCGATGCGCATTCTTTGCTGCCACCGCCTTTGCAGGATATAATGTATATATAAATAAACCGGCGTGCTTCCGGTCAGAGCGTTTCCTTGAGAACCATGACCGCAGGGGCGAGCGGCCTGTTCGCGCGCCATCCTTTCCGGAGGGATGGATCATCTTGGTGCGGCTACCGAATGCGCGACGGCTTGCGGCGCAAGGCCCGTATCGAAGCGGCTTACAGCGGGCAGGTCGTGGCGGCCGGGTCGGCAGAAACATCACATATACGTGCCTTTGGTGCACCATATAAAACCTACAGTTGTACGTACTTGATGTAACGATCCTGCCGTCCCTATACTCGGAATGCGGTTTTTGCCGCGCAGAGGAAGGACAGGACGCTCGATGCCCACAGAGATCGCCGACCCACTCGAACTGCACGTCGTTGACCTGATCAACGCAGAAAGGGAACAGGCCGGCCTCCAGCCTGTTCACGTCGAGGTTCACCTGAACAGTTCGGCCCAAAGCCACTCGGACTGGATGGCGGACGAACAGGAGCTGTCGCACAGCGGTGAAGACGGCAGCACGCCAAGCGAACGCGCCGAGGATGCGGAATTTCCGATGGACGGCGCCAGTTGGAAGCTGACGGAAAACGTCGCCTTCCGGGGCATCAACGGCACCGCGACCGAGCGCGACATGGAGGAAATCCACAGCGCGTTGATGAACAGCACCTCGCACCGGGAGAATATTCTGGACCCTGATGTCGATTATGTCGGCGTCGGCCTGTCCTTTGGCAGGATGGAGGCGGATGGCGGGGCGCAGGACGTCGTTTTCCTGACGCAGAATTTTGCCCAGACATCCCAGCCCGTGCTTGTTCAGGAAGAGGTCGATGGCCAGACCGTTCTGACGACCTATATCGACGGCGAGCCGGTTCCCGGATCATCGCGCCCCGTGCCTGACGAGGAAGACGACACGAAGGATCCTGACGACGAGGACGAGGACGAGGACGACGAGACCGAAGAGGATCCCCAGAACCCGCAGAACGGCTCTGGCGGGGGCTGTTTCGTCGCGACCGCGGCCTATGGCGACCGGCTGCACCCCGATGTCGTGATGCTGCGCCGCTTCCGGGATCAGGTGCTGGTCCGCTATCCGGCCGGTCGCGCTTTTATCCGCGTCTACTGGATCGTCGGCCCCAGGCTGGCCAAAGTCGTTCACCCGGACCGCACCACGGGCCGCCTCTCGCGGCTGGCGCTGCGCCCGTGCATTTCGGTGGCTCAGGCCGTTCTTGATCGCCGTCATGCGCAGGCAAGCGGGGCTGTCCTGCTTGCTCAGGCATGGCGTTCGCCTGTCGTCATGCCCTAGCCGCAACCGCTTGGATCTGAAGGATCGCACCCGGGACCGGATGAGGCATCGGGTCGGTCTTTCAGGCCGGGTTGAGCGGCGACACGCACCACTGTCCAAAAGGACAGATTTACCAGCGCGCCCGGTTGAGCGAAAAGCGATGCAACAACCGGGCGGGGCTGTGTTGTTGGTTTGTGAGTGAAGCCGCCCGGTTGCAGTGTCCGATGCCAAGGCCTGACAGTGTGATCCGTCCGAAGCGATGGAAAGCGCCGCAATGGACAAAGTTTGTCCGCGCGCGCCGCGATCACGCACGCCATCCGAAATCCGGCAAAGCGATTTCAGGCTCGGTTCTCGCAGTTGAGGCGGATTTCAGCGAGCAAGGAGGGGGCACAGAACCAGCGGATCCATTTCACGACCCCCGCCCTGACGTTTGCAGGGTCGTGCGACCGTGCGGTGATAGAGGGTTTGAAGGCCGGGCCCGACGCGCCTTGCTCGACCAGTCTCATCGAAGCGGAAATGATTGTTGCATTCAGGCGGGATACGATATTTTCGCCGGATGATTTCCACCATGTTCGCCAGCCACAGCTGCCGGTTCTGACCCGGTTGGCGCTCCATGAGGGCCATGGCCTATCGGGCGTCCTGTCTTTTGCAGTGTGAAAGCGGTCCGCGACAGGCAGCCTGAGCAGCTTTGCCTCTTTTCTGGTCCCATTTTCGGAATGCAAACAGTTCGCGCATGCTCCGTATGGTGCGCAGTCAGGGCGGTGCGGTGGCGCACGTTTCTTCGTTCACCCTGAACAAATCGCTCAAGCTGCTATGACGATCTGAGGTCGCCGACCCGGCGCGTAGATTACGATCCAGATGACGGCGATCATCCGGGCAAGCCAAGCCCTGAGGTGGGCCAGGATCTTTCGGATGTTGTGTCCGCAGGCGCAGAGCACGGCGAAGAGGGCGTCTCCGATGGTGCCTTTCAGGGGGCACCGTGACAGGCGGCCGTCGGTTTTCATATGGCCGATCTCGGCCTCGGTGGCGCTGCGGCGGCGCAGGTCTGCGATCAGCTTCGGTGTGAGACCGCGGCGGGTGCCGCTGATCAGCACGCGCGTTCTTGTTTCGCCGTGGCCGCGGTATCCGCGGTCGACGACGGCCAGATCGGGGCGCTGGTCGGTCAGGATCGTCACCTGTTCCAGCGCCGGGCGGAGGGTATGGCCATCGTAGGGATTGCCTGGAAAGCTGCGCATGCCGACCACGAAGCCTTCGTCCAGCGTGGTGGCGACGCTGACCTTGCAACCGAACTCATATCGGACCCTCGCCTTGCCTTTCGAGATGCAGTCGACCTCGGGTTCATGCAGGGCGTAGACCTTGTCGGCCCCCTTGGGTGCCTGGTGCAGCAGTTGCGACACCAGGGCGAGCTTGGCGATGATCCGGTCCCGCAGGCCGCCCTCGGGGATGTCCTGCAGGTGGCGCCGCAAGTCGCGCATGACCGGGCCGGTGTAGCCCTTCAGCTTTTTCAGTGCCTTGCGCATGCGCTTGAACTGCCTGGCATGGGCGTAGCGGCCGACCTGCAGCGCCAGCCGAGGCGCAAGCCGGGCATAGGATTGGCGCAACTCCACCCCGGCCTCCTGCGCCAGGGCGACCAGCTGATCCCGCGCGCGCTCGTAGAGCCGGGCGTCCGTCGGAGGGGCAATGGCCTTCTCCATCACGGTGGTATCGACCGCCACCCGCTTCATGCTGTCGTCGTCGATGGCACCGGACCTCTGCCCGGCCCGGATGGTCTGGGTCAGCAGCCATTCGACCCCCTGCTCGCCAATCCGCCCGCGCCAGCGGGTCAGCGAGGAGGGGTCAATCGGCAGCTTGTGCTGGAAAAAGGTCTCGCCGGTGAGGTGCTGATAATAGGGGTTCTCCACCCAACGCGCGACCACCGCCTCATCCGACAGCCGGTAGGCGTGCTGGAGATAGAGCAGCCCCGCCACCAGCCGCGGTTCCGTCGCGGGCCGCCCCTTGCCGGACGGAAAGAACCCCGCCCATTCGCGCTCGAACGCGTCCCAGTCGATCAAAGCCGCCAGCTTCACCAACTCGTGCCGCGGGTCGATCATGTCGACCAGACGCGGACGCAGCAGGTCATCCTGTTCGGGAGGGCGCTTCATGGCAGAACCGCAATTGCAGGGTTTCCGCAGAAATTATACAAAACCCTGCAGGCCATGGCGAGCAAGACCGCAGCGTTTCAGCGCAAAATCAATGACATCGGCATTGTTCAGGGCGAACTACTTAGTATGCCCCACCATTTCGGACGTGCTTCATGGCCTTGCCCGTTCTGGCATTTCAGCAGGCCATTTGGCTGACGGCCCAGTAAAACAAGGGCTTTCAGCAAAAACATCAACATAGGGGATAGTTGGCGGAGAGAATGGGCCTGATATCCAACCTTCTCCACTTCTAAGTCATTGTTTCTATTATGTTTCAATCTGGCGCCGTCGTTTTCGGAAGCCCGACGACCCACGCCGTCAGCGGCTTCGAGCCTACCCGACGTCGCATCAGTCGCACTATTGATCGGCGATTGACGATAGGCTATTGTATCGTGGATCGCCGATCCATATGTATCGGATATAGCCGATACAAGGAAGCTCTGACATGTTGGATCGAAACACCGTGGCGCCGTCGTCTACGAGCGAGGCGGATCAGATCGCTGCGATCGCCAAGGCGCTCGCGCATCCGGCCCGGGTCAGGATCGTCACCTTTTTGCTCTCGAAGCCTGGCTGCATCGGCGGGGATATCGTGGATCAAGTCGGACTGGCCCAATCTACGGTCTCTGAACACCTGCGGGTCCTTAAGGATGCAGGGCTCGTGACCGGCACCATCGACTATCCCCGCATCTGTTACGCGCTCGACCCGGCGGCGCTCGCCCCGATCCGCGATCTGATCGAAGCCATTGCCGCACGCCCGGCCGAAGGCGAGGCGCCCTGCTGTTTCACCCCGCAAGGATGCGTTTCCAAGGAGATGTGCAAATGACCACCATCACAGTCTACGACCCCGCCATGTGCTGCTCGACCGGCATCTGCGGCACCGATGTTGACCAGAAACTCGTCGATCTGGCCGCCGATCTGGACTGGCTTAAAGCGCAGGGTGTCAGCGTTCAGCGTTTCGGGCTGAGCCGCGAACCGGCCGAGTTCGCCGCCAACGACACGATCCGCCAGATTATGCAGGACAGCGAAGGCGACGATCTGCCGGTCTTCATGATCAACGGCGCGCTAAAGGCCAAGGCGCACTATCCGAGCCGCGCGGAACTGGCCGACTGGACGGGCATCAACGCACCGAAGCTCGAGATCACCGAGCAGGTGCGCGAGCTGATCGCGCTCGGGGCGGCAATCGGAGCGAGCTGCGAGCCCTGCCTGAAGTATCACACGGAAAAGGCGCGGGAAGTCGGGCTGAGCGAGGCGCAGATGCGCGAGGCCATCGCCGTGGGGCGCATGGTGAAGGAAGCCTCGGCAAAAAACATTCATACCTTGGCCGAAAAGCTGATCCCCGAGCCTGAAGTCGAGATCGAGAAGGCGTCAACCTGCTGCGGTCCGGCCAAGGCGGCACCCGCTGCGGCGACGGGCTGCTGCGGCGGCAGTTCCAAGGCCGAACCGGCCATGGAAAAGGCTGCAAGCTGCTGCTGACGCGGCGCCAGCACCTAACCTGAAGCAATTTACGCAGGCTTTGCCCGTGCGACAGATGACGACCGCTCGTTCGGGGCGGCGAAAGGAGAAGTCATGTTCAACGATCTGCCCAAATTCGTCTTCCTCACCGGCAAGGGCGGCGTGGGCAAGACCTCGCTGGCCTGCGCCACGGCGGTCGGCCTAGCCGATGCGGGCAAGCGGGTCCTGTTGGTCTCGACCGATCCGGCCTCGAATGTCGGGCAGGTGTTCGGGATCGAGATCGGCAACCATGTCACCCAGGTTGCCACCGTGCCCGGGCTCGACGCGCTGGAAATCGACCCCGAGGCAGCAGCGGCCGAGTATCGCGACCGCATCGTCGGGCCGATGCGCGGGGTGCTGCCGGAAAAAGCGTTGAAGGGCATCGAGGAGCAGCTTTCGGGCGCCTGCACCACTGAGATTGCCGCCTTCGACGAGTTCACAGCGCTTCTGACCGACGATGCCGTGACCAGTGCCTACGATCACATCATCTTCGACACGGCGCCCACCGGCCACACGATCCGGATGCTGAAACTGCCCGGCGCCTGGAGCGGGTTTCTGGAAACCGGGGGCGATGCGTCCTGTCTCGGTCCCCTTGCTGGGCTGGAGAAGCAACGCGCGCGCTATGCGGCGGCCGTGGACAGCCTGTCCGATGCGGCCCGCACGCGGCTGATCCTCGTCGCACGTCCCCGCGTCAGCTCGCTGGCCGAGGCCGCGCGCACCAGTGGGGAGCTGGCGCATATCGGAATCGGCAACCAGCATCTGGCGATTAACGGGCTGATGCCGGACGAGGACATGGGCGATGCGCTCGCCGCCAGCCTGATCGCGCGCGACCAAGCGGCGCTGGATGGCATGGACACGCACCTGGCAGCCCTGCCGCAAAGCCGCTTCGCGCTACGGCCCGAGAACCTTGTAGGTCTCGACGCGCTGCGCCGGATGAATGCACCGGTCGAACTCGGAAAGGCCGCGCCGCGCGTCACCGACACCGATCTCCCGCCGCTCTCAGCGTTGGTCGACGGAATCGAAGCCGGGGGCCGCGGCCTCGTGATGACCATGGGCAAGGGCGGCGTCGGCAAGACCACCATCGCTGCCGCCGTGGCCGTCGAACTCGCCGCGCGCGGGCATGAGGTGCTGCTGACCACCACCGACCCCGCCGCGCATCTGACCGAGACGCTGGCCGGAGACGTGCCGCACCTGACCGTCAGCCGCATCGACCCCGCCCTCGAGACGCAGACCTACCGCGACCACATCCTGGCGTCCAAGGGCGCGAGCCTCGATGCACAGGGCCGCGCGATGCTGGAAGAGGACCTGCGCTCGCCGTGCACCGAGGAAATCGCCGTGTTTCAGGCGTTCTCACGGGTGATCCGCGAGGCGGGGCGCAAGTTCGTGGTGATGGATACCGCGCCAACCGGCCACACGCTGTTGCTGCTGGATGCGACAGGATCCTACCACCGTGATGTGCTGCGGCACGCGGGCGAGCAGGCCAGCCACATGACGACGCCGATGATGCGGCTGCAGAACCCGGAGATGACCAAGATCCTGATCGTGACCCTGCCCGAGACGACGCCGGTTCTGGAAGCCGCCCGGCTTCAGGAGGATCTGAAACGCGCCGGGATCACGCCCTACGGCTGGGTCATCAACGCAAGTCTCGCCGCCACGGCGACCACGCATCCGGTCCTTGCGGCCCGCGCGGCCACGGAAGCGCCTGAGATCGCCAAAGTGCGCGGTGGGCTTGCCGCACTTCATGCCGTGGTGCCGATGCTGCCCGAAGACCCGGTCGGCGCGGACCGCCTGCGCGCGCTGGTCGGCCGCACACCCGCCATAGCCTGAACCCGAGAGGACGACTTCCCAAATGTCTGCATTTGAACGCTATCTTTCGATCTGGGTCGCACTGGCGATCATCGCCGGTCTTGCCCTCGGTCAGATCGCTCCGGGGCTGGTAAACTTCCTTGCGTCGCTGGAATACGGCTCGGTCAACTTCGTCGTCGCCGCGCTGATCTGGGCGATGGTCTATCCGATGATGGTGGCGGTGGATTTCCGGGCGCTTGCGCGCGTCCATGAACGGCCGAAGGGCCTGATCATCACGCTTGCGGTGAACTGGCTGATCAAGCCCTTCACCATGGCAGCACTCGGCGTGCTGTTTTTCGACTGGATCTTCGCCCCCTTCATCGAGCCCGGCACATCGGGCCAGTATATCGCGGGTCTGATCCTGCTGGGTGCCGCGCCCTGTACAGCGATGGTTTTTGTCTGGTCGCAACTGACCAAGGGCGATCCAAATTATACGCTGGCGCAGGTGTCGCTGAACGACGCGATCATGGTCTTCGCCTATGCTCCGATCGTGGCCTTGCTGCTGGGCGTCACCGACATCACGGTGCCCTGGGCGACGCTGATCCTGTCGGTCGGCCTCTACATCGTGATCCCGCTGGCGGCTGGCATCGTGACGCGGATGCTGATGACGCGCGGCGTCGCGAATCCGGCTGCTGCCGAGGCCGCCGTCGGCGCGTTCACAGCCAAGGTGAAGCCGTTCTCGGTTGTGGGCCTGCTGGCGACGGTCGTTCTGCTGTTCGGCTTTCAGGGCGCGGTGATCCTGTCGCAGCCACTGGTCATCGTGATGATCGCGATCCCACTGCTGATCCAGTCATACGGCATCTTCGCCATTGCCTACTGGGCCGCGAAAGCATGGCGCGTACCCCATAACGTCGCGGCCCCCTGCGCGATGATCGGGACGTCGAATTTCTTTGAACTCGCCGTGGCGGTGGCCATCGGCCTGTTCGGCCTCAACTCCATCGCCGCCCTTGTCACAGTGGTGGGCGTGCTGGTCGAAGTGCCGGTGATGCTGTCGCTGGTCTGGTTTGCCAACCGCACCCGACACTGGTTCCCGGCCGAGGAAACCCCCATCCGCACGCCCAGAACAAAGGAGCAAAACTGATGTTTCGCACAGCTCTGATTTCTCTCGATTACTCCGCCGCCCAAGGCCCTCTGCTCGACTGCCTGGCGGACTTGCGCGAGATGGGCATCGCCCGTGTGATCCTGACCCATGTCGTGAAAGTCGGCTACGGCCAGGGGACTTCCTACGGGAACAAGGATGCGCTGGAGGATTGGCTGCGGGATCGGGCCGCGCCGATGCGCGAGGCAGGACTCGATGTCGATGTCGACATACGCGCCGCAGGTGAAGTGGCGAAGGACATCCTCTCCGCAGCCAGTGAGCATGGCGCCGACCTGATCGTGATCGGATCGCGCGGGCAGAACATGATCCGCGGCCTGTTCCTCGGCTCTGTCGCGCGCGAGGTGATCCGGCTCAGCACCCTCCCGGTGCGGTTGGAATGGATCGAGGCCACGGGCACGGATGGCGATGCGGCCTGCGAGCGCACCTGTCATGCCGGATTGCGGCGGCTTCTGCTGGCTACGGATTTCTCGCCACAAGCCCATGCCGCCGAAGCCGTGGCGGCCAGGCTCGCCCCTCATGCGGGCGTCGTCGAACTGGTCCATGTCGTCAGTTCTGACGAGCAGGCCCGCTATGCGCGCTGGCCGGTGATGGCGCGTGCCGCACTCGACGACATCGCCCATGAGGTCGCAGCCGCCGGTGGCAAGTCCGAGGTCCAGTTGGCGACGGGCAAACCGTCCGAGGAAATCGCCCGCGCAGCCGCCGCTCGCGATGCCGATCTCATCGTCGTCGGCAAACACGGTCAGGGCTGGGTGGACAGCATCACCATCGGCTCCACCGCGGCCAGTCTCTGCGAAATCGCGCGCCGTCCTGTGCTGATGGTGCCGCTCCAGAACAAAAAGGTCTGATCCCATGCGTATCCTGTTTCTCTGCGTCGCCAATTCCGCCCGCAGCCAGATGGCCGAAGGGCTGGCCCGCGCGTTGCTGCCTGCGTCCGTCGAGGTCGCCAGCGCGGGGTCTGCCCCCGGGCACGTGAACCCGCTGGCTGTCGAGGCACTGTCCGAGGCAAGGATCGACATTTCGGGTCACCGGTCAAAGCCGCTCGAGGAGGTGTCGCCCGAAACGGCAGACCTGATCGTCACGCTCTGCGCCGAAGAGGTCTGCCCCTTCGTCCCCGGCCCGGTCAGGCGGCTGCACTGGCCCATCACCGACCCCTCGGCAGCAGGCGACATCGCTGCGTTTCGCACCGCACGCGATCAGATCAAGGCGAGGATCGAGGTTCTGGCGGGACTGATCGATTTGCCTGAAGGACCGACCGGGACCGAGTTTCACGCTAGCCTTCGCGTGCGCGATCTCGGTGCCAGCACACGGTTCTACGCTTGGCTCCTGAACACCTGGCCCAAGGAATGGACTCACCGCTATGCGACGTTCATCCGTCCCGACCTGAACCTCAACTTCGTGATCATGGTCGCCGACGGCAAGGATCTCCATCACGATACGCTCTATCACCTCGGGATCGCGCTGCCCGACCGCGCGGCGGTGATCGACGCCTATCACCGCGCTGTCGCCGTGGGCGGGCATGTCGAAAAGCCTCCGCGGACGACCTGGAAGGGCACGCCGCTGCACGAGCTGTGGCTGACCGACCCGGACGGCACGCTGATCGAAGTCTACGCCCGCCTGACGGCAGAGGAACTGGCGGCCATGCCCGAAGGTCAGGCGCCGGAATTCCTGGTTCCCGGCACCGAGACTTCGGCCTGAAAGGACGGATCATGCTGGAATACCACGTCTCTGCCCTCCGCATCGACAGTCACGGCTCCGAGGCCACCACGAAGGAGGCGCGGATCGTCCTTGATACCGACATGGCGGGCCGAGCCGATGCATTCAATCCGGCCGAGATGTTGCTGGCCAGCCTTGCCGCCTGCATTCTGAAAAGCGCTGAACGGGTCACCCCGGTGCTGATCTTCGATCTGCGCGGCATCGAGGTCAGCCTGCATGGCATACGGCAGGACAGCCCGCCAAAGATGGTCCGCATCACCTACGACATCGTCGTGGACACCGACGAATCCGATGCGCGGCTCGACCTGCTGCACCGCAACCTTCAGAAATATGGCACGATCTTCAACACATTGGCGGGTGCGACGGAGCTTTCCGGCACGATCCGGCGGAAAGGCTGACATTGGCCCACGATCACACGCATACCCCACCAACCGACCTTGGCCCGGCGTTCCGCTGGGCGGTGGGGCTGAACACGGCCTATGTCATCGTCGAAGCAACGTTCGGGTTCCTGACAGGCTCGCTCGCGCTTTTGGCGGATGCTGCGCACAATCTGACCGACGTGGCGGGTCTGCTGATCGCCTGGGGGGCGGCGGTGCTGGCCAAGCGTGTGGGCAGCGCCACCTACACGTTCGGCTATGGCCGTGCGACGATCCTCGCCGCGATGCTGAACGCGGTTGCGATCCTGATCGGAGTCGTCGTGGTGGTGTGGGAGGCCGCGCACAGGTTCCAGACCGTGGTAGAGGTGCCGGGGCTGACGATCCTGCTGGTCGCGATGGTGGGGATCGGGGTGAACACAGGATCGGCGCTGTTGTTCATCAAGTCGCAAAAGGACGATCTGAACGCCAAGGGAGCCTATCTGCACATGGCCGCCGATGCGGCCGTCTCATGCGCGGTCGTCATTGCCGCGGCCGGAATCATGCTTACCGGCTGGCACTGGCTGGACCCGGCGGTCGCCATAGCGGTTAGCTTGCTGATCGCCTGGACGGCGTGGGGCCTGATGCGCGCATCGCTCCGACTGGGGCTGGACGGAGTGCCGGAGGGCATTGATCGGCAAGCGGTGGCCGACTGGATCGGCGACCTGCCAGGCGTCAGCAATGTCCACGATCTGCACATCTGGGCCCTGTCGACAACGCGCACGGCTCTGGCGGCGCATGTGGTCTGGCAGGGCGCCGACGCCGACGCTTTCATCGAACAGGTCACGGACGAGTTGGAGCATGACTTCGGCATCGGCCACGTGACGCTGCAGTTGGAAAGGGCGCTCTGCGAACGGGCGGCCGTGTGCCTGGCGACATGACCCCTCAAGCAATTCAATCGGGGAGCGATCCGCTCCGGAATCGCAAAGGAATAGAGGCATGAGCCCGTCATATTCTGACCGAAGGTTGCAGCGATGCGCACGGTAACCCTTCACCCCGAAGTCCATCTTGTTTCGCGTATCGGGTGGTTGCGGGCAGCCGTGCTGGGCGCCAACGACGGAATCGTATCCACGGCGAGCCTGATCGTCGGGGTCGCGGCGGCGTCTGCCGCAACGTCGGAAGTGCTGGTTGCGGGGATCGCCGGGCTGGTCGCGGGCGCCATGTCGATGGCGGCAGGCGAGTATGTCTCGGTCAGTTCCCAATCCGATACCGAGACCGCCGACCTGGAAAGAGAGCGCTCGGAACTGGCTGGTCAGCCCGAAGCGGAACTTGACGAACTGACCCAGATATATGTTGCGCGTGGGGTCGAGCCGGAGCTTGCCCGGCAGGTTTCAGCCCAGATGATGGTACACGACGCGCTCGGCGCGCACCTGCGCGATGAGCTGGGTATTTCCGAAGTGACGACGGCGCGGCCGGTTCAAGCGGCGCTGACATCGGCGCTCACCTTTGCCATTGGCGCCGCAATGCCGCTGACGATGGTCCTGGTCTCGCCCGCCGATCTGTTGGTCTGGACGGTCACCATCGCCTCGCTGCTGTTTCTTGCCTTGCTTGGGGCTGTTGGTGCGTCTGCCGGAGGCGCGCCGGTCTGGCGCGCAACCCTGCGCGTAACGTTTTGGGGTGCACTCGCGATGGCGCTGACCGCAGGTATAGGGGCGCTTGTCGGCACCGTCCTCTGACTCGGATCGCCGACCATATTTCAACATGCGGCTTCGTTTCGGGCTGCTTTCATCAGGAGACTTCCATGCACAAGACCGTGCTTCACCTTTTTCATGCCGATACAGCTGCATTGCAGACCGTTCCAGCCTTGGCTGAACGTATCCGCAGCAATCCAGAGGCCGTGCTCGAGGTTTATGTGTTCGGCCCGGCCGAGCGGATGCTGGCCGACCCGGAACAGGCCGACTTCAATATCCAGATCGACGCGCTGGTGGCGGCCGGTGTGCAGGTGACGACCTGCATTGGCATCGCGCAGCAGATCGGCGCAGAAGCCGCATTTCGCGCCCGCAAACTAGCGCTTGAATCGGCGGCGGCGGCGTTTCCACGCTTTGCCGCCGAGGGCGCGACGGTCATCAGCTTCTGATGTCTGTCGCGGATTTCGATCAGCGTACGGACAACGCCAGCTTTATCTGCCGACCTACCCGCGAAGCTGCGCGGAATGTGTGAGCTTCTCGGACTTTCTAGCAATCTGCCTGCCACGCTGAGCATTTCGCTCGAGCGGTTGGCGGAGCATGGCGCACCGCCGACCTCGATCCGGGACGGTTGGGGAGTCGCTTACTATGACGACGCTGATGTCCGACTGATCAAGGATGCTGGGGCGGCAAATGACAGCGACTGGCTACAGTTTGTAAACCAGCTCGATCTGCGCAGCCCCATCGTGCTGGCGCATATCCGCAAGGCCACGATGGGTGCGCCATCCTATCGCAACGCGCAGCCATTCGTGCGCGAGTTAGCGGGGCGGGCGCACAGCTTCGCGCATAACGGCTGGCTTCCCGCAATATTCGAGAAAAGTACCTTTGAGTCGTCCCGCTTTGCCCCGGTGGGAGAGACGGATTCAGAACAGGCATTCTGCGCCCTGCTCGAACGTCTGAGTTCGATCTGGGTCAAAAAGGGCGAGATTCCTCCACTTGATGAGCGGCTCGATATCGTCGCGTCCTTCGCGATAGCTCTGCGCCGTCTCGGTCCAGCCAATTTTCTGTATTCGGACGGTGACGTTCTCTTTGCTCACGGCGACCGACGCAAATCGCCGGTCACGGGAAAGGTGGCGGCGCCAGGCCTAGTATATTTGCTTCACGAATGTCCGCCGAAGGGCGCAACGATCACCGGCAACGGCCTGTCCGTGACAGCGGCCGATCAGGCGGTGGCCCTCGTTGCCAGCGTTCCCCTGAGCGCAGAGCCTTGGCAGGAAATGACCGAAGGCGAGGTCATCATCTTTCGGGCAGGGCGGGTCGTAGGCAAGCGTGTCGCCGCACAGCCTGATGGCCAATGACAGGCCAAATCGCCTGACCCGGACAACGGCTAGAAACATCGACTACACACACGCTCTCACTTGGTCCCGAAGCACGGCGTAGTCGCTCAGCATCTCGGCAAGGGCGGATTCGCTCGGCAACGCTTTCAGTTCTTCTGCGGCCCGCGCCTGGAACCCACTGCTGTACTCCACGATGGGCGGACACGCCCCTGGCCCTTTGCTGTCAGAACCGACCGTCACGCAGCCGCTCAGCAAGCTAGTCCCGATCGCGAGGACGGCGAGCCGCAGCCTCTCGCGTTGGACATCATTGGCCTTCTCCGTGGTTTCAAGGCGTTCGGCGAGGCGGCCCGCGCGCTCGCCGGACCGCCGAAGCGAAAGCAGGAATAGGAGCACGGCGAGAGCGATGGCGCCGTAGCGCAGCGCCGCCCCGCATCCAGGGGCTCGCGACGATCCCGCCGAGCAAGGTGGCGATCATCGCCGCCCCCGGCGCCAGTCATCGAGGCGGGCGTAGACCGTGACTGCGATGCCGCCGAGCGCGACGGCGATGAACACCCAGCGGAGCGTATCGAAATACGGCACGAGCGGCAGGATGGCGGACTGGGTCTTGGCCAGGACGCTCTGCACCACCTCGACGCCTGCCGCGCCCAGCGTCGCGACACCCGCCACACCGCCTGCCTTCATGGTGCGG
The DNA here is from genome assembly GCF_046289755.1 of Paracoccus sp. (in: a-proteobacteria). Lineage (GTDB taxonomy): Bacteria > Pseudomonadota > Alphaproteobacteria > Rhodobacterales > Rhodobacteraceae > Paracoccus. The sequence continues at coordinate 7,775 of NZ_JBKBVD010000004.1, read as the reverse complement.
CTGTCGGCCAGCACTTCGCGCGCGGGCGGCGTCTCGGCTGCAAATGCGGTTTGCCGGACCGGGAACCGCTCGCCCCACTGACGCGCGGGGCCGAGGTCGACATGGATGAACCCCGACCGCGGATAGAAGCCGAAGCCGAGGAACCCGACTTCGCGGGCCGCCGCCTCGAACGCCGCCGGGTCGTGGTTCGCCATGGCGATGTCGAAGGCGGCGCCGTCGAGGTGCTTCGACCGCGTGGCACCGCCGACGGCGCGGTTGTGCTCGGGGCTGCGATAGGCCGAGCGGACGATCAGCGGCTTGCCGAGCCGGTCGCGCAGCGCCTGCAGCTTGTCGACGGCGGGTTGGTTGACCAGCAGCTTGCCGGTGCTCCGGCAGGCGATTTCGGCGGGCGAGAAGTTCGGCCAGCGCCAGGTGCTCTCCGGGACGTCGCGCCAATGATTGTGGAATGTCGTGGTCATGGGGTCCTCCAAAACGAAAAACCCGCCTTGAGGGCGGGTGCGGTTGGGCTGATGAATGGTGATGGGGCGCGGCTACGGGCCGCCGCCGAAGATCTTCAGCTTGCTGGCGATGCCCGCGAGCAGCGCCAGCATGACGCCGGTGGTGATCATGCGGACGGCCGTCTGCATGGCGGTGCGGCGCACCAGCCGGATGCAGTCCACCAGGGAACGCAGATCGCGGATGTCGAGCGCGGCCTCGTCGCCGTCGAGACCCACATCGGCGAGCGCGCGTTTCGCGCCTTCCTCGGCCGCCCGCGTCAGGATCGCCGCGAACTCGGCGTCGGGCATACGGACGTAGCCCTCGGATCGGGGTGGGTTCATCGGTTCCTCCTCCCGCCGCTCAGCCGATCTTGCAGCCCCAGAAGGAGGTGTGGTCGGCCGCGAAGTAGCCGTCCGCGACCCGGAAATACCCCTGCAGCTCGACGGTATCGCCTGCGGAGAGCGGCACCATGGTCTGGAGCCAGATCGCGGTGGCGAGCGAGACGTGGGTCGCGGAGATTTCGCCGAGGGAGCCGCGGATTTCCGTCGTGCCGTTCAGGACCAGCCGCCCGCGCATGCGGGCCGTGGCGCTGGCGTTGATCTTGTAGAGCAGCGTCGCGCCCAAAAGGTAGGTGCCGTCGACCGGGGCGACGAAATGGTTGTTCGCGGCGTCGAACGCGCCCTGGTCGTTGTAGTCGGTGTTGTTGAGGCCGATCTTCGTCCAGGCCCCAATGCCAACATAGTTGTCATAGTTGGTGTAGGCCTTGAACCGCGGCAGCCGGGGCTGATCGACGATGCCGTTGGCGTTGTCGACGCTGAGCCCGTCGAAGAAGGTGCTGCCGTCGGCGGAGACCGCGAGCCGGAAGCGGTCGGAGCCGAACAGCCCCACCAGCGCCTTGGTCACGAAGCCGGTCTGCAGCGTCAGGCCGAGATCGTCGCCCGCAGCCTCCTTGTTCATGGTGTAGAAGAGATCACCGGTCCCGCCCTCGGCCACAGTTTTGGCGGTCCAGAGTGCCTTGTTCAGCTTGGCCGAGAAAGGGTTCGACGCGTCGGCTGTCGTGCCGAGTCCCAGCAGCGCAAGGTTCTGCAGCGTCGCGGGCGTGGTGCCGACCCAGCCCGCGCCATCATGGACCAGCAGCATACCCTCGTCCTCGACCCATGCCCGCCAGCCGGTTCGTGGCGGCAGGCGCAGCCATGCGCCGTCGGTCCAGAGCGCGACATTCAGGTCCCACCCCGCCCAGTCGCCGGTCGCACCGGAGCCGACGATGTAACGATCGCCATCGGCCGGGCTCGCCGGGGGTGCTGTCAGGTCCCGGTCGAGAACGGAGAGCTGGACGAGCCCGTCGAGGATCCGCAGCGCCTCGTTGTGGGTGACATGCTTCTGGGCCTGCGCCGCCAGGATGTAGGGCAGCAGGAGATGGGTCGTGGCGTCGGACATGGGATGGCCTCAGAACGTGAGGGTGACGGTTTTCGGCGCGCCCCGCCCGACGAGGGCGGAGAGCTGGAAGATGCGGATGTCGAGCGTGTCGCCAGGGGCGAGCGGCGCGCCCCAATCGGCGGTCTGCTGGGCGGCGGTGTAGACGGCGCTGGTGGTGGCCGTGCTCAGGACGCGCTTCACCGTGGAGCCGTCGATGATCTCGACCTCGTAGGCTTCGATCTCCTCGGCCAGCGGCACCTCGAGCCCGCCCCAGCTGTCGGCCGCCAGCGCACGAGACCGGCGTGTCCAGCGGATCGTCAGTTCGCCGGGCGTGCGCGGCGTGCGCCACGGCTGCTCGACATGGGCGACAGAGAAGGGTCGCAGTCCGACGCCTTCGGGCGTGAAGGATTGCGCGACATAGGTCTCGTCGCTGACCGGGCGGCTCGCGGGGCCGATGCGCCAGTTCCACGGGATGCCGAGATCGGCCTCGGCGATGGGCAGGGACACCAGCGCGGTATCCAGCACCACGACCCGTGCCCCTGCCGGAGCCGGATTGCCCATGACGCCCTCGGTCCCGCGCTGGCCCCGCAGCAAGCGGGTCAGCCGATACCGTCCGGGCGCCAGCAGTTCGGCCGCGCCCGCCTGCACGATCTCCCAGACCCCCGGCGCGGTTTCCACCGCCAGTGCGTTGGCGCCGCCGAACAGGGCCAGGTCCGTGACGCTTTCCAGCGTCCCGGTCAGCAGATCGACCACTAGCGCATTACCGAGGTCGAAGCGCGAGGTGGGGCCCGCGTAGAGGTCCGAGACCAGCGCCCCGATCCGGGCGCGACTGCCGAACGTGGTCAGCAGTTCGAAGCCATCGGTCGAGGGGCTGCGGAACACCGCCATCTCGCCGGGCCAGGGAACCGCGTGCGCCGCAATGAGGGGCCGATGCGCGGGCTGGTCCTCGGTCAGCTGCGGCAGGTCCATCAGCACCGCGTCCGGCGCGCCGAACACCACGGCCCGCGTCAGCGACGCTGCGCGCGGATCGCCGGGCGGAAGATCGTAGGTCGCGCGGTCCTGGCGGACCGCCTCGATGCCGCGCGCCTCGGCGTCGGCGATGGAGACGAGCCGCAGATCGACCATCCGCCCGTCATGCTCCAGTCGGATCGCATCGGCCGGATCGAGCGCCAGCCGCGAGGGCGGCAGACGGAACGCCGCGGTCTCGCGCCCCACCCACGCCTCCATCAGGGCGCGGCGGCAGCGGCGCTCGGCCTCCTCGGGCGGCACCGCCATCGGGAAGGACTCGGACGCGATCCGCGTCGTGTCCACGGTGATGCGCCGCGCCTCGACAAGGGCCGCGTCGTAATCCTCGTCGGCACGGGCGACCTGCCACTTCAGCGCCTGCGGCAGTTCGGTCTCCTGGCCGCGCGTCAGCTCCAGCAGGTCGCCCTCGCGGGCGGCCACCAGATCGTCGGGCGCGAAGGTGGCCACGGATGCCCGGCCGCGCATGATGAAGCGGATCACGCCCTCGGTCTCCACCGCATCGAAGCCGAAGTGCCGCGACAGCGTGGTGATCGAGGCGCGCGGGCTTTCCAGCCCCGTGATGGCGTAGCCTTCGACGGCGCCCCAGAGGCCGGTGACGTCGATGCCATCCTCGGGCAGCCCTGCGCGCAGGCAGAGGTGCCGCACGAGGGCCGCCAGCGACACCGCGCCCAGCCGCCCGGTCAGCCAGTGGCCGAGCCGCCAGTTCGCGCCGTCTGTCCAGACATCGGTCAGCGCCGGAAAGAATGGATACGGCCGTGCGTCCCAGGTCCAGGCGGCGCATTCCGGCACATGCACCATCCGGCCGCCGTAGACCGAGGACAGCGGGTTGTTCGCGGCCTCGCCCCACCAGAGATAGGTCGCCTCGAGATAGGCGCGCTGGATGGCGTCATCGCGCCAGCCCCGCGAGAAATGCGGCGTGAAGCTCTCCGATGACTTGGGATCGAAGAAGACGTTGGGCTGGTTGGTGCCACGGTCAATGGCCGGGCAGCCGAGCTCGGTGAACCAGATCGGTTTCGACTCCGGCCCCCATGCCGTCGGTGTCGCGCTCTCGACTCCGCCCGGGCGGTCGTAATGCGTGTTCGACCACCAGGCGCGCAGATCCTTGTAGCGGAAGACCCACGGCTTTGCCGCGGCGCCATCGCTGATTGCGGTCCGGACCTGCGCGGTGCGGTCGGCGGCGCTGGCGTAGAACCAGTCGAAGCCTTCGCCGCCCGCGATGTTCGCCTGCAGATAGGCCCGGTCGTAGATCGCGGGCCAGCCCTCGGTCGCATCCGCGTGTTCGAAGCCGTCGCGCCAGTCCGACAGCGGCATGTAGTTGTCGATCCCGATGAAATCGATCTCCGGGTCGGCCCAGAGCGGATCGAGATGGAAGAACACATCGCCCGAGCCGTCGCCCGGCTGGTGCCCGAAATACTCGCTCCAGTCGGCCGCATAGCCGATCTTCGTACCCGCCCCGAGGATCGAGCGCACATCGGCGAGCAGATCCCGATACGCCTGCACGGCGGGATAAGTGCTGGCGCCTGAGCGGACGGTCGTCAGCCCCGGCATCTCGGTGCCGATCAGGAAGGCATCGACCCCGCCCGCCGCGGCACAGAGATGGGCGTAGTGCAGTACCATGCGGCGAAGGCCCCAGTCGCCAGGCGTGCCCGTCCACGAAACCGACTGACCCGAGACGCTGAAGCTGGCGGGTGTTGCCGCGCCAAACAGCGCGGCGACCTGGCTTGCGGCCGTGGCGGTCTTGTCCACGGTCCCGGCGAACCGCGCGGCAGGCGAACAGGTGATCCGCCCCCGCCAGGGGAATACAGGCTGGCCCGTCTCCGCGGCGTCGTCGGAATACGGGTTCGGCAGCGTGTTGCCAGGCGGCACGTCCATAAGGATGAACGGGTAGAATGTCACCCGCAGCCCGCGGGCCTTCATCTCCTGGATCGCCTGCACCACGGCGAAGTCGGACGGCGTGCCGCCATAGACCGGGCGGTCCTGATCGTCCCGGCTGACGAGGAAGGCGCTGGCGCGGCTGACGCCATTGACCGACCAGCTGGCGGGCGTGGTCGATTTGGCCGATACCTCGACGCCCGGCCGCACCTTGCAGGACCCCGCGCGCAGATCGTCGCCGAACCAGGCGACGACGAGGCTGACGCTCTCGACCGCCGGGGCCATCGCCTGCAGCCGGCCCAGCGCCTCCACCATGTCGGTGGAATCGGCCAGCGCGTTCAGGTTCTCGGGCACCGTCGCGCCACCATCGGTCTTGCGGATCGCCTGCGTGGCGTAGGTGAACTCGCCCGAGGCCGGGATCATGGTGACGGCGCGGGTCAGCCCCTCGGCGGTGTCGGGATCGGCGAGCAGCCGGAACACCTCGAAGGAGAGCTGCGGCAGCCGGTTGCCGTAGGTCGAGAGCGCCAGCTCCTCGAAGACGACATAGGCGGTTCCGCGATAGGCTGGCGTGTTCGCCGCCCCCATCTTTGCCGCGATGAAGGGATCGGCCGCCTGCGCCTCGTCGCCCGGATACCAGCGCCAGGTGACGCCGGAGAGGTCCATCGGCTTGCCGTCGGCCCAGATGCGGCCGATGCCGGTGATCGGCCCCTCGCAGAGAGCGACGGCGAAGCTGACGTAGTACAGGTACTCCGTGGTCTTGACCTTGCCGCCTCCGCCGCCCTTGCCGCCGCCTTGGGTGGTGGTCTTGGTCTCCTCGCGGAAATCGGTCGCCCAGATGATGTTGCCGCCCATCCGCATGCGCCCATAGAGCCGCGGGATCACCGCGCCTTCGGTGGCCGAGGTGATGCGCAAGGTGTCGAGCCGCGCGCCCTCGATGCGCTGCGTGGGCGCCAGCGACGAGATGATCCAGCTGTCGACGACCGATCCGATGCTGGAGCCGATGAAGCCGCCGATCGTCGCGGCGCCGACGCCGAGGATCGCGCCGCCGATGCTGCCGCCAATGGCGGCGCCGGCGGCGCCGAGAACGAGGGTTGCCATGTCGGGGTCTCAGCGTTGGGGGAAGAGAAAGGCGAAGGCGATGCGCCGCCGCCAGGATGGGGTGAGCGGTTCCTCGATCACGCCGAGCCGCTCATAGGCGTGGAGGAAGTTGTCGGGCGCGGTCAGGATCCCGACATGTTTGGCATTGGCGCGCGGCTTCATGCGGAACAGGACCAGCGCGCCGAGACCTGCTGCCGCGGGTTCCACCTCGATCATCATGGCGCGCGCACCCTCGGCCAGTACCTCGCGCGGCCCGGTCTCGCCCCAGTCCCGGCTGTAGGGCGGGATCGGGAACGGCTCGGGGCCGACGACCTCGCGCCAGATGCCCCGGGCCAGCCCGAGGCAGTCGCAGCCGACGCCCCGCAGGCTCGCCTGGTCGTGATACGGCGTGCCGAGCCAGGAGCGCGCGATGGCGATGACGCGCGCGGGGTGGGCTGATGCCATAGGTTGCGTCACAGCACGCCTCCCTCGTGGCCGCCATCCTTGGTGGCGTAGCGGAGGACCGCATCCTGGCCGGGAATGTGCGGGAATCCCCGGAAGTTGACGGTGTTTGCGAACTTCGCCCCGCAGGTCTCCATCCGCTTGTCGCAGCCCGCGCGTATGGTGAAGCCGTCGCCCTCGGCGATCGCCCGCACCGGCGCCTCGAGCAGGGTCAGCACCGCGATTCCGTCCGTGACGTCATGGCCCAACACCTCGGTGCGCCGTCCTGCGTTTGCGCCGCTGGTCCATGCGAGCGTGCCGAAGGTGAACCAGCCGGAGGTGAATGCGCCCAGCCCCGAGGCGGTGAAGGCCCTGTCGCGCAGCAGGTCGATGACGGCACCCGCGCCCTTGTAGGTCGGATCCTCCAGATCGACGCCGCAGCGCGCATCGCCGAGAGCTGCGTCGCAGGTTGCCTGGAAGGTCCGCCCCACTGTCTGGCCCAACACATGCGCGAGCGAGCGCACCTCGGCAACGAAAGCGAGGCGCCCGCGCCGGATCTGACCGATGGCGCCCCGGCGCATCAGCACGCGCTGGCCCGTGTCGGTCCAGTTCACCCGCCAGACCTCGACCTCGGCGTTGTCCCATCGGCCGTCGAGAATGTCGGTCTCGGTGATCCGATCCGAGGTCAGCACACCCTCGGCATCCTGTGCATCCACCGACAGGTCCGACCCCGAGCGGACTTCAGAGGCCGTGAGTCCGCTCTCCGGCTCGAAGTTCGTCCCGTCGAAGGTGAGCGTCCGATTATGGTCGGTGAAGCCGAAGGTGACGCCATCGGCGCGCGTGATCCGCCAGCACCACGCGAGCGTGGTCGTGCCCTCGTCGAGATGGGCCTGCAAGGCAGGAGCGAAGGTCTTCATCGGCGCAGTTCCAGAAGCGGAATGGAGGTGATCGAGCCGAGCCGCTCGAGGTCGAGCGTCACGTCGAGCACGTCGGTGTCGAAACGGACCGGCACGTCGAACTCGAAGCCAGCCGTGATCGCGAGGCCGGATCCCGGCGCGGCGCTGAAGGTGACCACGCCGGTCGCGGTGTCGACGGACCAGCCGGAGAGCTGCTCGATCCCGCCGAGCGCGATCCGCACGGTTCCGGTCACTGGTTTGGCAATGGCGCGCGTCCAGGATTGCGCGCCGGATGCGTAGTGCTTGACCAGCTGGAAGGCGGTCGTCCTGCCGTCGCCGGTGCCGATTGCCTGGTCGTTGGGCGATGGCGTGCCCGAGGGCAGGCAAGACTTGTGATCGCCCCAGTCCTTGAAGCGGAAGCTGTGGAGCCGGCCGTTGCGCGCCTCGAAGAACGGCCTGCCGCCGGTTTCGTGGACAGCGGGTTCAGCTAGCATAGCGCGGGTCTCGAACTCCATGGGGCTGAGATAGCCCAGTTTCGAATGCCGTCTACGCGGGTTGTAGAAGCGCTCG
>NZ_JBKBVD010000003.1:0-123601 GCF_046289755.1 Paracoccus sp. (in: a-proteobacteria) | reverse complement strand
CGTTTGACAAGGCTGGCATGCACCCTGGCGGGCGCCCAGCCCAGCCGCAGCGGCACATGGCAGACATGCATCCCCAGATCGCCCATGCAGCCATATTCGCCGTTCACGGCGACCATCCGTTTCCAGTTGATCGGCTTGTCGGGGTTGATGTCCGAGGAATGCAGAAAGTCGCATTCCACCTCGATGATCTCGCCCGCATGGCCCGCGCGGACAAAGTCGATAACCCTCTGCGCGCCGGGATAAAAGGGCATCTCGGAGGAACAGCGGATCAGCTGGCCCGGTGCTGCCCCCTTCAGCGCCGCCATGATGGTGGCGTTCTGGGCGTGGTCCATGCCAAAGGGTTTCTCGCCCAGCAGATGCTTCCCCGAGGCGATGATGTCGGGATACAGATCCGCATGCAGCACATGGGGCACCGCGCAATAGACCGCATCGACCTGATCATTGGCCAGCAGCTTGCGGTAATCGGTGGTCTTCTGGCGGACCGAGGGCAGGTGGTCGGAATACCACTCCATCAGGCCCGCATTGGTGTCGCAGACCGCCACGATCTCGGGCCGCGCCCGCATGTCCTGCAGATGCATCCAGCGGGCGGCGGCCGAGGCGAATTCGCGTCCCATCAGGCCACAGCCGATAATGCCGAAACGAATGGGTTTCATGGCCTACCCCAGCATCGCAAGCGCATCGGCGACCGGGGTACCGTCATGCACGATGGCCATCAGGGCGGCGGTCATGCCGGCGGGGTTGGCGTGGTGGATCACATTGCGTCCATAGACGATGCCGCGCGCGCCCTGATCCATCAGGACCTTGGTGCGGGTCAGGATCTGGTCGTCGCTGACCTTGCCGCCGCCGCGCACCAGCACCGGGATGCCCTGTGCGATCTCGATCACCCGGTGATATTCGGTCGGGTCATCGCAGGGATCGGCCTTGATGATATCCGCCCCCAGCTCGACCGCCTGCCGGACCAGCGGCAGGATCCGGTCCAGATCGCCATCGACCATATAGCCGCCTTTGGAATTGTCCTGCATCACCAGCGGCTCGACCATCAGCGGCAGGCCCGCATCGTCGCATGCGGGCCTGAGCCGGTTGATATTGCGGATGCAGGCCTCATAGAGTTCGGGCGCGTCCGGCAGCATCAGCAGGTTCACCACCGCGCAGGCCGCGTCCAGCCGCACCGCCTGTTCCACCGCGCGGTCGATCACCGCCGAGAACAGCTTGCGCGGCAAGGGCGTGCCATAGACATTGGCGATATCGGTGCGCAGCACCAGTGCCGGGCGATCCTTGCCGGGGCGCTGCTGCAGGATCGGCGCGGTTCCCGGCGGCAACTGGATCGCGTCGGGCCGGGCCGAGGCGACGGTCTCGATCGCGTCCCGCATATTCTCGATGCCGCTGAGAAAGCTTTTTTCGTTGAACATGCCGTGGTCGATGGCCACGTCAAAGCAATTGCCCGAGATGCCGAACAGCCGGTTCATGCGTGCCTGTTTCATGCGTTCCCTCCCCTGGAACTGGTTGCGCCCCGGCGGTCCTCCTCACCGGTCCGGGGCTGTCATGCCGGGTGATCCTGCCCGTCAGACGGCGGTAAAGCCACCGTCGATGGGCAGCGCCACGCCCGAAATCATCGAGGCGCCCTCGCTGAGCAAAAAGGCGATGGGGGCGGCGATCTCGGCCTCGGTGGCCCACCGGCCCAGAGGCATCTGGCTGAGAAACGGCCCCTCGATCTCGGGGCGGCCCCAGTACCATGCCGACATCGGCGTCATCACCACCGTCGGATGCACGCCGTTCACGCGGATATTGTGCGGCCCCAGTTCCAGCGCCGAGACGCGGGTGATGTTGTCCAGCGCGCCTTTCGACGCCGCGTAAGAGATATGCCCCTTCAGCGCGACCAGCGCCGCCTGACTGGACACATTGACGATGGCGCCGCCCTTGCCGCGCCGGATCATGCTGCGCGCGGCGTATTTCGTCACCAGCAGCGCGCCGCGCGCATTGATCGAGATGACCTTGTCAAAGACCGCGATGTCGGTCTCCATCGGGGTGGCGATCTCGCCGCCAAAGCCGCCGCAATTCACCACGCCCCACAGGTCCAGATCGCCCAGGGCCGCAGCCACGCTGTCCTCCGATGTCAGATCGAAGGCCAGCGTCCGGCAGCCGGTCGCGGCCGCCAGCTGGGCCAGCTTGTCCGCGTTCTGCCCGGCGGCGATGACATCGGCCCCCTTTTTGCACAGCAGCCGCACGGTCGCCCCGCCGATGCCGCCGCTGGCCCCGGTCACGAGGATTGCCCCCTTGTCGTAATCAGCCATGATTCCTCCTCCCCTCGGACCGCGCGGGCCCGTCATGTGATCCGCCGGGCCGCGCGGCCCGGCCCTTTCTCAGCCGCCGCGCGCAGGCCCCCCTGCCGCCAGCGCGGCCATCACCCGTGCGCCAAGATCATCGGGCACAGGCGCATCGCCATCCAGTCCGATCACCGGACCCAGCGCATGGGGCCGGGCGGTGCCCGCAAGCCGGAACAGTTCATCGGCATATGAGGCGGGCAGATGCCCCGCATGGCGCTGCCCCGACCGCGCGCGATAGCGGGCTGCCGCCACCTCGGGGGCGATCGCGACCCAGACCTCGACCACCCGGTCGATCCCGGCCCGCGCGAGGTGATCTGACAGCACGTCGGCGGGCTGGAACCCGTGCCATGCGTCGATCACGGGGACAAGGCTGGCGGGAAAATCTGCGATGGAGTTGAAGATGGCGTGATAGCTGGCGCGCCCCAGCACCCGGTTATGGGCGCGGTCGCCGGTGCCGATCTGGGCGAACAGCCCCTCTTTCACCGTGTCCAGCGCCAGCGGCACCGCCGCAACCCCTGCGCGGTGCAGCTGATCCACCAGCCGCGCCGCGACGGTGGATTTGCCGCTGGCGGGCACGCCGTTGATCAGCACCGCGCGTTTCATCGGCTGTGTCCGGCCATCGCGGGGGCCAGATCCAGCGCGGCGAGGCCCGCGCCGATCACGCCCGCCGCATCGCCCAACTGCGCGGGCTGCACCGGCACGGTGAACCAGTGCGACGGGTCGGGAATGCGCGCCAGCGCCGCCGACATCTCGCGGCCCAGACCGCCACCGATCAGGATCAGCCGGGGGTCGGCCACTGCGACCAGCGACTGCAGGGCCCGGTGGAGGGGCGCGGCCCAACTGTCCAGCAGCGTCTGCGCCATCCCGTCCCCCGCCCCGGCGCGGGCCAGCAGGTCTTCGGCGCGCAGCCCCGCAGGCATCCCGGCCCCGGCCATCAGGCGGCCAAGCGCTGTGCCGGAACTGAAGGTCTCGACACAGCCGGTGCGGCCGCAATTGCACCGCTCGCCGCCCGCGGAGACGACGATATGGCCGAACTGCCCCGACAGGCCGCCGCCATACCACGGCGCCCCGTCCAGCAGCGCCGCCCCGCCGATGCCGGTGCCGATGGTGACCATGAACACAAGGCCATGGCCCCCGTCGGCACGCATCCGCCCTTCGGCGATCAGCGCCATGGTCGCGTCGTTTTCGACCCGCGCGGGCAGGCCGGTCGCCCGCTGCACCTCGGTGGCCAGATCCAGACCGGCCACGTCAAGATAGCCCGCCGACAGGATCTGCCTGCTGCCTCCGTGAACGCGGCCCGGAATGCCGATGCCGACCGCGCAGGCGCCCTCGCGCAGGTCCCCGACCAGCCGCAGCAGCTGTGCCACGAAACCGGGGCGGTCCGGGCAGACGGGTTCGATCACCCGGTCGCGAAAGCTGCCATCGGCCCGGATGCGGGCGACGCGGATGCGGGTTCCCCCCACATCCACGCCGATGGCCGTGTCAGTGTTTGTCCGCATGATGGTCCAAGACATCCTGGATCTGTTTCAGCCGGTCGCTGGCAATCCGTTCCAGCTTATCCGCGTTGATGGCCGGGTCCAGCGAGATGCAGTCCTTCCACAGCGCCCGCCCGGCGATCACGCCCGAGGCGCCGTTCTGCATCGCCGTCTCGACCTGACCGATAAAGGTCTCGTGGTCGACCCCGGCGGACAGGACCGCCCATGGCACCTCGCCGCACAGGGCAGAGATTTCGGCGCAGGCCCCGGCGGTGCCGGGATAGGGCAGCTTCAGCACCTTCGACCCCAGCTCCAGCGAGATGCGGGCGCTGTCCACGATCAGGCCGGGGAAGGCGGCGCGATAGGCCGCGTCGGTTTCGCCCTCCAGCTGATAGGTCAGGATCTCGACCACCAGCAGCAGGTCCTCATCGGCGAAATCGGCGATGCAGTCGCGGATGATCCCGATATTGATGCGGTCGGCCTCGGGCTGGTCGGGCCGCAGATAGACCATCAGTTTCGCGCCCGTCCCGCCCAGTTCCCGCACCCGGCGCGCGGTGATGCCCGGCACCAGCTTCGAGATGCGAAAGCCCATGGCATCCGTATCCCAGCCCGAGGCATCCAGCCCGATCAGCAACCCGGTGTCGCGCGACAGCGTGCCCTGATCGACGACATGGGGCACGGCACAGACCGCATCCAGCAGCACGCAGGAGGCCTTGTTGGCCAGATGGCGCACGATGCCGGATTTCACCACGCCAAGGGCTGTCTCATCAATGGCTGTCTGCGCCTCGGGCGTGTCGGCCAGCACCTTGCGCATGCCGCCGCGCTGGTCGCAGGCCACGACCATCATCAGGCCATTGTCCCCGCAGATCTGCTGATAGCCGCGACGTTCGGCTGTGGTCATCGGTTCGGTCATTCGGGCTGATCCTTGTCTCGCATCATCTTACCATCCGGCCTGATGCCGGTCGCATGGGCCGCAGGCACCCCGCATCGGGACGCGACAGGCATACCTGTCGCGGCATCTCGCAAACTGGCCGAGATCCTCCCCCTGATGGTCTGTGCGGGCGGCGCGATCCGATTGCGGATTCGCCACGCCTTCCGCGGCTGGTCCAGCAATAGCCGCCCCGGAATTTCCTATCAACAATAATTTACAGAAATATATTTCCTAGTTGGAAATCAGGCGGTTTCCCCACGGTCCAGCAGGTCCAGCATCTCGCTGGCGGCCCGGGTGTCGGTGACCAGCGCATTGATCATGCCCGACCGCGCCGCCCCGATGATCGACCGGGCCTTGTCGCGGCCCATCGCCACGCCGATGGCCAGCGGGATACGCTCCAGCTGTGCGCGTCCGATCGACATCTGGTTTTCCTGCCCCGGCCAGCGGATCTCCGCGCCGTCCCGGTCGAAATAATGCCGCACGACATCGCCCGCCACGCGCGCCGCCTGATCGGCGCCGAACCCCATGTCGGTGGTGGTGCCGTCGCGCAGATAGGCGCCGATGCCGACGATGGCGGCATCGACCCGCGCCCACAGCTCGGTCAGCCGCGCGGTGGCCGGATCGCGCGACAGGACCGACAGCAGCTCGGGCGAGACCATCGAGGGCGCGTAGAGAAACCGCGCCTCGCCGCCCATCTGTTCGGCGGCCATGCGGACGAATTCGTTGATCTGGAAATGCGAGGCCGTTTCCTGCATGCCGCCGGTGGTGGGCACCACCACGACCTCGGGGATGCGCGGCAACCCCGCCGAGATGACGCTTTGCACCGTGCGGCCCCAGCCGATCGCCACGACCGCGCCGGGGGCAAGGCCGGCCTCGGACAGCAGGGCGCCGACCTGTGTGCTGAGTGCTGCGGCCTTGTCGCTTTCGGTGACGCGCACGAATGTCAGGCCCAGTGCCGCGGCCAGCTTGTCGGCCTGCCCGTCCGCCTCGTCCAGATCCAGCACCTGAATGCGCACGATCCCCTCATCTCGTGCCAGTCCCAGCAGGCGCGAGATCGTGGCGGTCGACACCTCCATGCGGCGCGCGACCTCGACCTGCGACAGCCCGTCCAGATAGTGCAGCCGGGCCGCCGTGTGCATCATGCGACGATTGAGCAGCTTGCCGGGTTTCGGACCCTTGGTCATGTGGCCTCTCTGGCGGAAATTTGTTTCAGGCACAAACCTCTGCCCGACAGGCGGCGGATTGGCAATCGCTGTCAGGCCGACTCGCGCACCACAAGACGGGCGGGGATGCGGCGGCATTCGGGGGGCTGGTCACCGAGGCGCGGCGCGGCGATGCGGCGCAGGATGATCGCGACCGCCTCTTGCGCGATCAGCGACACATCCTGCGCCACCGTGGTCAGTCCGGGATGCATAAATCGCGACAGCACGTCATTGTCATGCCCGGCAATGCGGAACTCGCCGACCCTGCCGCCGGGAAACAGCCCGTATTCATGCGCGGCCTTCATCGCGCCCATCGCGATCCGGTCGCTGGCACACAGCACGGTCGCGCGCGTATAGCGCCCCGCCGCAAAGGCCGCGCTCATGACGTTATAGCCAAAGACCTCGAAATCCCAGTCGGTCCCGAACCGGCTGATATCGACGATCTCGCCCCGCCGCCCGTGACGGGCCATCGCCGCAAGATAGGCCGCGCGGCGCTCGGCTGCGCTCAGGTTCACTTCGGGCTGGCACAAAAGGACCGGGTCGCGGCCCGACCGCACAAGGTAATCGACGGCCAGACCGATGCTCTGATCATTGTCATTGCCGACGAAATCAAACCCCTGCGCGCCGCCATCGGCCTGCGAATCGATCAGCACGATCGGCAGATGCGCCCCGGCCCGTTTCAGCATCGCGGTGTCCGAGGCATGACCCAGAGGAGAGATCACGATGCCGTCCACATTCATCGACCGCAGCGTCTCGACCGCGATGGCCTCGCGTTCGGGATCGTTGTGCGAATTCTGCACGATGATCCGGTAGTCGCGCTGTTCTGCCGCGAAATCGACCGAGTTGACCAGGTTGGTCTGAAAGATGTCGTTGAGATGCGGGATCACCACACCGATCAGCCGCGTGCGTTTGCGGTTGAGGTTCATGGCAAAGAAGTTGGGAACGTAATCGACCTGGCCCAGCCGCTCTTCGATCTTGGCGCGGGTCCGGTCGCGCACGCTGGAGGGGTCGTGGAAATACCGCGACAGCGTCGGGCGCGAGACGTCGATCTCGCGGGCCAGTTCCTCCATGGTGCGGATGATCTTTTTCGTCATGATCGTCCCGTCATTGCGGGGCTTTTTCCCATCTGCGCGCATCAGCCCAGCTCGCGGAACAGGGCGGCGACCTGCCCGGCAAGGCTTTTTTCATAACTGCGCGGCTGGACCGGGAAAGGCCAGAGCTTTTCCAGCGCGGCCACGAAATCGGGATTGTCCGCAAAGGGCCCGGTCAGGTGGATGGTCCCGCGCGCGCCGATGGCGGTCATGCCGCGCACCGCCTCGGCGGCCAGAAAATGGTCGAGGGTCGCGCGGTCCCGCAGCCGGACCCTCGCGCCCGATGCGCGGTCGGTCAGCGCAAAGGTGCCGCCCCCCGGATCGTGGTGCAGCGCCACCTGCGCAGGCTCGGCCACCGGCAGCCCGGACCCCGCAAGGATGTCGGCCCGCGCCTGTCCCGCCATGAAGCGGACATTCGGCACAAGGCGCCCGAACAGATCGAGGCTGGCCATGACGCCGGGTCTGCCCGCCTGCGGGATCCGCTCGACCCCGATGGCGAAGGCCGTCAGCCATGTGCCCGTCGACATGACAACCGCCGGGTCGCGGACCCCCTTGCCCGCATGCGGCACCAGCGCCAGACTGCTGTCATGCGCGCCGACATGGATGGGCAACCCGGCGGGAAGGCCATGCGCCCGCGCCAGTTCCGGCCGCAGCACGCCCGCGATCTCTGCCGCATGGGCCGTGGGGGGCAGCTTGCCGCGGGTCAGATCGGCGATATATCCCTCGGGCGCGCCGCCGCGGTGCAGATCCCACAGATCGCCATGGCTGCTGGCATAAGAGACCTCGCAGACCGCCCGCCCGCACAGAACCCAGGTCCAGAACTGTGGCCAGAGCAGGATCTGCTCGGCGCGCGCGAATTCCGCGCCATGCCGGGTGGCCAGCCAGTGCAGCTGCGCGCCGATGTTCAGCCCGCCCGCCATGCGCGGCGAGCCGGTGACGCCAAAGGGCGGGCGCCGCGCATCATATTCGGCGGCCAGCGCGTCCGGTCCTGCGAATTCGTAATCCAGCACCGGCAGGACCAGCCCGTCCCCGCCGACCAGCGCACAGGTCGCGCCATGGGCGATGACGATCACCCCGTCCAGCCGCACCTGCGCCGCGAATGCGCCAAGCGCGCGCAGAATGAACGCCTCCTGCGCCGCCACGTCCAGATGCGGATAGGGCGGCCCCGGCCTGACCCGGTTCGCCATCCGCCGCGTGTCAATCTGGGTGCGTTGCCCCAGATCGGCGAGGATCGCGCGGATATTGGTCTTGCCGGTGTCGATGATTGCGATATGGCGCGGCGTCATGTCGTGTCACCGGAGACAAGCCCGTTGAGGCTTTGCCGGTAGGTCTCGGCATCCCAGTTCAGCAATTCGGTGATCTGGTCATCCGCGAGCAGGTTGATCCTGCCGCCGCCACCGGCGCGGTGCTGCTCCAGCACAAGGTGATAGCCGCGCAGCAGATCCGCCGTCCCCCGCAGGGCCTGTTCGCGGATGAGGCACCCGTGCCCGGCCACGATCACCACCGAATTCAACGGCACCGGCTGTCGCGCCAGCACGGCCAGCCGCGCCACGAGGTCGGGCCCCGGTGTCAGAACGGGGATGCGCGGCCCGAAAAAGACAACGAAATCGGGGGCAAGGGCGCAGTCCCCGGCATGGGACAAAAGCCCCGCATCCTGCGCCAGCGCGTGGGGGCCACAGCCCGGCGCAACCTGATAGCCGCTGCCGGTCAGGCTGGTCCCGAGGGGCCGGAATGCGACATCGGCGGGCGGCGTGGGCACGGCCAGCCGCGCCCGCACCTCGTGCAGCCGGGCATAGGCTTTGGCGGGGTTGTCTGCGGTCACGATCAGCCCGTGATTGCCAAGGACGACGACCTCGGCCCCGGCCGCGCCGCCCTCGCGCAGCGCCTGCGTCAGCGGCAGGCCGGGTTTGAGATAGGGTTGCCACTGCCAGCGGATCCCCGCCAGCCCTGCGGCAAGCCGCGCCACCGCATCGGGCCGGATGGCATGGGCGATGGTGGCGACGCAATGCACATGCAGAACGCAGCGCGCGGTGAACAGCGCATGAAACGGCGTCTCGACCGAGGCCCGCATCGCCGTTTCCCCCGCCGCCCGCCCCGCCGCCGTGCGAAGGGTCAGGGCGGGGATCGCGGCCTCGGTCAGATCGCCCGCCTCAAGCCGCGCCCGCAGACCCGCCAGATCGACCGGCACCATGATCTGATCCTGCTCTGCCCGCGCCAGCCAGGTGCCCGATGCCTTGATCCACAACACCTCGCCGCATTTGATCGAGCTGTTGCCCCCGGCGGCCTGCACCAGCGACACGTCCCGTCCCAGCCGCGCCGAACAGGCAAGAAATTCGCGCCAGTCCGCCGGGCGCGCAGGCCCTGTGCGGCCTGCCCCCCCTACCAGCATGTATAGCCCGCATCCGCCGACACGACCGCGCCCGTCATCAGGCTGGAGGCGTCCGAGGCCAGAAACAGCACCACCGAGGCGATCTCGTCGGGTCGCCCCAACCGGCCCATGGGGGTCATGTCCAGCCAGATCCGCTCCATCTCGGGGATTTCATGCAGGACACGGCTGACCAGCTCGGTCCTGATCACCGTCGGCGCCACGGCGTTGACCCGCACGCCGCGCCCGCCCCATTCGGCGGCCAGCGATTTCGTCAGGTGATGCACCCCGGCCTTGGAGGCGTTGTAAAAGCTTTGCTCCTGCGGCCTGTTCACGATCAGCCCGGACATCGAGCCCATATTGACGATGGCGCCCGCGCCGCGCGCCAGCATCCGTTTGCCAAAGCTGCGCGCGCAGAAAAACACGCCATCCAGGTTGACCGCCATGTGACGGCGCCAATGGGCATCGGAACATGTCTCGGCCGGGGTGTTCGACTGCACGATGCCCGCATTGTTGACGAGAATGTCGACGCCCCCCGCCGCCTCCAGCGCCTCGGCCAGCGCCTCGATGGCGGCGCTGTCGGTCACGTCCAGCGCGCGGCCCTCGGCCGATCGTCCCGCCGCGACGAGGCTGGCGGCTTTGGCCGCGGCCCCGGCCGCATCAAGATCGGCGATGACCACATGCGCCCCGGCCTCGGACAGGGCGTCGGCGCAGGCGGCCCCGATGCCCGTCGCGCCACCCGTCACGACCGCGCGCCTGCCGGTCAGATCGAATTTGTTCAGATACATCTCTGGCCCTCCTCTGCCAGCCGCACAGGCACCGAAGGGGGGCCGGCATCACCTGACGCATGGCCGGTCCCCGACTGCTCTTGCCGACTCTGATGATTTATTTAACGCGCGTAAAGATAATTGCTGCAAGCCTCATTTCATGCCGCACCTGCATTGTTGTGTGAACCTTCTAGCGTGCACATACCGTATGATGGGGGAAATCATGGCTTGGCGAAGTTTTTCTTTACGTGCGTAATTTTTGGTGCAACTCTTGCGGCATGTTCCGGGAGGGAGGCTGCTGGTCTGTCCGGCGGACCCGGGTGGTGGGGTGACCCGCCGCAGACATGGGGGAGGACACATGTCGTCTGTTGCAGGAAAGGTCGCGCTGGTGACCGGGGCCAGTTCGGGCATCGGCCTTGCCGCCGCGCATGCGCTGGCCCAGGCGGGCGCGCGGGTGGCGCTGGTGGCCCGCTCGGCTGACAAGCTGGCGGCTGCGGCACGGGCCATCGGGCCGGACGCCGTCGCGGTCGCCGCCGATCTGACCCGCGCCACAGCCGTCGCGGAGGTGATCGCGCAGGTCGAGGCGCGGCTTGGTCCCGTCGACATCCTGATGGCCAATGCCGGGCTGTATCTGGCCGGCGAGGTGGCCGATACCGATCCCGACGCGATGGACCGCACCCTGTCGATCAATGTCAACGCGGTCTTCCGGCTGGTGCAGGCGGTTCTGCCCGGCATGATCGCGCGCGGGCAGGGCGATATTCTGGTCACCAGCTCGGTCGCGGGCCATCAGGCCATCCACTGGGAGCCGGTCTATTCCGCCTCGAAACACGCGGTTCAGGCATTCGTGCATGGGGTGCGGCGTCAGGTGGGGCCGCAGAACATCCGCGTCATGGCCATCGCACCCGGTGTCGTGCTGAACGAGCTGTGGGGGATCACCGACCCCGCCGAGATCGACCGCAAGGCCGCCGCGGGCGAGGGGCTGCGATCCGAAGACGTGGCCGATGCCGCGCTGTTCATGCTGACGCGCCCGCGCCACGTCACGATCCGCGACCTTGTCATCCTGCCCCGGTCCCAACCGATCTGACCGCAGGTCAGGCGCGCCCGCGCCCTGCCTGACCCTTTGCAAATGCTAGGAAATATATTTCTGATATTTACTTCTTGCGAGGCGGGGGCGTCCCCGGCAAGCTGCGGGCACCGAGTTTCGGCTTTTTGATTCGCCCGCAGGAGGAAGGGGCAGATCAGGAAAACTGGCTCGACGAGCCATCACATCAAGGGAGGAGACCTTCATGAAAAACCTTATCAAGACGGCAGCATTCGCGGCGGCCCTCGGCACGGCGGGCGCGGTCCAGGCGCAAGAGGATCTGACGATCGTTCTGGTGCCCGGCCTGACCACCGACGCCTTCTATATCACGATGAACCGGGGCGCGCAGGCGGCGGCAGAGGCGCTTGGCATCACCGTCGATTTTCAGGGCGCGGAAGAGTTCGACCCGGTCCTGCAGGCGCCGGTTCTGGATGCCGTGATCGGGCGCCGCCCGGATGCGATCCTGATCGCGCCCACCGACAGCGTCCAGCTGATCGAGCCGCTGCGCCGCGCCGCGGATGCGGGCATCCCGGTGATCACCGTCGACACGTTCATTGATGACGGCATGTATCAGGACGGGGTCGGCGACGGGGATTTCCCGCTGTCCTATATCGCCTCGGACAATATCGCCGGGGGCCGGATGGCGGCGCGCTATATGGCTGACGAGATGGGCGGCGCAGGCAAGGTCTATGTGTCGAACGTCCGCCCCGGCATCTCGACCACCGACCAGCGCGAAGAGGGTTTCAAGGCCGAGATGGCCGAGAACTATCCCGATGTCGAAGTGCTGGAGACCCAGTACAACGAAAACGACGCCTCGCTTGCCGCCTCGCAGTTTCAGGCGGTCGTGGCCCGCAATCCCGATCTGGCGGGCGTGTTCGGGGCCAACCTGTTCTCGGCCCTCGGGGCGGGCAACGGGGTGGAAAGCACCGGCATGGCCGAGTCCGTGACCGTGATCGCCTTCGACGCGCCGCAGACGATCGTGGACAATATCTCGTCCGGCCTTGTGGACGCAGCGATCGCCCAGCACCCGGCAGAGATCGGCTATTTCGGTGTCATGACCGCTTATGCCGCGCTGACCGGCCAGTCGGTTCCCACGACGATCGGCACCGGCTTTACCGTCATCGACGCGGATAACGTCAATGACGAAGCCATCGCCAAGTTCATCTATTCGGAATGACGCAGCATATGGTGAACGGGGGAAGCACCATCAAGAAACCCAAGGGGGCCTCAGTCATGAGGTCCCTGCTCAACGCCTGGTCGTGGCTGTTCCTGATCCTCATCCTCGGCTTTTTCGAAATCTTTGCCCAGACCCAGACGGGCAGCACCTTCCTGTTCCGGGTGCACAACCTGCAGTCCATCTCGGTCGCGGCCAGTCAGATCCTGTTGCTGGGGCTGGGGCTGACGCTGGTGATCGTGGCGGGCCATATCGACCTGTCGATCGCCTTCAGCACCGGGCTGGCCGCCGTCGTCATGGCGCTGATCGTCCGGGCGGCGGGCGTCGATGCCAGCCTGTTCATGGTGATCCTGGCCATGTTCGCGGGGCTGGTCGCCGCCGCACTGGTCGGCGCGGTCAATGGCTGGCTTGTCGCCATCCTGAACGTGCCCAGCTTTATCGGCACGCTTGGCACCTATGGCATCGCGCGGGGCGTGGCGCTGATCGTGGCGGGCGGGGCGACGGTGTCGATCCGCAACGATCATGTGCGCGCCTTCGGCAATGGCGATATTCTGGGCCTTCCGCTGCCGCTGGTCGTGGCGGGGGTTCTGGCGATCATCTGCCATTACGTGCTGAAACACACGCGGTTCGGCGTGCATACCTATGCGCTTGGCGCCAACCGCGCCTCGGTCGAGCGGGCGGGCGTGGACGTCAGGCGGCACCTGATCAAGCTGTTCATCCTGTCGGCCGTCACGGCGGGCATCGGCGGTCTGATCTATACCAGCCGCTTTTCCGCAGGTGCCGCCAATGCGGGCGAGCCGATCCTGCTCTACGCGGTGGCGGCGGTCTTTATCGGCGGCGCCTCGCTGACTGGCGGGCAGGGCAATATCGCGGGCACCGTCATCGGCGCCTTCATCATCGCGGTGATCCAGTTCGGCCTCGTCTTCTGCGGCCTGCCGCCCTACTGGCAGTTCGTCGCCGTGGGTCTGGTGATCATCGTCGCGGTTCTTGTGGATCAGTCGAAAGACCGGATCGTGGAGGGCAGATCATGACTGCGCTGCTGAAGATCGACGGCCTCAGAAAGCGCTTTGGCGGCAATGAGGCGGTCAGCAACGTCACCTTCGAGGTCAATCCCGGCGAATGTGTCGTGCTGGCCGGGGATAACGGGGCGGGCAAATCGACCGTGATCAAGATGATCTCGGGCGTCTATCAGCCGACCGAGGGCAAGGTCTATATGAACGGCGATCTGCTGACGGGAAAGACCCCCGAGGCGGTGCGCCGGGCGGGGATCGAGACGATCTATCAGGACCTTGCGCTGGCCGACAATCTGGACCCGGGGCTGAACCTCTATCTGGGACGCGAAGTGACCCGACGGATGTTCGGGCTGCCCTATCTGGACCGCAGGAAGATGCGCGAGGATGCCGCCGAGGTCATGCGCAGTCTGGGCATCGTGGTCCCCGACCCCGCCGCCCCGGTGCGCGAGATGTCGGGCGGTCAGCGTCAGGCCATCGCCATCGCCCGCGCGATCCACTGGCAGGCCGGGCTGGTGATCATGGACGAGCCGACCGCAGCCCTGGGCGTGCCCGAGCAGCGCGAGGTGATGTCCCTGATCGGGCGGATGAAGGCGAAAGGCGTCGGGATCATTCTGATCTCGCACAACCTGCCCGACATCTTTGCCGCCGCCGACAGGATCATCGTGCTGGCCCGCGGCGTGGTGGCGGGCGAACGCCGCCCGACCGAGACCAATGATGAAGAGATCGTCCGGATGATGATGGGCGCGACCCTCTGATCCGGGCCTTGCGCGCCCGCACGACCTCCCCGTGGCGGGCGCGCGCCTTGCCTGATGCGCGGTCGGCCGCCGTCTGATCCCGCACTGCCATGCCCGTGCCCCTGAAGGGGCGCGGGCTTTTCGCATGCCGGGCAGGCAATGTTTGACAGGATGAAATACATATGACAAGTTGGCCATAGATGTAGGACGGGTTGCATGCAGCCTGCGAGGGAGGGGGACTATGAAAGCTCCGGAACGGCGAGGGCAGGCATCTGTCGCGTGGCTTTGGCAAGGCCGTCTGCACGCCATTATCAGGCAGGTGGCTTCGGTCGCTGTCACTCTGTTCGGCCTGCTGGTGCTGACATTCGTGATCGGGCGCATGATGCCAAGCGATCCGGTCCGCGCCATGGTCGGCGAGGATGCCACCCGCGAGACCTATGAGCAGGTCTATCGCCAGCTGGGGCTGGACCGCCCGGTCTGGCAGCAGTTCGCCTCTTATCTGGGCGACGTGCTGCGGGGCGATTTCGGATCCTCGATCCGCACCGGGCAGCCGGTGATCCACGACATCCTGCAGGTCATGCCCGCCACGATCGAGCTGGCAACCTTTGCCATCCTGATCGGTTCGGTGCTGGGGATCGGCCTGGGCGTCACGGCGGCGGTGAACAAGGACCGCTGGATCGACCATGTGATCCGCGTCATCAGCCTGCTGGGCCATTCGATGCCGATCTTCTGGACCGGGATGATCGGGCTGATCCTGTTCTACGCGGCCCTGGGCTGGGTCGGCGGCAGCGGCCGGATGAGTCAGTTCCATATCGGTCTGGTCGAGCCGCGCACCGGCTTTCTGCTGATCGACAGCGCCCTTGCCCGCGAATGGGAGGTGTTCCGCAGCGCGCTGAACCACCTGATCCTGCCCGCCTCGATCCTGGGCTATTCCTCGGCGGCTTATATCACCCGGATGACGCGCAGCTTCATGCTGGATCAGATCAATCAGGAATAT
This sequence comes from Paracoccus sp. (in: a-proteobacteria), assembly GCF_046289755.1. GTDB lineage: Bacteria > Pseudomonadota > Alphaproteobacteria > Rhodobacterales > Rhodobacteraceae > Paracoccus. The sequence goes on along the minus strand of NZ_JBKBVD010000003.1, from coordinate 108,447 downwards.
GTCACCACCGCCCGCGTCAAGGGCCTGTCCAGCCGCCAGACCATCTGGCGCCACGCCTTCGTCAATATCCGCGTGCAGCTGGTGACCATCGTGGCGCTGGCCTATGGATCACTGCTGGAAGGTGCCGTGCTGATCGAGACGGTTTTCGCATGGCCCGGCTTTGGCCAGTACCTGACCAACAACCTGCTGACCGGCGACATGAATGCCGTGATGACCTGCGTGCTGATCGTGGGCGTGATCTTTATCACGCTGAACCTGATCTCGGACGCGCTGTACCGCATTTTTGATCCGAGGACGCGATGACCGATGCATCTCTGCCTGTCCGGCACCCGGTCCTTGGCGCGCTGGCGCCGCTGACCAACATCCTGCGCTTTCTGATGCGCAGCCCGACCTCGGCCTTTGGCCTTGTCGTGATCGGCACGCTGGTTCTGGTGGCGGCATTCGCGCCGCTGATCGCCACCCATGATCCCTATGCCCAGAACCTGATGAACATCCTGCAGCCCCCGGGAAGCGGGCATCTGTTCGGCACCGACGATCTGGGCCGCGACATCTTCAGCCGGCTGGTCCATGGCACGCGGATCACGCTGACGATCATCACGCTGGTCAGCGTGGTCGTGGCGCCCATCGGGCTGTTCGTGGGCACCACGGCGGGCTATTTCGGCGGGCTTTACGACACGGCAATGATGCGGATCACCGACATCTTCCTGTCGTTTCCCGGCCTGATCCTGTCGCTGGCCTTTGTCGCGGCCCTCGGCCCCAGCCTGAACAACGCCATCATCGCCATTGCGCTGACCTCGTGGCCGCCCATCGCGCGGCTGGCGCGGGCCGAGACGCTGACCTTTCGCAGCGCCGATTATGTCGCCGCCGCGCGGTTGCAGGGCGCGTCACCCGCGCGGATCATCTGGCGGTCGATCGTGCCGATGTGCCTGCCCTCGGTCATCATCCGCATCACGCTGAACATGGCGACGGTGATCCTGACGGCGGCGGGTCTGGGCTTTCTGGGTCTGGGCGCGCAGCCGCCGATGCCGGAATGGGGCGCGATGATCGCCACGGGGCGGCGCTATATGATCGACAGCTGGTGGGTGGTGACCTTTCCGGGTCTGGCAATCCTGCTAGTCAGCCTGGCCTTCAACCTTCTGGGCGACGGGCTGCGCGACGCGCTGGACCCCAAACAGATGAACCGGAGATGATGATGGACCCGATCCTTGAGGTGCGCGACCTGAGCGTCAGCTATCGCAGCGACGGGGGCTATGTCGATGCCGTCCGCAATGTCAGCTTTTCCCTTGGCCGCGAGCGGCTGGGGATCGTGGGCGAAAGCGGCTCGGGCAAGTCCACAATCGGGCGGGCGCTGCTGCGGCTGCTGCCCACGGCGCGGATCACGGCGGATCGCATGGCCTTCAAGGGCACCGACCTGCTGGGTCTGTCGGAACGCCAGATGCTGAAGATGCGCGGGCGGCGGATGTCGATGATCCTGCAGGACCCGAAATTCTCGCTGAACCCGATCCGTCGGGTGGGCGATCAGGTGTCCGAGGCCTATCGCGTCCACTTTCCCTGCACGCGGGCCGAGGCGCGGGCCCGCGCCGTCCAGATGCTGGAGGCGGTACAGATCCGCGACGCCGAACGGGTCTATGACCAGTATCCGCACCAGATCTCGGGCGGGATGGGGCAGCGCATCATGATCGCGATGATGCTGCTGACCCAGCCCGATCTGGTCATCGCGGACGAGCCGACATCGGCGCTGGACGTGACGGTGCGGTTGCAGGTGCTGACCATTCTGGGCGATCTGGTGCGCGACCGGGGGATCGGGCTGATCATGATCAGCCACGACCTGAACCTTGTGCGCAATTTCTGCGACCGGGTGCTGATCATGTATGCCGGGCAGGTGGTCGAATGCCTCGACGCCAACGCGATGGATCAGGCGCGCCATCCCTATACGCAGGGGCTGCTGGCGGCGCAGCCCCGGATCGGGCAGCGCAAGGACCGGCTGGCGGTGCTGCAACGTCGCCCGGAATGGACCCATCCGGTGGAGGGCGCGGCATGAAACCGGTCGAGGTCAGCAATCTGTCCATCACCCTGGGCGAGGGGGCACGGGCGGTCAGGATCCTGCCCGAAGTCTCGTTCAGCGTCGGCGCGGGCGAGTGTTTCGGGCTGGTCGGCGAAAGCGGCTCGGGCAAGTCCACGGTGCTGCGCTGCATGTCGCTGCTGCTGGCGCAATGGTCCGGCACGGTCCGCATCGGCGGGCAGTCGGTGCGCGACATGCCGCTGGCAGATCGCTGCCGCGCGGTGCAGATGGTGTTCCAAGACCCCTACGGATCGCTGCATCCGCGCCAGTCGGTGCGCACCACCTTGGCCGAGCCGCTGCGCATCCACCGCATCGGCGACCGGCAGGCCCGGATGGAGCAGATGCTGCGCGATGTCGGCCTGCCGGTCAGTTTCCTCGACCGCTATCCGCATCAGCTGTCGGGTGGCCAGCGCCAGCGCGTGGCCATCGCCCGCGCGCTGATCCTTGAACCGGCGGTGCTGCTGCTGGACGAGCCGACCAGCGCGCTGGATGTCTCGGTGCAGGCCGAGATCCTGAACCTGCTGGCCGATCTGCGGCAGCGGCATGGCTATACCTATCTGATGGTCAGCCATGATCTGGCCGTGGTGGACCACATGTGCGACCGCTTTGCGGTGATGCAGGCCGGTGACATTGTCGAGATCCTGCCCCGCGACGCCATCGCCGGGAATGAGGCGCGCCACCCCTATGCGCGCGAGCTGATTGGCGCCAGTCTGGCCTATGAACAGGCCGCCAGCGCGCCTGCACCTCACCCACATGCCCGCATTGCCTGACCTGCCCGGCTTTCTGGAACAGCACCGGCAGAGCATGCGCTTTGCCGGTGCCTTCGACGGGCGCGCGGACTGGCCGGGCCGGGCGCGCGCCCGGATGCTGGCCGCGCTGCCGCCCTGTGACGGCCCGGCGATGCAGGTGGCCGAGGGCTGCTGGCGGTTCGCGACCGGGGCCGGGGCCGGGGGCGTGTTTCTGCGCCCCGACACGGCCCCGCCGCATCCCGCCATCCTGCTGCTGCACGACCATGGTGGTGCCTTCGATCACGGCTGGCGCAAGATGTTCGACCCGCGCCCCGATCCCGACCGGCATTACGCTGGCCGCGCCTTGGGGCCGTGGCTGCTGTCACAGGGTTATGCGGTGCTGTGCCTCGACGCGCTTGGCTGGGGTGCGCGGCAGGCGGGCGAATACGAGGGCCAGCAGGCGCTGGCCGCCAATGCGATGCAACTGGGCTGGAGCCTTGCGGGCATCGTCGCCGCCGAGGATCTGCAGGCCGCCCGCTGGCTGGCAGCCCAGCCGGGCATCAGCGGCGTGGGCGCATTGGGCTTTTCCTTCGGCGGCTTCCGCGCCTGGCAGGTGGCGGCACTGGCGCCCGAAATCCGAGCCTGCGTCAGCATAAGCTGGATGGCGCGGCGCTGCGGGCTGATGGCCCCCGGCGCGCCGCTGCTGCGGGGGCAATCGGCGTTCTACATGCTGCACCCGTCCCTGTCCGGTCAGATGGACTTTCCCGACATGGCAGGCGCGGGGGCGGCAAAGCCCGCGCTTTTCCGGTCAGGGCGCGACGATCCGCATATGCCGCAAGCCGCCGTTGCCGAGGCCTACGGCGATCTGCACCGGATCTGGGGGCCCGATCACGCCCGCCTCGATACCGGGTTTTTCGACGGCGGGCACCAGTTCGGCCTCGAACAGCAGGACGAGGCCGAACGGTTCCTGCGCCGGGCCCTCAGCCGACCCGGTTGTTCTCGATAAAGTCAAAGTCGATGTCTTCACCGATGCCGGGCCGGTCGGGGACATGGACAAAGCCCTGCGCATCCATCGGGTCCGACAGCGATTTCAGGTAATCGAACCCGTCATCATAGTCCAGAAACGGATGCAGCAGCCCGCGTTCGTACCAGCGGCAGTTCTTCGAGGCCGCCACGACATGCAGGTTCATCGCGGTGTTGCCATGCACCTCGCAATCCATCCCGAAGGCCTCGGCCAGACGCATCGTCTTCAGCGCCGGGGTGATGCCGCCCACGTCATTCACGCCCGTGCGCAGGATGTCACAGGCCTTGTGCGTGATCCATTCGGCGCGGTGCCAATGCTTGCCCGCCGCACTTTCGGGGCCGACGACCGGAATATCCAGCTGCCCGGCCAGCCACGCATAAGAGGACATCGACTGCTCATCCAGCGGCTCTTCGATCCAGTCGAAGGCCAGCTTTTCCAGCCCGCGCCCCAGTTCCAGCGCATCGACGCGGGAATACCAGTGAAACGCGTCGATCATCAGGTGGATGTCGGGGCCGACCGCCTCGCGCACGGCGGCGCAGGCCTTCAGGTCCATCTTCACATCCGGTGCCCAGCTGACCGGCGGCATCCAGGTGTGCAGCTTGATCCCCTGATAGCCGCGCGCCACCAGCACCTCGGCAAAGCGGGCGTAATCCTCGGGCGTGGCCAGCCCGCCCTCGATCTCGTCGCCGCACATGATCGAGCCATAGGCGCGGACCTTGTCGCGATAGCCGCCGATCAGCTTGTAGACCGGCTGGTTCAGCGTCCGGCCCGCCAGATCCCACAGCGCGGTATCGACCACCGCCAGCGTGCGGTCGGTCAGCTGTGCGGCCGATCCGCGCTGCCAATGCGCCAGATCCTGCCACAGCCGTTCGCGGTCGCGGTGATCCTGCCCGATCAGGACTTTCCTGACGAACTTGTCCAGAACGTGGTCGCGCACGATCTCGGGCGCGGTAAAGCTGTGGCCCTCGTGGCCATCCTCGGTGCGGATGGTCAGGATGGCCTGCTGCACCTGATGGGCGGGGCCGGGATGGGCGTGGCCCGCGCTGTCGGAATGGCGCCGCGTGGTGGTCAGAAAGGTGCGGGCGGTGACGTCGGTGATGATCATGGCGCGGCCCTATTGTGCAGCATGCATCTGCGGGGCGGCATCGCGATGCGGCTCCATGATGGCCGCCAGAATACGCTCTTCCTCGGGGGTCAGGTCGGACAAAGGCGCCCGCACGGCGCCCGCGTCAAAGCCCATCAGCCGCACCCCGGCCTTGATCGCGGCCACGGCATAGCCCTTGCGGCGCGCGCGCAACGCCATGAACGGATAGAAGAAATCGTTCAGGATCGTCTCGCAGGTGGCACGATCACCGGCCCGCAGCGCCGTGTAGAAGCGCACGGCCAGCCCCGGCACAAAGTTGAACACGGCCGAGGAATAGGTGGTAAAGCCCGCGCCCAGATAGGCTTCGGCGAACAATTCGGCGGTGGGCATGCCGCCCAGATAGGTCAGCCGGTCGCCCATTTTCGCGGTGACCTGCCGGATCAGCCCGATATCGCCGGTGCCGTCCTTGAACCCGATCAGGTTCGGGCAGGCATCGCACAGCCGCGCCAGCGTGTCGGCCTGCAGCACCGAATTGTCGCGGTTATAGACCATGACCCCGATGCCGGTCGCGTCGCAGACGGCTTTGACATGGGCGTAAAGCCCCTCTTGCGGGGCGTCGATCAGGTAATGCGGCAGCAGCAGCAGCCCGTCCGCCCCGGCCTGTTCTGCCGAACGCGCGATCTGCACCGCCATTTCGGTGCCGTACCCGCAGCCCGAGACGATGGCGGTGTCGCCCGCGGCCTCTTTGGCGGCGCGCACGATCTGGGGGATTTCGTCGGGATGCAGCGAAAAGAACTCGCCCGTGCCCCCGGCGGCGAACAGCACCGGCGCGTCAAAGCCCGACAGCCATGCGACATGGCGGCGATAGCTTTCGGCGGCGAATGTTCCGGCGCTGTCGAAATGGGTCACGGGAAACGAGAGCAGGCCCGCCCCCAATGCTGTCTTGATATCCTGCGGTTCCATCGGCCCCTCATTGGCAATCGCTATGAGGGGATTATGCAGCTTGCATTACAGGTGTCAATAACTTGTATGATGTGTCGGGCGTCATCCGCGCAAAAGCGCCCGATAGCGGGCCTGGCTGCCCTCCAGATGGCTGCGCATCGCGGCGCGCGCGGCCGCCTCGTCCCCCGCCGAAATCGCGCCGATGATCGCCTCATGTTCGTCATGCAACCGGCCCAGATAGGCGCGGGGCGTGTCGCTGTCGTTCGATTGCAGGGCGGCGCGCGGGATGACGCCTGCCCCCAGCATGGTCAGGAATTGCGGAAAGCGCGGGTTGTTGGTCGCCTCGGCGACGGCCAGATGCAGGGCGAAATCGGCCTCGGTCGTGGCCTCGCCCGCGTCCAGACAGGCGCGCACCCGGCGGTGACAGTCGAAAATCGCCTCTTCCTGCATGGCAGAGCGGCGTTTGGCGGCAAAGCCCGCCGCCTCGACCTCGACCGCCGTGCGCAGCTCCAGCAGCTCGATCACCGAGAAAATGCGCGCCGTGTCGATGTTCTGAAAGCTGGGCATGGCGGGCTGTGCCGGTTCCAGAACGAAGACGCCCGCGCCCTGCCGCGCCTCGACCAGACCGTCCGAGCGCAGGGCCGCAATCGCCTCGCGGATGACGGTGCGGCTGACGCCATGGGCCTGCGTCAGACGCGCCTCGCTTGGCAGCTTGTCGCCCGGCACATAGACGCCCGCGGCAATCTCCTGCCGCAGCGCCTCGCTGACCTGCGACACCAGCGTTCCGGTGCCCTTGCGCGCCTTTACCGGCTGATCCGTCATGCTGCCCTCATCCTTTCAGGTCGGATGATCAAAGGCGAACCGCACTTGTAAGTCAAGTTGCGCCAAGACATATCCGGCAGCGTCGCAAAGCCCGGTATCTGTCTGACGAATGGGGCCGGGCGCCATGCCCGGCCCCGCGCGGTCACCGGTCCTTGGCCACCGTTTCAAAGCGGGTCAGCCAGGGGCTGACGATCAGCCCCTCGACATCGCTGCGATAGGCGGCGGTATCGACCACCTCGGAAAACGGCAGGATCGAGGGCACGACCTCGTCCAGATGGGTCAGGATCGCCTCGTATTTCCCGGCCTGCGCGGTCGTGTCCTGTTCCAGCAGGGCATCGACGACCATCGCGTTCAGCGTCTCGTCATAAAAGCTGGTGCGCCACGCCTGATAATTGGTCAGCCCGGCATCGTCGGAATTGTCGGGGTTATAGGCCATGGCGCGCAGGTTGCTGTCGGGGTGGGGCTGCTGCCCGCCGCCGCCGCGCCCGACCAGCAGTTCGAAATTCCGCTCGCGCATGGCGCCATAGATCTGGTCGCCCGAGCCGGTGATGATCTCGGCCTGAATGCCCGCCTGCGCCAGCGTGTTCTGAATGGCGGTGGCCGCGTTCAGAAACGGCGCCTCGGACAGGGCGCGCAGGGTCACGCTGAACCCGTCGGCATAGCCCGCCTCGGCCAGCAGGGCCTTTGCCTTGTCCACGTCCAGCGCATAGCCGGGATCGGGCAGGCTGCCCATGAAGCCGCTGTTGTACAGCCGCTGATGCTTGACGCCGTAATAGGGCATGATCGCGGCATTGATGCCGTCATAGTCGATCAGATAACGCAGCGCCTCGCGCACCTTGGGGTTGGCAAAGCGGTCGTCCTTCATCGACACCGCAAGGTAGTAGAACCCCGCGCCCGAGACCGTCTCGACCGTCACATCCTCCAGCGAATCCAAAGCCTTCAGGTCAGCCGCCTGCAGCGAATAGCCGATGTCGATATCGCCCCGCTCCAGCATCAGGCGTTGGGATTGCGACTCTGGCAGGTGGCGCATCAGAACGCGGCGCATGGCCGGTGCCTCGCCCCAGTAGCTGTCATTGCGCGTCAGGATCACGTTCTCGTTCGAGGACCAGTTGGTCAGCACATAGGCGCCCGATCCGGCCGAGTTGTTGCGCAGCCATGCCGCGCCCAGATCGCCGTCCACCTCATTGGCCAGCGCCAGTTCGCGGTCGAGGATCGAGCCCGGCCCCGCCTGCGACAGCACCATCATCAGCAGGCGCGGATCGTCGCGTTGGGGCAGGTTGATGGTCAGCGTGTGGTCATCCTCGGCCACGAATTGCGTGTCGCCCGCCTCGGGGGTAAAGCCCCGGCTGCGCAGGAACGACGCCTGCGCCAGATTGAGCGTCAGCAGGCGGCGGAACGACCATGCCACATCCTCGGCGGTCAGCGGATTGCCCGAGGCAAAGCTGACGCCCTGACGGATGCGAAAGGTGATGGCGCTGTTGTCGGGCGCAATCTCCCAGCTTTCGGCAAGGCGGGGGATGAATTCGCCGGGGTTCGCGTGGTCGAGAACGGTCAGCGAATCATAGACATTGCCCAGCACCTGAACCGTCTCACGGCCGGTGATGCCCGCCGGGTCCAGCGTCAGGATGTTGTTCAGCGTTGTCGCCACGATCAGCTGATCCGGCGGCGTTTCGGCCCAGCTTGCGGATGCGCCAAGCATCCCCAGCGCAATCGCGGCTGCGGCCACTGTCGATCGGAAATATGTCATCAGAACCTCCCTGCCGGCGGATGGAATCGCTCCGCCCCCTCCTGCGGATCATTGGTTGTCGTACAGCAGTTGTCAATCATCATATAAGTATGACGGTCCGCTTCCGGCGGGCAGCAGGGCCGCATCGGCATGATCGGAGAGGACAGCGAAGAACGGCCCTGTCTGTGGCGGATGGCGCCGGGGGGCGCGGACCTGGACTGGCCGGACAGCCAACCGATCCGCAGCCACAACCGACATGGCCCGGCAATCAGCCAGGCCCTGCACCATATTGTCGGACAAGATCGTCGCGACCGCGTTGCCGCGCGGGTTCACGTGCTTTCCGAGATGTCCCGGCACAGGCCCAAAATCGCGGCTTCCGACATCTCGTCCGGCTCGAATGTGCCGTTGATCCAGTAGCGCGACAGGGGCCCCTGATCCGATTGCGATGTCGCGATGCAGCGCATGCCCCCTTCAGCGCACAGGCGGGACTCGATCGCGCCAGCAAGCAGCACCCTGATATGGTGGTGGCGCACGTCCTGCATGATGCGCATGAAACATCTGGAAACGGCGGTGCGCGGCCCTTCCAGAAGCTGCACAAACTCTTCGTCGCTGACAACCAGAACGCCGGTAATGCCGTCCTTATCATTGTTGGTGCGGGATCGTCGCAGAATATCGTCAAGGGCATCATCTGCGATGCCGCCGTGGTTGGAGGCATAGGCGAGCCGGGTCAGTTGCATGTCATTCCCTTTCGCATGAGCCGAGGCTTCGACGTGACCACGTGCTGGACGTGCCGTTGTCAGACCCTGCGCGGCAGATCAGAACACAGGCGGAAACCGCGCAGGGACTGCGGGACTCCGGGGCCTTTGCCGGGCAGGATGCCTGAACCGGCGGGACAGGTCCAGCGTATGGTCATGGCAAATGGCGGGCACATCGCGCCCGCCACCGGCCAGATCAGACCCGCATCAACAGACCGTAATGGTCATAGATCCGCGGCCCATACGCGGGATCGGCCCAGGGGTCCTCTTCGCGGCCGTGATGGGGCGCGTTTTCCAACTGTGCCGGGTCGATCGAGACGACATAGCCGCCGACATCGGACCGATAGCTCAGCGCCTCCCACGGCAGCGGGTGATAGCGTTCGCCAATGCCCAGAAAACCGCCAAAGGACATGACCGCGTAGGCGACCTTGCCGGACACCTTGTCGACCATGAAGTTGTGCACGCTGCCGATGTGGTCGCCATTGGTGCTGTAGACCGCTGTGCCTTCGATCTTGTCCGAGGCGATCAGGCGGTTCGTTCCCTCTGCTGCAACGTCGCGGTTGGCGTCGGCAGTCGTGTCGCCCATGGGTGTGTTGAGTGTGTTGTCGGTCATGAAACCCTCCTCAGGTTGATGGGCCGACAACTGACGAACGCGCCGGTTGTTCCTGCCGCCAGCGATTCAGGATCATGCAGACGGCGCAAGGCAGATGGCGCAAAAATGTGCAAATCGCGGTGGCAACCTGCTCATATGACACACAGTCAGCAATGTCTGACGCCACGATTCTGATGGTCGGGCGGCATCACCTGAAGACAATGCAGGCCCGTACCGGCATTTTCGTGCAACCATATGAAGAGCGGTAAGTTAATCGCATGAAAGTCGTAAATCGGAGCACCTCGTGCCGGACCAATTGATTACCACCACCAAAGCCGAGTTGAAAATGATCGTGACGGCGCTGTCGGCATACCGGCACAATGCGCGCTACCTGAAGCTGTTTGAAAGGCTGTCGGCGCAACTGGAACAGGCGGGACGACCCGGAACGCCCCCTCCGGACGTCGCAGGATCGTGAACGGCGCGCCGGAACGCCGCGCGGTCAGCCAGAGGGATGCGACCGGACCAAAGGTGGATGCACCTTCCGGTCCGCCAGGTTTCGCGTCCTGCGCGTCAGCCATGCGCTCCGGCGAGTCGGCTGCCGGGATTACGGCGCGCCAACGTGTCGGAGACCGCCTGCCGGGCGCAATCTAGCGGGCAGTTCGATCAGGGCGAACTCGACCTCTGGCGCGGGGGCGTCGCGGGCGGTGATGGCGCTGTGATACAGGCGCTCGTATCCCGCGATCATGCGGTCAAGGCTGAAGCGCGTCTCGACCCGCTGCCGGGGCAGGTGGCGGGGGACGGCCATGGCCTGAACCAGCGCATGGGCCAGTCCGGTGCCGTCGGGGGCGGCATAGCGCCCGGTCGTGCCCAGAACCTCGTCCACGGCGCCCATGCGGATGGCGGCGACGGGGGTGCCGCAGGCCATGGCCTCGATCGCGGACAGGCCGAAGGGCTCGTCCCATTGGGGCGTGAACAGCATGGCCGAGGCGCGCCCGTATTCCGCAGCCAGCGCGCGGGCGGGCAGATGCCCGCCAAAGCGGATGTTCCCGGACAGGACCGGACGGATGCGGGCGTCGAAATAATCGCCGTCCTCGATGGCGCCGAACAGGGTCAGGGCCACGCCCGCCGCGCGGGCGGCGGCGATGGCCAGATGGGGCGCCTTGTTGGGCGTGATGCGCCCGGCCCAGACCGCCGAGCCATCGCCCTGCGGGCAAAAGGGCCATTGCGCCAGATCGATCCCGTTCGGCACCACATGCGCGTCATCCGGCACGCCGTCGGGCCAGTAGGCCGCCAGATGCCGGTCCGAGCAGCCGGTGACGGGATGCCACGGCGCCACGCTGTCGCACACCGCCCGCCGCAGCGCGTCAAAGGGCGGGACATGCAGCGAGGTGACCATCGGCACCCGCGCCCGTCGCGCCTGTCGCGGCGGATAGCGGTGCAGCGTGTTGTTGTGGATCACATCAAAGCCCATGCCCGACAGGGTGGCCAGCGCCTCGGCATGATGCTGGTCCAGATGGGTGTTCAACCGGCTGGTGCCGTGAAAGGCGTGCCACGGAAAATCGCGGTCGTAATGCCTGTCCATCAGCGGCAGCAGCGGCACCGTCACCCGGCTGTCGCCCGCCGCCACCAGCGTCACCCGGTGGCCGCGCGCCTGCAATGCGTGGACCAGATGATGGGCATGCGCCTCCATCCCGCCCATGAAGGGGGCCGCGATCGGGTGACGGCAATGCGCAAGCACCGCGACGTTCAGTGGCCTGTCGGTCTGGTGCTGCCCGGTCATGTGCGAACCCGTCATGGGGCGGCAGGCAGCAGCATCGCGCGTTGGGCGCGGGCGACCTCTGCGGCGCGGTCGGGTCCGCGCGCGTCGGCGGGGATCTGATGCAGGTGGTCGATGACGCGGCGCGAATTGGCATAGGGCATATGGGCCTGCTGCTCGCACAGCGCGAAGTCGCGCGGGCCGGGTTCGCGCAGCACCCGCAGCCCGTCCGGCGTGTTTTCGATCAGGCCCATCAGGCGGAAGGCGTACAGCCAGTGCTCCATCGTGCGATGGCCCCATTTGGCCGCGAAGACCTCGGCATTGCGCAGGACCGAATGCAGGTGGTGGACGGGAGGCATGCAATGGGGGTGATACTGGTGATAGACCCGCCCGCCCGCGATCCACCAGATCGGTGCGCCCGCCTCCGACAGGCTGCGGCCAAAATCGGTATCCTCGCCGCCATAGCCGGTGAAATCCTCGTCAAAGCGCGGACCGGCCTGCCAGCAGGCCCGGTGCATCGCGAAATTGAGTGACCAGAAACACCGGTAATCGCTGCAGGCGGCCAGCCCCGAGGCGGGCGGCCCCTGCCGGTCGGAATGCTTGACGGCCATCCCGGCAAAGCGGTCGAAATCGAGGCCGTCTTCGGTCGCGCCCTTGGGCAGGTACAGCACCTCGCCCATGAACAGACCCCGCTGGCCCTGCATGGCCGCCAGATAGCTGGCCACGAAACCGGGATCGGGGATGCAGTCGACATCGACAAAGACCAGCACATCGCCGGTGGCGGCGTCGGCCACGGCATTGCGCGCCGCGGCCAGCGCCAGTGCGGGTCCCGAAATCCGGATCTGGCGGATCGGGAAATCCGCCGGCGGCAGGTCCGTGTAATCGCTGTCCTGCATGACGCCGATGATCAGCTCGGCGGGGCGGTGGGTCTGGTTCTGAAAGCCTTTGATCACATTGGCCAGATGGGCGTCACGGCCCGAGGCGATGGTCAGCGCGGACACGCGTGTCATGCGGGGATTCCTTTGGTTGAGGATTGCTCGGTCAGTGGTTGGGCGGGCCGGGCTTCCGGCTGCATGCGCGGCGCCCAGAGATCGCGGACCAGCCCCTCCAGCCAGGCGGCGGTGGCGGGGGCCGGGTCCGGTGACAGCAGCCGCGCCTGCGCCGCCGGATCGTGACGCGCCTGCGCACGGGTGATGGCCGCCTCCCATGCCTGCGCGCTGGAGGGCAGATGCGGCAGGTGCAGCGCCGCCCCCGCGCGATCCAGTGCGATGGCCTTCAGGCGTTGCTCGTCGAAATAGCGCCACTCGGGCACGACGATCCACGGCTTCCCGGCCGCCAGCACCTGCGCGCAGGTTGTGTTGCCCGTGGACGAGATGACCAGATCGGCCGCCGCGATATGGGTGGCGGCGTCGCCGACCCAGCCCTTGAAGGTCAGGTTCCGGCCCGCGGTCGCGTGCCATTCCTCTTGCAACCTGCCGATGGTCAACCAGTGCCAGTCGGGCCGGGTCCGCGCGGCCACGCCAAGGGGGGCCTGCGAAAACCCGGTCCCGCCCGCCCCCGAGACGACCAGCGCCAGCGCCCGGTCAGGCTCCAGCCCCAGCGCGCGCCGCGCCGCAGCCCGGTCGGGCAGGGGGGCTGTGTCGATCCCCAGACCCGGCGCGAAATGGATGCGATCGGCAAAGGGCTGCCAGTCGGGCTGCGCCAGCGCGGCGGCAAAGGGCGCCAACAGGCCGACCGCCCCCATATAGGCCGCCTGATGCCCCGGATCGCCCCGGTCGCCGTGCTGGAGGACCTTGACATGGGGAACGGAACAGATCCGGGCCAGCTGCGCGATCTCGGCACTGACATCGCAGATCATCAGCGCGGGATCCGCGCGGGCGAACCATGCCGCGATCTGCCCCATCGCCCTGCGGATGCCCGGCCAGCCCAGAGGCGCGCAATGCAGCGTGTCGGGGGTGGGCAGGTGGTCCATGTCGCCTTCGCCGCCCGCCCGCTCGAACAGCGAGGGGATCAGGTGGATGCGGGCATGGGGCGGCAGCGGCGGAAAGATGTCGTCGCGCGCGCAGAAGATCGTCACCGGGCGGCAGGGCGGCAGCGCGTTGACGATGGCCGCGCAGCGCTCGGCATGGCCGCGACCCTGATGATGTACGAAATAGCCAAAGGGCCGCTGATCGGCGGGGGTGATGGGCGCGTCACGCATGGTGCAGCCCCGCCCGATGCCCTGCGGTCAGCCCCAGACGCGCCAGCCCGTCCATCACCCCCCCGGCATGGGGATAGGGGCTGAGATAGATGCCGCCGCCGCGCAGATGCGCCAGTTCGGCATAGGCATTGGCAGGCAGGATCGAGGCGCCGCTGGCCGCCAGCATATCCGCATCATTGCCGCTGTCGCCCGCCGCAATGCACTGCGTCAGCGTCAGCCCATGGCGCGCGGCCTCGAAGGCCAGCGCCGCCGCCTTGCCCGCCGCTGCGGGCAGAATGTCGATAAAGCGCCCGTGCGAGGGGATGACATGCGCGGCCAGCCCGGCGCGGGCCAGATCCAGCCGGATCCGGGCCGCCTGTGCCGCTGTGCCGAACAGCGACAGCTTCCAGCGGCGCTGCTCATGGCCGGGCTGCCAGTCGGGGCCTGCAAGGGCCTGCGCGCCGATCCGCGCCATGATCGCGTCCCGGTCCCAGTCGCGGTCCAGATGCTGTGCGTAGTCGCGGCACAGATGCAGCCGGCTGCCACCGGACCAGCGCCAGATCTCGCTGCCGACCGAGGTGATGAACAGATCGGGCAGCGGCAGGGACCACGCCTCCAGCACGCCGCGCGCCTGCGACACCGACCGCCCCGTCGCGACCGCGAACAGGATCTGTGGCGAACGGGCGCCGTGCCAGAGGCCGAACCGTCGTGCCGATCGGGCGCAGCCCGTCAGCGTGCCGTCGATGTCGCAGGCGAGGATACGGCGCAGATCGCGGCGCGGCGCGGGCATCGGGCGGCGCAGGCTGCGGCAGACGGCGACCGACCGCGCGGCCCATGTGGCCCAGTCATACCCGGCCAGCGCCCGGTCCTGTGCTGCCCGCGCGCCGGGCGCGTCACCCATCAGCCGCAGGCAGGCCCCGGCGATCTGGTGCGGATCTGAGGGATCGACCAATGCGCCATGGCCCAATTGCGCGACAATGTCGACCGGCCCGCCGTGGCGGGTGGCCACGACCGGCACCCCGGCCTGTGCCGCCTCGATCAGGGTCAGCCCGAAAGGCTCGTGCAGTGCGGGATTGACGAACACGCCCCCCTGCGCCGCCCGTGCATAGAGCGCGCGCAGCTGCACCGCGTCATGGCGCGGTGGCAATGCGACCTTGCCCGCCAGCCCGTGACGGTCGATCCGGTCGAACAGATCGCGCAGCACCCGCGCCTGTTCGGTGGGGCCGGTTCCGGTCGCGCGCGCCTCGATCCCGTCATGCTGCCCGGCAAGGATGACCAGATTGGCCCGCGCCCGCAGTTCGTCCGAGGCCGCATAGGCCTCGATCAGCCCGGCGAGGTTCTTCTTGTGCACCGGGCGTGCCACGGCCAGCACGATGGGCAGACCGGCCTCGCGCAAAAGCGGCGCCAGCAGCAGATCCGCCGCGCCCGGCCCCTGATCGCGCGCCAGGTGCACGCCCGGTGCGATGCAATGGCTGCGCCCCTCGCCATCGGCGCCATAGGGCCGCAGCTGCCGCTCGGCCTCATCGCGCGACGAGACGATGATGGCACTGGCGCGGGTGATCGCCGCGCGCTCGGCGCGGATGCGCGGGCGCAGACCGGAACGCCCGGCGGCCTGCGGGTCCTTTTGCAGGGCCAGCGAATGGGGGGTATAGATCCACGGGATGCCGAATTCCCGCTGCGCCGCGCGCGCCAGCCGGGCGGCATCCGCGAAATGGGCGTGGATGACATCCGGCCGCCGGGGCATCCCCGCCAGCAGGTCACAGAACGCACGGATCAGCGCCGGGATCTCGGCCTCCAGCGCGCCCTTGGCCAGATAGCGGCTGTTGGCGGTCTTCAGGCGCAGGATGCGGCAGCCGGGCGCGACCATCTCGACCGGCGCCGCATGGAGCGGGTCCAGCCCCGGCTGATGAAAGGCACGGGTGACGATGTCGACCGAACCGACATCGGGACGGGCCGCCTGCGCCATCGCCGCGCCCAGAACATATGCGATATGCCCGCCGGTGTCTTCGGTGATGCCGTAACAGACCGGAGGCGCCCTGAGACAGCCGCCCAAGGCCAGATGAAGGATGTGCATGACGGATGCCTTTGGCGATGGGAAGGCGGGGTCGTGGACCGGGTGCCGGAAAGACAACCCGAACGGGGCACAACAGTTCACCAATCCGACGCACAATTGACAAAGATCTATTTCTGGCCATTGCGCAGGCACCCTTGACGCAATCGGCGCGTTTCGCCCGCCCGCCCGCCCGCCCGCGTAACAGGGCAGGGGTTTCGGATGCCCCATCGCTATGTCTGTCCCGGCTGATCGACCACGGGAATGCGGCGCCGCGGCAACTGGCGGGCGATCTGCCCTGTCTGCATGCCGCGCAGGTGTTGCACGACGTGGATCTGCTGGCCCATCCCCTGCGCGCGGTCCGCGAGGCTGTTCTGGCGGCGCTGACGCCCTGACCAGAAGCGATTGCAAAGGCTTTGAAAACCGCCTGCGCCGTGGGTTGGAACAGTTGGGTCATCCGCTGGTTACGCCACGCACCAGTTGATTGGCGGAGAGTGAACATGACGGATAGCGTTGATGCGAAGGCCGGCAGACCGGACGCCGACCCGCGCCGCGAAGGGTCGCCACGTCTGCGGCGGGCACGGCACTGATGCTGGGGTGGATCGAAGAGAACAGCGGTCTTGTGCAGGCGATGATGTCAGGCGTCACCGCGCTGGTCTGGGTATTCTATCTGCATATCATCGTGTCTGGTCTGCGCCGACAGCGCCGCACCGAGATCCTGATCAATCTGGGCGGCGAGCGCAGCTTTTCCGCCCGTGCGCTGGTCAGCAATCTGGGCTTCGAGCCGGTCTATATCCTTGAAATCATTCTGACGGTCTGGAGTGGCGACGGCGAGCGGACATCATCGGTTGCCGACCGCGCCGAGGTCGCCGAGGTGGCACGGGCCGAGCGCCGGTCCCCCAGCGAGGCGACGCTGCAGGGCCCGCTGAAAAGCGGCGAATACGTCGATATCGGCAGCATCAAGGATCTGCTGGAACGAGACCGCCTGCAGTTCTTCGAGCCGATCGACCTGGACGACATCAGCCGCATCGAGATCACGGTGGCGGCCATCACGGCCGCGACCAACAGCATCGTCGCGGCAAAGCGCAGCTTCAGACGCGATGAGGGGCCCGGCAAACGCGCGCTTGTGCCCGAGACGTTGTATGCCCGGCAGATCAGATCCCGCCGGGGCCGCAGGAGCATCGAGCGCAAGATCACGGAACTGAGCTAAGGCCGGGCCAACCGCGCGGGCCGATGAACCGTGCAGACCTGCGCCGGGGACAAGGGGGCGACGGGTCAGCGTCCTGCCGCGATGGCCAGACCGTCGGTGACCGCCGTGAAGACGTTGTTGAAGGAATGGTCGGCCGCGGGAAACTGCGCCCTCATCGTGCCCGACACCATCGACATCAGGCTGGAGCCGCCGACATAGACCACCTGCTGCACCCGGCCCGCGTCAAGACCTGCAAGGCGCAATGTCTCGTGTGCGCCCCCGGCCAGCGTGTCCGCGTGGCGCGCAAGGCAGTCTGTCAGCGCCTCGGGCGGCAGCGGGGCAGAGAGGTCACGCTCGATCTGGTCCAGCAGGATGCGGGGCTGCACGGCGCCACCGTTGGCGGCGATCTTGCCCCGCTCGACGGCAAAGGCCAGATCATGTCCCAGCTCATCCTCCAGCACCTTCGCCAGCCGGGCCAGCTTTTCCGGCTGCTCGGCCAGCCGCACCATCCCGGCGGTCATGCGCCGGTTCTGCGGGGTGTAGACAAAGGGGATCTTTTCCCAGGTGGCAAGGTCGTTGAAAATCGCGTTGGGCGTCGGGGATGTGCCCGCGCCCATGGCCTTGCGCAGCTCGGTTCCCCGGCCCAGCAGCGGCATCACCCGCTCGATGCTGATCGCGCGGTCAAAGTCGGTGCCACCGATGCGCACGCCATGGCTGCCAAGGATCGCAACGCCCTCGGGACCGGAACGAAACAACGAAAAATCCGACGTGCCGCCGCCGACATCGACGATCAGCCCGATCCGGCCCGACTGTTCCAGCGCGCCGCTGGCGATGGCGGCGGCCTCGGGCTCGGGCATGAAATCGACCTCAAGAAACCCCGCCGCCAGATAGCAGGCGCGCAGATCGGCCTCGGCCCTGGCCTCGCGCGGATCGCCAGACCCGTGAAACACCACCGGACGCCCGGACAGCACCCGGTCGAAGGTCATGCCCGCCTCGGCCTCGGCGCGGGTCTTGATCTGATTCAGAAAGCGCGCGATGATCTCGACGAAGGTCACGCGCTCATTCAGGATCTGGCGCTTTTCATGCATCAGCGTGGTGCCCAGAACGCGTTTGAGCGCGCGCATGAACCGGCCGTCCAGACCATCCAGCAGCGCCTGATTGGCAGGATCGCCGATCAGTGTCCGGCGGCGTTCGTGATCAAAGAAAAAGGTTGTCGGCATCGTGGTCTGACCGGGCGCCATCTCGATCAGGTGCGGCCTGCCGTCGCGCAGGTAACCCGCCGCCGAATTCGACGTGCCAAAGTCGACGCCCAAGGCGCGGCCATTGCGTGACATGTTCCGGCCCCCGATCCCGCAGAAGTCCGCCCGGATAGAGGTGGGCGCAAGGGGTGTCAAGCAAGCCCGGCCAGATGCGGGCGCAGGATGACCGGAACGTGCTGTTGCGTGGGCATGCGGACCAGAACGGGGGCGGTCGCCGGGTCAGGCGCCGTCGCGCAGCCCCCGACGGCCCGCAGGCGCGAACCCCGACGGTCGCAGCGGCACGATCCGGGGTGACGCGCAGGGGATCACGGCCCCCTCCTCAGTCGCCCACCTTCCTGACGAACTGCGATTTGAGGCCGATCTGGCCCACCCCCGGAATCCGGCAGTCAATGTCATGATCGCCGTCCACCAGACGAATGCCGCGGACCTTGGTGCCGACCTTGATCACGCCCGAAGAGCCCTTGAGCTTCAGGTCCTTGATCACGGTCACCGTGTCGCCGTCCGCAAGCAGATTGCCAACGCTGTCGCGGATCTCGGCGCCTGCCTCTGTTGGGGCATCAGCCGACCATTCATGCCCGCATTCCGGACAGGTCAGCAGGGACTCCGCCACATAGGTGTAGACAGAGCGGCATTCGGGGCACGGCGGCAAAAGATCGGTCATGGACCGCCTATAGCGCAGCAGATCCGGCAAGAATAGCAGATAGGTGGCATCGACAACCACGGCATGCCCGCGCCGTCACCGGCACGCAGATCATCATCCCGGCGCCCGCCACCCGATCGACCGGCCCCCGATCATCGGCGACGCCCTTCCGGCGCCTGCGCGATCTGCGCCCGCCACAAGGCCGGGGACCGCCAGCAATCGCGCAGGCGCGCTGTTATGGGCGGGCGGGCAGAATGCGCCCCGTGCAGGGGCCAAAGCCCACGCGAAAGCCCTCGCCCTGGGCAAAGCCGAACAGCCCGATCTCGTCGCCGTCCTCGATGAAGGTGCGGGGGGCGCCGTTCACGGTGACCGGGGCCGTGCCGCCCTGCGTCATCTCCAGCAGCGCGCCGGTCTGGTCGGGGGTGGCCCCCGAGATCGTGCCTGTCCCCAACAGATCGCCCACCCGCATCGGGCAGCCCGAGACCGCGTGATGCGCCAGTTGCTGTGCGCTGGACCAGTACATCACGTTGTAATTCGTCCGCGCCATCGTCTGGCCGTTCATCGTCCAGCCGACGATCATGTCGTAAAAGCCGGGGCGGTTTTCGTGCAGATAGGGCAGCAGGTCGTGGTCGCGCACAGCGCCCGCGCTGCGGAACGGCTCCAGCGCGGCCTGGGTCACGATCCACGGGCTGATCGTGGTGCCAAGCGCCTTGGACTGGAACGGCCCCAGCGGCTGGTATTCCCAGGCCTGAATGTCGCGCGCCGACCAGTCGTTCAGCAGCACATAGCCAAAGATCATGTCCTCGGCCTGATCCACGCTGATCCGATCGCCCATGGCACTGTCGGCACCGACGATGGCGCCCAGTTCCAGCTCCAGATCCAGACGGCGGCAGGCGGTCCATTCGGGGCCACCCTCGGCTTTGACCTGTCCCATGGGGCGACGGATGTCGGTGCCCGAGACGACGACCGAGGACGCCCGCCCGTTATAGCCGATGGGCATATGCGTCCATTGCGGCGGCAGTGCGTTTTCGGGGCCGCGGAACAGCAGACCGACATTGAAGGCGTGGTTTTTCGAGGCATAGAAGTCGGTGAACCCGGTCACCCGGACCGGCAGATGCAGGCGCGCGTCCGCCATCGCCACCAGCGGCAGGTCACCCGGCCCGTCATGGGCCAGCAGGGCGGTCAGCCGGGCGCGGATGCGGTCCCATTCGGACCGACCCCGCGCGATGAAATCGTTCAGCTGCGGGGCCGCAAAGGTGCCGCCCGCGTCCAGCAGGTCCCGCGCCTCGCAGGCGGCCAGATCCAGGACCCGGTCGCCGATCGCCACCCCGCAGCGCGGCGCGGTGCCATCGGTCGAGAACACGCCATAGGGCAGGTTCTGGATCGGGAACTGGCCATCGGGGTCGTTCGCCGCAGCCACCTGGCTGCGCTGGATCGGATGCGGCATGTCGGGTCTCGCTTGTCTTGCAGAAAGCTCGGGGGGCTGGACGTTGCAACTGAAACAAAGGGCAGGGATGGTTCTCATTGCAACGAAATCCGGGGAGGGGACGCCTACTTGACCCCCGGCGTGCCGTCGAACTTCTTGCGCAGCTGATCCCAGACCTCGACATAGTCCCGCTGCATCGGCGCCTCGTGGGCGGCAAATTCGGTCAGGTGCTGGGGGAACCGGGTCTCGAACATGAAGGACATGGTGTTGTCCAGCTTTTCGGGGCCCAGTTCCGCATTGCTGGCGCCCTCGAACGCATCGCGGTCGGGGCCGTGGGGCAGCATGCAGTTGTGCAGGCTGATGCCCCCCGGCGCGAACCCCTGCGGCTTGGCATCATAGACGCCATAGATGTTGCCCATCAGCTCGGACATGATGTTCTTGTGATACCAGGGCGGGCGAAAGCTGTGTTCCGCCACCATCCAGCGCTCGCGGAACAGCACAAAGTCGATATTCGCGGTACCCTCCTGCCCCGAGGGCGCGGTCAGAACGGTAAAGATCGACGGGTCGGGATGGTCGAACAGGATCGCACCGACCGGAGAATAGGTCCGCAGGTCGTATTTATACGCGCAGTAATTGCCGTGCCACGCCACCACATCCAGCGGGCTGTGGCCGATCCGCGTCTCATGGAATTGCCCGCACCATTTGATGATGACGCGGCCTGGCACCTCGCGATCCTCGAACGCCGCCACCGGGGACTTGAAATCGCGCGGATTGGCGAGGCAGTTCGCCCCGATGGGGCCGCGGCCGGGCAGGTCGAATTTCTGGCCGTAATTCTCGCAGACAAAGCCGCGGGCGGGGCCGTCCAGCACCTCGACCCGGTAGACGAGGCCGCGCGGCAGAATGGCGATCTCACGCGGCTCCAGGTCGATCACGCCCAGTTCGGTGCAAAAGCGCAGCCGCCCCTCCTGCGGGACGACCAGCAGTTCGCTGTCGGCGGAAAAGAAATATTCGTCCTGCATGGACCGGGTGACCAGATAGACATGGGTGGCCATGCCGACCTGAATGTTCACGTCGCCCGCCGTGGTCATCGTGCGCATGCCGGTCAGCCATGTCAGTGGCTGGTCGGGCACCGGGATCGGGTCCCAGCGGTACTGGCCCAGACTGGTGACATCGGGCAGCACATGCGGCGCCGTCTTCCAATGCGGCAGATCAATGCGCGTGAACCGCCCCGTATGGTGGACCGAGGGGCGGATGCGATAGCACCATGTCCGCTCGTTCTGGCCGCGCGGCGCGGTGAAGGCCGTGCCCGACAGCTGCTCGGCATAAAGGCCATAGTTGCATTTCTGCGGGCTGTTCTGGCCCTGCGGCAGGGCGCCCGGCAGGGCCTCGGTTTCAAAGTCATTGCCAAAGCCGGGCATATAGCCCGCATGCGCGCCAATCGAGGCGGCGCGGGTCAGGCCATGCGGCGGGTCATGGGGCGTCACGGCAATCCTCCGGCGCGCTTGTTGCAGTTGCAATGATATTGTCGTTGCGAGTGCAACGATGTCAAGCCCTTTGCGACCCGGTTTCGGGCGGTCAGCCTTCGGACAGAAGCTGCGCCAGCCTCTGGCGCAGTGCGGGCAGATGCGGATTGCCGCGCGTCACCGCCTCGAACACCTCGGGGGCATCCTGCCCGACCATGCCCAGCCCCTCCATGATCAGATCAAAGCTGCGGGTGCGGATGGTGGGATGGGGGGCAAGCTGATGCATCGCGCGGGCCAGCAGATGCGTCAGCCCCTGGGTCAGGGCCGCGTGGCGGTCGTGCTCCTCGGGCGAGGACAGCACCACCCGCAGCCGCATCCGGTGGCGCAGAAAGGCCGCGATCCTGCGCCAGCCGGTGCCGCGCAGCGGGCACAGAACCACCCGCTGGCCCGCCACGCCGTGACGCGCGCTTTGCGGGCCGAACATGGGATGGCATCCCAGCAGCTGCACATGGTCCGGCAGCAAAGCCTGCATCAGCCGCGCCGGTTCCTCTTTGATCGAGCAGGTGTCAACGACGATCTGGCCGGGGCGCAGATGCGGCGCGAGCTGGCGCAGGCACGCGGCCAGCGCGGGGACCGGCACGGCCAGCACCACGATGTCGAACGCAGCGGCGCCCGACAGTGGCACGACCGGAAGACCGGTCTGGCCGGGTTCCAGCGCAGGATCGCAGACTGCGACCGGCAGATGCGGCGTCAGATGCGCGGCCATCAGACGCCCGAACGCGCCGAAGCCGAGAATGAGGACCGAAGGAGGCAACAGGAGGGACATGGCGTTTTCCTTGAGGGGAAGAGGCGCCAGGGTCCGGGACTGTCTCCGATATGCGACCGCTGGCGGGCGCAGCGGTGACATGACAAGGCCGTCCGCTGCTCAGGGCAGCGGATAATAGCAGGTCGGCAGGGGGCGGCTTGTCGGTTCCATAATGCGGGCCAGTATCGGCGCCGGTCCGACCTGTCAACCGCCCCGATACCGCAACGGCTGTTTCCGAAGCGCGGTCAGATGCGCGCGGCCAAAAGGTCGCTTGACGCGCACGATAGCATCCGATCCTGCTTGCGACGCGCGGGTTGCTGTCTTGTGCGAATTCCCCTCGGGCCGGGTCTGGCAGAGCGCGCCACGCGGCCCATAGCCCGGACAGATGCTGCGGCGTCATCGCACAGCTTATGATTGCGCATTTGCGAGCCTTCAACTTAAGCGAGTAATTAAATTGCGCAAAAGGTCCTTCAAACGAAACTTTATTGCGCGACAGGCGCATTTGTGCTAACAATAGTTTGTGAAGCGGCGGTGAGTCGCTTCCAGCAAGGGAGATAAGCAAATGAAAACGTTCTTGATTGCCGCTTCAGCGGTCTTTCTCACCGTGGGTGCCGCATCGGCACAGACGGTTCTGGGCACCGGGTCCTGGTCGAATTCGTCCAGTGGCGCGGTCTATCAGGGCAGCTCGGGCGCCGGCACCTTCGGCGGCGCTGCGGCGGCCTCCAACACCACCACGATGAACCTGTCCTCGACCGGTGCGGCCGGCGGGTTCACCACCCTGGGCTTTGGTGGCGCGGCATCGGGGTCCGGGTCGGGCACCACCGCTGCTGGCGGCGTGAGCAACACGTCGACGACCGCCTCTTTCGGCTTCGGCGGAGCCGGCGCGTCGGGCGCCTATACGGGTACGAACGGAAGCACCGCAGGTGCCTTCGGCGGCTTTGGTACCATCCTGCCGTAACGGCAACGATCGGTGCCTAAAGCTTAGGCCTGCATGTGCGGGCTTAAGTTGGCCGGGGTGGGTGTCCGAACGTGCCGACTCCGGCCTTCATCACCACCTCTGCGTTCGGAGGGGAGGAGTAAACTATGGACCGCAATTTCACGATTAAAAACCCAGCACGATATGCCGTGGCGTTCATCATTTCAGCAACGGCGATGTGGTCATCCTCGGCAGAAGCCCAGACGATGACCAGCAATTCCACATCCGGTTCGTCAAGTTCCGCACAGGTCGAAAGCGCGGCGTCGTCGTCGGCCTCCGGCGGTACGTCCAATGCCCAAATATACCTCGATCAGCGCGGCAATGCAACCACCAGGGCGCAACATGAATACAGCGGCTCGTACAAGGTGCGATCGGCGCCGTCGGTCCAGCCGCCGTCCATGGGATCGGGTCATCCCTGCGGCCTTGGGGGCAGTATCGGGATCTCACTGATCGGAGGGGGCGCCTCGGGTGGCGTCACTCAGGTCGATGAGGCCTGCCTGCTGGCGCAGATGGGGCAGGGCGAGGCCGCGCTGATCATGATCGCCCGAAGGGACCCGAATGCCTGCGCGGCGCTGCGGCAGGTCGGAACGATTCCGTCCAGCAGCATCTGCTCGTCGTCCGAGCGCCGGTCGGCGGAACGGGCGCAGCGGACCGCGTCCAACTTTGTCAGCAGGCAGCCTGCGGCCCCGCCCCCGATCTCGCGCTTTGTGACATGTTCGCGCAACAGTGACGGGCAACTGGTGGCGCGCAAGCGTGGCACTGTTCCCTATAGCGACGAACAGGTGGCACAGTTCTGCCGCAGCCAGTAGCCGCGGGATCAACGGGCCTGCCACAGCTTGGGCGATCACACCGCATGCGCGCCGGACGGGGTGCCCTCGGGCAACCCGGATGTCCGGCGCGCTTTGCCGCATGCGCGGGCCTGCCTTCGCAAAACCGTCACCCGGCTTTCACCCTGCTGTCACCACCGGCCTCTACCAGCCTCCTGACAAGGAGTCGTCATGCCGCAACTGACCGCACGGGGGCTGGGCAAATCCTTTGACGGAAACCCGGTTCTCAACGATATCCGGCTTGATCTGCCAGCGGGCGCGTTTCTGGCCCTGCTGGGGCCGTCGGGCTGCGGCAAGACCACGCTTCTGCGCCTGATCGCCGGGCTGGAGACGGTCGATACCGGAGAGCTGCGCTTTGATGACCGCGTGATCGCAGCGCCCGGTCGTTTCGTGCCGCCCGAACAGCGCGGTCTGGGCATGGTGTTTCAGTCCTATGCGCTGTGGCCGAACATGACCGTGCGCGGCAATGTCGAATTCGCGCTGAAGGCCCGCGCGATGCCCCGCCCCGCCCGCGAGGCACGCATCCGCGAGGTGCTGGAGACGGTCGGGCTGAGCCATCTGACCGCACGCCGCCCGCACGAATTGTCGGGCGGCCAGCGGCAGCGGGTGGCGCTGGCGCGGTCGCTGGCGCTGCAGCCGGGGATCCTGCTGCTGGACGAGCCGCTGGCCAATCTGGACGCGCATCTGCGCCAGCAGATGCTGGCCGAGTTCCGCCGCCTGCACGCCCGGACCGGCGCGACCTTCATCCTCGTGACCCATGATCAGGACGAGGCGATGGCGGTGGCCAGCCATATCGCGGTCATGGAGGCGGGGACGATCCAGCAGACCGGCACGCCCGAGGATCTGTATCGCCGCCCGGCCACGCCGATGGTGGCGCGCTTCATCGGCCATGGCGCGACCCTTCCGGTGCGGGTGAGTGCGCAGCGTGACGGGCTTTGCGATCTTGATCTGGACGGCGTGGCGCTGCGCGTGGCCGGTCAGGCCGCCCCCGGTGCGGGCTGGCTGTGCCTGCACCGCGAGGATCTGCACGTGGTCACCGGGCCGGGCCATTTCCGGGCCGAGGTTCTGGCGCAGAGTTTCCGCAACGGGCACTATCTGACCCATATCCTGCCGCGCGGGATCGGGGTCGAAAACCTGTCGCTGACCCTGACCGCGCCGCTGCCGCCGCAATCGGTGATCGGGGTCCGGATCACCGGCGGCTGGGTCATCCCCCGCGACAGCCGCGATGCGCCCGCGCACCAGCCCCGCCGGGATCATGCCCATGCCTGAGCCGCGCGCCACTGTCCCGCGCCTTCCGAATCGCGCGCGGATCGCGGTCCTTCGCGACCCGCGCGGATGCCTGCGTGCCGATCCGCCCCGGATCGCCGCCGTCCCCTCTTTTCCCACCACGAGGTTCCCATGACCCGCCTGCTGATGCTGTCCACCGCCCTGAGCGCCCTTGCCCTTTCGGCGCAGGCCCAAACCCTGACCGTCTATACCTCGCAGCCGCAAGAGCAGATGACCGAGGTGATCGCGGCCTTCAATCAGGACCACCCCGAGATCGAGGTCGAGCTGTTCCGCTCGGGCACGACCGAGGTGATGGCCAAGCTGTCCGCCGAATTCGCGGCAGGCGGCTCGCCCGCCGATGTGCTGCTGATCGCGGATGCGGTCGCCATGACCCAGCTGAAGCAGGACGACCGGCTGATGGCCTATCCCGACGCCCCGGTCGAGGGCATCGACGCGGCCCTGCTGGACGCGGATGCGATGTTCTTTCCGACCAAGCTGATCACCACCGGCATCGTCTATAACACCACGCTGGTGGACACCGCGCCGACCTCATGGGCTGATCTGGCCGTGCCCGAGGCTGCCGCGCAGACGATCATGCCCTCGCCCTTGTATTCCGGGGCGGCGGCGATCCATGTCGGCACCATGGTCCAGCAGCCCGAATTCGACTGGACCTATTTCGAGACGCTGGCCGAGAATGGCGCCGTGGCGGGGCAGGGCAACGGCACCGTGCTGGAGGCTGTCGCGCGGGGCGAGAAAGCCTATGGCGTGCTGGTCGAATACATGGCGATGAACGCCAGGGCGCAGGGCTCGCCGGTCGATTTCGTCTTTCCGTCCGAGGGTGTGACGGCGGTGACCCAGCCGGTCGCCATTCTGGCGGGCACGGATGCGGCAGACGCCGCCCGCGCCTTTGTGGACTGGCAGCTTGGTCAGGCCGCACAGGAACAGTCGGTCGCGCAGGGCTATTTCCCGCTGAAGGCGGGCATGGCCGCGCCCGAGGGCTATCCCGGCCCGGCCAGCCTGACCCTGATCGAGGCCGACAATGCCCGCCTGCTGTCGGACGGCGATGCGGTCAAACAGGAATTCGCCGATCTTTATGGCGGCTGAGCTGCACCTTTTCGGTGACCGCAGAACCGGGGATGGCGAGCGATTGCTGGCCATCCTGCTGTGCATTTACGTCGGGGCGATCACGATCTGGCCGCTTGGCCAGCTGCTGCTGACCGCCTTCCGGCCGGGCGAGGACGGCGCGGCCCTTGGCGTTCTGCGCGACACGCTGTCGGCGCGGGCGACGGGGCGGGCCTTCTGGAACACGCTGAGCCTGTCGCTGATTTCGGTCGGCGTGTCGGTCGCGCTGGGGGCGGCGCTGGCGCTGGCCGTGGGGCTGATGCGGATGCGGTTCCGGGCGGCGCTGTCCTTTCTGATCCTGATGCCGCTGATCATTCCCTCGCAGACGCTGGCCCTGTCCTGGATCGAGCTGACGGGCGCCGGATCGCCGATCCTGGGCGCGCTGGGGCTGGCGCCGCCGCCCGGTCAGGGCAACCCGCTCTATTCCCGCATGGGCATCGCGCTGGTCATGGGGATCGAGCATATGCCGCTGGTCTATATCGCCATCCGCGCCAGCCTGAAATCCGTGCCCGCCGATCTGGTCGAGGCCGCCCGCATCGCCGCCGTGCCGCCGCGACTGGTGCTGACACGGGTGATCCTGCCGCTGACCTTTCCGTCGGCGCTGGCCGGTGCGCTGCTGGCCTTCACGGCAGCGGTCGGCAATTTCGGCATTCCGGCGCTGCTGGGCATTCCGGGCCGCGTGCCGATGCTGACGACGCTGATTTATCAGCGGCTGAACAGCTTTGGCCCCCAGGCCGCAGGGCAGGTTGCGGTGCTGGCGCTGATCCTGACGCTGATGGCGGTGGCAGCGCTGGCCCTGCGTGCCCTGCTGCTGCGCCATCTGCGCATGCGGGTCGAGGCCGGGCGCGCCTTTGCCCCCGAATACCGCGCGCCGCCTGTGGCGCAGGCGGCGATCTGGGCGGGGGTGCTGGTCATCGCCATCCTGCCGCTGGCGGCGCTGGTCCTGACCTCGCTGGTGCCCGCGATCGGGGTGCCGTTCTCGGCCGAGATCGCCAGCCTCGATCAGTATCGCCGCGTGCTGGCCAATCCGGCGGTGATCCGGGGCTTTCTGAATTCGCTGATGCTGTCGGGGGCTGCGGCTCTGATCTGCACCATGATCGCGCTGCCGCTGGCCTATCTGGCGACCCGCCGCCCCAGCCCCGCGATCGCGACCGTCGATCTGCTGGCCGAGGCGCCCTGGGTCGTGCCCGGCACCGTGGTCGCGCTGGCGATGATTCTGGCCTTCCTGCCGCCTTTGCCGCTGATCGGGGTGTCACTGTACGGCACCATGGCCATTCTCCTGATCGCCTATCTGGCGCGGTTCCTGCCGCTGATCCTGCGCCCCGTCGTGGCGGCTGCGCGCGGGGGCGACCCGGCGCAGGACGAGGCGGCGCGCATTGCGGGGATCGGTCTGGGCCGCCGCATCGGTCGGATCTTTGCGCCCTCGGTCGGCGCGGCTGCACTGGCCGGTGCGATCCTGATCGTCATGACCGCGATGAATGAGCTGACCTTGTCGGCGCTGCTGTGGTCATCGGGCCATGAAACCATTGGCGTCATGGTCTTTTCCCTGCAATACGAGGGCAATTCGACCGCTGCCGCCGCAGTCTCGGTTCTTTCGACGCTGCTGCTGTTCGCGCTGTGTGTCCTGACCGAACTGCTTCTGGGCCGGCGCGGGGCAGGGGCTTTGCCGTGGCGCAACTGATCTGCGGCCGCGTCGGGGACACGGCAGGCTGAGGCAGACCGGCCCGTCGCGCTAGCGCGCAGGATGATCTGAATGCAACAGCACACAACTTGCAGCATTCATTATATTGACTGCACATATGCAATCCCCGGAAGCCGCGATAAGGTCCCCTTGCAAACGGGCGAGGGAACGGATGTCGAAAACCTGTCACGACATTGGCGCAATCACAGCAGGCCGGTCCGCCCTGGTGCTGATGGTTGCCGCATTTCTTGTCGCCGGCTGCGCCGTTGATCCGCGCGCGTTGCTGACAACCTCGCGAGAGCTGCGCGAGCAGACGCCCTTTACCCCCGTCGCAGTCTCGCAAAGCTGGATCAACGCGCCGGGCATCGTCATGGTGGTGCAGCGCGGACTGCGCGGCGAATCCCAGCAGCGGGTGGCGCTGGACAACCGCTCTGGCGTTCCGGGCGAGAATGTCATCATCATGCGGACCCAGAACCGCTCGGGGAACGGTGGACGCCTTGTGTACGAAGAGTTCATGCGCAGCATCGACGGCCCGCCCGAGCCGTTCACCGAGATCAGACCGGGCGATCTGATCACCGCCGAGGATGACATCGGCCCCTATTTCTGGCTTGAGCAGCGGGTCGGCGGCGACGCGGTCTGCGTGCTGGGCATCCGGCGGATCACCTCGGCGCAGCGCCTGCTGCCCGGATCTGCGACGGTTCTCGACATTCTGCTGCGCAACTGCATTCAGGGCGACGCGTCCGAGGCGCTGGCGCCCCTCACTGCCGGAAGCGTCAGTACGCCTCCCTCTGCGGGCGTGGCCGCAGGCGCCACGCGCGTCATCTCTCCGCTGGCGGCCCCCATTGTCCGGTAGCCTGCAAGCCCCCGGTTTCAGCCCTTGTCAAAGGCCCGATACATGATCAAAGGCGGTTCTTTCGCGCGATGGACTCTGCCGCTCTGGCTGCTGGCCCTTGTGCCGGTGCTTATCCTCGCCTCGGTGCCCACCTCGAACGCGGCGCAGGCGATGCTGGGGGTGGTCTCGGTCCTGCTGGTGGCGCTGCTCAAGCCGTTTGCGGCGCATATCGTGGCCCGCGTCGCATTGATGAGCATCGCCAGCATCACGGTCATCCGCTATCTGGTCTGGCGCCTGACCTCGACGCTGCCGGATGTTGATTTCAACCTGTCCTTTGTGCTGGCCGTCCTGCTTCTGCTGACCGAGACCTATTCGATCTTTGTCTTTTTCCTCAACGCTTTCATCACGGCCGATCCGGTCGTCCGGGACCTGCCGCCGCAGGTGCAGGCCGAGGATCTGCCGACGGTCGATATCCTCGTGCCGTCCTATAACGAGCCGGTCGAGATGCTGTCGATCACGCTGTCGGCGGCCAAGAACATGATCTATCCCGCCAAGTTGCGCCGGGTCGTGCTGTGCGATGACGGCGGCACCGACCAGCGCTGCAATTCCTCCGATCCCGATCTTGCGGCGGCCTCGCGCCAGCGCCGCGCGCAGTTGCAGCAGCTGTGCCGCGATCTGGGGGTCATCTATTCCACCCGCGCGCGCAACGAACATGCCAAGGCCGGCAACATGAGCGCCGCGCTGGAGCGTCTGGACGGTGAACTGGTTGTCGTCTTTGACGCCGACCACGTCCCGTCGCGCGATTTTCTGGCCCGCACGGTCGGCTATTTCCGTCAGGACCCGCGCCTGTTTCTGGTCCAGACCCCGCATTTTTTCATCAACAAGGACCCGATCGAGCGGAACCTTGGCCTGAAATGCCCGCCCGAGAACGAGATGTTCTATGGCAAGATCCATCCCGGTCTTGACCGCTGGGGTGGTGCGTTCTTCTGCGGATCGGCGGCGGTACTGCGCAGGAAGGCGCTGGACAGCGTCGGCGGGTTTGCGGGTGAGACGATCACCGAAGACGCCGAAACCGCGCTGGAAATTCATTCCAAGGGCTGGCGCAGCATGTATCTGGACCGCGCCATGATCGCGGGGCTGCAGCCCGAGACCTTTGCATCCTTCATCCAGCAGCGCGGCCGGTGGGCGGCGGGGATGATGCAGATGCTGATCCTGAAGAACCCGCTGCTGCGGCGCGGGCTGAACCCGTTGCAGCGGCTGTGCTATATCAACTCGATGTCGTTCTGGCTGTTTCCGCTGATCCGGCTGGCCTATCTGATCGCGCCGCTGACCTATCTGTTCTTCGGGGTCGAGATCTTTGTCACGACGCTGCGCGAGGCGGCAGCCTATGTTCTCAGCTATATGGCCATTGTCCTGCTGGTGCAGAACGCCGTCTTTTCGCGCCAGCGATGGCCGCTGATCTCCGAGATCTACGAGGTCGCGCAGGCCCCCTATCTGGCGGGCGCCATCCTGCGCACCGTGCTGCGCCCGCGCGGCGCCAAGTTCAACGTCACCGCCAAGGACGAGACGCTGGCCGAGGATTACATCTCGCCCATCTACCGCCCGCTGCTGATCCTGTTCGGGCTGACCGTGGCGGGCGTGGTCGCGCTGATCACGCGGTGGTTCGCGTTTCCGGGCGACCGCAGCGTGCTGATGGTGGTGGGGATCTGGGCGGTTGTGAACATGCTGCTGGTCAGCATCTCGCTGCGCGCGGTGTCGGAAAAGCAGCAGCGCCGCGCCTCGCCGCGCGTGGCGATGCGTGAGCCGGGCAGCCTGCGGTGGGAAGGGTCGGGTGCCGCGCCTGTCCCCGTCACGATCTTTGACGCCTCGACCAGCGGCGCCGGGCTGGAACTGACCAGCGCGCCCGGCACCGCCCCCCTGCGCCTGCCGCCTCTGGGCCGCGAGGTGGTGTTGCGCCCCTCGTTCCCGCATGCGCCGCATCTGGAACGTGACGTCCGGGCGAATCTGCTGAAAACCTCGACCTCGGCCAGCGGCGCCGTGGTGCTGAACCTGAAATTCGTGGCCGAGCAGGAGATCGACGTGCGCGAGGCCGTGGCGCATCTGATCTTTGGCTCGTCCGAACACTGGCTGGCGCAGCGCCGGAGCACGCAGCAGGGCAAGGGGCTGATCGCCGGTCTGGGCTATGTGCTGTGGCTGATGGTGACTTCGCTGCCCAGGACCGCGCGCGATTTCGCCCGTGAACCGGCCCGCCGGCGCCGGGTCGCGCACAAGGCGGCGCAGAACGCGACGCCCGCGCATCTGGTGGCGTTCGGCGCCGATTTCGACACGCCCGAATATCATCAAGAGGCGCGACCCATGACACCCGAAGAAATGATCGGGGTGACGCGGCCATGACACGCCATATTCGCCCGATCCTGCTGGCAGGCTGCGCGTTCTGCGCCCTCGCTCTGGGAACACCGCACCCCGCAGGCGCGCAGGATGACACGCCGCCGACGATCACCCTGGGCGGCAGCCAGCCCGCAGGATCGGGCGACACCGCGGCTGTGACGGCGACGCCCCCGGCTGCTGCGGGCGGGCCCGACACGCCGGTCATCCAGTTGCAGCCCCGCGCCGTGCCCGATGACATGCCCCTTGCCCCGCCGGTCGAACGCGACCGGGCGACCGCGCCCGACGTGACCGGCGAGAACTGGTTGCTGCCGCTGATCGCGCCCAACACGCAACTGCCGCGCGAGGTCCGGATCGGGGAAAGCCTGCCTTCGCCCGGCGTGCTGCGCCTGACCGGCGAGACGGCCCGCACCCGGCTGACACTGGAGCTGCCCGAGAATGTCATCCCCCCCTCCGAGGTGCAGCTGGCGCTGCGGTCGGGCGTCGATGTGCTGACCGGAACGGCGACGCTGCGCGCCTCGGTCAATGGCGCCGAGCCGGTCGAGATGCCGCTGCGCAGCATCGGCGATTTTGCGACGGTCAGCCTGCCCGGCCCGTCGCTGACGACCGGGCACAATACCATCGACCTGACCGTCAATCAGCCGCACCGGATCTATTGCGGCCCCGATGCCAGCTTTCACGTCTGGACCGAAATCGACCTTGCCAACAGCGGCGCGACCGTGCCCGCCGATGCGCTGCGCCCCGATGCGGAAGGCTTCGCCCTTGCCATGCGCGCGCAGCT
Source organism: Paracoccus sp. (in: a-proteobacteria) (assembly GCF_046289755.1). GTDB lineage: Bacteria > Pseudomonadota > Alphaproteobacteria > Rhodobacterales > Rhodobacteraceae > Paracoccus. The sequence continues at coordinate 76,075 of NZ_JBKBVD010000003.1, read as the reverse complement.
GGCGCGCAGCGGAACGCTGGATCTGCTGGTCGATGACACCGTCGATGCGGGCGTGCTGCGTCAGGCGTCGGATGCGATGATGGCCAGTCTGGCGGGCCGGGGGCGCATGCGGGTCACCTCGTTCTATGGCATCGAGGCGCCGCGCTTTGCCACCGTCGCCCTGATCGCCTCGGATCGCAGCGCGGTCAGCTATCGGCGCGGCGCAACCGGCGCCATCGTTCTGCAGGTCGAATACAACGGCGACCAGCTGCCCGATCTGGCTGCCGCCCTGCCCCGGCCCGCCGGCAGTGATGCGCCGATGGTGCAGATCGCGCCCGGACACCCGGTGCCGCTGTCCGCGCTTGGCACCGGCGATATTGTCGGCAACACCCATTACTTCCGCCATGACGTGGCCTTTGCGCTGCCCGATGACTGGCTGCTGCTGGCCAACCAGAAAGCACGGCTGACGCTGCATTACGGGTTTGCCCGCGGCCTGGCCGAAGGTGCGATCCTGCTGGTCAAGGTCAACGAACAGACGGTGCGGCTGCTGCCGCTGGATCGTGAGGGCGGTCAGATCCAGCCGCCGCTGCCGGTCGGTTTCAACGCCAATCTGCTCAATCCCGGCCGCAATACCCTCAGCTTCGAGATGATGGTGCCCGGCGCGCCCGCGAATGAGGCCTGCCCGGTCCGCACCAGCGACATGCTGGTGGTGCTGGCCGACAGCACGCTGGAGGTGCCGACCTCGCCCGCGATGACGCTGCCGGGGATGGCGGCGCCCTTTTCGGGGCTGATGCCCGCCAATGTCACGGTGCCGGATGCGGTCGCGGCCAGTCTGGACCTGCAGGCGCAGGCGATCCGTCTGGCCTCGGCGCTGAGCAATCCGCCCGCGCCGCAACAGGGCGTGACCCTGACCCTCGCGCGGCTGAACGAGCTGAACCTCGTGCCGCTGGACAACGCCGGGGTGAGCTTGGGTCAGGTGCAGGCGCTGCTGTTCAACAGGGCCACGCCGGGGGCCGCTGAGGACGCGGCGCAGGTACAGGCCGCCCCGACCTACAGCCTCGATGAGCCGGGCGACGATGATGCCGCCGCGCCGGGGATTTTGCGCCGCATCGGGTCGTGGGTGGCGGGCGGTTTCGCCTCGCGGGATGGCGTGTGGCAGGATGTCCAGAGCTTCCGGCAGACCGCGTTTCAGGGGTCGCAGCAAAGCCTGCGCGAGTGGATGGCCGACCGTCAGGGCGATGCCCTGCTGTGGCGCCCGGACCCCGACCAGCCCGACGCGCTGTGGCTGATCCTCGGGCCGCGGATTCAAGTCGATGACGTTGCCGACCGGATGAATGCGCTGATCGCCAGCCGGTCGGCCATCGGCGAGGCGGCGGTTCTGCGCCCGGACGGGACATGGGACGTCTGGACCCCGATCCGCCCGCCCGTGTTGGCCGAGCGCCTGTTTGGCGGTAATCTGCGGTCGATCCTGGGCAACTATGCCTCGTGGTCGCCGTTGCTCTTTACGCTGTCCCTGCTGGCTCTGGCGCTGCTGTCTGCGCTGCCTGCGCTGTTTTACGTGCTGTCCACCCGCGACCACCGAGGGCGATCATGAACCGACGTGCCTGTCTATCCCTTATCGCGGCGGCCATCGCGACGCGTGCCACGGGTCAGGATCTGTCCAATGTGCGGGCGCTGACCGATGAGCTGCACCCGCTGCAGCAGGCATGGGCGGCATGGAAAACCCTGTGCCTGATGCCTGACGGCCGGGTGATCGACGGGTTCCAGAGCGGCGCCAGCCATTCCGAGGGGCAGGGCTATGGCCTGCTGCTGGCGGCGATGTTCGGCGATCTGGTCACCTGCCGGTCGATCGTGCTCTGGACCGAGCGCAACCTGAACGTGCGCGAGGATGCGCTGCTGGCGTGGCGCTGGCGACCCGACTCGGTGCCGCAGGTCACCGACCGCAACAATGCCAGTGACGGCGACCTGTTCTATGCCTGGGGGCTGATCCTTGCCGCCGGTCTGGGCAATGAGCCGGGCTTCCGGCAGCGCGCGATCGCGATTGCGCAGGATCTGGACCGCCTTTGTCTGGCCGGACATCCCGATGGCAGCGGGCGGATCATTCTGCTGCCCGCCGCCGCCGGTTTCGTGCGCGAGGACGGGATCGTCGTGAACCCCTCATACTACATGCCGCTGGCGATGACGCAGCTGGCCGAGGCGGCGGGCACGCCCCGGCTGGCGCAGGCCGCACGCGACGGGATGGCGCTGATCGACCAGCTTGGCGGCGCGGGTCCGGTGCCCGACTGGATCATGCTGGACGCCTCGGGCATCCGGCCCGCGCCGGCGGAATTCTCATCCCTTGTGGGGTACGAGGCCGTGCGGGTGCCGCTGTTCGCGCTGTGGTCGGGGCAGGGGCAAAGCCCGGCGGTGCGGGCCTATATTGACGCCACCGCAGGCCAGGACGCACAGGGCACGCCGACGCGGATAGATCCGCAGACGGGCGAGGTCGCCGAACGCAGCCCCCATTCCGGCTATGCCGCCGTCGCGCGGCTGGCCTCTTGCGCGGCGGACGGGGGGGTGGGGTCGCTGATGCCGCGCTTTGACAGCAATCAGCCCTATTATCCCGCCACCCTGCATCTGATGTCGCTTGTCGTGCAGATCACGACCTATCCGAGGTGTGTTCCCCTATGACCCGATCCGTCGTTTTCGCCGCAATCCTTGCCATCGCGGCCTCTGCCGCGCAGGCCCAGTCAGCCCCCGACCCCGAGGAGTTGCTGGCCCTGACCTTTTATTATCAGCAGCAGGACGAGGCATCGGTCCGGTCCGAACTGCAGCGGCTGCAGATCCTCTATCCCGACTGGCAGCCGCCCGAGGATCTGGCGCGCCTGACCCAAAGCGGCCCCAGCGCCGAGATCGACACGATCTATCGTCAGATCGGCGCAAATCAGTTCGACGAGGCGCGCGCTACCATCGCCGAGAGCCGCACGGCCTATCCCGACTGGACCCCTCCGGCGGAAATGCTGTCGCTGCTTGAGACGAATGAGGGGCAGATCCTGCTGGACGCGGCCTTGGGCGCGGATGATCTGGCGCGCGCGCTGGCGCTGGCGGGGGAACGGCCCGGCCTGTTGCGCTGTGACCGCATCAACAACGCCTGGCGCATCGCCGATGCGCAGCAGGCGGCCGGGCAGGAGGGGGACGCGCTGGGGACCTATCGCGCGGTGCTGGCCGCCTGCGTGAACCAGCCCGATCTTGTCGCCACGCTGGAAAAGGCCAGTGCCGTCGCCTCGCCCGATGATCTGCGGGGGCTGTTCGGGCAGGTCATGGCGCGCTTTCCCGCAATGACCGATGCGCTGACACCGGTGCAGGCCCGGTTGCTGGGCACCCCGGCCCCGGACGCGCCCGCTGCCGCCTCCGGGACCGCAACAGCAGCTGCCGCACCGGCCCGCGCTGCTGCGGCTGCCCCGGCAACCCCGCCCGCCGCCGCCGCGCCCTCGGCTGCGGCTGCGGCTCCGTCTGCGGCTCCGGCTGCGGCTCAGCCAGCGCCTGCGCCCTCTCAGGGGGGGGGCGGGTCCGCCGTGGGGGTCTATCAGCAGGCCTGGCAGACCTTTAATCTGGATCGCCCGATGGAGGCAGTCGCCCAGTTCGAGACCGCGCTTCGTGGCAGGCTGGACGCCACGCAGCGCCGGGACGCACATTACGGCATTGCCCTGTCCTATCTGAAGATGGGCATGTCCGACAACGCCGCGCGCCTTGCCGCCGTCACCGACCTGACGCGCGCGCAGCGGGTCGATGTCGAACGCCAGATTCTGGATCAACGCGGCGTGGCGGCCTATAACCGCCGCGATTATCGCCGCGCGATCGAGTTCTTTGACGCGATTCAGGGGCTGACCGGCAGCCTGCGGCGCGATCTGGATGTCCTGCGCGCCTATGCCTATCTCAACAGCAATCAGCCCGCCCGCGCGCGCGAGGAGTTCACGCGCCTGCACAACGCGCTGGCAACCGCCGAGACACGGCGGGGGCTGGCCGCGCTGAACTGACCGGTCAGCGCAGGCGGTCCAGCCGCAGGTCGATCGTGACCTGCCGGTAATTGGCGATTCCGGCGGTCGAGTTGCTGTCGGTCACGCCAAGGCGCAGCTCGGCCCCCGGTCGCAGCTGCGTCGACAGCGACAGCCCGTAGACCTCATCGCGGCGGGGAACGCCCAGAAACGCGCCGCCCTCCAGCACCTGCGCCGACAGATCGAAGCTGACGGCCCGGTCCAGCATCAGCCATGTCACGCCCCCGTCCAGCCGATAGCGCAGAACGGTGCTGTCGGGCGAGGCCTCACCCAGGGTCACAGCGGCCCGCGCAGCCAGCCGCGACCAGACCGAGTCGGCGGACAGCGCAATCCGGTTCTGATCGCGGGGCGTCCCCGAGGCGCGGATATAGCGCAGGCCCAGCTGATGCGCGTGCCGGTCGGTGGCAAGGATCCGCAGCATCTCGACCGAGGTTTGGGTGGCGGTGCCGCGGCTCAGGTCGCGCCAATAGCGGGCCGCGGTGCCGCAGATGTCCAGAAAGGTCCAGCCCGTCAGATGGTTCTGCGAGCAGACCGAGGCGCGCGCATCGGCCCGCCCGATCCCGTGTTCGGGCGACCAGCCCAGTTCGATGGCGCCGCGCAGCTCGATCAGATTGCCGGTGCGCCAGGCAAGGCGGGTCACGCCCGTGGCCTGCGCCCCGGCGACCAGCCCGGCCTTTGCCCGGGCCTCGGGGGTTGCCTCGAATGTCAGGCCGTTGAAGACGAACCGGTCCTGCAGCACGCCGCCATTGATATTGCCGTCCCATGCCAGCACCGGCGCGACATAGCCTTCGCGCGCGACGATCGCGGGCGGGCCGCCGTTGAAATAGTACCCCTGCCGGATCATGTCGCTGCGCAGCCGCGCCAGACCATAGGGCGGCAGCACCCCGTCGCTGAGGGCCTGTGCATGGACGCGCAGGCGCAAACGCTCGGGCGCCGCGGCCGCCGCCAGCCGCAGCCGGTCAGCGACATCGGCATTCGCCGTGGCGGTGGCGGGGGCCATGACGTGCGGCCCCAGGATCAGCGCGGCGGCAACGGCCAGCGCGCGCGCCAGCCTAGGGACGGGCATTCGGATCGCGGCCGAAATAGGTGCCGTCGACCGTCACCGTCCGCCCGTCATCCGTTCCCGTCGCCGTATACAGCCCCGAGGTGGTCATGCCATGCACCCCGTCCTGATAGGTGGGGCTGCCGCCGACATTGCCGCGCAGATGCCCGGCGACCCGATATGTTTCGGTCACATCGGGGTTGCGCACACGGATGGTCGCCGCCCCGCCATAGGCGCCGCTGACCACATCAAAGGGCAGGCCGCGCGCGCGCAGCCCGATCTCGACCTGCGAGCGGTCCGAAACCTCGGTCCGGATGTCGATATCCGCCGTGCCGCGATCGAAATCCAGCATCAGGTTTTCCAGCCCCTCGTTGTGGCGCCCCGACAGCAGCGGCCCGTCGTCGATCGTCACCCAGGCGAAGCTTTGCCCCTTGAAGAAATACTGGCCGCTGGCGGTGACCAGCGCGCCGTCGCGGACATTCTCTAACGGGGCCTGATCGGCGGTCAGGCGCAGCAGCCGGGTGGGCGCGCCGTTCGTGCCGGGACCGACCTCGGCGATCACCTCGATGGTCATCCGGCTGGCCTCGGCCTCGGCCAGCGCGATCAGGTTGCGATACCCTGCCGGATCGGTGGGGGCGCCGTCGAATGCCGCCAGCACGGCGGCATCGCCCGCCCGCGAACGGTCCATCCGGACACGCTGAAACCTGTTGTGATCGGTCTGGTAGGTCTCGAACGGGCCCGACGCGACCGGCTTGCCCTCGGGCAGCGGCGGCGTCTGTGACCCACCCCCGCCCCCGCCGCCGCCGCATGCGGCCAGCAGAGCCAGCGAACCGGCAGCAAAAATGCACGAGATGTTCATGGGCGGGAATCCGGTGAGACTGCAATAGTGCGATCATAACGGCTGCCCATTTGTACTCAAGCGCTCAAGTTGCCGGGGCCGCAGATACTCTGCTCATGGTTGATTTCGGGGCACAGCCTGCCCGGTCAGGCCGCCTGCAGGCCGGGTGCGATGGTCGCGCGGTTGCGGCCCTCGGCCTTGGACCGGTACAGCGCCTGATCGGCCTGCTTGTAGCCGTTGATATAGCTGAAGGGTTTGCCGCTGAAGCAGAAGCCGCCCACGCTGATCGTCGAATAACGGTCTTCGGCAGGATCGCCGTAAGGCACCTGTACCGCGCGGCGGAACCGTTCGGCGATCTGATAGCCGGTGGCCACGTCCTTGGTCCGCACGATGACCGCGAATTCCTCGCCGCCGATCCGCGCGGCGAAATCGCCTGCCCGGATCGTGCTCTTGATCGCCAGGGCGATGTTCTGCAGCACCGAATCGCCCACGTCATGCCCGAATTCGTCGTTGATCTTCTTGAAGTGGTCCACATCCAGCAGCAGCAGCATGACGTCTTTCGCGCCCGCATCCTCAAGCTGTCTGGCATATTCGTCCAATGCGCGCCGGTTGGGCAGGGCGGTCAGCGCATCCGTTTCGGCCGCCGAGATCAGGTGCCGTTCGCGGCGCCCGCGCCGCTGCTCGGAATCCAGCAGCTTTCCAAATCCCAGAACCAGCATGGCGGTCAGAAAGGCCATGAAGAACTCGGTCTGCTGGCCAAAGCCGGGAACCTGCGCAAGAACCACGAAGGTCGGCAGGCCGCAGGCGAGGGTCAGGGTCGCCCAGGCGCGGATGTCGCGCCTTTCGCGTCTGCGGAAATAGTACAGCCAACCGCCCGCCAGCAGGGCGGTGATCGCGATCACCATCACCCCCCAGGGCGCGCCGACACCGCCGATCAGCAGCCGCGCGGTGACCGTCATGGTCACGACAACCGCCGCCGCGAGCGGGCCGCCAAAGGCCATGGCCATGCCGACAAAGGCGCCGCGCGCATCCGCAAAGGCTCCGGGGGCAAGTTCCAGGGGCTGCAACATGGCGATAACGCCCGCCGCCCCAAAGGCTGCCCCGACGCAGAAGCGTCGCAGGTTCTTGTGCTGAATGTGTCGTTGGGCACGGCTGAACAGGATGGTGCACAGCGCCATCAACCCCAAGGTGTTCGCAAGCACCAAAAAATGAGCATTCATATCACCACCTAACCAAACCACGTGGTTCACGTACAACCATGACGATAAAACTTAAACCTGTACATAATGTTAGGTTCCTGTCGTCAAGGCTGGTTGGATGAACGGGTGAATCAGGTCAGGGGTGCACAAGGGCGCGGCATGAACGCGATAGCGCTTTGTTGCCGTCCGGGCTAGATTTTAAGGTCAAGTGCCACCTGAGACTTGATTTTTGAACGAAGTAGTTTAGTGGGCTGGGACGATCAGCCTTGGGTCTTGGAAATCGGCTCTGGCGCCGCATCCTGGGTGTTCGATCTCAGGAATGTCGAAAATGTGCGGTTTGGACGACACGGCTCTGCGTGGGCTCTGCATCTTTGGTCTCAGCTACACGGATCAGCTGATGATTGCCGGGGGTGACCGGCTGGTCCGTGCGGTCCGGGATCAGGTCATCGGATTGTTGTGCGACCGTTTCGGGTGCGACCGCGTGTCCGAAGCGCCCGCCTCTGGCTGGATTGTCGTGACGCTGGTTGGCGACAGCCGCGCCGCTCTGGCCGATCTGGTCAGGCAGGCGCTGGACCGGATTCCGGGCTGCCGCGTGCAGGCGGGCGGGGCATATTTTTCGACGGCGGCTTTTGCGGGGATCATCTGGTCCGATGATGGCGGCGGCGATCCGGCGGCGTTGACCCGGCAGGCGGCGGCGGCCTGTGCGATGGCGGGCGCCAGAGGGACGGATCTGGTCGAATACGATGCCTCGGACAGCGCCGCGGTGCTGGCTGCAACCAACAGCGCGTTCCTGCTGTCAGACGCCATGTCCGCGATGGAGGACTCGCGCCTGATCCTGCATGCGCAACCGATCATCGACCTGAATGCGACCCGGCCCACATCATTCTACGAGGTTCTGGTCAAGATGCAGGACGCGAACGGGCGCATCCACGCCCCCCTGACGTTTCTGCCGCTGGTCGAGCGGACGCATATGATCTGCATCATGGATGAGTGGATCATCCGCAAGGCCATTCTGGGACATGCCGCCGATCTGGGCCTGCGTCCCGACATCAACATCTCGCTGAACGTCTCCGGGCGGACGCTGTCCGGCGCGGGGTTCTGGCGAAAGATCGACCGGATCATGACCGAAGCCGCGGTCGATCCCGCGCGCATTCAGTTCGAGGTGACGGAATCCTCGGCCATTCACGACTTTGCGCAGGCCCGCGCCAATGTCACCGCTCTGCGCGCGATGGGCTGCTTGGTCGCACTGGACGATTTCGGCGCGGGCCTGTCGGGGTTTTCCTATCTGACCGATCTGGAGGTCGATTGCGTCAAGCTGGACGGACGGCTTGTCGCCAATGTCGTCTGTCCCGACCGGCGAGAGTTGCGGATCATCGAGGCCATTGTCGGGCTGTGCGACCGGCTGGGCCTGATGGTGGTGGGCGAGCATGTCAGCTCGCGCGAGATCCTGGAGGCGCTGCGCGATCTGGGTGTCACGCGGATGCAGGGATATTTTACCGGGGGTCCGGTGCTGTACACGGACGTCTTCGCCGCCCCCCGCGCCTGAGGCCCTGCCCCATTGGGGGGCGGTACGCCGCGCGAGGGGCAGGGTGCTGATCCCCAACGGGGGTTTTGTGACTGTCCCCGGAACTGTCCACAGAAAATGTGGATAACATGGCGCAGTGGCGGGTCAGGCTGTTCTGCGCAAATCCACAGCGCGGTGGACCGCGATCAGAGCCGGGCGCCGGACACATCGTCCCCGGTGGCAATCTTGCCGCCGGACCCGTCAGAGGATCAGATCCCGCATGTGGCGCCCGGCTGTCCCCGTCCCGGACCCGCAGGGGCGCAGCTCCGGCAGGGGGGCGATCAGGCGGCGTGCTGCCGGCTGCGGCAAATGCCGTCTGTCCAGACCGCCGCGATATTTGCCTTGGTCGCGCCATAGATCACCTTTTCCAGCAGGCTCTGCGGGCTGTCCGAGGCATGGGGCGCGATCTGACCCAGCGGCGCGTGGGGATCAATGGCGATGGCGTCGAACTTCATCCCGACCTCGAAGGCCCCGACCTCAAGGCCAAGCGCCTCTGCACCGCCACGGGTGGCGAGGTGGAACGCGGTCGCCGTGTCGATGCGGCTGTCGGGCCGTCCGCGTTTTTCGGCGGGGATGTCAGGATCGACGCCGCCCTCCAGCAGGCGCGAGGCGGCGATGCTCATCCGGGCGGCCTCCCAGACGGTGCCGATCGGGCCGCCCGAGATGTCGGTGCCAAGGCCCACACGCACGCCGCGGTCCAGCGCCTCGCGCAGCGGAAAGACCGCGTTTGCGAAATAGATGTTCGACCAGGGGCAATGCGAGATCCCGGCCTTGCGTTCGGCGATCAGCGTCATGTCGCCGGGTGACAGGAAATTGGCATGGGCCAGCACGGTATGGGGGCGCAGCAGGCCAAAGTGGTCCAGCGCCTCGGTATCGCTTTTGCCGGTGCGCTGTCTGACATGGGCATGTTCCCAGTCGCTTTCCGACACATGGGTCTGAATGCGCGTGTTGGTCTGGGCCGCAAGCTGCCCCAGCCCGTGCAGGCAATCGTCGGTGCAGGCCGGAATAAAGCGCGGCGTGATGACCGGATGGACCAGTTCCGCGCCGTTCGCCGGATGGTTGCGCACATAGTCGATCAGCGCGCGGGTCTGGGCGATGGCGGTCGCCGCATCGGCGTCACGGTAATAGCCGGGGCAGGTGTCGGGGTGGTCCATCGCGACCTTGCCGACCAGCGCCCGCTGGCCCTGCGCCAGACAGGTATCGACCAGAATCTGCGTGGCCGGCAGGTGCACCGTCGCAAAATGCAGCGCGGTGGTGGTGCCGCAGGCCAGCATATGCGCAATCAGCGCCGCATAGGTCCCGGCGGCAAAATCCTCATCCGAATAGCGCGCCTCCAGCGGGAAGGTATAGGTCTGCAGCCAGTCCTCCAGCGGCACGTCCAGCGCGGTGCCCAGTTGCGGGAATTGCGGCGCGTGGACATGCAGATCGACCAGCCCCGGCATCAGCAGACAGCCCTGCGGCAGACGGATCGCATCGGCGGGAATGTCCTGGCCGACGGCGGTGATATAGCCCGCAGCGTCAACGGTGATGGCAATGTCGGGCAGATAGGCCACCTGGCCGCGCACGGGCGCGTGCATGGCATCGGCCACGATGGTGCGCCCCGCCACATCGGCAAGGGCGGTCTTGTCGGGAAAAGGGGTCATGTCGGGGGTCCTTTCGGAAATGGGGCCGTGCTGGCGCGGGGGATGAAGGTGCTGTCCAGCACCGTGACCGCAGGCACGACCGCGTTGTTCAGGCGCGCCAGCAGCAGCGACGCGGCCTGCGCCCCCATCCGGATGGCAGGCTGTTCGATGGTCGAGAGAGACGGAGAGAAGATCGTGCCGATCGCGGCGCCGTCAAAGCCTGTGACCGACACCTCGTCCGGGATCGTGACCCCGGCGTCGATCAGCACCCGTATGAAGGCCAGCGCCGCATCGTCGGAACAGCACATGACCGCCGTGGGCCGGTCGGGCAACGCCAGAAAGTCGCGCGCGGCATCGGCGCCGATCTCGAACCCGCGCTGATAGGCGATCTGTCCGGCCGAGTGGCGCAGGCTGCCGGGCGCAAGGCCGCAAGCCTCCAGCGCCTCGTGGATGCCACCCATGCGTTGCCGTTCGTGATAACTTCCCGCCGGGCCACAGACATAATAGAACGCGCGGTGCCGCTGAGCGATCAGGTCCGAGGTCAGTTGCCGCATCATCGCGCGTTCATTCGTCAGGACGCTTGGCACACCCTCGGCACTGAGGTCCTGAAACAGCGCGACGACCGGCAGCCCGCCGTTCAAGACCGAGCGCTTTCCGACCCTTGGGACCGACGAGGACAGGATGATCACCCCGTCCACCGCGCCGCCACTGGCCAGATCGACGATATGGCGGTCGGTCTTGGCCAGGCGGTCGAGATTGGCGATCAGGATGTGATAGCCGTGCTGCGACAGCTCTGCGTCGATGCCCGCCAGCGCGTGCGGAATGACCTGCGACGCGCCATAGGTCAGCCGCCCCGGCAGCACGATCAGGATCACATTGGTCTTGCCGCTGCGCAGGCTGCGGGCTGCGGCGTTGGGCGTATAGCCCAGCCTGCGCGCCGCATCCGCGATCTGTTTCAGCGTCGCGTCGCTGACACGCCCCGGATTGGCCAGCGCCCGGCTGACCGTCGAGACGGCGACGCCCGCAGCATCTGCGACATCCCTCATGCTGACGGTGCCAGTCGCCTTCTGTCTTTTTGTCACGCCTGATTTCCGATCAGTTCCGCCGCTATGTGCACACAATCCGGGCGTTCTGGCGCGGGCAGCATCAGCTCTGTCAGAAACCGATTGTGGCCCGTCCAGCGTTACACTAACGCCTCTGTATTGGCAAACGATTGCCACGCATAACCACATGAAAAAAATCACGAGTTATAGAATAATCACCTTCAGGGGGGCCCTTTTGTCATGCCGAGTGAGACCGACAGGATGTTCGGGGTCGATCTGGTGACCTTTCACGATCCGGCCTTCTGGGGCGTGGCGGATGAGGCCGGGATCACAGCGGTGGCGGCGCGCGATCCGCATGCCTTCTGGACCCGGATTCTGGATGCTGTCCACCAGACCGGGATCACCGGGATCGAGCTGACATTCCCGCCCTATAGCTGGATCTGCGCGGTTGCAGCCTTTGGGTCGGCAGATGAATTTGCCAGCCAACTCGCGGCGCGGGACCTGTGCCTGTGTTCGGCGTTCTTTGCGGATCTGGCCTTTGCGCCGGATCTGAACGATCCCGCCGCCGTCGCCGGGATCATCGGGCGCGGCGCTGCCGCTGCCGGATTTCTGGCCGCCGCCGGGGCCGATGTCATGGTCGTCGGCCTGCCGATGCGCCAGACGCCGGGTGCAACCCCCGCGCGGCTGTTCGACCTGTCGGCGGCCTCTGCGCTGGCGGATATCGTCAACCGCCTTGGTGTCGCCACCGCCGCCCATGGCGTGAAGATCGCCCTGCACACCGAGGCGCATTCGGTCTTTGCCGCCGCGCGCGATATCGACCTGATGATGCTGCTGACCGACCCTGTCTTTGTCGGGCTGTGCCCCGATACCGCGCATCTGGTGCTGATGGGCGGCGATCCGGTGCAGATCGTCGATCGCCACCACGAACGTGTCCTGATCGCGCATTGGAAGGACGCCACCGGCCCGATGCCGCACGACACGCCGATTGATGACACGATCCACACCCGCCACCAGCGCTATTTCTGCGGTCTGGGCGCCGGTCGCGTGGACTGGCGGGCGTGGTCCGGCCTTGTGACGGCGCGCGGGATCGGGGGCTGGGCGATCCTGGAACTGGACGCCTCGGCCGATCCCGTCGCGGATCTGACGCAGGGGCTGGCCTTTGCGCGACGCGCCCTCACCCGACCTGACCGCTGACTGCCTCATCGCAACAACACGAGACATCATCATGAACATTGCATCCTTTCTGATCGCAGGGACGGCGCTGGCCGCCTTGCCCTGTGCCGTGGCCGCGCAGGACCTGACGGCCGAGGTGTCGACATCCTGGACATCGGGCGGCGAGATGACCGCCGCCGAGGTCATCAAAGACGCCTTCGAGGCGCGCGGCGGAACCTGGGAAAACACCTCGATCGCCGGGTTCGAGAATGCGAATGCCGCGTTTCAGAACCGGGTCATGGCAGGCGATCCGCCCACCGTGCGCCAGTTCGTGCTGGGTCAGGACGCCGCCGCCTATGCGGCCAATGGCATGATGACGCCGATCACCGACATCGCCACAGCGGGCGACTGGGCCAGCGTTCTGCCGGCGGCGATCCATGACAACATCAGCTTTGACGGCGAGGTCTATCTGGCCCCCACCGGCCTGCATGGCGAAAGCTGGATGTACTATTCCCGCGCGGCCTTCGAGGCGGCAGGCATCACCGCAGAGCCGCAGGACTGGGACGCGTTCTTTGCCGATATGGACGCGCTGAAGGCGGCCGGTGTGACGCCCATCGCATGGGGCGGCCAGTCCTGGCAGGAGGCAAAGGTCTTTTACATGATCCTGCTGACGCAGGTGGGCATCGACGGGTTCAACCGGATCTTCACCGGCCAGGACCCCGATGCCATCGCCTCGGACGGGGTGCGCGCGGCATTAAAGATCTTTGGCCGCATGCGCGACTATGTCGATGCGGGCGCGCCGGGGCGCAACTGGAACGATGCGACCGCGATGGTCATCACCGGCCAGGCGGGCGTGCAGTTCATGGGCGACTGGGCCAAGGGCGAATTCACCAGCGCCGGTCAGCAGCCCGAGGTCGATTTCGGCTGCATGCTGGTGCCCTCGACGCCGGGGATGGTGTTCATCACCGACGGGCTGGGCTTTCCGGTCACCAGAGACGACAGCGGGCTGGCCGCACAAAAGCTGATGGCCGAGGTCGTGATGGACCCGGCGGTGCAGGTCGGCTTCTCGCTCAACAAGGGCTCGATCCCGGTGCGCTCTGACGTCGACATGTCGGGCTTTGACGCCTGCGCGCAAAAGGGCATCGCCATGCTGGAGCAGAATGCGCTGGTGCCCGACCCGGCCATCACCGTCCTGCCCGAGCAGGTCGGCCTGATCGCCGATTTCGTGGGCGAGTTCTTTGCCACCCCCGATGCCGACATCGACGCTGCAATGGCCGGTTTCGCCGCGATCTTCGAATGACCCTTGCCGCAGGGGCGCACTCCGCGCGGCCCTGACCACCACGCCCCTGCCAGAGAGAGCCGATGAAACCCGGACTGAGACGCACGCTGGTGCCCTTCCTCGCGCTGACGCCGACATGGGCGGCGGTCGTGCTGGTCTATATCGGCGCGATTGCATGGACGCTGCGCCTGTCCTTCACCGATTCACGGCTGTTCCCGTCATCGAATTTCGTCGGGTTCGACCAGTATGAACGGCTGCTGGGCATGTCGAAATGGACCGGCGCGGTGCAGAACCTTGTGGTGTTCGGCGCGCTTTATGTGGGCGGATGCCTGCTGATCGGCTTTCTGCTGGCGGCGGCGCTGGACCGGCAGGTCCGGTTCGAAAGCATGTTCCGCACGCTGTTTCTGTATCCCTATGCCATGTCCTTTGTCGTCACCGGCCTGATCTGGCAATGGCTGATGAACCCGGTGCTGGGGCTGCAGGCCCAGATGCGCGGCATCGGCTGGGAGGGGTTCACCTTTGACCTGCTGACCCGCCCCGATGTCGCGATCTATGGCGTGGTGATCGCGGGGGTCTGGCAGGGCTCGGGTCTGGTCATGGTGATGCTGCTGGCGGGGATGCGCGGCATCGACGCCGAACAGTGGCGCGCCGCGCGGGTGGACGGCATTCCGGTCTGGCGGACCTATCTGTCGATCATCCTGCCGCAACTGGGCGCGCCGCTGGCCGCCGTCGCCACGCTGTTGTCGATGGGGGTGATCAAGACCTACGACCTTGTCGTTGCCACCACCAATGGCGGCCCCGGCACGGCGACCGAGGTGCCCGCCAAGTTCATCATGGACAACCTGTTTCAGCGCCAGAATCTGGGGCTGGCGACCGCCGCCTCGATCATGCTGCTGCTCAGCGTCATCGTGATCGTGGCGCCGTTCCGCTATGCCAGCTATATCCGCGCCCGGCGCAAGGCAGGTGCATTGTGACCGGCCCCCGCGCCGCCGCAGCGGCCCCGTCCCGTGGCCCCCGCCCGCAGCGGCTGACCCTCGGGCGTCTCGGGCTTTATGCGTTCCTGCTGACGGCGGCTGCGTTCTTTGCGGTGCCGCTGTATGTGATGATCGTCACCTCGCTGAAATCCATGCCCGAAATCCGTCAGGCGCAGATCTTTGCGCTGCCCGCGGCCCTTGACCTGTCCGCCTGGAAAACCGCCTGGAGCGGCGCCTGCGCGGGCGGGACCTGCGAGGGGATCAGCACCGGCTTCTGGGCCTCGGTGCGGATCACCATTCCCTCGGTCGCCATCTCGGTGATGCTGGGCGCGATCAACGGCTATGCGCTGTCCTTCTGGCGGCCGCGGGGCGGCAATCTGATGTTCGGCCTGCTGATGGCGGGGGCGCTGGTGCCCTATCAGGTGTTTCTTTATCCGCTGGTGCGCGGCATGGCGGCGGCGGGGCTGTACAATTCGTGGCCCGGCATCGTGCTGGTCCATGTGCTGTTCGGCCTGCCGCTGGTGACGCTGCTGTTCCGCGCCTATTTCGTCGCCATCCCCGAAGAGCTGTTCAAGGCGTCCCGGCTGGATGGCGCAGGCTTCTGGCGCATCTTTTTCGAGATCATGCTGCCCATGTCGGTGCCGATGATCGTGGTCGCCTCGATGATGCAGTTCACCGGCATCTGGAACGACTTCCTGCTGGGGCTGGTCTTTGCCGGCCGCGACAACCAGCCGATGATGGTTCAGCTGAACAATATCGTCAACACCACCACCGGCGAGCGTCTCTACAACGTCAATATGGCGGCGACGATCCTGACCGCGCTGGTCCCGCTGACCATTTATTTCGTGTCCGGGCGCTGGTTCGTCCGCGGCATCGCCGCAGGCGCCGTGAAAGGATAACCCATGCAAGCCGCCGTTTCTGCCGCCGTTTCTGCCCCCCTCTCTGCCGCTGTCTCTGTCAAGGATCTCAAGGTCGCCTATGGCCCCCATGTCGTGCTGGAAAACATCAGCCTGGATATCCGCCCGCGCGAGTTTCTGGTGCTGCTGGGCGCCTCGGGCTGCGGAAAATCGACGCTGCTGAACGCCATTGCCGGGCTGAATGACGTGACCGATGGCGAGATCTGGATCAACGGCCGGAACGTCACCTGGGCCGAGCCTGCCGACCGGGGCATCGGCATGGTGTTTCAGTCCTACGCCCTCTATCCGCGCATGAGCGTGCGCAGGAATCTGGGCTTTGGCCTGCGCGTCGCGGGCCTGCCCAGGGCCGAGGTCGCCGCGCGGATCGAGCGCACGGCCCGGATGCTGCACCTGACGCCCCTGCTGGACCGGCGCCCGGCGGATCTGTCGGGCGGGCAGCGGCAGCGGGTCGCCATCGGGCGGGCGCTGGTGCGCGAGGTCGATGTGTTCCTGTTCGACGAGCCGTTGTCGAACCTCGATGCCCAGTTGCGAAACGAACTGCGCGTCGAGATCAAGAAGCTGCATCAGGATCTGGGCAACACCATGATCTATGTGACCCATGACCAGATCGAGGCGATGACACTGGCCGACCGCATCGCGGTCATGAAAGACGGCGTGATCCAGCAGCTTGCGCCCCCGGCCGAGATCTATCACCGCCCGGCCACCCTGTTCGTCGCGGGCTTCATCGGCGCCCCGGCGATGAATTTTCTGCAAGGCGAGGTGCATCAGCAGGCGGGCATCTGCCAGTTTCGCAGCGCGGGGCTGGCGATCGGCCTTGACAGCTATCACGGCACGCCCGCGCCCGGCCCCGCCACGCTGGGTTTCCGGCCTGAACATCTGATCGTGCAGGCGCAGGACACAGCCACGGACCCGGACCCGGACGGCAGCATCGCAGGCCGCATCGCCGTGGTCGAGCCGATGGGCGCCGACACCGTGGTCTGGTTCGAGCGCGCGGGCCAGACCCTGTCCTTCCGCGTCATGGGCGATGTCGACCAGACGCCCGGCCAGCCCGTTCAGGCCCGCATCGACATCAGCAAGGCCTCGCTGTTTGCTGCGGACGGACGGCGCATGTGACGTCCCGGCCCCCCATATCCGGGCCCCCAATATCCGGCTCCAGAAAACCCGGTACAGACCGGCAGAACGACATTCGGAAGACCCCATGACTGAAGACATATACGACGCGATTGTCGTCGGTTCCGGCCCCAACGGCTCTTTCGCGGCGAAAGAGCTGACCGGGCAGGGCCTGCGCGTGCTGTTGCTGGAGGCAGGGCCCGACATCACCGACGCCGATTTCGACCCCGACCGCAAGACCGGCCCCGCCTCGGACATCAATATCTGGGAACGCGCGCGCGCGACGCTGAGGGGGCAGGCCGTTCAGGCCCGCGCCGCGTTCTTTTCGGAAAGGCTTGGGCATTTTTACATCAATGACCGCAAGAACCCCTACACGACGCCGAAGGACGCGCCCTATCTGTGGATCCGCGGGCGGCAGGCGGGCGGGCGGATGCACACGTTCGGGCGGGCCTTGCTGCGCTGGACCGACGACGATTTCAGGCTGCGGTCGCGGACCGGACAGGGGGTGGACTGGCCGGTCAGCTATGCCGATCTGGCGCCGTTTTATGACGAGGTCGAAGCGTTTCTCGGCCTCTATGGTCAGACCGATCGCGTGCCGACCCTGCCGGATGGCCGGTACGCCCATGCGTCCTGGCTGACCCCGCCGGAACAGCAGTTCCGGGCCGACATGCGCGCGCGCTGCCCGGATCGTCCGGTGGTGTCCTGGCGCTATATCGCACCAGAGCCGCAGCGCAGGCCCTCACCACTGCGGGCGGCGATGGCCACGGGCCGGCTGACCGTGCGCCATGATGCCATCGCGCGCCGGGTGCTGACCGATCCGCAGTCAGGCCGGGCCACAGGCGTTGAGATCATCGACCGCCTGAGCCACGCGACACAGACCTGTGCCGCACGGTCTGTCGTGCTGTGTGCATCGGCGATTGAAAGCGTGCGGCTGATGCTGAACTCGGCAGGCCCCGCGCATCCCGGCGGCATCGGCAACAGTTCCGGCCTTCTGGGGCGCTACTTCATGGATCAGATGCCCTGCCTTGCGGTTGGCAGCTATGAAAGGTCGCGCGGGGCGTTCGAGGACAGATCCGCCCCGCCGGACCCGTTTTACGGCGCCTCGGGCGGCATTCTGGTCACCCGGTTTGTCGGGCGCGACGGGCAGGCCGCGAACCAGTTCAACTATCAGGGCTCGATCGGGCGGTTTCCCGCCGCCCCCGGCGGCCCGTCGCGCACCAGCTTCTTTGGCTTCGGGCAGATGATGCCAGACCGGGACAACGCCGTCACGCTGGATCCGCGCAGGCGCGACGCCTGGGGCATGGCGGTCCCGCATATCCGCTGCGTCCCCTCGTCACAGGACATGGCGACGCTGGAGACGCAGGAAGAGACATTGCTGGACATCGCGCGCGAAACCGGCGTCGCGTTCGAGTTCATCGGCTCACCGCGTGGTCTGCGCGAATTCGGGCGCGGCGCCTATCCCGACGCGGACTGGCTCAGCCGCACGCTGTTCCGTCTGTGGTTCAGAAAAACCATGATCATGGGGGCCGCGATTCACGAATCCGGTGGCGCGCGGATGGGACGCACGCCGCAGGTCTCGGTGCTGAACGACACGAACCAATGCTGGGACGCACCGAATGTCCTGATCACGGACGCTGCGGCCTTTGCCACAAGCGGGGTCTGGGGCACGACGCTGACGTCAATGGCGCTGACCGTGCGCGCCTGCCGCAATCTGGCCCGCAGGATCAGGGAGGGTGACCCGTCAGACCGCGCCTGACCTGCCTGCATGTCACCGGCGCTGGCGCGGGCGATCAGGATGATCCGGTGGCCTCTGGCCCGGGCGGTACGGGAATGCGCAGGCTGAAGACGGCGCCGCCGCCGGGGCGGGGATCATGGCGGATGGTGCCGCCATGGGCCTCGGCCAGACTGCGCAGCACGGCCAGCCCCAGCCCGCTGCCGCCGCCCTCGGTGCCGCGCGAGGCCTCGGCGCGCCAGAACCGGTCAAAGGCCCGCGCCGCCTGATCGGGCGTCAGGCCGGGGCCGCGATCCATCACGCGCAGGACTGCCATGGCGCCGTCCGTTCCTGTCTCGACCCGCAGCCCGCGGCCACCGGCATAGCGGCGGGCATTGTCCAGCAGCACCGCCAGCATCTGCCGCAGCCGCGCCGGATCGGCTTCCAGCGGGGCGGGGCGCAGATCGGTCTCGATATCGTCCGGTTCGGTCGCAAGGGCCTCGGCCACCAGATGGGCCAGATCCATCGGCTCGGGATGCAGGTGAAATCGCCCGGCATCGGCCAGCGTCAGCAGGTTCAGGTCGTCGATGATCCGGTGCAGCTGGCCCGTCTGCGTCAGCAGCGCGCGCAGGCTGGCCTCGTCCATCGGAAAGATGCCGTCGGCCATGCCGTTCAGCCGCCCGATCAGCACGGTCAGAGGCGTGCGGAGTTCATGGGCGATGGCGGCGTTCGTCTCGCGCAGCTCGCGTTCGGCGCGTTCGACCCCCTCGGCCATGGCGTTGAAATTGCGCGTGAACGCGTCCATTTCGGCGATCCGGCTGGGGCGGCAGACGGCCCGCGCGTCGGTCTGGCCGCGCGCCAGATCCGCCAGCGCGGCGGCCACGGCATCCAGCGGGCGCATCAGGCGGCGGCTGTGGACCATGCCGACCAGACCACCCGCGATCGTGCCCAGCAGCACTGCCCCGGGCATGACCGCGCGGACCTGCCAGCTGGTATAGAAGGCGTTCAGCGCGTTGGACAGCTCGATCCCCGGCCGCCGGTCGTCGTTCAACTGGGCCAGAAGATCGGGCGACAGGCTGGCCTCGAAGGCGCGGAAATTCCACCAGTCGGCCAGCATGACCACACCGAACATCACCCCCACCGCGACCAGCACCGACAGGCCCGCCGCGCGGAACAGATAGCTGGACAGGCGGTTCATGGCGCGGGGTCCAGACGATAGCCGAAGCCGCGCAGGTTCACGACGCGCGCCTGCGCCCCCACCGCAGCCAGCTTGGTGCGCAGATGCGAGATGTGGCTGTCGATCGTGCGTTCCAGCGCGTCGCTGTCCTCCAGCCCGGCGTCCAGCAGCTCGGCCCGGCTGAAGGCGCGGCCGGGTTGCCCCATCAGCACCGCCAGCAGGCGGTATTCGCTGTCGGTCAGGCCCGCGTCGCGGCCATCCGCGCTGACCCGCCGCGCCACCGGGTCCAGCAGCAGGTTCCCCTGCCGCAGGCCCCCCGCCCCCTGTGGCCGGATGCGGCGCAGGACCGCGCCCACGCGGGCCACGACCTCGCGCGGGTTGAAGGGCTTGGTGACATAGTCATCGGCGCCGATCCGCAAGGCGGACAGCTTGTCGACATCCTCGGACAGGGCGCTGACCACGATCACCGGCAGCGCATCGTCCCGGCCCCGCAGGCTGGACAGCACCCCGAACCCGTCGCGGCGCGGGATATTCAGATCCAGCAGCATCAGGTCGGGCCGCAGCGTCGCCGTCAGCATCAGCGCCTGATCGCCGTCGCGCGCAGTCAGGGTGCGATAGCCCGCAGCCTCCAGATAGCGCGACAGGATCAGCGCGATTTCGGGCTCGTCCTCGACGATCAGGATCAGGGCGTTGGGGTCGTCCATGGGGCCTCAGAGCGGTTGCGCAGGGACAGGGATGCATCCCGGCACCGCCGGAGGCAAGGCGTCATGCAGGGCGGCGGCCGCGCGGAACGTCTCGGCGCGGGCGCGGTCCACGTCGCGTTGGGCCAGTGCCACGCTGCGTTCCGCCTCGGCCAGTTCCAGCGCATCGGCCAGCCCGGCGGTCTGGCGCGCGCGCACGCGGCTCAGATCGCCGTCGGCATTGCGCCATCCCGACAGGGCGGCGTCCAGCCCCGCCTCGGCGGACTGGCGCGCGGTCACGGCCTCCAGCGCATCCAGATCGGCGCGGTTGCGGGCGCGCAGCCAGTCGATTTCCGCCTGCGCCACCGACAGCCGCGCGCGGTCGACCGTGCGGCGCGACTGGCCATTGTCCAGCAGCGCGCCCTCGACCCGGACCGCGTTCGTCACCGCCGCCGCATTGCCCGCGATCAGCCCGGCCAGCGTTTTGGCCGTGGCCGCCAGCGACGAGGTCACCACCAGACGCGGGCGCGCGGCGGCCAGCGCCTCGGCGCGGGTGGCGTCCGAGGCGCGAAACCGCAGCCATGCGGCGCAGACCGGCACCACCGCCTGCGTGGCCGCCAGATCGGTGCGGGCAGGCACCGCCGGGCGCGCCGCCGATTTCAACGCGATGGCGGACGGGATGGAGGCCACGCCAAGCGCGCGCAGCCGCGCCTCGGCCAAAGCCACGCGGCCCGAGGCGCTGGCGGCCTCGCTGCGGGCGCGGATCAGGGCCTGCTCGCGCCCGGCCAGATCGGCGCCGGTGATCTCGCCCGCGTCGCGGCGCAGGCGCAACAGGGTCAGGGCGCGGTCCTCGGCCGCGATGTCGCTGCTGGCGCGGGCGGCATCAGCGCGGGCCTCGGCCAGCGCGACCCAGCCCTGCGTGACCTCGCGCGCCAGGGTCCGGCGCGCCATCAGCAGGTCCAGCCCGCTGGCCGAATGCTCCAGCAGGGCCGCACGGAGGGCGGCGTCAAAGCGCCCCGCAAGGTCGGGCTCATAGCGCAGCGCGCCGGTCGCGGACAGCCCGGCGCGGTCGGCTGCGGCGCCCGCGCTGACCCCAGGGCCCGCATCGGCGCGCGCCTGATCCAGAGCCAGATCGGCGGCGCGGAACCGCGCACGGGCGGAGGCTGCGTCAAGCCCCGCGCGATCGGCCTCGGCCAGCATCCGGCGCAGGGCCGGATCGTTGAAATCCAGCCCCCAGACCGGGGCGTCTGCGCGGTGCAGATCGGCGGCGCGCACGGCCGCGACCGGCTGGCCGTCCAGTTCGGGGATGGCGGCGCAAGCGGACAACAGCAGCGCGGCGGCCAGCGTCAGGGTGGACAAACGGTTCATTCCGAGATCCTTGCAATCAGGCGTTGCCCCAGAACCAGCTGCCTGATCTGGTCGTCGGGTCCGTCCAGCCGGACGGAAATTTCCAGAGTGCGCGCCTCGTCGCCGCGTCCGGCCTGACCGGGCTGGGCCGCGACCAGACTGCCAAAGACCGGGGCGACGCGGATCACCGTGCCGGTCAGGCGCGAGCCGTCGTCGCGTTCGCGCAGGATCTCGGCCCGCTGGCCGGGATCGACCAGCCCCACGAATTGTTCGTCCAGCTGTGCCTTCAGCACCAGCGGGCCGTCCGGGGCCAGCAGGAACATCTCGGTCACCGTGCTGGTCGAGGTCCCGTCGCCGGGCCGGGCCGTGCTGCGCACGATCACCCCATCGACGGGCGCACGCACGATATGGGCGTCCGCGTCGGCCTGCTGCACCTTCAGCCGTTCCTGTGCCAGCAGGACGGCCTGACCGGCGATGTCCAGTTCGATCGCGGCGATGCGGGCGGCGCGGGTGGCCTCGTCGACCTGGCGGCGGGGCAGGGCGTCGGCGCGGGCCAGAGGGGCGATCCGGTCGGCCTCGGCCTGGGCGGCCTCGGCGCGGAGGCGGGCCAGAACCTCTTGTGTGCGGCTCTGGTCCAGTTCGGCGGTCGCGATGCCGATCTGGACCTGTGCCGCCTTGTCGGTCAGACGCGCCAGTTCCTGCCCCTTGGTGACGTGATCGCCCTCATTCACCATGACGGCCTCGATCAACCCCTCGCGCTGCGCGGCCAGCCGCATCAGCCCGCCGGTCGGTTCGACCACGCCGCGCGCGACGGCGACCCATTGGGACGCCGCCTCCTGGGACTGTCCGGCCAGGGGCGCGCCCGGCACCCCGTCGGCCTCCTGCGTGCGCCCGGGCTGCGGGGAAAAGAAGGTGCCCAGCAGAAAGATCGCGAACAGGCACAGCATAAACACACGTTTCATCAGGGAGCTTTCATCTGGATGCGGTCGATCCGGCCGGCCCGCATGTGATAAATCCGGTCGGCCCAGGGGCTGAGCCGGTCGTCATGGGTGACGCAGATCACCGTCACCCCGTGGTCAGTGGCCAGACGCCGCAGATGGCGGCTGACCAGATCGCTGTTTTCCGTGTCCAGCGCGCTGGTCGGCTCGTCCGCAAAGATCAGCTGCGGCTGCTTGGCCAGCGCGCAGGCGATGGCCACGCGCTGCTTCTCGCCGCCCGACAGCGCGTCGGGGCGCAGATGGGCGCGGGGGCCAAGGCCCACATCCTCCAGCGCGGCCATGGCGCGGGCGCGGGCAAGGGCGGCAGGGATGCCCATATGGCCCAGCACCAGTTCGATCTGTTCATGCGCGCGCAGGGCGGGAAACAGGATCGAGCCCTGGAACACGAACCCCATATGGCGCAGCCGGAAGGCATCGCGGGCGGCGGGGCGCAGCGCCCACAAGGGCTGGCCAAGCGCGTCGACCCGGCCCGCATCGGGCGCGGTCAGCCCGGCCAGAATCGCCAGCAGCGTGGACTTGCCGCAGCCCGACGGCCCCTTGACCAGCGACAGCGCGCCGCGCGGCAGGGCAATGTCCAGATCCTGCAGGATCTGCACGGCCTTTGCCCCCTTGCCGAAGCGTTTCGACAGGCCCGTGCCCGACAGAACGGCGCCCGACAGAACGCTCAGAACGGTATCGTGTTTCATGGCCCTACCTCAGCAGCGATGCGGGATCGGCGCGGCGCAACCGGCGCAGCGCAAACAGGTTCGAGATCACCACCGTCAGCGCCAGACCCGCCGCCACGCCCGCCGCCAGCGCGGGCGGCAGGTCCGAGGCCACGCCGCGCTGATGCAGCACCCACAGCACCAGCGCGGATGCCACCGCCGTCAGCGCCAGCGCGCCCGCGCTGACATACAGCCCCTGTTTCATCACCACGCCCTGCACCGACCGGAAGCTGATGCCATAGGCCCGCAGCGCCGCATATTCGCGCATGGCACCTGCCACGGCGGCGCCAAGCGTCTGGCTGACCACCATCAGCGTGATGACCAGAGCAATCGCCGATGACGCCAGAAACAGCGTGCCCGCCCCCGATTCCAGCGCCCAGGACCGCACCGTCGAGGCCGCCAGATCATCCGGCATCCAGACGCGGTATTCCGGCACCGGGATGACCTCGGACAGACGCGCGGCGACGGTCTGTGGGTCGGCTCCGGGGCGCAGGCGGGCCAGATAAAAGGCCGCGTTGCCGCCCCCTGATCCGCCCTGCATCACCTCGCGCGCGGTCAGATCCGAGGCGATCAACTGCGTGCCGAACATCGCCCGCACCCCCTCGGCCAGCCCGGCCACCTGCAGGCTCTGGCGGTTGACCCGCACCCGGTCGCCCACCGCCAGCCCCAGCTTGCGCGCATCGGATCGGTCCAGAACGACGCTGCCCGGCTGGGTCAGCCGCTGGCGCAGCGGGGCCGGGATGGCGCGGGCCAGCAGCATCGCCCCGTCCCCCGTCTGCAGCCCCAGCACGACGCCCATCTGGCCGGTCTCGTCATTGTCGCCGATGCTGACATAGTCGGGCGTCGCATAGGCCTCGATCCGGGTGATGTCGGGGTCCAGCCACAGCCGCCCCACGGCCAGCTGGCTCAGGCCCCGGCTCTGATCCAGCGCCACGGCATCGGCAGGCCCGATCCACAGATCGGCCTGACTTTGACGGATCGGCGCGGCGGACAGCGAAAACGCCCCCATCGCCAGCGCCGCCTGAACCACCATCATCAGCCCCGAAATCCCCACGGCGATCACCACCGGAAGATAACGCCGCCAGCCATGCAGAACGGATTTGAGTGCAAGATTTGTCATAAGCCCTTGTGGCAGACAGGTGTGGAGAAAGAATGGAGACCGTGTCGTGATTTGATCGCGACGGCCCGGCCACGGCGATCCGGCTGTTTAATTCCGACACAAATTATCAACTTTACAAGCGCGATCAGACGGCTCTAAATCCGGTCACCGGCCCGGGGCCTGCCTGCGCAGACCAAGCGGTCGACCTTTCGCATCTGCCCCCGGAGAGATATGCCGATGAAACGCCGCCTTGCCCTTGCCCTCTTGTCGACCGCGCTGGTGGCCTTGCCCGCGCTTGCCGCCGATCCGGCTGCCGATCCTGCCGCCGACCCGTCCAGCGTGACCGCGCATTATGCCGACATCGCCCATGCCGGGTATGCCGACAGCCTGCTGACCGCCCGCCGCTTGCGCGAGGCGGTGGCCGCGCTGATCGCGGACCCGTCCGGGCAGAGGCTGACCGCCGCGCGCGCCGCCTGGCTTGAGGCGCGCGTGCCCTATCAGCAGACCGAGGTGTTCCGCTTCGGCAACCCCGTGGTCGATGACTGGGAGGGGCGGGTGAATGCCTGGCCGCTGGACGAGGGGCTGATCGACTATGTCGCCCCGGGCTCGGCGCCGAACGAGGAAAACGACCTGGCGGCGCTGAATGTCATCGCGACGCCGCAGTTCACGCTGTCGGGGGTCGAGGTCGATGCGACGCAGATCACGCCCGAGCTGATCGCCGGAACCCTGCACGAGGCCGACGGGATCGAGGCGAATGTCGCCTCGGGCTATCACGCGATCGAATTTCTGCTGTGGGGGCAGGATCTGAACGGCACCGGGCCGGGGGCCGGCGACCGTCCCTATACCGATTATGTTCAGGGCGATGGCTGCACCGGCGGCCATTGCGATCGCAGGGCCGCCTATCTGATGGCCGCGACCGACCTGCTGATTGCCGACCTCGAAGAGATGGTCGCGGCATGGGATGAGGGCGGCGCCGGGCGTCAGGCCGTGCTTGCCGATCCGCAGGCGGGGCTGATGGCGATGCTGACCGGCATGGGCAGCCTGTCCTATGGCGAACTGGCGGGAGAGCGGATGAAGCTGGGCCTGATGCTGAACGACCCCGAGGAAGAGCATGACTGCTTTTCCGACAACACCCATAACAGCCATTATTACGACGGGATGGGCATCCGGAACGTCTATCTGGGCCAGTATGTCCGCACCGATGGCACCCGGATGACAGGCCCGTCGCTGTCGGCGCTGGTCGCGGCACAGGATGCGGCTGTCGACGCGCAGCTGCGCAATGAGCTGGATGCCTCGGTCGACCGGCTGGCTTCGGTCAAGGCCGCCGCCGAGGGCGGCATGGCCTATGACCAGATGCTGGCGCCGGGCAATGCCCAAGGCGAGGCGCTGGTCATGGCGGCGGTCGATGCGCTGGTCACCCAGACCGCCTCGATCGAGCGTGCCGTGACAGCGCTTGGCCTGTCGGGGATCGCGCTGGAAGGCTCGGACAGTCTCGACAACCCCACGGCGGTCTTTCAGTAGGCGATGCGGATGCGCGGGCATCGGGGGCGGGGTTGCGGGCTGGTGCTGGCCCTTCTGGGCGGTCTGACGGGGTCAGCCCTCGGCCCCGCATGGGGTCAGCCGCTGGATGATCCGCATCTGTCGGTGATCCCCCGCACGCAGGCCGAGCGGGAGCGCATCGCCGCCATTCTGGCGCCTCCGGCCGATTTCACGCAGCCCGAGCCTTTCGAGGCCAATCCCGGTGGCGCGGCGACCGTGCGCGCGCGGGACACGGCGGATGCCTTCAGTCAGGCGTCGGCCAATATGGCCTTTGCGCAAGAGATGGACTTCAAGCTGGGCAATGCGCTGTTTCGCAAGATGTGGGTGGCCTCGCCCGCATCGACGCTGGCCTCGGACGGGCTGGGGCCGCTCTACAATGCGCGGGCCTGTCAGGATTGCCATCTCAAGGACGGGCGCGGCCATCCGCCTGCTGATGAGCGGGACGCGCGCGTGTCGATGTTCCTGCGCCTGTCGGTGCCGGGCGGGACGGCGCCGCAGGGGATCGCGGACTGGCTGGCGACCAGCCCCGACCCCGTCTATGGCGGCCAGCTGCAGGATTTCGCCACATTCGGCCTGCCCGCCGAGGGGCGGATGGAGGTCAGCTATACCGAACAGACCGTGACGCTGGCGGATGGCACCGGGGTGTCGTTGCGTGCGCCGGTCTATGCGATCGGCCAACCGGGCTATGGGCCGCTGTCGCCCGATCTGATGATCTCGCCCCGCGTCGCGCCGCAGATGATCGGGCTGGGCCTGCTGGAGGCGATCCCGGCGGCCGATATTCTGGCGCGCGCCGATCCGGACGATGCCGATGGCGACGGCATTTCGGGGCGGGCGCAGATCGTCATGTCGGCGCGCCACGGGGTGCCGATGTTGGGGCGCTTTGGGCTGAAAGCGGGCAAGCCCACGGTGCTGGAGCAGTCAGCCGCCGCCTTTTCCGGCGATATGGGCCTGTCGAACCCGCTGCATCCCGGACCCTCGGGCGATTGCACCGACCGCCAACCCACCTGCATCGCGGCGCCGCACGGGCAGGACGCGGGCCTGCGCGACGGGCTGGAGGTGGATGGCGCAAGCCTCGATCTGGTGGCCTTCTATTCCCGCAATCTGGGCGTGCCCGAGCGCCGCGGGGTCGGCGATCCCCGCGTGCTGCGCGGCAAGGCGGTGTTCCACACGCTTGGCTGCGCCGGGTGCCACACGCCGAAACATGTCACCCATCGGCTGGCCGACCGCCCGGAACAGAGCTTTCAGCTGATCTGGCCCTATACCGACCTGCTGCTGCACGACATGGGCGAGGGTGTGGCCGACAACCGCCCCGAGGGCCGCGCGACGGGCCGCGAATGGCGCACGCCGCCGCTCTGGGGCATCGGGATGACGCAGACGGTCAGCGGTCACAGCCAGTTCCTGCATGACGGGCGGGCGCGCAACCTGCTGGAGGCGATCCTGTGGCATGGCGGCGAGGCCGGGCCCGCCCGCGATGCCGCCGCCGCCCTGCCCACCGCCGATCGCGAGGCGCTGATTGCCTTTCTGGAGAGTTTGTGATGCCGCTGCTCCGTCTGATCCTGATGCTGCTGGTGGTGGCGGCGCAGACCGCCTCTGCCGACACCGCCGAGGTGATCGACCGCCATATCCTGCCCCGGCACGCGGCATTTGCCGCCAGCACCGCCCGGCTGGCGGCGGCGGCCCGCGACAGCTGTGCGCCCGCGCGGCTGATCCCCCTGTTTCATGCCGCCTATGACGACTGGATGGGGGTGCAGCACATCCGCACCGGCCCGGTCGAGGACGAGGGGCGCGGCCTTGCCATTGCCTATTGGCCCGACCCCAAGGGTCTGGGCCTCAGGGTGCAGCGTGCCCTGATTGATGGCGATGCCGGGGCGCTTGGCCCGGCGGCCTTTGCCCGGCAATCCGTCGCCGCGCGCGGCCTGACCGGGTTGGAGCGGCTGCTGTTTCCCGCGACGCCCTGGCCTGCGGACACCTGCCCGCTGATCCGGGCCACCACCGCCGATCTGGCGCGGCTGGCAGCCGAGCTGGAGGACGGCTGGCGCAGTGAATTCGGCCCGTTGCTGCGCCATCCGGGGGCTGCGGGAAATACCCGCTTTCTGAACCCGGCCGAGCCGCGACAGATGCTGTTCACCCAGATCGTGACGGGCCTGGACTTTGTGAAGGATCAGCGGCTGGGGCGCCCTTTGGGCAGTTTCGACCGTCCCGCGCCCGAACGCGCCGAGGCGCGCGCCTCGGGGCGCAGCCTGCGCAATGTGACGCTGTCGCTGCGCGCCCTGCGCGGGATGGTGGCCGCCCTGTCCGGGCAGGCGCCCCGCACGCAGGCGGCGCTGGACCGGGCGATCGCGCTGGCCGAGGCGCTGCCCGACCCGGTTCTGGCCGGGACCGCGACCCCTCAGGGATGGCTGAAGGTCCAGATCGTGCAACAGGCCGTCGAGGCTGTGCGCGACACCGCAGTGGCCGAGCTTGGTCCGGCTCTGGGCGTCAGCGTGGGTTTCAATGCGATGGACGGGGACTGATGACGACACGGCGTCTGTTTCTGGCGGGTCTGGCCGCCC
This sequence comes from Paracoccus sp. (in: a-proteobacteria), assembly GCF_046289755.1. Classification (GTDB taxonomy): domain Bacteria; phylum Pseudomonadota; class Alphaproteobacteria; order Rhodobacterales; family Rhodobacteraceae; genus Paracoccus. The sequence continues at coordinate 47,515 of NZ_JBKBVD010000003.1, read as the reverse complement.
TGTCGGTGCCGAAACCGGTCTGGGCCGATCTGGGCAGCCCCGCCTGCCTGTCCGCCGGCAGGCAGGGTGATCGCTATGTGCTGCACGGGTTGACCGATACGGGCGAAAGCCTCTTTTCGGTCGATCTGCCGGACCGGGGGCATGCCGCCGCCGCCCATCCCGACCAGCCGCTGGCCGTGGCCTTTGCCCGCCGCCCCGGCAGGTTCGCGCTGGTTCTGGACTGCCTGACGGGCCGCGTCCTCCACCGCCTGACCCCGCCCGAGGGCCGCCAGTTCAGCGGGCACGGCGTCTTCTCCGCCGATGGCCGGGTGCTGTATACCTCCGAGGTGATCGCCAGCACATCCCGGGGGCGGATCGGCCTGTGGCAGACCGGGGACTTCACGCGGATCGGCGAATGGTCCTCGGGCGGGGTGGGGCCGCATGATCTGTTGCGTCAGGCGGATGGCGGGCTGATCGTCGCCAATGGCGGCATTGCCGCCGATCCGGCCGACCGCAGCAAGCTGAACCTCGACCGCATGCGGCCCAACCTGACCCGGCTGACCCCCGAGGGCCGGATCTCGGCGCAGGCCGGACTGCCCGCGGATCTGCACCGCAATTCCATCCGGCATCTGGCCGCGGGTCCCGGCGGGGTGGTGGCCTTTGCCATGCAATGGGAGGGTGATCCGTTCGAGCCGGTGCCCTTGCTGGGGCTGTGGCATCCGGGCAGCGCGCCGGTCCTGTGCCCGCCCCCCGCGTCCGAGGCGCTGCGGATGCAGGGCTATGCCGGGTCCGTCGCGATGACGGCGCAGGGTCTGATCGCGCTGACATCGCCGCGCGGCGGGGTGGTGATGATCCACGCGCCCGACGGACGCCATCTGGCCACCCATCCGCGCGCGGATGCCTGCGGCGTCGCCATGTCGGGCCGGGGCTTTCTGGTCACCGATGGCAGCGGCGTGGTCTGGTCCTGCGACGCGGCGGGGCTGCGCCCGCAGCGCCGCGGCGGCCCCGCATGGGACAACCATCTGATCGCCCTGTCCTGAGGCGGCCCTGACCCGACGCAGCCCGGCCCGACGCAGCCCGGCCCGGCTGATGCCGCTGTCCGTCAGGACGCGCGCCGGGCCTGATGCGCGGTCTCTGGCAGGCTGTCGCCAAGCCGCAGGCTGCGATCGGCCGTCTTTGCGATCAGCCGGGCGTCGTGGCTGACCAGCAGCAATGCCATTCCTGTGTCGCGCGCGGTCTCGGCCAGAAGCTGCGTCACCTCGGCCTGCGTGATCAGGTCCAGCCGCGAGGTGGGCTCGTCCGCGAACAGAAAGACCGGGTCCAGCAGCAGCACCCGCAGCAGCGCAAGGCGCTGCAGCTCGCCGCCCGACACCTCGGTCGGGCGCCGCGTCAGCAGGACCGGCGACAGGCGCAGCCGCTCCATCAGGGGCGGAATGACCGTGCCGTCCAGCCGGTGCCGCCGCACCAGATCGTCCAGCGCCCGACCCAGCGTGACCTGATGCGGAAACGCGCTTGGCGGGTCCTGATACAGCTTCTGAAAGCGCACCTTTGCAATGCCGTCGGCGCGGGTGATCTGCCCGGCATCGGGGCACGCAAGCCCCAGCAGCAGATCGCCAAGCGTTGACTTGCCGCAGCCGCTTGGACCGGCGATGCCGATGATCTCGCCGGGGTGAAGCGTCAGGTCCAGCCCCGCGAACAGCGGCCTGCCGCCGCGTGAGACGCCCAGCCCCCGGGCCTGCAGCACGGGCGTGCCCCGTGGCGGGCGCTGTGGCCGTTGCGGCCAGGCCGAGGGGTCGGCGGCGATCAGACGGCGGGTATAGGTGTGCTGCGGCTGCGACAGGACCTGATCTGCGGGGCCCTGCTCGATCACGCGGCCCTCCAGCACCACGGCCAGATCGCCGCCCATGCGGCGGGCCAGTTCCAGATCATGGGTGATGGTCAGCAACCCGCCGCCCTTGTCGACCTCGCGCATCAGCAGCGCGATGACATCGTCGCGCCGGGCGACATCCAGCCCCTTGGTCGGCTCGTCCGCGACCACGATCCGGGCGCCGCCGGTGCGGGCCGCCGCAAAGGCCACCCGCTGCGCCATACCGCCCGACAGCTGACCGGGGCGGCGGTCGCCCGCGCCCCGCAGGTCCAGTTCGGCCAGATCGCGGTCGGCGGCGGCGGCGGCATCGGCCCGCCCGAGGCCGCGGACAAGCGCGTGCCCTTCGGCCACCTGCGCGCGCGCCGTCATCAGCGGGTCCAGCGACAGCCACGGCTCTTGCGGCAGCACGCCGATCACGCGCCCCCACAGCGCCCGGTGCTGCCCCGGCTGCGACAGGTCAAGGTCATGGCCGTCCAGCACCACCCGCCCTGACGCGCGCAGCCCCTTGGGCAGGGTGCCGATGATCGCCTGTGCCAGCAGGCTTTTGCCCGACCCGGTTTCGCCCAGAATGGTAAAGGGCCGCCCGGCCTGCAGGGTGATCGAGACGGGCGCGACCAGCGTCCGGCGACCGGCATGGACCGAGATGTCGCGGGCTGTCAGCAGAATGGTCATGCGCGGCGGCCTCCGGCGATCAGGTTCAGACCCAGCAGGGTCAGGAAGGTGGCAATGACGGGGATCAGCAGGGCCATCGGCGCCTCGCGGTAATAGGGCAGCAGTTCGACCATCATCAGCCCCAGTTCGGGGGTGGGCGGGCGCATGCCGACGCTGACAAAGCCCAGTGCGGCGATGGTCATGATCGCGGTGGCGGCGCCAAAGGCCGCAACGGTCAGCAGCACCGGCGCCAGATCCGGCCACAGGTGACGGCGGAAGATGTACAGCGGCCCGAACCCCAGCAGCAGCGAGGCCTGCACCCCCGGCGCCGCGATCAGGCGCCGCACGGTGGCGCGGGTCAGGCGGAAATACTCGATCCACAGCACCAGCGTCAGGCCGATCCAGAAGGCCAGCGGGGTCGAGGGGACGATGGCCAGCACGATCAGCACCATCAGCAGACCGGGCAGGGCCAGAAAGCTGTCGGCCAGCAGCGTCATCAGCCGGTCGACCCAGCCGCCGCGCCAGGCCGCCAGCATCCCCACGGCCACGCCCAGCAGCGCCGAGGTCACCACTGCCGCCGCCGCGATCAGCAGCGACAGGCGCAGCGCCGCCGCCAGCCGCGCCATCAGCGAGCGGCCCAGATGGTCATAGCCGAACGGCGCGGTCGCGTCAGGACCGGCCAGCGTGTGGCGCAGGCTCTGGCGCAGCGGATCGACGGAAAACAGCAGCGGGGCAAGGATCGCGAAGGCCAGCACCGCCAGCAGGATCGCCGCACCGGCCCATTGCACCCGCGTCCAGCCGCGCCGGGCGGTCAGCGGCAGATCGGTTGTCACCGCGCTCATGTCCGCACCCCTCTGGGGTCGATCCACCAGGCGATCAGATCGACCAGCGCGTTCAGCGCGACAAAGCCCAGCCCCAGCAGCAGCGCGGTGCCCTGCACCATCGGCACATCGCGGCCAAAGATGGCGTGGACCAGCGCGTGGCCGATGCCGGGCCAGTTGAAGATCGCCTCGATCACCACCACGCCTTCGATCAGCATGGCGAATTGCAGGCCGAGAAAGGTCACCAGCGTCACGCCGATATTGCGCAGCCCGTGGCGGCGGAACATCTGCCCCTCGGACAGGCCCTTCCAGCGGCCAAAGGCATAGAACGCGCTGGAGGCCACGCCGGCCATCGCGTCCCGCGTGATCCGCGCCGAGACGGCGGCCAGCCCCAGCGCCAGCGTCAGGGCGGGCAGGATGAAATGCACGGGCCGCCCGTATCCGGCAGCGGGCAGCCAGCCCAGCTGGACCGAGACCAGCACGATCAGCAGCAGCCCCATCAGGAATTGCGGCACCGAGCGCAGCGCGGTCGACACGACCAGCAGCGCCCGGTCGAACCAGCCCCCCGCACGCAGCCCCGCGATGACGCCAAGCGGTGGCCCCATCAGCAGCGACAGCAGCAACGCGGCCCCGGCCAGCTGCAGGCTGGCGCCCAGCTGGTGGCGGATCTCGTCGATGACCGGCGCGCCCGAGATGACCGAGGTGCCGAAATCCAGCCGCAACAGGTCCATGAACCAGTGCCCGAAGGCCTCAAGCGCGGGGCGGTCCAGACCCAGTTCGGCCCGTACCGCCGCCGCCGCATCGGCATTGACCATGTCATAGCCATAGCGCCCGGCGGCGATGCGAAAGGCCATGTCGCCCGGCAGCGCCTGCATCATCAGAAATGTCAGGATGCCGACCAGACCGGCCACCATCACGGCCTGAGCCAGCCGGTATCCGATCGCGCCGGTCATTCCGCCCACCGCATGTCTTTCAGGCCGATCGTCCGCTCGTAGGGGTCGATCACCGCGCCGATGATCCCCTTCGAGACGGCGGCGGTCTGCTGATACCACGCGACCGGAATGACCGGCAGTTCGTCCTGAAGGATCGCGATGGCGCGGTCGCGGGCCTCTTGCCCGCCCCGGCCCTGTGACAGGTCACGGATCAGGCCGGTGAATTCGGCACTGTTCCAGCCCATCGCGCCCCAGTCGCCGCCCGGCGCGTAATCGGTCAGGAATGTCCCGAGCGGATCGGGCACCAGCGCAAAATTGCGGGCGAACAGCGCAATATCCAGCGTGCCGTCAGCATGGCGCACCGGCACCTCGGACGAGTTGGTCGAGTCGATGGTCACCTCGACGCCGATCTCGGCAAACATCTGCTGCAGCACGGCGGCGCTCAGCGGCAGTTCCGGGCGGTCGGGATAGGTGGTCAGCGTCAGGCTGAAACGCGTGCCCTCGCGGGTCAGGATGCCGTCCGGTCCCGGCACCCATCCCAGCCCCGCCAGCAGCCCGGCGGCGGCGGCGGGGTCATAGGTCAGCGGTTCGACCGTGTCGGAATGCCATTCGCCGATGGACGGGGGCAGGATCTGGTCGGCACCCGCCGGATAGCGCAGGATCGCCAGCGCCAGACCCTCGCGGTCGATGGCCAGCGACAGGGCGCGGCGGGCCTCGGCCTGGTTCAGCGCCGGATGCCCGGCATTGACCTTGAGCAGCAGCGAACGCGGCGTCGGCACCGACAGCACATCGAGGCTGTCCACCGAAGACAGGCGCCGGATCGAGGCCGGATCGAGGTTGAAGACGTAATCCGCGTCGCCGCTTTCGGCCAGCAGGGCGCGGGTCTCGGCCCGGCCCACGGCCTGATAGGTGGCGCGGTCGATGGCGGGGGCGCCGCCCCAGTAGCCGTCAAAGGCCGCGACCTCCAGCCGCAAGGGCGCGTCCATCCGGGTCACCCGGTAGGCGCCCGTGCCGGTCACCTCGGTGACATTTCCGGCCGCGTCATAGGCCGAGGGTGCAAGGATGATCGAGCGGTATTCCGACATGAAGGCCGGCAGCGGCGCAAAGGGCTCGGACAGCCGCACCACCAGATCCCCGGCTTCCTGATCCCCGGTGTCCGCAACGATCGCGGTGATCGGTGCGGTTTCCAGCAGGCCGGGCCGGGACCGGGCCACGTTCAGCGCCGCGGCGACCGCATCTGCCGTCATCGGGCTGCCATCATGGAACATCACCCCCTCGCGCAGCTGAAACCGCCATTCCAGCCCGTCCTCCGAGACCTGCCACCCGGTCGCCAGACCCGGCATCAGCTGCCCCCCGGCATCGGTGTTCACGAGGGTCTCGCCCACATCCATCTTGATGAACACATTGCCCGAGGTGGACGGGTCCGCGCCCTTGATCTCGAACGGGGCGACGACGTCGACGGACCCGTCGCGGGCTTCGGCAGCCGATGTCAGGGCCGCCGCGAGCGCCACAGAGGCGAGAAGTCTGGAGAGCATGGGGTGATCCTCAATGATGGGCAGTGCGTTATTAGATAACATAACTATGTGACGCAAGACCGTTTGCTGTCCGCAATTCTGCTGTCTGCCCCGTCACCGGGGCATGCGCGTCGGGGTGACACCGGCCTGACGGTGATCCGCCATCGTCGGACTTTGTCAGCGCGCAATAATGTGATATTAAAGGCTCATTATCCGCAGTTTTCTGTCGGAGTTCCGGTATGCTGAGTGAGCGTTACGCGGCCCTTTGCGCCCCAACCCCCGCACAGACCGTCATGCCCGGTGCGTCCGGCGACGCATCGCTGATCGTCGAACTGGTCTTTGCGGCGCCATTGCCGCCGGACGAGGTGGCCGCCCGGATCGCCGTGGCGATGCCCGGCAGGCCGGTCACGGTCGCCCCGGCCTTTGGTGGCGAGACCGACCGCTTTCACTTTGCCACCTTCCCCGGGCTGGAGGCGCGCGGGCGCGAGCCGCAGGCCTTTGCCTTTGCCCGCGCGCTGTCAGAGGCGGTCGGCGCAAGCGAGGCAAACCCGGTGCTGGAGGATGGGCTGTACGGCGCGGCCGCGCTGGGGGCGGATGAGACCGAAAGCTTCATCAGCCTGTGCGAGACGCCGCGCGTCAATCTGCGCCCCTTCGGCTGGGTGCATCCGCGCCTCCGGACACCGCAGGCCTGGGCGCAGACGCGCGGCAAGGGCAGTCTGGTGGCGGTGATCGACACCGGATATTCCTCGCATCAGGAGCTGAACGGCGTCATCCGCAGTCACGGCCAGCTGAACCTTGTCGAGGGCGGCACCGATGCCCGCGACCGTTTCAGCACCGGGCTGATGACCAATCCCGGGCATGGCACGCTGGTCTGTTCGGTCATCGCCTCGCGCGGGACGGCGGATGCCTCGGGCGCGACGGGCGGGCCGGGGGCGATCACCGGGGCCGCACCCGAGGCGGATGTGCTGCCGATCCGGGCGATCCGCTCGGTCGTCAGCTTCCGGCAGACCACGATCCCGGTCGCGATCACCCATGCGGTCCGCTCGGGCGCGGCGGTGATCGCCATGGCGCTTGGCGGCCCCACCCGCGTCGCCGCGACCGAACGGGCGCTGCGCGAGGCGGTGGCGGCAGGGGTGGTGATCGTCTGCGCGGCCGGAAACTGCTGGCCCTCGGTCGTGTTTCCCGCAGCCTATGCGGCGCAGGGCCTGTGTACGGCGGTGGCGGCGCTGCGGCAGGATCTGACGCCATGGCCCAAGACCGGGCGCGGCGCGCAGGTCACGCTGTCGAATTTCGGCGAGAATGTCTGGGGCGCCGCCAAGAACCGGGCGGCAGATCCCGACAACGGCATCCGCGCCTCGCAGGGGACGACGCTGGCGACGTCGCTGACGGCGGGCTGCGCGGCGCTGTGGGTGGCCCGGCACGGCGGGCGGGCGGCGCTGAAGGCGGTGGCCGATGCACGGGGCACCACGGTGCAGGCGATGTTCGTGCGCTGCGCGGTCGGCGGGCTGACCCCGCCCGCGGTCTGGAACGGCGCGCGCAATCTGGGCGCCGGGGTGATGGATGCCGAACGCCTGCTGGCCGCCGCCCTGCCTGCGGGGGCCGGGGCACATGAGGCACTGCCCGACGCCGCCCTGCCGCCCGAAGGGGTCGAGCCGACCTCGGCCATCCTCGTCAGCCATCTGGCGCTGGAACGGCCCGAGGCGCTGGATGACTATGGCCCCGCCGTCGCGCCCTTTGCGGGCGAGTTGCTGTGGCTGTCCTATCGCGCGGGCGCGCGGCGGCGCGTGGTCGAGGACGGGCTGGAGGCGCTGGCCCCCGAGGCGGTGTTGCGCCCCGATGAGCCTTCGGACGAGCTGCGCGCGGTGATCGCCGACCGGCCGGCGCTGCGGGCGCTGGTGCGGGCCTTCTGAGGGCGCGCGCGGGTGGCGGGCCTGACCGAAGCGGCGCTGGACCCGGTTCTGACCGGTCAGCCCGATCTGGTCGAAGCCGCGCTGCGCATGATCTATCCCGATGCCGGGGCGCCGCGCGATCTGGTGGCGCTGCGTGCCGCCGCGGGGATGCTGGGGATCCCGCTGGCGCGGATGCTGTTGCTGCTGCTGCGCGATGACCAGACCGATGGCGCCTTTGTCTCGATCCTGCTGCGGCAGGGCGTCGATCTGCTGGATCAGCCCGGCCCGCACGCGCCGGGATGGGACGAAGACGCGCTGGCGGCGTTTCTGCGGGCCTCGCGCGCCTTTCGCTGCCGCATTCTGGTCGGCGGCAAGATCTGTGGCAGCGGCGTGCTGATCACGCCGCGCCTCGTGCTGACGGCGCAGCATGTGCTGGAGGGGAGGGGCGCCGGGGCAAGGATCGAGGTTCTGGCCTCGGACGGGCATCTGCACGCGGCGCAGGTGATCCTTGAAGTGCCCTATGACCCGGCCGATCCACAGGGTCTGCCACCGCAGCCGGTGCCTGCGGCGGCGGGATCAGGCGCGGGAAACGCGGATGTGGCGCTGCTGCGTCTGGACCACCCGCTTGGCCATCGCTATGGCCGCGCCGCCCTGCCCGAAGCGGCGGTTCCGGTCCGGCAGGTCACGCGGATGATCCTGATTCACTATCCCGAGGGGCAGGCGCGTGGGGTCGAATTCGGCGAGGTCCATCCCGGACAGGGCTGTTCGCTGCGGCTGCGGCATGATGCGCCCTCGGCGCCCGGTTCTAGTGGCGGGGCCTGCTTTGACAATCAGCTGCGCTTTCTGGGGCTGCATCAGGGCAAATGGATCGGCGCGGGCAGCCGCAAGGGGCGTCTGGTGCCGCATGATCAGTTCGCCGCGCTGCCCGATTTCCGCGAACGCCTGTCGGCGGACCGGACCCCGCGCCATCTGTGGTCGCTGGACGGCACGCTGGACAGCCATATCATCATTGGCCGGGCGCTGTTCTTCGATACGGTCTGCGCCATCGTCGAGGGCGAGGTTGCGTTGCTGCGCGGCCTGTGGATCCGGCGGGGCCGGGCGCTGGCCGGGCTGGGCTTTTCCTTTCAGATGCTTGAGGCCTGGCTGGCCGCGCTGGAGGCGCCTGACCGCTGCCTGCGGGTCGCGCCGTCGCTGGCCTCGGACGATCTGATCGCGCTGGTGCAGGAGGCGCGCGGGGGCGGCCCGGCCCCCGGCGCCCATGCGGGGGTGCGCGCGGGCGAAACCACGCGGCTGGCCACCGATGCCGACCGCGCCCGCGCCATCGCCGATGCACTGGAGGCCGAGGCTCGGGCCGACGGGCGCCCGGTCTGGATCTATCTCGACGATCCGCCGGCAGAGCTGGATCAGCCGGTCCAGTTTCAGCTGGAACATCTGGTGCATCAGATCCTGACCCGGCCGTCGCTGCGGCTGGTGCTGGCGGGATACGACAGCTATGGGCTGGACGCGCCGATGGTGCAGTCGGTCGCCGATGCGCGCGCCTCGCGGGTGGCCTGCGTCATGCGCGAGATCATCGAGGATTTCCGAAGCGAGGACGTGGCGCAGACCATTGCCGCAATCTCGGACAGTCTGGGGATGGGGTTCGCGCCCGACGTGGTGACCCATATCGCCGGAAGGGTGCTGGAGGGCCTGCCGCAGCACGGCGGCTTTTATGCGCCCGCCCTGCTGGCCGAGGTCGCCCTGCGCATCCGCACGCGTGTCACCGCCGAGGCAGGCCGGTGAAGGGCACGGATGACACCACGCTGGCGCTGACCGGTCAGGTGCGGGCATGGGCGGCCTATCGCGGCGCCTTCGACCCGGCCGAGGCGCTGCGCGCGGTCATCGGCACGCCGGTGGGTGCCGATCCGCTGCTGGTGGCGCGGGTGCTGGCGGCGCTGCGCTCTGACTGCGTGATCCTGCCGGGGCCGGAGGGCGAGCAGTGGGAACTGCGCCCCAGCCCCCGGCGCAAACTGTTGTCGGGCGTGGCCGGGGCGGGGGATGCCCCCGACGCACCTGCCGCCCCCGGCGCGCCTGATGCACCGGATGCACCGGATGCGCCTGACACGCCGGTCGCGCGGGCGCTGCGCGGGCAGGCGCCCTATGGTCCCGCCGATCTTGGGGCACTGGTGGCCGATGCAGGCCCGGTCGAGGCGCTGCGCGATGCGGTGGCCACGCTGGACCGTGCCGGTCCCGGCGCGCCCGCCTATCCGCTGCTGACGCCACTGCGCGCGGCGCTGAACACGGGTCTGGCGGTCCGGCGCAGCGACGAGATTCTGGCCCCCGGCTTTTTTGGCCGCGACGACGAACGCCTTCGCATCGCCGACTGGATCGCGCGACCGCAGCACGAACCGCCGCTGCGCACGCTGCATATCTCGGGGCTGCCGGGAATGGGCAAATCCTATCTGCTGGAACAGGCGATCCGCGAGGCGCGTCTGGACCGCCAGCCTCTGATCCTGCGGCTGGATTTCGACCGCGCCGCGCTGGACGTGCGCGATGGCCACGCCTTTTTCGAAGAGCTGTCCCGTCAGGTCGCCGACAGCCTGCCCGAGGCGGCGACGCATTTGCAGCAGGCGCGGCTGGACAGTGCGCAGGCCAAGGTCTCGCAATCCGGGCGGGGCGCGCGGGGGCGCCTGCCGCGCGCGCTGATCGGGGCCACCGCGCGGGCGCTGCGCGACAGCGGGCGGATGCTGCTGGTGGTGCTGGACACGCTGGAAATGCTGCGCGCGCGGGGCGAAACCGATATGCGGACCCTGTTCGAGCATCTCGACCAGCTGGCCAAAGGCGCGGGGCCGGTCCAGATCCTGTCGGCGGGCCGGGGCGACGCGCTGGACCCGGTGCCCCAACGGCTTGCAGGCCATGTGCCGTTGCTGGGGCTGGAGGATACCGCCGCCCGCGCGATCCTGACCGCGCATGGCATCGCGCCCGGTCTGTGGCCCGCGATCCTGCCGCTGGCGCGCGGCAACCCGCTGTTGCTGACGCTGGCGGGCAAGGCGATGACGGGCGGCGCGTTCGACGCCGAGGGTCTGCCGCGCGCGGCCAGCGACGAGACGATCGGCGGCTATCTCTATCGCGCGATCCTCAGCCGGGTGCCCGCGCGGCTGCGCCGGATCGCCAATGAGGGGCTGATCCTGCGCCATATCGACCGCGACATGCTGCGCCGGATCGTGGCGCCCGCGCTTGGCCTTGCGCTGACGGCGTCCGAGGCGGGGCAGATCCTGACCGAGCTGAACGACCAGCACTGGCTGGTCCAGCGCGACGCCTCGGGGCGGACGCGGCACCGCGGCGATGTGCGGCGCGCCTTTCTGCCGCTGATCTATGCCGACAGCCCCGATGACTGCGCCGCCATCGACGCCCGCGCCGCCGCAGTTCTGGCCGACAGCGACCCGTTGTCGGCGCTGTATCACCGCTTGCAGCTGTTCCGCGCCACGGGCGAGCTGCCCCCCGTCCCGGCGGAACTGGCGGCGGGATTCACGCAGGATATGCTGGACGATCTGGTCCCCCGCGCCCGCGATGCCGTGCTGCAGGCGCAGGGGCGGCGTTCGCAGTACCGCATGGCAGGGGCGCCGCCGGATGTCGCCGCGACCCCTCCTGCCACCCCGGCAGATGCCCCGCCCGATGTCCGCCCGACCAAAGCCTCTGCGACCGCCGCACCGCGCCTGCGCGATGAGGATGGCGCGCCGCTGTTCTTTTTCGATCCGTCCCGCCGCCGGGTCATTCAGGCAAGCGCCGCCAACCCCGCGCCGCCGGGCCAGCCCGATCCGCGCGGGGTGCGCGATCTGGTCAACATGCTGCGCTCGGGCGCCGAGCGCGAGGCGGCGCATGTGCTGGAACATGCGCTTGGCGGGGCCTTTACCGCCGCTTCCGAGGCCGGGCGGACGGTGATGGATTTCCTGTGGGTCGGGGGCCGGTGGGGCGCGGCGCGGCGACTGGCCGATGCCTGCGCGCCGCGTGACGCCGGTGGCATCGCCACCTTCATCCTTGGCCGCGAGGGACCGGAACGTCGCTTTGCCGCCGAGATGATGGCCGAGTTCCGTTGCGACGCCTTTACCCGCTGGCTGCGGTCGGGCGACCATCACGACCAGATCATGCAGGTCCGGCAGGAGACCGGGCGGCAGGGGATCGAGGGCATGGCGCTGGACATGGCCCTGATCGCGGCGGCACCCGATCTGGCGGCGCTGTCGGGGTTGCGCGCCTTTGATCTGCCGCTTGGGGTGCTTGCCCCCTGGCTGGAGGCGCCGCTGGTGCCGCAACTGACCGCCGCGCTGCGCCGCGGGTGGGAGCGGCGGCAGGACCAGGGGCTGACATTGCTGCCATCGGACCCCGACCCCTGGCAGGCCATGGTGATCCCGCCGGATCTGGACGCCGTGCAGCGGCTGGCCCTGCCCGCGCGGCGGATGGCGGTGCTGAACCCGGTCGAGATCCCGCTGCAGGCCTGTCTGATGTCCGAGGGTCTGGCGCGCGCGGTCCCGGACCATCTGACGGCCGCCGCCGCGATCACGGCGCGTCTGGCCGGTCTGGCGGGGATGCGCCATGACGGGCCGGGGGCGGCGCCCGAGGCCTCCGACAGCTTTGACACCCGCGCCCCCGCATCTGTGGCCGAGCGGTTTGCGACGCTTGGTCTGACCGCCGACTGGCTGGAGGGGTTCGCCATTTTGCATCCCGTCGCGGACCTGCCCGCGCTGGCTCATGCCGCCGAACGCTGGCGGCGCACCGCCGCCGGGCTGTGGAGCCATGGCCGCCAGCCGCCGCAGGGCTGGCGCGGGGCCGGGGGCGCCGATGCGGTGGCGATGCTGCGCGCCCGCGAACTGCTGGCATGTGACGACGGTGATCTGGCCACCGCCCTGCTGATCTGGGCGCAACCTGACCCCGACGCCGATCCCTTGGCGGCCATGCAGCAACTGGAACGGCGCTTTCAGCGGCGGCTGTCGCTGGCGGTCGATCAGGCGGCCGCGGATCGGGGCGCGGCAGATGCGGGCGCGTCGGACGGGGGCGCGTCAGACGGGGCGCTGCGCACCGCGCTGACCGGATTGCAGGCGGGCGGCGTGCCCGCCGTGTTCGCGGCTCCGCTGGCCGTGATGGCCACGCGCCGTCTGACCATCATGGATGTTTTCTCAGGGAGTTCAGCATATGCCTGACCATAGCGAAACGATCCGGCGTCTTGAACGGATTGCGCAGGCCGGTGGCTTTGATGTCGCGCGCCAGAGCATTGGCCGGGGCAACCCGGTTCTGGCCGAGATGGGCCTTGATCCCGACCGGGCGCTGGAGGCGCTGAAGGCCGGGCCATCGCGGCTGGAGAGCGTGGGCATGCCCCCCGGCCAGATGGAGGCCATCGTGCGCGCCACCGGGCGCCCGCCGCTGCTGGTCCGCAATGGCAGGGTGCAGGGGGTTTCGGCGCTGGTGGGCGATTTTCCGGCCGATATCGACGTGCGGATCGCGGCGGTCCAGCGCTTTCTGCCCTCGGTCGGGCGGATCGAGTTCCTGAATCACGATCTGGCCTGGGGCGGCACCGGCTGGGTCATCGACGAGGACGGGCCGGACCACCTGCTGGTCGTGACCAACCGGCATGTGGCCGCGCTGGTGGCGCAACGCAGCTGGCGCGGCGACGGGGTCTTTCTGTTCTCGCGCTATGGCGCCAACCGCTATGGCGCCGCGATTGATCTTGGCGAAGAGCATGGCGTGGCCGCCGACCCGGCCTCGGTCCTGCGGATCGAGCGGTTCACCTATATCGCCGATGACGTCTCGGCCGATGTGGCGCTGGCGCGGATCAGCCGCCCGCCCGCGGGGATGGGCGTGACGCCGCTGCCTCTGGCCGGGACCGATGGGGCCGATGGCGAGATGGTGGCCACCGTGGGCTATCCGGCCACCGATGGCCTGCGCAATGATCCCGACGAGATGGAGCAGTATTTCCGCGGCCTCTATGACGTCAAACGCTTTGCCCCCGGCTTTCTGCGGGTCGATGCGGGGGCCACCGTCCTTGGCCATGACTGCACGACGCTTGGCGGCAATTCCGGCTCTCCGCTTTTGTCGCTGGAGCGGGGCGAGGTGGTGGGGCTGCACTATGCGGGCCGGTATGGGGTGGGAAATTCGGCGGTGCGCGCCAGCACCCTGCGCCGTCTGCTGGACGCAGACATCCGCAGCCATCCCGCCGCCGCGCTGCCTGATGCCGCGCCCGAGACGCGCGACGGAGACCGCCCGCCCGACCATTTCGCGGGCCGCGCGGGGTTTGACACCGGGTTTCTGCATGTGGCGCCCGTGCCCCTGCCGGTGCTGCCGGCAGGGACGACGCCGCGCCTGTCGCGCCCGCTGGAACTGGCCCGCCCCTCGGACGCGACCGGGGACCGCCCGCACGAGTTGCGCTATCAGCATTTCGGGGTGTTGTTCTCGCTGGCCATGAAGCAGCCGGCTCTGGCGGCGCTGAACATCGACGGCGAGCGGACGATCCCGGTCAAACGGGGCCGCGACCGCTGGTTCCGCGACCTGCGCATCCCCGCCGAAGCGCAGCTGGGCCGCGCCGATTACGGCGATCCCGACATCGACCGGGGCCATATGGTGCGCCGCGCGGCCACCAACTGGGGCGATGACGAGGCCGAGGCCAGACGGGCCGATGACGACAGCTTTCACTACACCGTCGCCGCCCCCCAGCACCGCCTGCTGAACCGGGGTCACGCCCAGTGGCTGGGGCTGGAGGATTATGTGCTGAACAACGCCCGTACCTTTGGCTTTCGCGCCTGCGTCTTCGCCGGGCCGGTCTTTACCGATGACGATCCGCCGCTCGGCACCACCGGGGCACCGCTGCCGCTGCATTTCTGGAAGGTCGTGACGATGCTGGCCGAGGATGCGACCGGTATCCTGCGCCTGCACGCCACCGCCTATCTGCTCAGTCAGGGCCAGCTGGTTCAGGACATGCTGCGGGAGCGGGGCGAGACCGAGGCGATGGAGGGGTTCTCGTTCGGTGCCTACAAGACCTTTCAGCTGCGCGTCACCGACCTTGAGACGCTGACCGGCTATGATTTCGGCCCGCTTGCCGAGGCCGACCCGCTGGCACGGGCCGAGGAAAGTCTGGGCCTGCGCCCGCTGGTCGAGGTCGGGGACTATGCGCAGATCGTCCTGTGACGGCGGCGGGCCGGGTTCTGCTTCCCGGACCGCGCCTGTGCGCCTGAAAAATCCGCAGACTGCCTGCGCCGGTGGGGCGGCGCTTGACAGGTCCGGGCGCCGGGCCGTTCCATCGGATGAACCGCAGCGGAGAAACGACCATGTGCACGGCATGTCTGATCGAAAACGTCAAAACCCATATGCTGTCGCGTCGCAGCCTGTTCACGGGGGCCGCAGCCACGGCCGCGACGGGCGCGGCCGCGGGCCTTCTGTCGGCGCGACCGGCACTGTCGCAGGCCATGGGCCGGTTCGGGATCGAGGGTCTGACCAATCTGGGCCAGCTTCCGGCCACCGGGGCCACGATCTTTATCGGCGCGCCAAAGCATCGCGGGGGCACCGGCGGCCCGGCGCGGGTGCTGGCCATGAACTGACGCCACCGGCGACCGGACAGGAGGCCGCATCCCGTGCCAGACCAGACCTATGCCCTGACGATGGCGCGATACAACCTGTGGCAGAACCACAGCATGACCGAAGCCGTGTCCCGCCTGCCCTCGGACGAACGGGACCGGGACCGTGGCGCCTTTTTCGGGTCGATCCGCCGGACGTTTCACCATATCTTCTGGGGTGACCGCGTCTGGATGAGCCGGTTTGCCGGGCTGCCCGCGCCGGAGGGTGGTCTGGCAAGCTCGACCGGTTTTCCCGGTGATTGGGCCGCTTTCTGCCTGCAGCGGCAGGCACTGGACCATCAGATCGTGACATGGGCCCATGACCTGAACCCGGTCTGGTTCGGACAGGACAACGTCGGGGGCATGGCCAGCAGCATGGCGGGCCGGGCGGCGTCGCGCGCAGAACTGGTTATGCACATGTTCAATCACCAGACCCATCATCGCGGTCAGATTCATGCGATGATTACGGCGGCGGGTGGCAGCACCGGGGCGACCGATCTGTTCCGGATGCCTGACCCTTACAGAACCCTCACCGCGTGACCCGGGCCCCGTCGGGTGACGGATGACGCTTCTTTTGTCGTCGGTGATCGGATAGGCGACGGGTCGGTTTGGACAACAGGGATGACCCGCATGCTGCCATGGATGGAACTGGCGACCGCGACTGCACCGGCAGGCGACACGCTCAGGCTGTTGCGCCGGGGGGACGAGTTCTCGATCCGCCTTCAGGGCGGGAACGAGCTGATGAACAGTCGGCTTGGCGGGTCGGAAGAGGCGCTGGCCACGCTGGTTCTCGACCGTCTTGCCGACCGGGCGGCGCCGCGTGTTCTGATCGGGGGGCTTGGCATGGGCTTTACCCTGCGGGCGGCGCAGGCCAAAGCCCCGCCCGGCGCGCGCCTGATCGTGGCCGAGATCGTGCCCGAGCTGGTCGGCTGGGCCGGGGCGCAGATGGCCGAGGTGTTCGGCGATTGCCTGTCGGACCCGCGCGTCGAGGTCTGGACGGGCGATGTCTGCGCCTTCATCCGCGCCGGGGCAGGGGCGTTCGACGCCATCCTGCTGGATGTCGATAACGGCCCGGATGGTCTGACGCGGACCGGAAACGATGCGCTTTACAGCGAGGACGGGCTGCGGTTCGCGCGCCGGGCGCTGACGCCCGGCGGCATTCTTGCGGTCTGGTCGGCAGCCGGGGACCCGGCCTTTGCAAAGCGGCTGTCGCGATGCGGTTTTGACGTCAGCACGCACGCGGTGCGCGCCGGGCGCGCCGGGCGCGCCAGACGCGGCAGCCGCCACACGATCTGGATCGGGGTCCGGACCGGTGCCTAGATCCCCGCGCTGCCCGGTTCAGGCGCGGTCAGCGCAGGTGGCGCATCGCGGGCGACAGACGCGCCATGCCGACGATTTCGTACTGATGCGTCTCCGGGTTCATCACGACCAACCCGTTGCCGCGCAGCTCAAGCGTCAGGGCCTGTGCCTGATCGCCCAGAGCTTCGAAAAGAGACAGCACCCATTCCAGCATGTCACGGGTCAGCTCGACGCTGGTGTCACCCACCATATCGCGTGTTGAAAGCATCTGAAAAACATCCTCGTTAAAACTGACAACCTCATACCTTATGTTTAGCACATTGGCACGGCACTGTCTAAAAGGTCAGTCCAAAAAGACAGTTTTAGATATGTATTGACAACACGCTGCCTCTCCGATGCGCACTGCCCGCGCGGCCTCTGTTTTCCGGGGCCGCGCGGGGGGGGAGGGTGCATCAGGCGTCGACGACCAGCACCTGCCCGGTGATGAAGCCATCGACCGACCGCTCGAACGCCTTGCCGACCAGCGCGCCGGGCACCGGCTGAAAGCCCGGCATCATCTCTCCATAGACCTCCCACGCCTCCTCCAGCACGGTCGGGTTGACCACGTTGATGCGCAGGCCACGCGGCAGTTCGGGCGCCACGCAGCGCACGAACGTGTCGATGGCGCCGCTGGTGGTGGCATCCGCGATGGCCTGCGGGACCGGCTTGAGGTTCAGAATGCCTGAAATCAGCGTGAACGAGCCGCCATCGGTGACGTGATCACAGCCGATGCGCACCAGATTGATCTGGCCCATCATCTTGCCCGCCACGGTGGCCTGCCACTGATCCCCGGTCATCTCGACAAAGGGGGCATATTCGCAATGGCCCGAGGTGTTGACCACCGCATCGACCGGGCCCACCGCCGCGAACAGCCTTCGGATCGACTCCGAATCGGTCAGGTCGACCCGGTGATCGCAGCCCGTGCCCGAGCGGCTGGCGGTGATCACCCTGTGGCGGCCAAGGCCCGTGCGGGCCGCCTGACCCATCATGCCAGTGGCGCCGATCAGAAGAACGGTTTTCATGTTCAGTCCTTTTCAGATTGCAGAGAGGGAAAACTCAGGAGGCGGGCCGGGCCGCGCCTGCCAGCAGACCGGCCAGAAAGCCCGTCGCCTCGGCCTGCGGCAACCGGCCCGACACGACATGCTGCGCGACGCTGGCCGCCGCACCCAGAAAGCCGACCAGCGTGATCTGATCGGGTGCGCCGCCGCCGCGTTCGGTCAGCATCCGTCGGCACAGGTCCAGATAGCGGTCGTCGCAATCGTGTTTCATCGCCTCCATCCGGGCGGTTCCCTTCATGGCGGCGGACAGGGCGGCGGCAACCGGACCCGACTTTATCTCGCAGTCGACATAGGCGGCCGCGATCGTCCGTGCCCCGGCCTCCAGCGTGCCGGCCGCGGCCAGCAGCCGTTCGAGATCGTCGATATGGCGCGTGTAATACCGCTCGTACAGCGCGCAGAGCAGGCCGGCGCGGTCGCCGAAATGATCATAGGCCACAGGTTTGGACACGCCGCCCAGCCGCGCAACCTCGGCCAGGGTCAGGGCATCCGCGCCCCGATCTGCGATCAGGCGCCAGGCGGCATCCAGCAGGGCGTCCCTGCGTTCCTGCCGGGGAAGACGGTGATACGACATCGGTAAGTTACCATCAGTAAGGTTACTCTTGGTAGGCTTCCGTCGCGCCGGATGCAAGAGCCAATTCATCGGGGAAGGGCGCGGCCGGGTTTTTCGCGCCCCGCCCCCGGATCATCCCATCACGGCGCTTGCGCGGCGTGCGCTGCGGGCACAAGGTGCGCGCGATGGGACAGGCTGCGGAGGCCGGGATGACGCGTCGGATGTTCACGAAACAGATGGGGCTGCTGGCGACATGTCTTGCCCTGATGGTGCCACTGCCCGCCGGGGCCGATCCGGCGCTGGTGCCCGACCGGCGCGTCAGCCTGATGCCCGACACCGATCTGCCCGGCGGCGATCTGGGGCCGGTCTTTGACACCGCATTCGAGGCCTGCGTGCAGGCCTGCGTCACCAATGACCGCTGCGAGGCGCTGACCTATAACCAGACCTCTCGGGCGTGCTTTCCGAAATCCGGTGGTGGCCAGCCCACACCCTATGTCGGCGCGCTTTCGGCGCTGGTGATCGACAACGCGGCCTCGCAGACCGAGGCAGGGCGCCGCGCCGCCGCCGCCGACTGGCTGGAGACCCGCGACCGCGAGGCCGCGCTGGCGCAGGCGCGCGGGTTTGCCGGGCTGTTCACGGCCCGTGCCAGCGATGACCCCACAGGTGATGCGCAACAGGCCATTGCCCGGAACGACCGCGACGCGGCCATGGCCTATCTTGCGACCGCGATCGGGCGCACGGATCAGGCATGGGCGTGGCTGGAGCTGGCCCGCCAGACCCTGCCCGACCCCGACGAGGCCAGCCTTGATCGCGCCGAGACGGCGGCGTTGCTGGCGCTGAACGCCTATCTGCGCGCGGCGGATGACGATCTTGCCGCGCAGGCGCTGGAGATGCTGGCCATCGCGTGGGAACGGGCCGGGCGCGGGCGCGACGCGCTGTCGGCGTTGCGCCTTGCGGCCCGGATCAGCGACCGTCCGGGCATTGCCGACGCGCTGGCCGCGTCCGAGGCCCGCAACGGGTTCCGGGTCATGGCGGATGATGTGCGGTCAGAGAGCCTCGCGCCGGAAATCTGCGCGACATTCTCGCAGCCCCTGTCCGAAAGCGTGGATTACCAGCCCTTTGTGCGCCTGCCCGACACCGGGCTGACGGTCGAGGCGCGCGAGGATCAGCTGTGCATCGGCGGGCTGAGCCATGGCCAGCAGATCGCCATCGGCCTTCGGCGCGGGCTGCCCTCGGCCAGCGGCGATCTGCTGGCGCGCGATGTCGAGATCAAGGGCTATGTCCGCGACCGCGCGCCCTCGGTCCGCTTTCCGGGGCGCAGCTATGTGCTGCCCGCGCGCGGCGATCAGGGGCTGGCGATGGCGACGGTCAATCTGGATCAGGTCGATCTGCGCCTGATGCGGATTTCCGACCGCAACCTGATCGGGGTGATGCAGGACAATCTGTTCGCCCGCCCGCTGGACGCATGGTCGGCGCGCAGCTTCAACGAGACCCGCGCCACGCTGATCTGGCAGGGCACTGCCAGCGTGCCGGGGGCGGGCCCCGATGCGATGAACAGGGACCTGACCACGCGCCTGGCCATCCCCGCCGAGGCCGGTCCGCTGGAGCCCGGCATCTATGTGCTGCAGGCCACCGTTCCGGGACGTCCCGAGGACGAGACCGGCGTGGCGGCGCAGTGGTTTGTCATCTCGGATCTGGGGATCTCGACGCTGATGGGCGCGGACGGGCTGACGGTCGTGGTGCGCGGTCTGGGCGATGCGGGCGCCAGACCGGGAACCGAGGTTGCGCTGCTGTCACGCTCGAATGCGGTTCTGGCGACGGTCGTGACCGATGATGAGGGCGTGGCCCGGTTCGACGCGGGTGTGACGCGCGGCACGGGGCCGGCGTCCCCGACGGTGGTCATGGCCAGCCAGTCGCAGGGCGAGGGCGCCGCGCGGCAGGTCACCGACATGGCGTTCCTGTCGCTGACCGATCCCGAATTCGACCTGTCCGACCGCGGCGTCGAGGGCATGCCGCCCAGCCCGCCCATCGACGTGTTCGCAACGCTGGACCGGGGCGCCTATCGCGCGGGCGAGGTGATGAACCTGACGGTTCTGGCCCGTGACAGCCGCGTGCAGGCGCTGGACGGCGTGCCGCTGACCGCGATCCTCTATCGCCCCGACGGGGTCGAGGCCGCGCGCCAGATGCCCACGCAGACCGGCGCGGGCGGCTATGTGCTGGCCTTCCCGATTGCGGATACCGCGCCGCGCGGCACCTGGCGCATCGACATCCGGGCCGAGGCGGACGGCCCCGCGCTGGCATCCGTCCGCGCGCTGGTCGAGGATTTCATGCCCGAGCGGATCGGTTTTGCCCCCGCTTTGCCCGATGGACCCTATCTGGCGGGCGATGACATCGCCATCGCTCTGGACGCGCGCTGGCTGTTTGGTGCGCCTGCCGCCGAACTGCCGGTCGAGGGTTTTGTGACATGGCAGCCCGCGCAGGATCTGCCCGGCTTTGCGGGCATGCGCTTTGGCCGCCACGACAGTCAGGACGCGCCCGAAATCACCTATCTTCCCGCCGGTCAGACCGATGCGCAGGGCCGGTTTGAAACCGAGCTGACGCTGCCCGCCGCCGCCGCCGCCGCGCAGACGGCCCGGTTTACCCTGCAGGTCCGTGAGGGCGCAGGCCGCCCGGTCGAGCGTACCGAGACGCGGCTGGTCCTGCCCGATCTGCCGCTGATCGGCATCCGGCCCCTGTTCGAGGGCGACACGGTGTCCGAAGGGTCCGAGGCGCGGTTTGCCTTTGCCGCCGCCGCCCCCGATCTGACCGCCGCCGATCTGGCCATTCGCTGGACGCTGAACCGGATCGAGACCGATTACCAATGGTATGCGCTGGACGGGCAGTGGAACTGGGAAACGATCACCCGCCGCCGCCTCGTGTCGCAGGGCGACGCGCGGGCGGGCGGGGCCGGGATTGCCGTGCCGGTCGACTGGGGGCAGTACGAACTGGTGGCGGTGGCGGCGGAGGGTCAGTCTGCGGCGGCCTCGGTGCAGTTCTGGGCCGGATGGGGGGCTGTGCAATCGGGCACCGAGACACCCGACCGCCTGTCGGTCTCGCTGGACAAGCCTGCCTATCAAAGCGGCGAGGTGGCGCGGGTCCGGGTCGCGGCGCAAAGCGATGCGACGGCGCTGGTCTCGGTTCTGTCGAACCGGGTGGTGGCGCTGAAGGCCGTGGCCCTGACCGAAGGCGACAACCTGATCGAGCTGCCGGTGACCGATGAATGGGGCGCGGGCGCCTATGTCACGGTCAGCGCCTTGCGGCCCCTTGAGGGCGGCAGTGGCACCGGCAGTGGCACGGGCACCGGCGGCGCGCGCAGCCCGGCGCGGGCGCTGGGGCTGGCCTATGCGCCGGTCGATCCGGGGCCGCGCGCCCTGCAGGCCAGCATCGAGGTCGCGCCCGAGGCCAGCCCGCGCACCGCCCTGCCGGTGACGCTGCGCGTTGCGGGGGCCGAGGCGGGCGCGGTTGTGCAGGCCACGGTCGCGGTGGTCGATCAGGGCATCCTGAACCTGACCGGCTTTGCCTCGCCCGATCCGCGCGGGCATTACTTTGGCCAGCGCCGGTTGGGCGTGGGGCTGCGCGACATTTATGGCCGGCTGATCCTGCCGAGCGGCGCGCCGGACGGGGCGCTGCGATCCGGCGGCGATGCGGGGGGCGGAATGGGCACCAAGGCACCGCCGCCGACCGAACGGCTGATGAGCTGGTTTTCCGGCCCGGTGACCCTCGGCCCGGACGGCACCGCACGGCTTGAGGTGCCGGTGCCCGATTTCAACGGCGAGGTGCGGGTCATGGCCGTCGCATGGTCCGACCGCGCCATCGGTCAGGCCGAGGCCACGGCCCTGATCCGCGATCCGGTGGTGATGACCGTGACCGCGCCGCGCTTTCTGTCGCCCGGCGATCAGGCGCAGGTCTCGGTCGCGCTGACCCATGTGACCGGGCCTGCGGGGACGGTTACGCTGGCGGTCACGGATCAGGGCGAGGCGGGGCTGAACCCCGGCGCCTTCGCGCCGTCGCTGGACCTGTCCGAGAAGGGCAGCGCAAGCGTCACGGTTCCGCTGGATGCGGGCACCGGGCTGGGGCTGGGGCAGTTGCGCCTGACCCTGACGACGCCCGCCGGGGCGGTGGTGACCAAGGACATCACCATCCCCGTGTCGCTGGCCGAACCTGACGTGACCCGGCAGGCCCGCCTGACGCTGGCACCGGGCGAGACCGCCGCGATCGACCGCGCGCTGATGTCGGGGCTGACCCCGGATGCACGGCTGACCGCGACCGCAGGCGCCTTTGCCGCGCTGGATGTGGCGGGGGCGCTGGGGCGGCTGTCGCGCTACCCTTACGGCTGCACCGAACAGCTGGCCTCGGTCGCGATGCCGCTGATCTACATGCCCGACCTGTCGGCGCAGACGCGGCGGCCCTCTGATGCCGGGACCGATGCCGCCTTCGATCCGCGCAAGGCGGTGCAGGACGCGATCACCACGATCCTGACGCGGCAGACGGCGGGCGGCTCTTTCGGGCTATGGGCGCCGGACAGCGGCGATCTGTGGCTGGACGCCTATGTGACCGATTTCCTGTCGCGCGCCCGTGCGGGTGGATTTGCGGTGCCCGACCAGCCCTTTGCGACGGCCATCACCAATCTGCAGAACCGGGTGAACTATGCCACCGACCCGGCGGTGGCGGATGCGGGCGACAATGCCGCGCTGGCCTATGCCAGCATGGTGCTGGCCCGCGAACGGGCCGCGCGGATCGGCGATCTGCGCTACTATGCCGATGCGGCGATCGAGGGGTTCTCGACCCCGATGGCGGCGGCCCAGATCGGGCAGGCGCTGGCCACGCTTGGCGATCAGCCGCGCGCCGACCGGATGTTTGCGCAGGCGCAGGCGCTGCTGGCCGCGCAGACCACCGAGGCGCAGGTCTTCCGCCGCGATTACGGCACCGCCCTGCGCGACCGCGCCGCGGTTCTGGCCGCCGCGACCGAGGCGGGCTCGACCGTGATCCAGCCGCTGGCGCTGACCCGCGACCTGTCCCGCCAGATCGCCGCCCGCAATGGCAACCTGTCCACGCAGGAATCCGTCTGGACGGTGCTGTCGGCCCATGCGCTGGGTCAGGGCAGCCCGGCTCTGGCGGTGGACGGCCAGCCCATCGGCGCGGTCGTGGCCCCCCTCAGCCCTGCCGCGCAGGCCATCACCAATACCGGCGCGACCCCGACCGAGGTGACGCTGACCGCCTTTGGCCAGCCCGTCACGCCGCCGCAGGCGGGGGGCACGGGCTATGCCATCTCGCGCAGCTATTACGATCTGGACGGGCAGCCGATGGACCCGGCGCTGGTGGCGCTTGGCACCCGCATGGCGGTGGTGATCGAGGTGACGCCCTTCGCCCGCGCCGAGGGCGAGGGCGGGCGGCTGATCGTCAACGATCCCCTGCCTGCGGGGTTCGAGATCGACAACCCCAACCTGCTGCGCGCGGGCGACATCAGCGCGCTGGCATGGCTGGACGATCTGGCCGATCCCGAGATGAGCCAGTTCCTGACCGATCGCTTTACGGCGGCGGTGAACTGGACCCAGCCCCGGTCCTTCCGTCTGGCCTATCTGGTCCGCGCGGTGACGCCGGGCGTCTTCCGCCACCCCGCCGCCAGCGTCGAGGATATGTATCGCCCCGACTATCGCGGCTGGTCGGACGGCGCGCAGGTCCGCGTTGTGCGCTGACGACCCCTCGCGGCGGTGGGGGCTGCGCCTCATCGCCGTGGCGGCGTTGCTGTTCGGCGCGGGGCTGGCCCGAGACGGCGCTGTGGCCGCGCTGGACAGGTGGGTTGCGGCCACGCCCCTGCCCGCGCTGGCGGTGCCGGTCGGCGCCGAGGTGCTGGCCCGCGACGGCAGCCTGCTGCGCGCCTTTCAGGTGGCCGACGGGCGCTGGCGGCTGGCGCCGGGGGCGGTGGACCCGCGCTTTGTCGACATGCTGCTGATGTGGGAGGACGGGCGCTTTCGCGACCATGCCGGGGTCGATCCGCGCGCGGTCATGCGCGCGGGCGCGCAGGCGGTCTGGCATCGCCGCGTCGTGTCGGGCGCCTCGACCCTGACCATGCAGACCGCCCGGCTGCTGGAGGATGGGCCGACCGGCGAATGGGCCGGCAAGCAGCGCCAGCTGCGTCTGGCGCTGGCGCTGGAGCGGCGGCTGACCAAGGATCAGATCCTGGATCTGTATCTGCGGCTGGCTCCCTATGGCGGCAATGTCGAGGGCGTGCGCGCCGCCAGCCTGACATGGTTCGGCCGCGAGCCGCGCCGCCTGACCCCCGCGCAGGCCGCCCTGCTGGTGGCCCTGCCGCAATCGCCCGAAACCCGCCGCCCCGACCGCTTTCCCCGCGCCGCACGCCTTGCGCGCGACCGGGTGCTGGCCCGCGCCGCCCGGACCGGCCTGCTGACCGAAGACGAGGCCCGCGCCGCGATGGCCGAGCCGCTGCCCGGCACCCGCCGCGCCTTTCCGGCGCTGGCGCCCCTGCTGGCCGAACGCCTGCACCGCAGCCTGCCCGGCGCATTGCGGATCGAGACGACCATCGACCCGGCCCTGCAACGCCATGCCGAGGCGCTGGCCGCGCGGTCCGTGCGCGGCCACGGGGGGCGGCTGTCGGCGGGCATCGTGCTGGCCGATCACCGGACCGGCGCGATCCTCGCCTCGGTCGGCACGGCGGGCTGGACCGATACGCCGCGCGCGGGGTTCGTCGACATGACGCTGGCGCTGCGTTCACCGGGATCGACGCTGAAACCCTTTGTTTACGGTCTGGCTTTTGATGACGGGCTGGCCCATCCCGAAACGCTGATCGAGGATCGCCCGACCGCCTTCGGCAACTGGCAGCCGCAGAACTTCGACAACAGCTTCCGGGGCACCGTGTCGATCCGGCAGGCGCTGATCCTGTCGCTGAACATCCCCGTCGTGCGCGTGGCCGAGGCGGTGGGCCCGGCCCGGATCGTGCAGGCGCTGGACCGGGCGGGCGTTCGCCTCGTGGTGCCCTCGCAGACGGCAGGGCTGGCGATCACGCTTGGCGGGGCCGGGATCAGCCTGCAGGATCTGGCGCAGGGCTACGCCGCGCTGGCGCAGGGCGGGCAGGGGGTGACACTGTCGGCGCTGCCCGGCCAACTGGATGGGGGCCAGCTGGAGGGGCGGCAGCTGGATGGGCGGCAGGCGCGGCCCGGTCGGGTGGCGATGTTCGGCCCGGTGGCAGCATGGCAGGTCGGTCACATCCTGTCGCAACTGCCGCCGCCTGCGGGGGCGCGGCCGGGGCGGCTGGCCTACAAGACCGGCACCAGCTATGGCCACCGCGATGCGCTGGCGGTGGGGTTCGATGGCGGACATGTCGGCGCGGTCTGGCTGGGGCGGCCCGATGGCACGCCGGTGCCGGGCGCCTTTGGCGGCGATCTGGCGGCGCCGGTGCTGTTCGACCTGTTCGCGGCCTTGCCGGACATCGCGCTGCCCCCGCCTCCTGCCGCCACGCTGACCCTGCCCAATGCGGCGCTGCCGCTTGCACTGCGCCGTTTCGTGCGCCCGGGCGAGGTCAGCGGGCCGCAGACGGCGCAGGCCGACCCGCTGCGCCTGATCTATCCGCCCGACGGGGCCGAGGTCGAGGCGCGCGGCCTGACCCTGCCCGTCAGGCTGAGCGGCGGCACCCCGCCCTTTGCCGTCCTGCTGAACGGCCTGCCGGTGGCGACGGGCGCCATCACGGAAATGTCCGAGATTGCGCTGTCGGGGCCGGGCTTTTCGCGCGTGACCGTGATCGACGCCAGCGGCGCCTCGGCCAGTGCGCAGATCCGCGTGCAGTGACGCGGTGCCGCGCGCGGCCCTAGCGGGTCCGGGCCGGGTCGCGGCGGATGCGCAGCAGCCGGAACGCCAGTGGCGCCAGAAGGATCACGAACAGGATGCGGATGACGTGGTGCAGCGCCACAAAGGCCACATCGGCCTGAATGGCCAGCGCGATCAGGCCCATCTCGGTCAGACCGCCGGGGGCCAGCGCCAGCAGCGCCTGTTCGGTGCTGATCCCCAGCAGCGACTGCATCGCCAGCCCGGCCCCCAGCGCCAGCGCCAGCGACAAAAGCGTCGCCCCGATGCTGAGCGCGGTCGCGGGCAGCAGCGTGGCCGCCCGGATGCCCTGAAACCGGCAGCCCAGTACCGTGCCCAGCACCACCTGCGCCACCGTGACCAGCAGGGCGGGCGGCACGCTGTCGGTTGCGCCGCCCAGATGCAGCAGCGCCGACAGCACCAGCGGCCCCAGAAAGGTGGGCGCGGGAAAACGCAGCCGCTTGCCCAGAACGCTGCCCAGGACGGCACAGCCCAGCATGACCGCCGCGTCGGTCCATGTCAGCGGCACCTGCGGACCGCCGGTGGCGGCGCCGATGCTCTCGCCCTGAATGACGCGGAACCACAGGGCGATCAGCGCGATGGTCACCACGATGCGCAGGCTGTGGGCCAGAATGATCGGGGCGGGTTTGGCGCCGCTGGCCTCGCCGATCTCGATCATCTCGGTCAGACCGCCGGGCATTCCGGCAAAATAGGCGGTGACCCAGTCGAACCGCCCGGCAAAACGATAGAAGGGTACCACGACCAGCGCGACCACCACCACATAGGCCATCAGGATCGCGACCGAGCCCAGCCACGCCCCGGCCTGCGCCAGCACATCCGGGGTAAACCGCGCGCCCAGCAGCACCCCGATCACCGCCACGACCACAGGCCGCAGCCGGGCCGGGCCGGTGACGGGTGCGCCAGACACGGCAGCCGTCATCGTCGCGAACAGCGCGCCCAGCATCCATGGCAAGGGCAGGCCCAAGGCCGCGAACAGCGCCCCGCCCGCCGCCCCGATGGCCAGAGCCAGAGCGACGCGCAGAATGCCGGTCATGTCGGGGATGTCCGGGGGCAGGTGGGCTGTGGATGATCAGCGATATTTGTCGATGAAGGCGTCAATGTCGAGGATCCTGATGTCGGGCAATGCGTCGCGCAGGCGGGCGTGATCCCAGTCCCACCATGCGATCTGTTGCAAAGCCTCGGCCTGATGCGGGGCAAAGCGCGATTTCAGATGGCGGGCGGGCACGCCTCCGACGATCTCATAAGGGGCCACGTCGCGGGACACCACCGCCCCCGCGCCGATCACCGCCCCGGTGCCGATGCTCACCCCGGCCAGCACCGTGACGCCATGCCCGATCCAGACGTCATGCCCGATGGTGACCCAGTGATCGCGCCGCCATTGAAAGAAGGCGTCGTCATCCTGACCCAGCCCGTATTGCGCCGCGCGATAGGTGAAATGGTGCTGCGAGGCGCGCCATGTCGCGTGATTGCCCGGATTGATCCGCGCGCCCTCGGCGATCGAGCAGAACTTGCCGATACTCGACCAGACGACATTGCCGCCCTTGACGATATAGGAATAATCGCCAAGCGAGGACTCGCGCATCGACACATCGGCATAGATCTCGGTCCATTTGCCGATCTGGCAATCGACCAGATGGGCGGTGGCATGGATCGTCGGCGCCTCGGACAGCATTTTCATGGGAAACCTCGGTGGTGCGGTGGTCAGAACGGCGGGCAGTGCGGCGGGCGGCGGATCACCGCGCGCCGTCCCAGGTGCCGATAAAGCGGGCGCGGATCAGGCCGGACAGCCAGTCGATCAGATAGACCATGGCGATGATCAGGAAGATGATCGACCAGGCCTCGTCCCAGCGATAGGCGCCGATCCGGTCGGACAGCAGAAAGCCGATGCCGCCCGCGCCGACGATGCCCAGAATGGTCCCTGACCGCACGTTGGATTCAAAGTTGTACAGCGTGATCGACAGCAGCACCGGCATCACCTGCGGCAGCACCGCAAAGCGGATCGACTGCACGCGGCTGCCGCCCGAGGCTGTCACCCCGTCGACCGGCTTGTCCGAGCTGTTCTCGATCGCCTCGGCATAGAGCTTGGCCAGCGCGCCGATTTCGCTGACCGCGATGGCCAGCACCCCGGCCAGCGGCCCAAGGCCAAAGGCGCGGATGAAGATCAGCGCCAGGATCAGCGTCTCGAACGCGCGGATGATGTCGAACCCGCGCCGCACGCCAAATCGCAGAACCGGCAGGCGGTTGATGTTGCGCGCACCCAGAAACGACAGCGGAAAGGCGAACAGCGCGCCCAGCAAGGTGCCCAGAAACGCCATCGACAGGGTCTCGGCCAGCCCTTTCAGGATCTCGGAGAACTCGCGCCATTCCGACCACATATGCGGCGGGAACATGAAGGACAGAACCCGGCCAAGGCGGCCCAGCCCCTCCCAGATGCGCAGCGGCGAAAAGTTGAAGTCATAGAGGCACCAGCCGACCAGCAGCGCCAGCCCGGTCCACAGCGCGATCCGGCGCAGGCGGACCGGCAGCGGCGCACGAAAGGCCAGCGGATGCTGCGCGCGGGCGGCGGCGATCTGGTCGGCGGTGGGGGTGCCGTTTCCGGAGAGGTCGGTTTTCATGCTTTGGCTCCCAGCCCGATCACGCGGTGACGCAGGCGTTCCGAGGCGTGGTCGATGACGATCACCGTCACCAGAATGATCAGGAACAGCGCCGACAGGCTGGTGTATTCCTGATAGGACATGGCGGTCCGCAGCTCTTGCCCCAGCCCGCCCGCGCCGACATAGCCGATGATCGACGAGCTGCGGACATTGATCTCGAACCGCATCAGCGTATAGCTGAGGATATTGGGCAGCACCTGCGGCACCGCGCCATAGCGCATCTGGTCGAACCACGACCCGCCCGCGGCCTTGACCCCGTCCAGCGGCCGCATGTCGATATTCTCATTGGCCTCTGAATACAGCTTGCCAAGCGCGCCCGCCGTGTGCAGCCCGATGGCCAGCACCCCGGCCATGGGACCGACGCCGAAACAGAAGACGAAGATCAGCGCCCAGACCAGATCCGGCACCGTCCGCGCGATTTCAAGAAAGCGGCGCGACAGCCAGCGGACCCAGCGATTCGGCGCTAGGTTGCCGGCGGCGGGAAAGGACAGCGCAAAGCCGCCCGCCACGCCGAACAGCGTCGCCATGAAGGCGATCAGCACCGTCTCCATCAACAGCCCCGCCCAGATCCGCCAGCGCGAGAACCATTGCGCCATGTCCGCGCCCAGGGTCGCCCAGCCCAGGTCCGGGATGGTCCTGGACACATATTCGCCCAGACGCGGCAGGCCCGCGCCGATCACCCACCGCTCGGCGCGGCTGCCATCGGCCTGCGTGACCTGCGTGACCTTGAAGAAATTCGAGGCCTCGGCGGTCAGCAGGAACAGCACGACCAGAATGACGGTCACGATGGCAAAGGTCAGGCGCGCGCGGCGCCGTTGCGCGCGGTAATCGCGCTCGAAATCAAGAATGGCTGTGGTCATCCGGCAGGCCCCGACAAGCTGTGGGCAGGCCGCATGGCCCGCCCCTGTGGTTTCGGATCAGCGGCTGTCAGCCCCGGTTCGCCTTGAACCAGTCGCGCATGTCGATCAGGACCTGATACTGTTCATGCGTGACCTCGACATAGGCCTTTGCCGTCGACGCATCGCCGCCGGTCATCTGCCTGAACACCTCCGGCGCATCGGACGACAGCGCCTGAACCGCCGCTTTCATATCGGCAATCAGCCCCTCGGGCAGGTTGGTGCGCGCGGTGAACGGGCTGGCCATGATCAGCGGGCTGGTCCACACGATGCAGATGTCGTCAGCGTCGATCATGCCCTTTTCGGCCATCCGCTGGATGTTGCCCGCCGTTTCGTTGGTCCAATGGGTGGCGCTTGCGTCGAACTGGCCGTGGATGACACCCATGATCCCGGCCTCGTGGCTGCCCGAGAAGGGCACCGCCCCAAAGAACTGTTCCGGGACGTATCCCTGGGCGGTCAGGTTATAGTAGGGGATCGTATAGCCCGAGGCGCTGTCGGGATCGGCGAAGGCGATCGTCTTGCCTTTCAGATCGTCCAGCGTTTTATAGCCCGCATCGCAGCGGGTCGCGATGACACTGTAATAGCCGACCGAGTCATCGTTCTGCTGGGCGGTCAGCAACGGGATCACGCCGCCATTGGTTTCGGTATAGGCCGCCGCATAGGCCGACGGCCCCAGAAACGAGAATTCGATCTGACCGGCGGCCAGCGCCTGAACGACGCCATCATAGTTCCCGGCGGTAAAGATCTCGACCTCGACGCCCAGAGTGTCCTCCAGATATTGCTGAAACGGACCATAGCGGGCGATCCGGTCGGATTCGTTCTCGCCCGACAGGATGCCAAAGCGGACGATGCGGTAATCGGTCTTCCAGTCCTGCGCCATGGCGGGCAGGGCGGTCAGGGTGGCAAGAGCCACGGTCAGCGGGACGGTCAGAGGGGCAAACAGGCGCATGGGAAAGCTCCGGTATCGGGGAAAAGGGTCAGGCGATTTCAAGCTGGCGGGCGGGTCGCGCGCGGGTCGAGGTGATCGCCTCGTTGAACTCGGTCAGCCCGTCGCTGCCATAGATGTCGCGGACCACGTCATCGGTCAGCTGGCGGGCGGTGCCGTCGAACATCACCCGACCGGCCCGCATGGCGATGATGCGGTCGCAATAGGCGCGGGCGGTGTCCAGCGTGTGCAGGTTGACAAGGACGGTGATGCCATCCTCGCGGTTGATGCGGCTCAGCGCCTCCATGACAAGGGTGGCGTTGCCGGGATCGAGGCTGGCGATCGGCTCGTCCGCCAGCATGATGCGCGGGGTCTGGACCAGCGCGCGGGCGATGGCGACGCGCTGTTGCTGGCCCCCCGACAGGGTGCCCGCGCGCTGCAATGCCTGCGGTGCCATCCCCAGCCGGTCCAGCGCCTGAATGGCCACGGTCCGCTCGGCATCGCTGAAGCGCATGGCCATCGAGCTGAGAAACCCGTGATCGGCCAGCCGCCCGACCAGAACATTGGTCAGGACATCCAGCCGCTCGACCAGATTGAACTGCTGAAAGATCATCGCGCAGTCGCGCCGCCAGGCCCGCAAGGCGCGGCCCCGCAGCGCGGTGACATCGGTGTCGCCAAAGATGATCCGGCCTTCGGTCGGATCGACCAGTCGGTTGATCAGGCGCAGGAGGGTCGATTTTCCTGCGCCCGACCGGCCGATCACGCCCACGAATTGTCCGGGGCGCAGATCGAGTGTGACAGCATCCACCGCGCGGGTGGTGCCAAAGCTGCGGCCAAGGCCTGCAAGGGAAAGGATGTGCTGTTCCATGCCGCCGTTATGCCGGGGCGGTGCAACGCGCCCGCGTCATCCGAATGAATTTTCGGTCGCGGGTTTCTGACCGGACGGTGACAGTGGCCCCGGAAAATGATGTGTTTTCAAAGGACCGCTTCTGCAACCATGTTATTGGCACGCCTGATCCACCCGTCCGGCGCGTCAAAAGCCGCGAAATCGGTTGAGAAAAACGGCGCAAGGGCCGGTTGCCCGTCGGCGGAGACAGGCCTTTGCCACCTGTTTCAAAGGGTTGAGCTGTGGTTTGCCGTGGTGAACGGATCGGTCTGTCAGCAAACCGTCTTGCGAATATGACAGAAAATTCACCGGACCGTGCAGGTTTTATCACGTCCGGGGCCTAGTCATTCATCCGAACCAATCCTGACCAGAGAGACAGCCATGACCCTCACGTCCCTGATGATCGGAACCGCCCTTGCCCTGACCGGGGTGACCGCCGCCGCAGCCTCAGCCGCCGCCGAGACCTGGAACATCGCCGTGACCGATGTGGAAGGGTTGGAGCGTCTGCAAGCCGAATGGGGCCCCTTCAAGGCGGCGCTGGACGCAGCCACCGGGCATACGTTCGAGTTCTTTCCCGTCTCGTCGCGCAGTGCCGCCGCCGAGGCCCTGCGGGGCGAAACGGTGGATTTCGTCGTCACCGGCCCGGCGGAATACATCATCATCAACACGCTGACCGAGGCCACGCCGCTGATCGGCTTTGGCCGCCCCGATTACCGCTGCGCCATTGTCGTGCGCGCCGATGCCGGGATCGACAGCATGGCCGATCTGAAGGGGCGCAAGGTGGCGTTCGGGGATATCGTCTCGACCTCGAACATGCTCTGCCCGATGCAGCTGATGGCCGATTACGGCCTCGATCCGGTGAGCGATGTCGACAAGGTGCACACCGCCAGCAATATCGCGCATGAGGCGCTGAAGGCGGGCGATGTGGCCGCGATCGGGGTCAACGAGGGCAGCTGGATTTCCAACGCGCGCAACAAGGACGCATCGGTGCCTTACGGGTTCTTCAAGGTGCTGGCGCGGTCGGGCGATCTGCCCAATGACATGCTGCTGGCGGGCGCGCATGTCCCCGCCGAAATGCAGGCCCAGGTCCGCGACGCCATCATCGCCAGCAAGGACCAGATCATCGAGGCGATCACCACCCATGAGAAGAACGACAAATATGTCGGCATGGATCTGGTGGCGATCGAGGATGAAAACTACAATCTGGTCCGCTCGATGTATACCACGGCGGGCTATCCGCAATTCGACAGCTTTCTGGGCGAATAGGCGATGCCTCTTGATGGCATCACGGCCCCGGCCCCCGATGCGGCGGTCAAGGCGGGCCCCCACGACCTGACCGCACAGGGGCTGGCCAAACGCTATGGCGCGGCCCCGCCGGTCTTTTCGGACCTCAGCTTTGGCATCCGTCAGGGTGAATGCGTGGCGCTGGTGGGTGCCAACGGCACCGGGAAATCGACGCTGCTGCGCTGCTGTCTGGGGCTGATCGCCCCGGATGCCGGGCAGGTGTCGCTGCTGGGTCAGGACATGGCGACCCTGACCCGCCGGGGGCGGCGCCATCTGCGCGCGCGCACCGGGCTGGTGGGGCAGAAACACAATCTGGTGCCGCGCCTGTCGGTGCTGTCAAATGTCATCCACGGGCTGATGGGCAGCCATTCGGGGCCGCGCTACTGGTCGCAGGTGCTGGCCCCGGACGCGGCCCGCGCCGCCGCCTTTGCCGCGCTGGACAAGGTCGGGCTGGCGGGGCTGGCCGCACGGCGCGCCGATCAGCTGTCGGGCGGGCAAAGCCAGCGCGTGGCCATCGCCCGCGCGCTGGTCAGCCAGCCGCGCTTTCTGGTGGCGGATGAGCCCTGCGCCTCGCTGGACCCGCAGGCGGGCGAAGAGGTGATGGCCCTGTTCATGGGGCTGGTCCGGCGCGAGGGCGTCACGGTGCTGTTCACCTCGCACAGCGTTGATCACGCGCTGCGCTATGGCGACCGGATTCTGGGGTTGCAGGGCGGCAGGATCGCCATCGACGCAGCAGCGGGCGATGTCTCGGCGCAGGATATGGCAGGTCTTTATGTCTGACAGATCGCTTCCCGACCGTTTCGCACGGCCCGGCATCGGCGGGTTCATCGGCTATGTCGTGCTGCTTTTGCTGATCCTGTGGTCGCTGGAGGGCGCGGGCTGGTCGGCGGACCGGCTGATCGCCTCGCCGCCCCGGCTGGCCGATTTCTTTGACCGGGCCTGGCCGCCCTCGACCCCTAATCTTGACCGGCTGGCCTGGAAGATGGTCGAGACGCTGCAGATCGCGCTGGCCGGGGCCGCCATCGGCATTCTGCTGTCGCTGCCCATCGCGCTGCTGGCCGCGCGGGGTGTGCTGGTCGGGCCGGGCATCAACTGGGCGGTGCGCACGGTGCTGGGCTTTATCCGCGCCGTGCCCGATCTGGCCTGGGCGCTGGTCTTTGTGGTCGCGGTCGGGCTGGGGCCGTTCGCGGGCATGCTGGCCATCGTCGTCGACACGATCGGCTATTGCGGCCGCTTTTTCGCCGATGACATGGAAAACACCGATCCCGGACCCGCCGAGGCGCTTGGCGCGACCGGCGCCCGGCGGATCGACATTGCCGCCTGCGCGACCATTCCGGCGGCGATGCCTGCCTTTGTCTCGACCTCGCTGTTCGGGCTGGAAAAGGCGGTGCGGTCCTCGACCATTCTGGGCCTTGTGGGCGCAGGCGGCATCGGAATCGAGCTGAAGGTGGGCTTTGACCTTTTCGACTATCCTACGGCCATGACGGTGATCCTGATGATCGCGGTGGTGGTGATCGGGGTGGAACAGATCGGCGCCGCTTTGCGCGCCTCCATCATGGGACCGGGACGATGACGACAGAGATGACCAAGACCGACACCGCACATGAATACTGGGGCCGGGAATGGACCCGCGCCGATGGCACGACCAAATGGGAACGCCCCGAACCCGAGGTGATGGCGTTCGCCGCGACCCTGACCCCCGGCGCCGCCGTGCTGGATCTGGGCGCGGGCGTGGGGCGTCACGCGCTGGCGCTGGCGCGGCAGGGCTTTGTCACCGCCGCGCTGGACGCCGCCCCCGAGGGCATTGCCCAGATCACCCGCATCGCCGCCGCCGAGGGGCTGGCCGTCGATGCCCGCACCGGGCTGATGACCGATCTGCCCTTTGCCGATCACAGCTTTGACCATGTGCTGTCCTGGAACGTGATCTATCACGGCGATGAGACCGTGCTGCGCGCCACCATCGCCCAGATCGCCCGCGTCCTGAAGCCCGGCGGCACCTTCCTTGGCACGATGCTGTCGGCACGCCGCGTGCCGGTCGAACTGGCCCGCGCGCCGGGCCGCGAAATCTCGCGCAATACCTGGGTGTTCGAGGGCGAGGGCGACAAGATCCACCCGCATTATTTCTGCACCGGCCGCGACCTGCTGGAGCTGTTTTCCGCGTTCGAGGTCTGCCGTCTGGAGGATCGCGAACACGAAACCCCCGGCTCGTGGCACTGGCATCTGGTGCTGGAGCGGCTGTGATGCAGGTGTTCGTCATCGAAGGCGCGCGCGTGATCCTGCCTGATCAGGTGGCGCAGGTCGCGGTCCGGGTCGAGGATGGCGTCATCACCGCGCTGGACGGGCCGCGCGAGGGCGCGCGGGTGATCGACGGGCGCGGGCAGGTGCTGGCGCCCGCGATGGTCGACATTCATGGCGATGCGTTCGAACGCCAGCTGATGCCGCGCCCCGGCGTGATGAACCCGACCGAAACGGCGCTGCTGGAAACCGACCGGCAGCTGGGCGCCAATGGCATCGCCACCGCCTATCACGCCCTGACGCTGAGCTGGGAGCCGGGGCTGCGCTCGGTCGCGACCGGCGAACAGGTGGTGGCGGCGCTGGCGTCCCTCGCCCCGCGCCTGACGGTCGAGAACCGCGTGCAACTGCGGTGGGAGACGTTCTGTTTCGAGGCTCTGCCGCTGATCGACAGGGCGCTGGCCGGGCCGCTGCTGCCCGCGCTGGCCTTTAACGATCACATGACCATGGCGGTGCTGCACCCGTCGATGGCGCTGCAGGACCGGCCCTTTGACCACGATCCGGCCTATCCGGTGACCGATATGCACAGCCCGGCCTTTGTCGCCAGGATGGAGGGACGGGCCAAACGGTCGGGCATGTCCACCGAGGAATTCGCCGGGCTGATGCGCCGGATCTGGCAGCGCCGTCCCGAGGTGCCCGCCACCATCGCCGCCGCCGGGGACAAGGCGCGCGCGGCGGGCGCGCCGATGCTGAGCCATGATGACAGCCAGCCCGAGACGCGCGATTTCTATCGCGGCCACGGCGCCCGGATCTGCGAATTCCCGATGAACCGGGCGGTGGCGCAGGCGGCGCGCGCGGCGGGCGACATGATCGTGCTGGGCGCGCCCAATGCGGCGCGGGGCGGCAGCCATCTGGGCTCTCCGGGGGCGGCGGATCTGGTGGCGGCGGGGCTGTGCGACATTCTGGCCTCGGATTACTATTACCCGGCGATGCTGGCGGCGATGGCGCGGCTGCAGGCCGATCGCATCGCCGCGCTGCCCGATCTGTGGCGGCTGGTCGCGGCGAACCCCGCCACCGCCCTTGGCCTGGGCGATCGCGGCGACATCGCGCCGGGCAAACGCGCCGATCTGGTGCTGCTGGACTGGCCCGAGGGCCATCCCCCGGCGGTGCGCGACTGTTTCGTCCGGGGCCGGGCGGCCTATGGCGCGCTGGCGGCGGGCTGAACCATGCGCGACGCGGCAGAGCGCTTTGACGGGCTGGCCGAAACCTATGAGATGCACCGCCCCGGCTATCCCGCGCAGGCGTTTCACGCGCTGACCGCCGATCTGCGCTGTGCCGCGCGGGTGGCGGTCGATGTGGGCGCGGGGCCGGGCAACTCGACCACCTCGCTGCGCGCCGCACTTGGCCCCGGCTGGAGCTTCATCGCCATCGAGCCGGGCCGCGACATGCGCCGGGTGCTGGCCCGGCGGTTCTGCACCGACCCCGATGTGCAGGTCGCCGATGCCACCGCCGAAGAGATGCGCCTGCCGCCGGGCTTCGCCGCGCTGGTCGTGGCCTGCACCGCCTTTCACTGGTTCGACGCGCAGCGGTTCTATGCCGAGGCCGAACGCGTGCTGGCCCCCGGCGGCGTGCTGGCGCTGATCCGCAACCGGCGCAAGCCCTCGCCCCTGCTGCGCGCCTTTGACAGCTATATCGAGGAACAGTCCGCGGGCACCATCGACCTGGCCTGCCGCGAGGCCCGCAAGGAACCCGTGGTCCGCGGTCTGGCGCAGCTGCCCGGCTTCATGGCCGCGCGGTCCTGCACCTGTCCCTGGACCAGCGAGGTCACGGCGCGCGGGCTGATCGACCTCTATCTGACGCGTTCGACCCTGTCGGTGGTGGTGCGGCGGATCGGGCTGACACGGGTCATGGCCGATCTGACCGCGATCTGTGCCGCGCATGGGCTGGGCGACGATCCGGTGACGATCCATTGGGAAACGACCGCGAAATGGGCCCGGAAACACGGTTAACCACATGAAGGATGCAGGATGTTCGATACTGAAATGGCCAGGGCGACGCTGACCGGCGCCCGGATCGTGACGCCCGATGGCGTGATCGAGGGCGCGGTCGATGTTGAGGAGGGCAAGATCGCCGCCCTGCGCCCCGGCGGGCGGGCGGCGGGGCGCTTTGATCCGGGACATGATTTCGGCGGGGATTTCCTGATCCCCGGCATTGTCGATGTGCATACCGACCATGTCGAGACGCATGTCTTTCCCCGCAGCGGCGTGACCTGGGATCTGCTGAATGCGCTGATGGCGCATGACGCGGTGGTCATCGCGGGCGGCACCACCACGGTTCTGGACAGCCTGTGCGTCGGCGCCTCGATCAAGCGGCCCGAACGGCGTGACCTGCTGGTGCCGCTGGTCGCGGCGTTGGAGCGGGGCCGGGCGGCCGGTCTGTTCCGGGCCGATCACCTGCTGCATCTGCGCTGCGAGATCAGCGATCCCGACACGATGGCGCTGACCGATGCCACCATCGCCAGCCCGCTGGTGCGGCTGGTCTCGGTCATGGATCACACGCCCGGCGACCGCCAAAGCGTCGACCGCGAGCGCTGGCTGGCCCGGATGGCGCAGGATACCGGCCAGCAGATGGACAGCGCGCGCGAGGTGATGGCCGAGCTGCTGGACCGCTCGGCCCGCGTGGGCGCCGGGGTGCGCGCCCATGTCGTGGCGCAGGCCCGCGCCGCTGCCGTGCCGCTGATGAGCCATGATGACCGCACCCCGGAGCAGGTCGATCAGGCGCTGGCCGAAGGCGTGGCGGTGACCGAATTCCCCACCACGCTGGAGGCTGCGGCCCATGCCCGCGCGCGCGGCCTGACGGTGGTGATGGGCGCGCCCAACCTGCTGCGCGGCGGGTCGCAATCGGGCAATGTCTCGTTGCGCCGGTTGCTGGAGGCGGATCTGTGCGATGTCCTGTCCTCGGACTACATCCCGCGCAGCCCGCTGGATGCGGCCTTTGCCATCGGCGCCGATGCGGGGCTGCCGCAGGATCTGTGCCGGGCGATCGGCATGGTCACGGAGGCGCCCGCCCGGATGGCGGGGCTGACCGACCGGGGGCGCATCGCGCCGGGCCTGCGCGCCGATCTGGTCCGTGTGCGCCAAAGCGGCGCGCATCATCAGGTGGTCGCGGTCTGGCGCGAAGGGCGGCGCGTGTTCTAGATCCGGCCCGCACGGGGAAGGGGGGCAGGGCACCGGCCCCGCCCCCCTTTTACATGGCCCGGAACGGGCGCGACCCGATCAGGCGGGGACTGCCTGAGGCAGTTCTGGCGCGGTCAGTTCGATGTCGCGGTCGATCAGCCCCTCGACATCGCCGGGATGGTGGAACACGCCGATCATCGCCACGCCGGCGGCTTTCAGATCGGCCAGCCTGCGGATCAGCGCCGCCCGCGCGCCCGCATCCAGCGAGGCGGTGGGCTCATCCAGCAGCAGCAGCCGTTGCGGCAGGATCAGCGCGCGGGCCAGATTGACCTTTTGCTGCTCGCCCCCCGAAAAGGTCGTGGGATAGGCCCGCCACAGGTCGCGCTTGACGCCGAATTCCGACAGCCAGCGGCGCGCCTCGTCCAGCGCCTCGGCCGCAGGGTGACCGGCCCGCCGCAGCGGTTCGGCCACGATGTCTTCGGCGGCGACGCGGGGGCGGGCGATCAGGAATTGCGTGACAAAGCCGATCTCGCGCCGCCGCAGCAGGGCAATATCGACATCGGCGGCGCAGGCCAGATCAATCCGCCCCTCGGTCGTGTGATACCAGATATGGCCCGCGCGCGGCAGATAGCTGCGATAGAGCGTGCGCAGCAGGGTGGATTTGCCGACGCCATTGGGGCCGCGCAGCAGCAGGAATTCCCCGGCGGCCAGCGAAAAGCTGATGCCGGAAAAGGCGTGCAGGGTCTGGTCCAGATGGTGCATGCGGAAATGCTTGGCCAGATTGTCGACGTGAAGAACGGGGGTCATTGCGGCCTCACAGCTTTGCATGGACAAGTTGCTGGGTGTATTCGTGCTGCGGGTCCTGAAAGATCTGATCCGCCAGCCCCTGTTCCACGACACGCCCGCGCCGCATCACCATCACCCGGTCGGCCATGGTGCGGATCACGCCCAGATCGTGGCTGACGATGACCATGGTGATCGCCCGGTCGCGCTGCAGCCGTTTCAACGTGTCCAGCACCAGCGCCTGCACCGACACGTCCAGCCCGGTCGTCGGCTCGTCCAGCAGCAGCAGCGCCGGTTCCAGCGCGATGGCCTTGGCCAGCTGCACCCGCTGCTGCATGCCGCCCGACAGATCGGCGGGCCGCGCATCCATCCGCTCCAACGGGAATTCCGACGCCTCCAGCGCCTCGCGCCCGCGTGCGCGCAGGGCGGCAAAGCTGCGCTCGCCCGCGATCAGCAGACGCTCGGCCACATTGCCGCTGGAGCTGTTCTTCATCAGCAGGCCCAGATGCGGGTTCTGATAGACGATGCCGATCCGGGTGGCGCACAGCATCCGGCGCGCAAAGCGGTCCAGCGCGAACAGGTTGCCGGGCAGGTCGGGCATCGCCAAGCGGTAATCGCCCGCATCCGGCGTGTCCTCGAGGTTCATCATCCGCAGCAGCGTCGATTTGCCCGAGCCGCTTTCGCCGACAATGCCCAGCACCTCGCCGGGATAGACCAGGGCCGACACATCCTGCAGCGCCACCACATCGCCATAGCGGCGCGAGACGCCGGTCATGGTCAGCAGCGGCGGCGTGGTCATCAGTTGCGGGGCCAGACGGGCCAGTGCACTAGCCGGGGCGGCGCTCATTGCGGCATCCTTCCGTTTTCGTACCATGTCGCGCCGATGCTGACCGGCGCGCCCTCGGCCTGCCGGATCGCCTTGATGCCCAGATGGCTGTCGGACAGCTCGTGTTGCGAGCCGCCACCGTCCTGCGGGATCTCGTTCATGAAGAACCCGGTGACGCCCGAGCGGTGGCAGGTCAGGCCCGCGTGATCCTCGACCTGATAGGGGATGTCGGAAAAGACCAGCGGCTCGACCCGCGTAAAGGGCGGCACGGCATAGAGCCGCTTTTCCCGGCCCGCCGACAGGAAGGTCAGATGCCGCGCCATGTGCAGTTTCGGCAGATCCCATCGCGGGATGGGCGAGGGGGTCATGACATGCCGCCCGTTCACCAGCGCCGGATAGGACGCCCCCTGCATGATCCGCCCCGACCGCACGATCTGCTCATACAGGATCAGCCACAGCCGCCCGTAATCGGCATCGGCATGCATCTGGCGCGCCACGCTCGTGTTCGGTTCGACCGGGCGCAGGGGTTCGGGGTTGGGCACCTGCAGCACCAGCACCTGATCGTCGCGCAGCCGTTCCTCGGGGATGCGGTGGCGGCTCTGGATCAGCGTCGCCTCGGTCGTGTCCCATGTCTCGGCCGCGCCCGACACCTTGGACAGGAACGACCGGATCGAGGCGGCATTGACGCTGTCATCGGCCCCCTGGTCGATGACCTTGACCACGGATGAGGGTTTCAGCAGCGTCAGCGTGACCTGCAACCCGCCCGTGCCCCAGCCGCGCGCCATCGGCACCTCGCGGCTGGCATAGGGCATCTGGCAGCCCGGAACGGCGATGGCCTTCAGCATCTTGCGGCGCAGTTCCCGCTTGGCCGAGGCATCGAGGAAGCCATAGGACAGCGGCTGCCAGGGCCGGGTCAGCGTGGCAAGGGCGGTCATGCGGGCACCTGTTCGGTTGCGGTCTGGGTTTCGGTTTCCGGTTTGGCGGGGGCGGGGGCGGCACCCGCCTGTGCGCCCCGCAACGCATCCAGCGAGGACTGAAAGGTCACGTAATGCGGCAGCTTGAAATGGATGCAAAAGCCCGAGGCCTCGACCGGCTCGGTGTGATACAGGAAGAACTCTTCCTCGACCGGCGATCCCTTGGCGGCACCCGGCGCGTTCAGATCCAGCGTGGCGCCCGAGATCACCTTGACCTCGTTCCAGCCAAGCGTCGCGCAAAAGCCCAGCTCCAGCAGCCCCGATTTGCCCTTGGAGGTGACCTCGGCCTGCGAGACCTTCACCCGCCCGGCGGAAAACACCGTGCCGCGCGGATGGGTGACGCGCAGCTCGGCCTCGGCCAGCCGCAACTCGTTGACGGTCGGATGGGCGTTGCCATAGCCGCGCATGGCGGAATAGCCCAAGGCCAGCATCCCGCCGGTATCGGCCCGCGCGAGGCTTTGCAGCGTATGGGCGCGTTTGGCGGGAAACAGCAGCGGCTCGCGCGTCAGGTCGGGGATGTCATCGGGGGCGACGTCGGTGCGGGGCGGATCGGCGACCAGCCCCTGCGCCTTTTGCCACGCGGCCAGCGAGGGCTGGCGCGCGGGCGCGGGGGTCGCGGCGGGGGTGACGGGGGCGGGCACGAAGGGCTGGCCGCCCAGCACATCGGTCGCCAGCAGGCGGTGGGCATAATCGAGGCTGGGCCCAAGGATCTGCCCGCCCGGAATATCCTTGAAGGCCGCCGAGATCCGCCGATGGGTGAACAGCTGATCCTGCCGGACCGGCTGCGCGACCGCCAGACGCGGCTGCGTCGTCCGCCAGGCGCGCAGCAGCAGCACGGCCTCGTAGAGATCGCCGCCCGACTGCGCCAGCGCCAGCGCGGCAAGATCGGGCTCGTACAGCGACGCCTCGCCCATCACCCGGTCGATCAGCATCGGCAGGGCCGCGCGCAGGGCCCCGACCCGTTCCGCGTCGATCCTGCCCAGTTCCGCGCGATACAGCCGTTCGGACTGGTCGATGGCGCGCGCGCCGCCACGGGTTGCAACATAAGCCATCACAGCACCTCGATTGTGGTCGAGCGGGGAATGCCGATCACCCCGGCCCCGCAGATCAGGAACAGATCGAACCCGGCGGG
The DNA here is from genome assembly GCF_046289755.1 of Paracoccus sp. (in: a-proteobacteria). Taxonomy (GTDB): domain Bacteria; phylum Pseudomonadota; class Alphaproteobacteria; order Rhodobacterales; family Rhodobacteraceae; genus Paracoccus. Next base: position 5,696 of record NZ_JBKBVD010000003.1, on the reverse strand, counting down.
ATAGCGGCAGCGCGCCGAACGCTGCGCCCAGATATGCGACGGCACCCCGCCCAGGGCGATGTCGGTGACGGTCTCGATCCCCGGCCCGGTCAGGCGCAGCCGCTGGCCGCTGCCAAAGACGGCGGGCGACACCACGGTCGCGCCCGCATCGGGATAGAGCGCCGATCCCACGGCGACCTCTGCCAGCAGATCCGCCGCCCCGGCATCGCCAAGCGCGAAAAAGCAGTGATCGGCCCCGGCCACCGGCACCAGCGCCGCACCAAGTGCCGTGATCCGGTCGGACAAGGCGGGGTCGGGACAGAAGACCCGGCATTCGCGGTCCAGCAGCGCCTCGGCCAGCGGCGCCATGCCCGGTTCGGGCAGTGTGTGGATCGTGCCGGGGCGCGACAATGCGCCCATCAGCGCCTCGAAGGTTGCATTGGTGCGGGTCTCGAACGCATCCGGCACGGGGGAGGGGGCCAGTTCAGTCACGGACATCAGAACGTCTCCATATCGACACGGGTGGCCTCGATCTCGCGCAGGCGGGCGGTGTCGGCGGCGGCCTGCGCGCGGGCCTCGTGCTGCAGGAACGCGCGGATTTCGGGCGTCTGGCCAAGGCTGGCGGCGGCGGCATCGACCACCGCCATCGCCATGGCGCGTTCCAGATCGCGCCCGACGACCATGCCATAGCCGTCCGTACCCGCCGCGCGGATCTGCGCCTCGGCCACCAGCACCTCGCCCAGATGGAAATCGGTGCCCTGCACCGTGTCGCGCATCGGCAGCATCACCAGCCCGGTGCGGCTGTGGATCACCTCGACCTCGCCAAGCGCGGGCAGCAGCGCCTCGGCCAGCGCGGCCAGCCGGGCGGGATCGGCGCGGGCCAGCACGTCCAGCATCGCCCCATGGTCCAGCGGACCAGTGGTCTCGTCGCTTTGGTCAAACATCTGTCACTCTTTCCGGCGCCTCGGCGCCCTCATCCTGACTGTCAAAGGAAAATTGCACCCGCTCGGCGGCCCAGACCGCCTCGGAATAGCCGATGGGGCGGCCCTGGGCGTCGACATCGGTCTTGTGCAGCACCATGACCGGCCGATCAGGGTGCTGCATCAGCAGTCCGGCCTCTTCGGCATCGGGGTTGCGGGCATAGACGATGGTGCGCTTGCGGAAGTAATCGGCGATGCCGTGGCTGCGATAGATCTCGGTCACCGACTCTCCGGCGGTGCGGCGGCGGGCCAGATCGGGAAAGCGGGTCGCGCAGTGAAAGGACAGCCCGATGCTGACCGGCACCCCGTCGGCCAACCCCCGGCGCAGCAGGCGGTGAACGGCGCCGCCCTCGGGCAGATCAAGGGCCGCAGCCACCCGCGCCGAGGCGGGCACGATGTCATCGGCCATCTGCTCGCCCGCCGGAAAAACGCCCTGTTCCAGCAGGTTCTGGCGGAACCGGGTGCGCCGCCCGATATGGTAGTTGATCAGCGGCGCGGCCTGCACAAAGGTGCCGCGCCCCTGTTCGACCCGCAGCTTGCCCTCGACCGACAGCGCCGCGACCGCGCGGCGGACCGAATGGCGCCCGGCCTGAAACAGCCGGCACAGCTGCGCCTCGGTCGGCAGGCGCGCGCCCGGCAGCAAGGCGCCGCCGGAAATATCGGCGGATATCCGGTCGCGGATGATCTTCCAGTTGTCCCGTCCCATTCCGCCCGATCCTCAAGTCATCCGAATGACTTTGACCCATACCGGTCCGCTATGACGAGGGCATGACAGCCAACCCGCCCGCGACCGCGAAACGGCCGGTGGCAGGTCAGGATGATGCTGGAGATTTCGGCTGATCGGGCGATGTCTGCCGCAGCAATGGCGCACAGGCTGGATGGCGAATGCCCACCATGCCGATCCTGGAACGCGGCATGCCGGACAGTTCTGTCATCGTGCTACAGATGACAGAGCAATAATCCGTCTTATGTAACTACAATATCAGATCGCCATGGCGGACCTCATGTCCGCCAGCTGGGTGCGGCTGCCTCAGATAATGGCATGGCGCACGCGCGCCGAGACCCATTCCGACACGACCACGGTGGCCAGGATCACCAGAATGATCAGCGTGACCTGCGGCCATGCCAGCACGTTCAGGCTGGCCTGCAGCTGCGCGCCGATGCCGCCCGCGCCGACCAGTCCCAGAATGGCGCTTTCGCGGATATTGATGTCCCAGCGAAACACCGAGATGCCGTAGAAGGTCGGCATCACCTGCGGCACGATCCCGTAGTTCAGCACCTGCAACCGGCTGGCCCCGGTCGCCGTCACGGCCTCGATCTGGGCGGCGTCGGTTTCCTCGATGGCCTCATAGAGCAGCTTGCCGATAAAGCCGATGGACCGGAAGGCGATGGCCAGAATGCCCGCCAGCAGGCCCGGCCCCAGAATCGACACCAGCAGCAGCGCCCAGATCAGCGAATTGATCGAGCGTGTCGCCACGATCAGAAACAGCGCGACGGGTCGCGCGATCAGCCGCGAAGGCGTCGTGTTCGAGGCGGCCAGAAAGGCCAGCGGCACCGCCAGAACGATCCCCAGCAGCGTGCCGAGCGTGGCGATATTGATCGTGTCGATCAGCGGCCGCCACAGCTGTTCCAGATAGGACCAGCGCGGCGGCAAGGCGCGGCCCAGAAGGTCGGCTGCGGCGGTGGGCGCGTCATAGACAAAGATCCACATCGTCCGCTCGGTCATCAGGTTCCAGCACCAGACGAACAGCGCCACCAGCCCCAGCCAGCCAGCCCAGAGCGCAATCTGACCGCGCGGGCTGCGATGGCGCCAGGTTTCGGGAAAAGACGTCGCGGTCATTTCAGCATCCTCCGCAGGTGACCCGAGGCATATTCGGCCAGCATCACGATCACGATGATGATCAGCAGGATCGCCCCCGCACTGTTATATTCATACCGGCTGAGCGCGGTGGTCAGCGTGCCACCGATCCCACCCGCGCCGACGATGCCGATCACGGCGGATTCGCGGAAATTGATGTCCAGCCGGTAGAGGCTGAGGCCCAGCAGGCGCGGCATCACCTGCGGCTGCACGGCATAGTTCACCAGCTGCCACCAGCTTGCGCCGGTCGCGCGGATCGCCTCGGCCTGACGCTCGTCCAGATCCTCGATGTCCTCGGCCAGCAGCTTGGCGATAAAGCCGATCGTGGCGAAGGTCAGCGTCAGAAAGCCCGCAAAAGCGCCAAAGCCGAACAGGGCCACGAAGAAGATCGCCACAATGATTTCTTGCAGCGCCCGGCTGGCCGCGATGATGCTGCGACAGATCGCATAGACCCAGCGCGGCGCCAGATTGCGCGCCGCCCCCAGCCCGATGGGGATCGAAATGGCGACCCCTATCACGGTCGAGGTCAGCGTCATCGTCAGGCTTTCGATCAGCCCGGTGCTGATGTCACGCCAGCGCGAGGTGAAGTCGGGTTGCAGAAAGCCGCCGATGAACCGCGCGCCGCGTTCCCAGCCTTCGGCCATGCGGGTCCAGTTCAGCTCGACGCTGCCGATGGCAAAGACCAGATAGAGGATCGCGCCGACCGTCAGGATCACCCGCCAGTGGCGCGAGCGGATCATCTGCGGCGGGCGCTTCCATGTGACCGGATGCGCCATTACAGCGCCTCCAGCAGGCGGTCGGCATCGGCGCGGGCATCGGCCTCGTCCTGTGCGTCGTCGGCGGCGCCCTTGCGCATGGCGGTCCAGTCCTCGGCGCCATAGATGGTGGTCAGCACATCCTCGGTCAGCTCGGTGGGCGGGCCGTCAAAGACCACGCGCCCCGCCTGCAACCCGATGATGCGGTCGGCGAATTGCTGGGCCAGCAGCACGTCATGGATGTTGATGATCGCGGGCAGCCCGTCCTCGCGGCAGATTTCCACGATCAGGCGCATGATCTGGCGCGAGGTGCGCGGATCGAGGCTGGCCGTCGGCTCGTCGATCAGCAGCAGTTCGGGCTCCTGCTCCAGCGCGCGGGCGATGCCGACCCGCTGACGCTGCCCGCCCGACAGCGCATCGGCGCGCTTGTCCACATGCGCCGACAGGCCGACCCGGTCCAGCAGCCGATAGGCCCGCGCAATATCGGCCCCCGGAAAGCGCCGCGTGAACGACCGCCAGAACGGCACATAGCCCAAGCGCCCGGACAGCACGTTTTCCATCACCGTCAGCCGCTCGACCAAAGCGTATTCCTGGAAAATCATTCCGATGCGACGCCGCGCCCGCCGCAGATCGCCCGACCCGAGTGCGGTCACGTCGATGTCGTTCAGCAGGATCTTGCCGCTGGTCGGCTCGACCAGCCGGTTGATGCAGCGGATCAGCGTCGATTTCCCCGCGCCGGACGGGCCGATCAGCCCGACCACCTGCCCCTTGGGCAGATCGAATGACACGTCTGACAGGGCGCGGTCGCCGGTCTTGTAAGTCTTGGTCAGGGCGTCGATGCGCAGCATGTCCCGGTCCTTCTGAAATGAATGCAGGCGGGGTTTCCCCCGCCCGCTGATAGGGCTCAGTCAGGGTTCAGCTGCACTCGTAGCTGACGCCCATGGCGGCGTCGATCGTGCGCACGACCGACCAATGCTCTTCGAACGTGATCGGAATGAACTGCGATTCCCCCGATTTCGAGAACTCTTCGGCCAGCGCGCTGCCTTCCCAGTCAAAGCTGAAGAACGCTTCGCGGATCTTGTCCTGCAGCTCGGGGGTCAGGTTGTGGGCCGTGCCATAGCCGGTCGAGGGGAAGGTTTCGGATTTGTAGATCGACACGACCTGATCTTCGGTGATCACGCCCCGTTCCAGCATCCGGGTCATCACCGAATTGGCGATGGCTGCGGCGTCATAGTCGCGGTTGGCGACCCCCAGAACCGAGTTGTCATGCGCCCCGGAAAAGGCCGGGGTGTAATCGGTGCCCGACTCCATACCGTATTCCGCCGACATCAGCGCCGAGGGCGCCTTGAAGCCGGAATTCGAGGTCTCGGCGGTAAAGGCCATGGTGCGGCCCTTGATATCCTCGACCGACTCGATGCCGCTGTCGGGATAGGTGATGAATTCCATCTCGTAGCCAAAGCTGCCGTCATCGGAGGCCATCATCGCAAAGGGACGAAAGCCCGCGCAGGCGATGGCCAGCGGGTTCGATCCGGTGTTGAAGCCCGCGACATGCAGACGGCCCGCGCGCATCGCCTCGATCTGGGCGGCGTTGGACTGGACCGGGAAGAACTGGACGGGTTTGCCGGTCACCTCTTCCATATGTGCCAGAAAACCTGCCCATGCTTCGGCATAGACGGCGGGATCTTCGACCGGCGTATAGGCAAAGACCAGCTGTGCGGGATCGACCAGCTCGGCCGGATCGGTCGGAATGTCGGCGACCATATCGCCATCGGCATCGCTGTAACGTGCGTCGAGCGTGAACCCGGCTGCGGCGGTGGCGCCCAGAGCAAAGGCGGCGGTCAGCAGAAGATGTTTCATGGTCCGGTCCCCGTATGGATGTCTGGGGGCCTGCTACCGCGGCAGCATGACAACAAGGCGACGCCGCCGCGTCTGTTTCGTGACAACCCCCCCCCGCCTCACATCAGATGCGCGACCTCTGGCGCGGCCACAAACCTCCAGTTCCCGCGCGGCCCGGCCATGACATTCAGATAGTACAGCTCGAACCCATGCGGGGCCGCGCAGGGGTGATGGCCGCGCGGCACCAGCACGACATCGCCGTCGCGCACGGCCATCAGCTCGTCCAGC
>NZ_JBKBVD010000056.1:0-19734 GCF_046289755.1 Paracoccus sp. (in: a-proteobacteria) | reverse complement strand
CGGGCATGAGATCCTCTCGGACATGAAAAAAGGGGCCATCAGCGGAGGCCCCATGCGGAATTCCGGTGGGCAGGGTGTGGACCCCTGCACCGCTGTTGAGGGCGATATAGCCGCGATCCCCGGCGATTGCAAGCCGGATCAGCGCGGTGCCGGATCGGCCCCCGCGCCGGGGTTGTCGCGCCAGACCCGCCAGTTGAGACCGCAGGCCACGCCCAGCCAGCCCAGATAGGGCAGCAGCATCGCGCCCGCCAGCCAGTCCAGCCGCCAGAACGCCACCAGCATCGCGGCGACCACCACCGTCAGAATCACCATCACGCCCATGGCCAGCGCCATCCGGTGCGCGCCGAAGAACAGCGGCGTCCACAGCGTGTTCAGCGCGATCTGCGCCGCCCACAGCGCCAGCGCCAGACCCGCACCGGGCAGCAGCGCCACCCGCGAGGCGGCCAGTGCCGACAGCAGATAAATCACCGACCACGCGACCGGAAAGGCCCAGTTCGGCGGCGTGAATGAGGGTTTGCGCAGCGCGACGTACCAGGCGCCGGGGCGGAACACGATGCCGGTGGTGGCGGCTGCGGCGCAGCCCAGCAGGAAGATCAGGAACAGGTCGAGGTTCATCTGCGGTCTTTCTCGCGGTCGTCATCGCGGATGCGGTCCATCACGCGCACCAGTTCGGCGCTGATCTGGGGTTCCGACAGGGCATGCCCCGAGGCGGGCACGATGGACAGATCGCATTTCTCCCAGCCCTCGGCCAGATGCCAGGCCGAGGCGGGCGGGCAGACCATGTCATAGCGCCCCTGCACGATCACGGCGGGCAGATGTTCGATCCGGTCGCGGTCGCGCAGCAGCTGGCCCTCATCCAGAAAACAGCGGTTGTGGAAATAGTGATTCTCCAGCCGGGCAAAGGCGCGCGCATACTCGGGCGGGGCGTGGCTGACCGGGGCCGATTGCAGGCCCGCCAGCGCATTTTCCCACATCAGCCAGGGCAGGGCATAGCGCCCCTGCCGCCCCGGATCGGGATCAAACAGGCGCTCGTGATAGGCCGCGATCATGTCGCCGCGCTCGGACGGTGGGATCGGTTCCTGAAAATTTGCCCACAGATCGGGGAAAAACCGCCCCGCGCCGCCGCCATAGAACCAGTCCAGCTCCGACTGCATGCCCAGAAACACGCCACGCAGGATCAACCCCGAGACCTGATCCGGATGGGCCTGCGCATAGGCCAGCGCCAGCGTCGCGCCCCAGCTGCCGCCAAAGACCAGCCAGCGCGCATCAATTTCCAGCTTCTGGCGGATCAGCGCAATATCGGCGATCAGGTGCTGTGTCGTGTTCGCCTCGACCGAGGCGCCGGGCCGCGACCGTCCGCAACCGCGCTGATCGAACAGCACCACGCGGTAATGTGCCGGATCGAAAAAGCGCCGCATATAGGGGCTGCACCCGCCGCCCGGCCCGCCATGCAGCACCACGACCGGGCGCCCGCGGGCGTTGCCGCACTCCTCGACATACAGGCTGTGGCCGCCCGGCACCTCGATCCTGTGCCGCGCGAACGGCTCGGTCGCGGGGTGGAGGCGTCCATGTGACGCGGAGATTTGTCCTGCCATTCGGTCCATCGTGACAGTATAAGACGAGATCAAAGCGCCCGCCAGCAAGGACCTGCCATGCCCCCGACCAGCGCCAGCCCCCCGACCAGCGCCAGCATCGACCCGGCCGAGATCGCCAAGTTCGAGGCGATGGCTGCCGAATGGTGGGACCCGCAGGGCAAGTTCCGCCCGCTGCATCTGATGAACCCGCTGCGGCTGGACTATATCACCGCCCAGATCGCCGCCGAATTCGGACGCGACCGCGCCGCGCGCACGCCGCTGGAGGGGCTGCGGCTGCTGGACATCGGCTGCGGCGGCGGGCTGGTGGCCGAGCCGATGGCCCGGCTGGGCGCGCAGGTGACCGGGGCCGATGCGGCGGCGGGCAATATCGCGGTGGCGCAGCTGCACGCCGCCGAACAGGGGCTGGACATCGACTATCGCGCCACCTCCGCCGAGGTGCTGGCCGATGCGGGTGAGCGGTTCGACGTGGTTCTGGCGCTGGAGATCATCGAGCATGTGACCGACCCGGCCGGCTTCGTGGCGACCTGCCAACACCTGCTGAAACCGGGCGGGCTGCTGATTCTGTCGACGCTGAACCGCAGCGCGCGCAGCTTTGGCGCGGCCATTATCGGGGCCGAATGGGTCATGCGCTGGCTGCCGCGCGGCACGCATGACTGGAACCGCTTTATCACGCCCGACGAGCTGGCAGGGCTGGCCCAGGGCGCCGGGCTGGCGGTGGCCGACCGGCGCGGCATGGTGTTCAACCCGCTGACCTTCGGCTGGCGCCTGTCGGATCGTGACCTGTCGGTGAATTACCTGCTGACGGCCCGCAGATAGATGGCCCGCGGCTAGGGGGCGACGCTAATGCGGCTGTTCCAGCCTGCGGCGCAGCTCTCGCAGGACGGGCAGGGCCATGCGCACACGCTCGGCCCCGATGTCGCGGACGATGCCCGCGATCACCGGCATGAAGGAGGACAGCGCCGAATCGCGCGCCGCGCGCCCTGCCGTGCTGATCGACACGAATTTGCGCCGCGCATCGTCCCAGTCGGGGCGGATATGGATATGGCCCGCCCATTCCAGTTTTGACAGCGTGTTGGTCATCGCCCCGCGCGTGATGTGAAATGCCTCGGCCAGCTGCGCGGGGGTGCGTTCTTCATTCACATGCGCCAGCAGGTTCAGCACCGAGAAATGCGAGATCTGCATGCCCCGCGGCAACGCCTTGCCGATCAGGTCGCGCGACAACTGCTCCGAGATCAGCAACTCGGCAAAGAGGCTGGCGGCCAGCCTGTCGGCGGCTTCGGGGCGGTCGGGGTCAGTCACTTGGATGGTCATGGGCCTCAGGCCCGGCAAAGGGGCGGTCATGTGTCAGGGACGGAATGCGAGACCGTGCCCGGTCAACCGCATGAAGGTCAAGCGAAACAATGGTCGTGCCCGGCACGTTTCCGGCATCGGCCAGCACCTCGCCCCAGGGCGCGACGACCAGACTGTGGCCATGGCTGCGCCGCGCCGGACGGTCCGGGCTGTGCGGCGCGGGATGGGTGCCGCATTGCGCAGGGGCCAGCACAAAGCACCCGGTCTCGATCGCGCGGGCGCGCAGCAGCACCTCCCAATGGGCGGCGCCGGTGGTGGGGTTGAAGGCGGCGGGCACCGTCAGGATGCGCGCGCCGGCCTGCGCCAGCTGCCTGTAAAGATGCGGAAACCGCAGGTCGTAGCAGATCGTCAGCCCGACCGGCACGCCCGCCACCTGCGCCAGCACCGCCCGGTCGCCGGGGCGATAGGCGGCGCTTTCGCGGAAGGATTCGGTGTCGCTGATGGTCACGTCGAACATGTGCAGCTTGTCATAGCGCGCGACGATCCGGCCATCCGGCGCGATCAGCAGGCTGCGATTGGCAAAGCGCCCGTCCGGATCGCCCGTGGCCAGCGCCAACGAGCCGATCAGCAGCCAGATGCCCAGAGCCTGCGCCTCGGCGCGTAGGGCGGTCAGCGTCGCGTCATCGGCCTCAAGGCGCAGCACGCGGGCCTGATGGGCGCGGTCGGGCGACAGCAGGTTGGTGGCCTCGGGCGTCAGCACAAGCCGCGCGCCCTGCGCCGCCGCCTGACGGATCAGCGCCAGGGTCGAGGGCAGGTTGGCCGCCGGATCGTCGCCGACCGACAGCTGGACCAGCCCCACGCTCAGCGACGCGGGCAGGCTCATGCGGCGCCTTTCAGCAGCGGGTCCAGCTTGCCGGCCCGGTCCATTGCATAGAGATCGTCGCAGCCGCCGACATGGGTCTGGCCGATGAAGATCTGCGGCACGCTGCGCTTGCCGCCCGCACGGCGGGTCATGGCGTCGCGCAGCGCGGGATCGGCGCCCACGTCGGTTTCGGTATAGCGGGCGCCCTTCTGGTCCAGCAGCGCCTTGGCGCGGTGGCAGAACGGGCAGGTGCGGGTCGTATAGATCTCGATGCTCATGGTGTCCTTCGCGGTCATGTCTGCCTCAATCTAAGCATCCTTGACCGCGCGCGCCAGAACCGCGACCCGGATCGGGCCCAGACCCGCCTCGGACAGTCGCCAGGCTGCCTCGGACAGGGTCGCGCCCGAGGTCATCACATCGTCGATCAGCAGCACCGGGCGGCCCCGCAGCGCGGCGGTCTGCGCAGGATCGACCGACAGTGCCCCCGCGATATTGGCGAAACGGTCGCTGATGCTGCGATGGTCCTGCCCCTCGGTATGGCGATGGCGGTGCAAAAGGCGTGGGTGATGGGGCAGGGCGTGGGCGCGGGCGACCTGCGCCGCCAGCAGCGCCGCCTGATTGTATTTGCGCCGCATCAGCCGCCGCAGATGCAGCGGCACCGGCACCACCACCGTTCCGGGCCGGATCAGGGGTGCCGCCGCGCGCGCCAGCCAGCGCCCCAGGGCAGGCGCCAGATCGGGCCGGTCGCCATGTTTCAGCGCCAGCACCATCCTGCGCCCGGTGCCCGCATAGACCAGCGCCGCCCGCCCCTGCGCCCAGGGGCGCGTCACCGAAAGGCAGTCGTCGCAGAACAGATCGCCCCCGTTTTCGCCCGCATCCCCGCCCGGCAGCGTCGTGCCGCAGCTGTCGCAGCAGGACGCGCCGATAAAGGCCGCATCGGGCCAGCAGGCGGGGCACAGATGCACCGCCCCCTCGCCGCCCGCGACCGCTGCGTCGCAGGACAGGCATTGCGGCGGATAGATCAGCGCCAAGCCCGCTTTAACCGCCCCGCGAAGCAGCCTATGTTCCAGCCCCATGACACGCCCCACCGAACAACGCCCCCCGATGACCGACCGCCCCCCGATGACCGACCGCACAGCGCTGCTGCGCAACCGCGCCCGCGCCATGCGGGCCGGACATGCCGACCTGTTCCACCAGATCGCCGCTGATGAAATCCACGATAGACTGGCCGAGGTTAACAGAACCTTTACCGCGCCCGCGATCGTGACAGGTTTTTCCGCCCCCTGGGCCGCCCGCTTTCCGCAGGCGCGCCTTGTCCCCGATGCCCCGGTGCTGGACCTGACCCCCGGCGCGCATGATCTGGTGATCCACGCGCTGTCGCTGCACTGGGCCGATGACCCGGTGGGGCAGATCGTGCAATGCCGCCGCGCCCTGCGCGAAGACGGGCTGTTCATCGGCGTCTGTTTCGGCAACCAGACGCTGTCGGAACTGCGCGCCGCACTGGCGCAGGCCGAGGCCGAGGTGACCGGCGGCCTCGCCCCCCGCGTGCTGCCGATGGGCGAGATCCGCGATCTGGGCGGGCTGCTGTCGCGCGCCGGGCTGGCCCTGCCGGTGGCCGATGCGATGGGCCAGCGCGCCAGCTATCGCGACCTGTTCCATCTGGCCCGCGACCTGCGCGCCATGGGCGAGGGCAATGCCATGGCCGCCCGCCTGCGCCGCCCGACCCGCCGCGCGGTCTTTGCCCGCGCAAACGCCATCATGGCCGCCCATCACCCCGACCGCGACGATCCGTCCCGTGTCACCGCCAGCTTCGATCTGGTTTTCCTGACCGGGTGGGCACCTTCGGACAGCCAGCCTAAGCCGCTGCGCCCCGGCTCGGCCCGGACATCACTGGCAGACGCATTGAACGATTTGAGAAAGCACGACACATGACAGCCAGCCACGCGCCCGCAGACCATCCCCGCATCCTGCCCGCAAAGACCGGCATCCTGATCGCCAATCTGGGCACGCCGGACGGCTATGATTACTGGTCGATGCGCCGCTATCTGAACGAGTTTCTGTCGGACCGCCGCGTCATCGACATCTCGCGCTGGATCTGGCAGCCGCTGCTGCAAGGGGTGATCCTGACCAAGCGGCCTTTTTCCTCGGGGAAAAACTACAAGCTGATCTGGAACCACGAGGCGAATGAAAGCCCGCTGATGACGATCACCAAGGCCCAGACCGAGGCGTTGCGCGCGCGCGCGCATCAGGAATGGGGTGATCAGGTGATGGTCGAATTCTGCATGCGCTATGGCAACCCCTCGACCCACGAGGTGCTGGACCGGATGATCAAGGCGGGCTGCCGCCGCATCGTGTTCCTGCCGCTTTATCCGCAATATGCGGGGCCGACCTCGGCCACGGCGAATGACCAGCTGTTCCGGGCGCTGATGACCCAGACATGGCAGCCCGCCGTCCGCACGGTCGAGCCCTATGTCAGCCGCCCCGATTACATCAAGGCGCTGGCCGACAGCGTGCGCCGCGCGCTGAACGGTCAGGTGCCCAAAAAGCTGGTCGCCAGCTATCACGGCATGCCGAAACGCTATCTGATGCAGGGCGACCCCTATCATTGCCAGTGCCAGAAGACCTCACGCCTGCTGCGCGAGGAACTGGGCTGGCCCGAAGGCATCATCGACACGACCTTCCAGTCGGTCTTTGGCCGCGAGGAATGGCTGAAGCCCTACACGGTCGAGCATGTGGCCGAGCTGGCGAAACAGGGGCATACCGACATCGCGGTCATCTCGCCCGCCTTCTCGTCCGACTGCATCGAGACGCTGGAGGAAATCAACGGCGAGATCCGCGAAAGCTTCGAAGAGGCGGGCGGGCACGGGTTCACCTATATCCCCTGCCTCAACGACGACCCCGCCCATATCGAGGTGATGCTGAACGTGGTGCGCGACAATATCGCGGGCTGGGTGACGCCCTGACGCAAACGGGGGCCGCGCGGCCCCCGTTTCATTCGCCATGATGCGGCCCGGATCGTCTCAGATGATCAGCACCTGTGTGCCGATCTTGGTCAGGGCGAACAATTCGGCGATATGTTCGTTATACAGACCCACACAGCCATTCGAGGACATGCGGCCGATCTTGCGCGTGTCATGGGTGCCGTGGATGCGGTAATACTGCCAGCTGAGCCACAGCGCATGGGTGCCAAGCGGGTTGTCGGGGCCGGGCGGCACGAAATCGGGCCAGTCGGGATTGCGGGCCTTCATGTTGGGGGTCGGCGCCCATGACGGGCCTTCGACCTTGCGGATGATCTCGGTCCGGCCCTTGCGGGTCAGATCCTCGCTGACCGGGATCGACGAGGGATAGAGGCGATAGGTCGCCTGATCCTCGGACCAGAAATGCACGGCGCGCGAGGTCAGGTCGCACAGCACCGCGCCATTGGTCAGATTGTCGAAATGGGGCCGCCAGTCCTGCATGCGGAAGCTGGAGATATTGTGCTGCGGCCCGGTGCTGGCCGGGGGGGCCATCGCCGGGTCGGGCTGATCGAAGCTTTCCGCGAACTGGGCATAGGCCGGGGCGGCCAGCGCCCCCGCGCCCAAGGCCGCAGCCGTGCCCAGAAAGGCGCGGCGGTTGAAAACGGGTGACTTGCTCATCGTCTCATGTCCTTCGTCCGGGGCGCGCTCTGCTGGCGGGCTTGCCGATTCTTGATGCGACAGAATAGGCCCGCAGGATACCGCCTTGCCGGGCGCGGGGGCAATTCAAACCGGCGTCATGGCCACAGCGCCCACCGCGTTTGCCCGATCACGCAGAGTTGGATTTGTAGCGGGCGGCCGCATTGGATACACCAGTGCAAAAGGCTGGTCGGGGGATATGGAATAATGTTGAAAATCAAGCTGATTGCTGTGGCATGCCTGATGGCGCTGACCGCCTGTGCCCCCCGTTCTCTGCCCCCCCAATACCAGCCCGTCGCAACTGAACCCGAGATACCCGGCCAGATCTCGGCCACCGAGGCTGCGGCGATTCCTCAGCGGGTGTTGCAACAGATCAACACGCTGCGCGGCAATATCGCGTTGCAGCCGCTGACCCTGAACCCGCAGCTGTCGGCGGCGGCGATGGCGCATTCGCGCGACATGTCGGCGCAGAACCGGGCGTGGCACTGGGGCTCGGACGGCTCGTCGCCCCTGGACCGGGCGCGGCGGCAGGGCTATTCCGGCCCGCTGCTGGGCGAGAATATCTCGGAATCCTACGAGAACGACATGCAGACGCTGGCGGCATGGATGGGCGTGCGCGAAACCCGCGACGTGATCATGGACCCGGCGGCGACCCAGCTTGGCTTTGCGTGGTATCAGGAACCCTCGGGCAAGGTCTGGTGGACATTGCTCAGCGGCAGTTGAGGCGGGCGAGACTGCCTGGCAGGGGCTGGCGCAGCCTTGTCCTGGTCAGGCCGAAAGCACAACAATGTTGGCAAGAAGCAGCATTGCCAGTGTCACCGGGGCCCAGAGACGACGCTCTGGTCCGGAGGGCGTCGCCATGTTCATCGCTGCGGCGACAAAGGTCATGGCCAGTGTCGCCCAGCCAGTCCAGAGCGGCCAGAACGGCCACTGGCCCGCTGATGACAGGATCGACAATCCCATGATGAGCAAGAGCAGGATCGAGAAACCCGCGACCACCCGGCCACGGACCGGCAGCTTGCCCGCGGTCATGCCGCCCTGCGTAAGTCTGCCCCAGGGCGCACCTGCGATCAGACAAAGCTGAAACAGAATCACAACCATACAGATTGCGGCGTAAATGTGGGACGCTGAGTGGATCATCCGGCACCTCGGTCACAATGATTAAGTGTCCAACCGGACTGTTATGTCCTTGCAGCAGAAAAGCCCTGATCAGGATCAAGAGACTGCCCTCCGCGTGCCGCATTCCCGGCGGTTGCCGTGCCACCTTGGCGGCCCCCCCAAACAAAAGGCCCCGCCCGGTCCGGGCAGAGCCTGTACATGCCTTCCGACACGAGACGGTCAGGGATAGATGACGACCATCGTGCCGGGCTGGATCGCGGCATAGATCTCCTGCACCTCTTCGTCGCTGACGGCGATGCAGCCGGCAGTCCAGTCGCGCTGGCGGGGGAACAGGTTGTTGCCCTCGGGGCCGCGGCCATGGATGAAGATGTCGCCGCCGGGATTGCGGCCATGGTTTGCGGCAAAGGCGCGGTCGCGCTCGTTCGGATAGGACACCCCGACCGACAGGTGATAGGCGCTGCGCGGGTTGAAGCGATCGACGAAATAGACACCCTCGGGGGTTTTGCCGTCGCCCTCGAACTGCTTGTGACCAACCGGCTGGAAGCCCAGACTGATGTCATAGGATCGCACGACGGTCTTGCCGCTCAGCAGATGCATGCGGCGCTGGCCCTTGTTGACCGAGACCTGCGTGACCGGCGGGCCATTATACTGCTGGAACTTGCTGGGCTGTTGCGGCGATCCACAGGCAGCAAGCACAGCAAGCATCGAGATGGTAAACGTGCGTCGGGTCGTTCTGCTCATCACTGCCTCGGGTGGTTTTTTTGATTATGTGCACCGGGAATACCACGGATAGCATTGCACTGCCTAGCAGAGCGTTAACGCTGCGACGATTTCGACATGGGGCGAAAAGCGGAACTGGTCGATCACGGCCAGCTCGCGGATGCGATACCCGGCATCCGCCAGAATTCTCGCATCATTGGAAAAACTGACCGGGTCGCACGAGACCGAGGCAACAACCGGCACCCGCGCGGCAGCAATTTCCGTCATTTGCGCTGCTGCACCTGCGCGCGGCGGGTCGATCACGATTGCGTCAAAGACCGTCAGATCAGCGGCCTGCAAAGGCCTGCGCGCCAGATCGCGGACCTCGGTGGTGATGCGGTGCAGCCCCTGCGCCCCGCGCCAGGCCGAATCAAGCGCGTCAAGCGGCGCGGCCAGCCCCTCGACCGCATGCACCGAGGCACCCTCGGCCAGCGGCAGCGCGAAGGTGCCCACCCCGGCGAACAGATCAGCGATGCGCCGCGCGCCGCCCACCGCGCGCCGGACCTGTCGCAGCAGCGCGGCCTCGCCCTCGGTCGTGGCCTGCAGAAAGGCGCCCGGCGGCGGGATCACCTGTGCGCGGCCCATCGGCAGCAGCGGCGGGCGGCGCAGGATCGTCTGCCCGTCCCAGTCCAGCCGCGCCAGATCGCCCTCATCCGCCAGTGCGGCCAGCGTCTGGAACAGCGCCGCATCCATCGGCTTGCCGCCGCGCAGGGCCACGTCCAGCCCGGCAGGCCCGTCGATCACGGTCAGGCTGACCTCGCCCGCGCGCGAGGCGCCCGCGACCACGAACCGGCGCAGCAGCGGCAGCGCAGCCGCGATCCGGGGGCGCAGGACATGGCATTCGGCCAGATCGACCACCACCCCCGAGGCGCGGGCGTGAAAGCCCAGAGTGGCGCCCTTTTTCGTCCGCCGCCCCGACAGCACCGCCCGCCTGCGCGAATGCAGGGGCGAGACATGCAGCACCGGAGCGGGCGCCTCAAGCCCATGGGCGGCCAGCGCGGTCTGCACCACCTGACGCTTCCAGTCCGCCGTGAACCCGTCCGAGGCGTGCATCAGCGAACAGCCCCCGCAGGCGCGGTAATGGGCGCAGAGGGGCCGCACCCGGTCGGGCGAGGGCGTCACGATCCGGGGCGCGGCGATGCGCCCGTCCACCGCGCAGCCCTCGATCACCTCGCCGGGCAGGACCAGCGCCGCCAGCGCGCGGCCCGCATCGCCCATCGCCACGCCATCGCCCTTGCGGCCCAGCCGTTCGACCGTCCACAGGCTCATTCGGCGGCCTCTTCGGTGCCCAGAATGCCGCCCGACTGATGCGCCCAATAGCGCGCATAGCGCCCGCCGCGCGCCAGCAGATCGTCATGGCTGCCCTGTTCCACGATCCGGCCATCCTCGACCACGATGATGCGGTCCAGCTCGGCGATGGTCGACAGCCGGTGCGCGATCGCCAGCACCGTCTTGCCCTGCATGGCGCGGGCCAGCGCCTCCTGCACCTGCGCCTCGACCTCGCTGTCCAGCGCGCTGGTGGCCTCGTCCAGCACCAGAATGGGCGCGTCCTTCAGGATCGCGCGGGCCAGTGCGATGCGCTGGCGCTGGCCACCCGACAGCTTGACGCCGCGTTCGCCCAGATGCGCGTCATAGCCGGTGCGGCCCGCGTAATCCTCAAGCCCCAGAATGAACTCATGCGCCTCGGCGGCTTTGGCGGCGGCCCTGATCTCGGCATCCGTCGCATCCGGGCGGCCATAGAGGATGTTGTCATGGGCCGAGCGGTTGAACATCGCCGTTTCCTGCGTGACCATGGCGATCTGGCGGCGCAGGCTTTCCTGCGTGACCGCGCGCAGATCGCGCCCGTCCAGCCGGATCGCGCCGCGCTCCACATCGTAAAGCCGCAACAGCAGCGCCACCAGCGTCGACTTCCCCGCGCCCGAGGCGCCGACAATGCCGATCTTTTCGCCCGGCGCGATGGACAGCGACAGATCGTCGATGCCGCCCACATCGCGGCCATAGGCAAAGCCCACATGGTCGAACTCGATCCCGCCCGCGACGCGGTCCAGCACCTCGGCGCCGGGCGCGTCGGTCAGGGCGTGCGGCGGTGACAGGGTCTTCATCCCGTCCTCGACCTCGCCGATATTGCCCCACATGCCCATCAGCGCCATGCTGACCCAGCCGGTCATCTGCGACAGACGCATGGCGATGGCGCCCGAGGCTGCGACATCGCCGACGCTGGCCGCCCCCTCGCGCCACAGGACCAGCGCGCCGCCGACAAGGATCACCGGCAGAATACCCGCCACGAACATCAGCGACAGGCGGAACCATGTCGACACGATGCCGAAATCCAGCGCGCGTTCGCGGAAACCGGCCATGGCGCCAAGGGCCGCGCGATCCTCGTGATCGGCATGGGCGAACAGCTTGACCGTCTTGATATTGGTGATCGTGTCCACGACCTGACCGGTGACATTGGCGCGGGCCGAGGCGCGGGCCCCCGATTTGGCCCGGATGCGCGGGAGAAAGAACCGGATCAGCGCGAAATACATCCCCAGCCAGACCAGCAGCGCCAGCGCCCCCCAGCCATCGACCGCCAGCAGAAACACCGCCGAGCCGATGACCGAGGCCAGCGCAAAGGCCACCACGTTCACCAGTTCCGAGGCCACATCGGTCACCGCGCGCGCGGTCTGCATCTGCTTTTGCGCCAGCCGCCCGGCGAAGTCGTTGTCAAAGAAGGTGACGGCCTGCCCCATCGTCCAGCGATGCAGCCGCGACAGGACCAGCGGCAGGATATTCGGCCCGATGATGACGTTGGAACTGGCCGTGGACAGCCCGAAGATCGCCGGGCGGATGACCAGAAAGAACAGCACGAACCCCGTGACCAGCGCCCAGTTGTCGGCCCAGAACGTGCCCGGCGTGCTGCCGGTGACCGCATCGACCACCAGCCCCAGCAGCATGGCAGACACGACATCCGCGACCCCGCCAAGGGCCGAGGCAAAGCCCGCGAACCCCAGCCCCGGCCAGGCGCCTGACAGGCACCAGCGAAAGAACGCCATCAGGCTGCGCGGCGGCGGGCCGTCGGCGGGGCGGAAGGCATCGACCATGCGGCCAAAGCGAGCGTGAAGGCTCATGCGGTCTCCTCGGCGGCGATCAGGGCCGCGTCGATCAGGGCGGGGGCGGGCAGGGTGAACCCCGAGGCGATCCATTGGGCTTCGGCGGCGCGCAGCCCGCGCCCGATGGCGGGACCGGCAAGGCCCGGCAGATCGCGCGCCGCGATGGGCAGGGCCGAGGCCGCCGCCCGCGCGATCCGCTCGCGCCAACCGGGGGGCAGGGGGGCGCCATCGGCGGCGCGCAGCAGCGCGTGGTCCGTGGCGGCATCGGCGCCCATGCGATAGCCCGCCTCATCCAGCGACCAGCCCGCAGCACCCGCCTGCCGCAAGGCGGCCTGCATCCGCGCCTCGGGCTTTGACAGGCGCAACGGATCAGACGGATCGTGGGGCGACAGCGCCGCCAGCCGGCGCGGCCAGTCCGGCGCCGCCCCCTGTGCCGTCTCGACCGCCAGCAGCGCGGCCAGTTGGTCGGGCGTGGCACCGGGCAGCAGCATCTCCAGCACGCCGGTTTCAGCCATCAGCGCGACCGAGGCGCCGGGCGCGTCTGCCGCCAGCAGCTTTTTCATCTCGGCCCCGATCCGTTCGCGCGCGATGCGTGACAGGCCGTCTTTCAGCGCGGCGCAGGCGGCCACGGCCTGCGGGTCGGCCTGCCGCCCATAGCGCGCGAAAAAGCGGAAAAACCGCAGGATGCGCAGGTAATCCTCGCGGATGCGGGCCTGCGGGTCTCCGACAAAGCGCAGATGCCGCGCGGCCAGATCAGGCAGCCCGCCCATGGGATCAAGGACCGTGCCCTGCGGGTCGGCATAAAGCGCATTGATGGTGAAGTCGCGCCGCGCCGCGTCCTCGGCCAGATCGGTGGAAAAGGCGACGGTGGCGTGGCGCCCGTCGGTGTCGATGTCGCGGCGCAGGGTCGTGACCTCGAACCCCTGCCCATCGGTCACCAGCGTCACCGTGCCATGGTCGATCCCGGTCGGCACGGCGCGCAGCCCTGCGGCCTCGGCCAACCGGATTACCCGGTCTGGCGTCGCGTCGGTGGCCAGATCGACGTCATCAACCGGCTCGCCCAGCAGCGCATTGCGCACCACGCCGCCCACCAGCCAGACCCGCGCGCCGCCGCCGCTCAGCGCCGCCAGCACGCGGGTCAGGCCTGCGTCCGACAGGATCGCGGGCGGCAGTCGGATCATGGCGCCGCCCTTTGTGCCAGTCCCAGCAGAATGCGCGCGGTGGCACCCCACAGGTAATAGGGGCCACAGGGTGCGGCGTGATAGCTGCGCCAGCCGCCGCGCCAGCGCCGCCGCTCGATCCGATAGCGGGCGGGGTCGGCGATATGGGCAAAGGGCAGGGTGAAGACCTCATCGACCTCGCCCGCCTCGGGGATGGGCGTGAAGGGGCCGTGGATCAGCGCCACGACGGGCAGCACCGCAAAACCTGTGACCGTGCGATGCGGCGGCAGGGCGCCCAGAACCTCGACCTGCGCGGGGTTCAGGCCCACCTCTTCGCGCGCCTCGCGCAGGGCGGCGGCGCGTTCGTCGGCATCGCCCGGATCGACCTTGCCGCCGGGCAGCGCGATCTGGCCCGGATGATGGCGCAGCCCCGAGGCGCGCTTGGTCAGCACCAGCCGCCCGTCATCGGCGTGAAACCCCGCCAGCACGCCCGCGCGGCGCAAGGGCGCATCGGGGGGCGTCACATCGGGGTTCAGATCGAAGTCGGAGCTGGGCGCCGCGCGCGCCATCAGCGCGCGGCGCAGCAGATCGGGGGACCAGTCGTGGCTCACGCAGTCCCCGTGTCGCGGTCCAGCGGGTTGCCATCGGCATCCACCGTTGCCTCAAAGCCCAGACTGCGCGGATCGAACTCGTAATGGGCGCCGCAGAACTGGCAATCGGCGGTCACGATCCCCTCGGGCGTGGTCATATGGGTGATGTCCTTGGCCGAATAGATCGCCAGCGTGTCGCGCACCCGGTCGCCGGTGCAGGGGCAGCCGAATTCCACCCGCTGCGGTTCGAACACGCGCGGCTCTTCCTCGTGGAACAGGCGCAGCAGCAGGTCGGTGGGGCCGACCGAGGGGCCGATCAGCTCCAGCGTCTCGACCGTGTCCAGCAGGATATTGGCGCGGTTCCAGTTCTCGGATTCGGCGCCTTGCAGGATGTCGGCGGCCTCGATCAGACCGCCCTCGCCGCTGCCGCCGTCACCCGCGGCCTGCGGCTGGCCGGGCAGCGTCTGCAACATGATCCCGCCCGCGCGCCATTGCGCAGGCTGGCCCGCCACCCGCGACAGGCCCGAGGACAGCTGGAACCGCGTCGGCAACTGCTCGGACTGCGCGAAATAGGTCTGCGCGCAGGCCGACAGCGTGCCCCCCGCCAGCGGTGTGATCCCCTGATAGGGGGTGCTGCCCGCGCCCTGATCAATCAGGATCGCGAAATATCCCTCGCCGATCTGGGGGAAGGCGTCGCCCTCTTCCAGCCGGTCGGCGTCAAAGCTGGCCCAAGCCCGGATACGCGCAGGCCCCTCGCCATTCTCGGGCGCGAAATAGTCCGAGGCCAGCGTGCGGATCGCGCCATTGCCGCGCACCTGCAGGCTCAGCTTCCAGCGCAGCTTGATCGTGGGACCGATCAGCGCGGTCAGCAGCGCCAGCTCGGCCAGCAGCGCGCTGACCGGGGCGGGATAGTCGTGGCGCGTCAGGACATGGTCCAGAACGCCGTCCAGCCGCGCGACACGACCACGGATGTCCGAGCGGTCAAGCTGGAAGGGCAGAACCGTGTCGTCCCAGGCAATCTGGTTGATCTTGTTCATTATCTTTCCTTGAAACGTCAGGGCGCCCGCCGCTTGAGATGGCCGGAGACATGCCGGGCGGGCCGATTGCGCCCCAATATAGGTGTTTTTGCGGCAAGCCCAAGGCCCCGCCGCGACTTCCCCCGCGCGCGCAGCCGCGATATGTCAGCGGCGATGCGACAGAAGGTGCCCGCATGACCCCTCGTTTCGGACAGCCCGCGCGGCCGGACACGCGCTATCGCAGGCGGCCCGGCGCTTATGCCGTGCTGTGGCGCGATGGCCGCGTGCTGCTGACCCATCAGGACGCGCCCGAGCCGGAATTCCAGCTGCCCGGCGGCGGCATTGATCCCGGCGAATCGCCCCTGCGGGCGCTGCACCGCGAGGTCTGGGAGGAAACCGGCTGGTCGATCGCGGGCGCGCGGCTGATCGGCAGCTACCACCGGTTCTGCTATATGCCCGATTACGGGTTTCACGCCGAAAAGCGGTGCATGATCTGGCTGGCACGCCCGGTCCTGCGCCTGTCCGCGCCCGCCGAGCCCGGCCACAGCGCCCATTGGTTTGCCCCCGACGCGGCATTGTCGCGGCTGGCCGATCCCGGTTCGCGCCACATGCTGCGCCGGGTTCTGGGTGACTGGCTTCCGACAGGACCCGGCACGCGCCGGGGCCGCCGCCTCACGTAGCGTTCAGCGGCACAACACGACCCGCGCCGTGCATCTCGACCAGCACCGCCGAAATGTCATCAAGCCGTTCGCCGTGGCAGTATTCCGACACCGACCAGGCCATTGATTCCAGAAAGGCCGGGCCGCCAAGAAAGGCGTTGGTGCGCATGATCGCCTCGATCCCGTCGTCGCCAAGGGGCCGGCCGGTCGGGTTGCTGGCCTCGGTGATGCCGTCCGATGCGATCAGCAGCCGGTCGCCCGGCGCCATCGTAAAGGTGAATTCGTCAAAGACCGGCCTGACGAAGACGCCAACCGGCATCCCGCCCCGGCCAAGACGGGTGACGCTGCCGTCGGGGCGCTGCAGCACCGGATGCGGATGGCCCGCCTGCACCATCCGCATGGTGCCGGTGACATGGTTCAGCTCGCCATAGATCATCGTGAAATATGTGTCTGTGCTGATATCCTCCAGCATCATGTTGTTGAAAAACATCGCCAGATCGCCGGGCGAGACGGCGTCGATCCCCAGCTGTGCCCCGCGCAAGGCGACATTCTGATCGACCGAGCCCGACAGGTGGACCGACAACTGCGCCGTCAGCAAGGCCGCCGTCACGCCATGTCCCGACACATCCAGCGCATAGATCCCGACCCGCTCCGGCGTGATCGGGAAAAAGCCGACCAGATCGCCGCCGATATGGCCCGCAGGCCGCAGCAGCAGTGAAATCTCGCCCTGACCAAATCGGCCCACCCGCTCGCGCACCAGACCCTGCTGCAGCTTTCGCGCCTCGCGCAGGTCGCGTTCGATAGCGGCCTGCGTTGCGTTGAGGCAGTCCAGCGCGGCGCGAAGCTGGGTGTTGCTGGCGCGCAGCTCTTCCTCGACGCGCAAGATCCGCTCGCCCGCCGCCAGCCGTGCCATCAGCTCGGCCGCATTGACGGGCTTGGCCAGAAAGTCATCGGCGCCCGCCCGCAGCCCGGCGATGATATCGCCATCGTTCCGGTTCGAGGTCAGCAGCACGAAATAGCCGTAATTGCGCCGGTTCATCGCCCGGAAGGCTTCGCAGAATTCCAGCCCGCTCAGGCCCGGCAGCATCCAGTCCGACAGAACCAGATCGGGCTCTTGCGCCTCGCACTGCGCCAGCGCCTCGGCGCCGGTCCCGGCCTCGATCACATCATAGCCCTCGCGCGTCAGCAGGATCGCCAGCAGACGGCGCTGCGCCACGCTTTCATCGACCAGCAGCACCTTGCGCCGCAAGGGCGCAGGCGCGACGCCAGTCACAGGACGAGAGCGATTCGCGGGCATCATCCCCTGTTCTTAGACGCTCCGGCGTAAAGGCAGAGTAAAGGCCCGGAAAGCAGGTCGTTAAACTTCCGGAAATTTGCCTGTGGTATTTGACAGTCAGAGGGCGAGTCGAAGGCAAAGACAAGATGATTGACTGGGACCGCGTCCATGACATGCGTGCCGAGGTGGGCGATGAGGAATTCGGCCCCCTGGCCGAACAGTTCCTGACCGAGATCGAGACCCGGCTGATGCGTCTTGGACGATCCCCGGCACAGCTGTTTCTGGACCTGCATGTCCTGCGCGGCTCTGCGCTGAACATGGGATTTCGCGAACTGGCTGCCCTGTGTCTGGTGGGCGAAGCGAACCTGCGCGACGGTCGCTATGATCTGGTCGGCGGCGGTGATCTGCTGGCCTGCTTCATCGCCTCACGTCAGGCCTACCGGCGCCATCTGGCGCCTGTTTCCGGCGACCAGCCAGACCAGAACAGCGGCGCGGCCTGAGCGATGTCAGACCAGCAGTTCCGACAGGATCTCATCATTCGTGATGTCGCGATAGGCAAAGCCCGACTGGTCCAGCCGCCGCATCAGCGCGGTCAGATGGGCAGGCGCCGAAGTCTCGATCCCGATCAGGACCGAGCCGAAATTGCGCGCCGATTTCTTGAGGTATTCAAACCGCGCAATATCATCCTCGGGGCCCAGCAGCTCCAGAAAATCGCGCAGCGCGCCGGGCCGCTGCGGCATCCGCAGAACGAAATATTTCTTTATGCCCAGAAACCGCTGCGCCCGTTCCTTGACCTCGGGCAGGCGCTCGAAGTCGAAATTCCCGCCTGAACAGACGCAGACCACGGTCTGCCCGGTCAGATCGCCCAGATCGCCCAGCACATCCAGCGCCAGCGCGCCCGCAGGCTCCAGCACCACGCCCTCGGTGTTCAGCATCTCCAGCATGGTGCGGCAGATGCGGTCCTCGGGGGCCAGATAGACGTCGGCGGGCGAAAAGCGCGACAGCGCTTCAAAGGGCAGGGCGCCGATCCGCGCGACCGCCGCGCCATCGACAAAGCTGTCCACGGCCGGCAGAGCGACCGGCGCGCCGCTTTGCAGGGCGGCCTTCAGGCTGGCGCCGCCCTTGGGTTCGGCAAAGGCAAAACGCGTGTCGGGCGCCTGCGACTGGAAATAGCGGGTGACGCCTGCCGACAGCCCGCCGCCACCGACCGGCAGCACCACCAGATCGGGCGCGCGGCCCAGCTGTTCCAGCATTTCCAGACCCACGGTCGCCTGCCCCTCGATCACATCGGGGGCGTCAAAGGGCGACAGGAACTGCGCGCCCTTTTCGGCGCAGAACGCCTGTGCGGCCGCCAGCGTCTGGTCGAAATAATCGCCGGTCAGCACGATCCTGATCGCGTCGCCGCCAAAGACCTGTGTCTTGTCGATCTTTTGCCGGGGCGTCGTGACCGGCATGAAGATCGTGCCCCGCGCGCCGAAATGGCGGCAGGCAAAGGCCACGCCCTGCGCGTGATTGCCCGCACTGGCGCAGACGAAATGCGCCTGCCCGCCATTGCCGGGGGTGACCAGCTTGCGCATGGCATTGAACGCGCCGCGCAGCTTGTAGCTGCGCACCGGCGTCAGATCCTCGCGCTTGAGCCAGATATCGGCGCCATATTTCGCCGACAAATGGTCGTTGCGTTGCAGGGGCGTAGGCTCGAACAGGTCGCGAAGCGCGGCCTCGGCCAGACGGACGGAGGCGACAAAGTTTTCCATGCCCCGCCCATGCCGCGAATGCGCGCGTTTGGCAAGGGTTCAGCGCAGGGGGCGCCCCTCGACGAAATGGCCCCAGAGGGTGGTGATCTGCGACAGTGACAGCATCGTTCCGAACCATGCGACCACGATCGAGGCGACAACACCAACCAGACCAGGCAGAAGGGCGCTGAGGCTAAAGGCCCCCTGCATGAGCTGACCGAACACCGCCAGCAGGACCAGCGTTCCCAGACGTCCCCGCGTCGCACGCCAGCCTGTCGTCAGCGGACGCGGGGCCCCGGTCGCGGCGCCCGCCAGCCCCGTTCCAAGGCGCAGGCCGATAACTGTGAAAGCAAATCCGAAAATCAGATTGACGATCATCCTGCCCCAGACGTCATGCGAGAGGGCGGTGATGAGGGCCGCGCCGATGAACAGGGCGGGTATGGCGATCAGCACCCCGATCAGCGCCAATCTGAGCGACGCCCCCAGATAGCGCCGTTCAGACGGTCCGACGGGGCGCAGCAGGCGGGGGCCTTCCTCCAGCAGGACGAATCGATGCCAGGATACGGCCAGGCTGACGAAGGCCATCACCAGAACCACAGCCATGGCCAGATGCGCCGCGATGGCCAGAGCGGTTGTGCCGTCTGCGCCGCGCATTGCCCGCATGACGGTGTACCAGAGGGTGCCGGCCACCACCACAGCGGCGGTCGGAAGGACCGACAGGATCAGCGCGGCCCGCAGATTGCCCGCAAGTTGCAGGACGGAATGACGTAGAAGACGAAACGCCAGCATGAAATCACCTGAATGAATGTCCGCGCACGCTATTCGCGCCACACCCTTGTGACAACGCGCAAATCACCGTATTCCCCCGGAAACTGCGATGAAGGGTTAACCGCATGACCGACGCGCCGAAGAAAGTTGTCCTTGCCTATT
>NZ_JBKBVD010000055.1:0-20852 GCF_046289755.1 Paracoccus sp. (in: a-proteobacteria) | reverse complement strand
CGTGGCAGATTGCCGCAGTGTGGCGGTGTATCCCTTCGGCGTGATTCTGCGCCGCCTTTTGCAATGTCCTCATATTCAGGTTCATCCGATGCGCGACCCCTTGTTCCGCATGGCCCTTGTTCTGGGTCTGCTTTCCGCCGTCGGTCCCTTTGCGATCGACATGTATCTGCCCGCTCTGCCGCAGGTGGCCGAGGATCTGCACACGACCGAGGCCGGTGCGGCCCTGACGCTGACGGCCTATTTCGTGGTCTTCGGGCTGGCGCAGATGGCCGATGGCCATCGGCGTCGCGATCTTCGCTGTGGCGACGGTTGCCGCGGCACTGGCGCCCACAATCGGCTGGCTAATTGCGGCCCGCGCCGTGCAGGGGCTGGGTGCGGCGACGCTGATGGCCGTGCCGCGCGCGGTGATCCGCGACGTCGCGACAGGTCCCGCCGCCGCACGGATGATGGCCGCGATCATGATCGTCATCTCGGTCTCGCCCATGCTGGCGCCGCTGACCGGGTCGCTGGTGCTGGCCTGGGGCGGCTGGCGCGACATTTTCGCGGTGCTTGCCGTGGCCTCGTTGCTCAGTCTGGCGCTGATCCTGTTCGTCCTGCCCGAGACACTGCCCCCGGCCAGCCGCCAGCCGGTCCGCCTGGGTCCGATGTGGCAGGGGGCCAGGCGCCTGCTGCGCGACCGGCGCTTCATGGGGCTGACGATGATCGGCGGCTTTGGCATGGCCAGCTTCTTCGTGTTCATCTCGACCGCCAGCTTTGTCTATACGCGGCAATACGGCCTCAGCCCGACCGGCTTTTCGCTGGCCTTCGCCGCCAATGCGATCGGGTTCTTCACCGCCTCGCAATTCGCCGGACCCATGGCCGAGAAATTCGGGATGGAGCGGGTCGTCGCGCTGGCCATCACCGGATTTGCCGCGATCACGCTGATGCTGACCGGCGTGGTCTGGGCCGGGCTTGATGCGCTGCCGGTGGTGATGGCGGGGCTGTTTCTGGCCAATGCCTGCCTTGGGCTGGTGATCCCGACCGCCATGGTGATGTCGCTGGACCCGCATCCGGACATTGCCGGGCTGGCCTCGTCCATCGGGGGCACGGTCCAGATGCTGACGGGCGGGCTGATGATCGCCGTGACGGGGCCTTTCATGGACAACAATGCCGCGACGATGGTTGCGGCCATTGCCGCCTGTGCCTGCCTCGCCTGGACGGCTGCGGCGTTGTCGCTGCCCCGCCTGCGCCTGCGGGTCGCGTGACAGCGGGGGCCTGCCGCCGATGGCCGGTCCGTGACCCAAGGCCCGGGCTGCGAGGGTGGCCCCGACCTGACGCGGGCGATGCGTCAACACAAAGACGTTGATTGCCGCAGCGGACCGGCCTGACCATGATGGGGCGCATCACAGCCACTCGCTTCATGCCGGCGCAAGATGGGACCTGACATGGCGTGGCATTCCGGCAGTCCGGCCGTGATGTCCGTCCGATCCCGCAGCATACCCGGCTTCGAGACACAGGAGACCTCGATGACCAAGCGCATGTCCGCCAGGGATTTCAGCCCCGAATTGCTGGAGCTGTATGATTTCTATGCGCATGGAAAGATCACCAAGCGACAGTTTCTGGACCGCGCCGGAAAATATGCCATCGGCGGCCTGACCGCGGTTGCAATTCTGGGCATGATGTCGCCGGACTATGCGCTGGCCGAACAGGTCAGCTTTAACGATCCTGACATTCTGGCGGAATGGATCACCTATCCCTCGCCCGAAGGTCACGGAGATATCCGCGCCTATCTGGTGCGCCCCACCGGATCCGAAACCGCCCCCGGCGTCGTGGTGGTGCATGAGAACCGCGGCCTGAACCCCTATATTCAGGATGTCGCCCGCCGGCTGGCCAAGGCCGGGTTCATCGCGCTGGCGCCAGACGGCCTGACGCCCATGGGCGGCTATCCGGGAAATGACGAGGAAGGCCGCGCCCTCCAGCAGCAGGTCGACGGCGAAAAACTGATGAACGATTTCTTCGCCGCCATTGATTTTCTGGCCGGGCATCGCGACGTCACCGGCAAGGTCGGCATCACCGGCTTTTGCTATGGCGGCGGTGTGGCGAACGCCGCAGCGGTCGCATTCCCTGACCTTGGGGCAGCCGTTCCGTTCTATGGCCGTCAGGCGGACCCGGCGGATGCAGAGCGCATTCAGGCAGCGCTGCTGCTGCATTTCGCGGAAACGGATGAGAACGTGAATGCCACATGGCCTGCCTATCGCGACGCGCTTGAGGCCGCCGGAAAAGAGTTCGAGGCCCATATCTACAAGGGCACCAATCACGGGTTCCACAACGATTCGACCCCGCGCTATGATGCAGCCGCCGCCGAACTGGCCTGGTCCCGGACCATCGACTGGTTTCGCCGCCACCTGGGCTGAGACATCCCGGCAAGCGCCCGCCTGACGGCAGGATGCGGTCTTTCCCGACGCCTGATCGACGGGCCGGTCGCGCCGTGGCCCGGCCTGTCGCGGCGCGCCGATCAATGCTGCGAGGACTGCACGGACAAGACCACCTGCCGCTTGCGCCGCGTCTTTGCCGAGGTGTTCTGGTCCTAGTCTGATCCTGATCGCGTCGCTCAGCCTGGCCGACATGCCCGGAACGGACGAGGTCGCGGTGCAGCTGACGGGCACCTGATCCGGGACGCCGTCAACGCGGCAGCGTCCGCCCGGCAGTCCGGCCCGCAGACAGCGGCGCGGCGCCGATCCCCCGACCTTTCTCAGATCCTGATGCCGCAGGACCGGCAGGACGCGCCAACCGAATCCAGCACTGTCCCGACCTGGCGGCCAGAGATCGGGATCTCAGGCGGGCCAAAACCTTTTTCTGTCAAAAGGTTAAACCGCCTCTCCGCACTCTGCGGCCCCGTTGTCGCAGAGAAGAAACTTCTCTTATCACGACAAAATCAGGTGATTATATTCCATTGCTAAACACGACTTTCCCTGTCGTTATTAACGTATCGCAATGCCACCCCGGCGCCACCACAGGAGGAACGACAGATGAGCCTGCACCAGACGATCGCGACTGCTGATCCGGCCCGCCGCCCGCTCTGCGCGATCACGCTGATCGACCGCCGCACGGGCCGCCCGCATCGCGTGAACGGCGCCCCCCTGGTCGCGCTCAGCCGCGACCCCGACCATGCCGCAGCCGAACTTCTGACCGGGCGCGACATCCGCCTGTGGGAGACCCGCATCCAGCCGCTGCCCGGCATGCCCCACGCCTGACCACCCCCCCGGACAATGCACGACAGGAGCCACCGACATGATCGCCATCTTCCGCCCCGGCCCCCGCAGCACCGACACGGCGCCCCGCACGGCCCCGCCGACCGACACCCCGGTCAGGATCGCGACCGATCGCGGGACCATGAACGGCTGGCCCATCATCCGGCTGACGCCAACCGGGATCTGAGACCCGCTTCCGCATCTCCTTTACCCAAATATCCCGGGGGGCCGCGCGGGCCACGCGCGGCGGGGGCAGCGCCCCCTCCCCGGCCAGACCAATGCACCGCATCCCGACACGAGGTTCTGCCATGTATCTCCGCTCCACCGCCGCAGCCCTCGCGCTTCTGGCATCCTCCGCGCAGGCCCAGAGCCTGCTGAATGTCAGCTACGACCCCACGCGCGAGCTGTATCGAGAGTTCAACGAAGCCTTCACCGCCCATTGGGTCGAACTGGGCAACCCCGCCCCCACCATCGAGACCAGCCATGGCGGCTCGGGCGCGCAGGCGCGTGCGGTGATCGACGGGCTGGGCGCGCAGGTCGTCACTCTGGCTCTGGCCGGGGATATCGACCGTATCGCCACCGATACCGGCAAACTGCCCGAGGATTGGCAGAGCCGTCTGCCGCATAATTCCAGCCCCTATACCTCGACCATCGTGTTCCTTGTCCGCGACGGCAACCCCAAGGGCATTACCGATTGGGGCGATCTGGTGGCCGAGGGTGTCGAGGTCATCACGCCCAATCCCAAGACCTCGGGCGGCGCGCGCTGGAACTATCTGGCGGCCTGGGCTTGGGCCGAGAAGAACGGCCGCGACCCGGCTGAATTCGTGGGCCAGATCTATGCCAATGTGCCGGTGCTGGACACAGGCGCGCGCGGCTCGACCACGACGTTTGCGCAGCGCGGCATCGGCGACGTGCTGCTGGCATGGGAGAACGAGGCCTATCTGGCGCTGGCCGAACTGGGCGAGGATCAGTTCGACATCGTCGTGCCCAGCCTGTCGATCCTGGCCGAGCCGCCGGTGGCGATCGTCGACGGCAACATCCAGAATGACGAACAGCGCGCACTGGCCGAGGCCTATCTGGACTATCTCTACACGCCCGAAGGTCAGGCGCTGGCCTTCAAGCATTACTACCGCGCATGGGATGACAGCGCCGCTGACCCCGAGGATGTCGCCCGCTTCCCGGATCTGGAGCTGGTGACCATCGACGATCTGGGCGGCTGGGCCACCCTCCAGCCTGAACATTTCGGCGATGGCGGCATCTTCGACCAGATCTATACGGCGCAGTAAGCCGATGCGCACGCCGTTGATCCAGCGCACCGCCATGCCCGGTCTCGGCCTCTCGGCCGGGATCACGCTGTTCATGCTGTCGCTGGTGGTGATCCTGCCCATCAGCGCCCTGCTGCTGCGCGGCGCCGGTTTCGGCGCCACCGGCATCTGGGAGGTGGTGAACCGCCCCCGCGTCTGGGCCGCCCTGTGGCTGTCCTTCCGGCTGTCCTTTTACGCGGCGCTGTTCAATCTGGTCTTCGGCGTCATTCTGGCCTGGGTGCTGACCCGCTATCGCTTTCCCGGCAAGCGGCTGATTGATGCCGCCGTCGATCTGCCCTTTGCGCTGCCCACCGCCGTGGCGGGCATCGCGCTGACGGCGCTTTATGCCCCGAACGGGGTGCTGGGAAGCCTGACAAACCAGATCGGCTGGCAGATCGCCTATACCCAATGGGGCATCTTTCTGGCGCTGATCTTCGTGGGCCTGCCCTTCGTGACCCGCACCGTCCAGCCCGTCATCGAGGAAATCGAGTCCGAGGTCGAAGAGGCATCCGCCACCCTCGGCGCGGGACGCGCCCACACGATCCGCCACGTGATTCTGCCGATGCTGATGCCCGCCGCCCTGACCGGGTTCGCGCTGGCACTGGCGCGGGCGGTCGGCGAATACGGCTCGGTCATCTTCATCGCCGGCAATATCCCGTTCCGCACCGAGATCGCGCCGCTGCTGATCGTGATCCAGCTGGAAGAGTTCAACTATGACGCCGCCGCCGCCATCGGCATCGCCATGCTGGTGATCAGCTTTGCGATGCTGCTGGCCATCAACCTCATCCAGATCTGGTCACGCAAAAGGATCGGTCATGTCTGACGCCACCCTGAATGCCGCATCCAGGACCGCGCCGCCCCGCGCCTTCCGCCGCCCCACCGACGAGACGCCGCTGGCCCGCGCCATCCTGATCGCCATCGCCCTTGGCGGGCTGGCGCTGCTGGTCGGCGCGCCGCTGATCGCGGTCTTTGCCGAGGCGCTGACGCGGGGCTGGGGGGCGGCCGTGGCCAGCCTGCAAAGCCGCGACGCCCTGTCCGCGATCCGGCTGACGCTGCTGATCACCGCCATCTCGGTGCCGCTGAACGCCGGTTTCGGGATCGCGGCGGCGTGGTTCATCACCAAGTTCGACTTTCGCGGCAAGGCCTTCCTGATCACGCTGATCGACCTGCCCTTCAGCATCAGCCCGGTCGTGGCGGGCCTGTGCATCGTGCTGCTGTTCGGCGCCAATTCCGCCATGGGCGGCTGGCTGGTGGCCAATGGCTATCCGATCGTCTTCGCGGTGCCCGGCATCGTGCTGGCCACGGTCTTCGTGACGTTTCCCTTTGTCGCGCGCGAGCTGATCCCGGTGATGATCGAACAGGGCCGCGCCGAGGAAGAGGCCGCGCTGACCCTGGGCGCCTCGGGCTGGCACACGTTCCGCACCGTGACCCTGCCCAATATCCGGTGGGCGCTGCTGTACGGCACGCTGCTCTGCACCGCGCGTGCCATGGGCGAGTTCGGCGCCGTCGCCGTCGTCTCGGGCAAGATCCGCGGCCAGACCGCGACCATGCCGATCACCATCGAGATGTTTTACAACGAATATCTGTCGGTCGCCGCCTTCTCGATGGCCGCCCTGCTGACCGGCTTTGCCCTGATCACCCTGACCCTGAAGACCGCACTGGAACTGCGCCACGCCGACGCCCTGTCGGCCACACGCCGCCACTGAAAGGGACGCCCATGCATATCGACATCGACGAGATCGCCAAGGAATTCGGCGCCACCACCGCGCTGCACCCGGTCAGCCTTGCCATCCCCTCGGGCGCGCTGGTGGCGCTGCTGGGGCCGTCAGGCTCGGGCAAGACCACGCTGCTGCGCATTCTGGGCGGGCTGGAATTCCCGTCCTCGGGGCGGGTTCTGTTCAACGGCCAGGACGCCACCGGCCTGTCGGTGCAGGATCGCCGCGCGGGCTTTGTGTTCCAGAGCTATGCCCTGTTCCGCCACATGACCGTCTTCGAGAACATCGCCTATGGCCTGCGCGCCCGCCCCCGCGCGACCCGGCCCCCCAGGGCCGAGATCGACCGGCGCGTGCTGAAACTGCTGGACCTGATCCAGCTGCCCCAGATCGCCAGCCGCTATCCCACGCAACTGTCGGGCGGTCAGCGCCAGCGCGTGGCCCTGGCCCGCGCGCTGGCGATCGAGCCGCGCATGCTGCTGCTGGACGAGCCCTTCGGCGCGCTGGACGCCAAGGTCCGCAAGGAGCTGCGTCAGGGCCTGCGCGACATCCATGACCAGACCGGCCTGACCTCGGTCTTTGTCACCCATGATCAGGACGAGGCGATGGAGCTGGCCGATCTGGTCGTCGTCATGTCCATGGGCCGCATCGAGCAGATCGGAAAACCCGCCGACATCCGCCAGCGCCCCGCCACCCCCTTCGTGCGCGACTTCATCGGGGCGTGATGCCATGCCAGCCCGCCCCCCGCTCGGCTGTTCCACCTGATCACCCGCCCGCTGAGCGGCATCACCTTTGAAGGGACGGGTCTTCAGCCTCTGAAAAGGGTCCCGCACTCGCTGCGGTACGGACAGACGATGGATATTCCAGCCCCCCTTGCGGGCACCTGTCTGCCTTCACCGGGGGGTCCGATCTGGTTTCTTGACCTCCACCAACCGCCTGATCTATCCCCTGCCCATGAGGTCAGCGACCGTCCCACAAGGCGGCAGCCACATTTCGCGGTCCCGTCATCCTTTTGTAGGAAGAACGCCCATGCCTGCGAACCCACCGAGGACCGCCCCATGACGACCCGTCCCTATCCGACACTGGCCGAGGCCACGCGCATCTGGGCGCGTATCGGCCTGCTCAGCTTTGGCGGGCCTGCGGGCCAGATCGCGCTGATGCACCGCATTCTGGTCGAGGAACAGAGATGGCTGGGCGAGCGGCGGTTTCTGCATGCGCTGAACTATTGCATGCTGCTGCCCGGCCCCGAGGCGATGCAGCTGGCCGTCTATATCGGCTGGCTGATGCACCGCACGCTTGGGGGCATCATCGCGGGGCTGCTGTTCGTGCTGCCCGGCGTGGTGGCGATCATGGGCCTCAGCTGGATCTATGCGATCTGGGGCGATACCGGGGCGCTGGAGGGGCTGTTCTTCGGCCTGAAGGCCGCCGTGCTGGCCATCGTCGTTCAGGCAGTGATCCGCATCGGATCGCGCGCCCTGAAGAACCGCACGATGATCGGCATCGCGATAGCCTCTTTCGTGGCGATCTTTTTCTTCGGCGTGCCGTTTCCGGTCATCATCCTGACCGCCGCCATTACCGGCTTTGCCGGTGCGCGGGCCGGGCTGGCGGCGTTCCGGGGCGGCGGCGGACATGGCAAGGCGGGCGGCGTGCAGGTGGATGATGCCGATACCCTGCTGGGTGAGGGCACGCCGCCGCATACCCGCGTCAGTGCGGGCTGGGCGGCGCGCATCTCGGTCATTTTCCTCGGGTTGTGGCTGTTGCCGGTGGCGGCGCTGGTCCTGCTGCTGGGTCCGCAGAACGTGTTCGCGCAGATCGCCGGGTTCTTCAGCATCATGGCGGTGGTCACCTTCGGCGGCGCCTATGCGGTGCTGGCCTATGTCGCGCAGGAGGCGGTGCAGAACTTCGGCTGGCTGACCGCCGGAGAGATGCTGGACGGCCTCGGCATGGCCGAGACGACGCCGGGCCCGCTGATCATGGTCACGCAATTCGTGGGCTTCATGGGCGCGCTGCGCGAGGCGGGCAGCCTGTCGCCGCTGCTGGCCGCGACGCTTGGCGGGCTGCTGACCACCTGGGTCACCTTCCTGCCGTGTTTCCTGTGGATCTTCCTCGGCGCGCCCTTCATCGAGCGGCTGCGCGACAACCAGTCACTGACGGCGGCGCTGACGGCGGTGACGGCTGCGGTGGTGGGGGTGATCCTCAATCTGGCGCTGTGGTTCGGCCTGCATGTGCTGTTTGCCCGGCTGCGCCCCGTATCGGCCATGGGTCTGAACATGGATCTGCCGGTCTGGGGCACGCTGGACGTGGCGGCGCTGGCGCTGGTCGTTGCGGCGATGGTGGCGGTGTTCCGGTTCCGGCTTGGTGCGGTCACCGTGCTGGCGGGATGCGCGGTCGCGGGGCTGGTCCTGCGGCTGGCGGGGCTGGCCTGAGACCCTCGCAAGCCGCAGGGGGGGCAGATCAGGCGGTCTAGATCTTGCCGTGGCGCCGCTCCAAACGGCCCGTCAGCCGCACGGCGGGCAGCAGAAACAGCAGGTAAAGCGCCGCTGCCAGCACGATGGGCGATGCGTTATAGGTCACCGAGCGCGCGACACCGGCCATATGCAGCAACTCGTGGACGCCGATGATCGAGGCAAGCGACGTGCCCTTCACCACCTCGATGGTATTGGATGCCAGATCCGGCCGCACGTTTTTCATGGCCTGGGGCAGAACGATGTATCGCATGGCCTGCAGATGCGACAGGCCGGTCGAGCGCGCGGCCTCCAGTTGGCCGGGTCCGACCGAACCCAGCCCGGCGCGCAGGATTTCGCAGTAGTAGGCCGAACAGTTCAGCAAAAGCGCGGCTGCGACAGCAACCAGAGCAGGCAGGCGGATGCCCAGAAAGGGCAGCGCGGAATAGACGAAGATGATCAGCACAAGCGGCGGCAACGCGCGGAAGATATTGACCCATGCCCGCACGACCCCGCGCAGAGCCCGGTGGCGAATCCCGGACGCAAGCGCCAGAACAAGCCCGAGGAACAGACCCAGGGGCGCCAGAACGGCGGTCATCAGCAAAGTGATCCACAGCCCGTTCAGCAGGAAGGGCAGCGATTGCCGCATGACGTCGATGTTGAAAAACTGGTCGATCAGCCCGTTCACGACTTTGCCCCCCAGGTCATCCGCTTTTCAAGCCGTCCGGCAAGCGCGACCACCGGCATGAAAATAATGAGATAGCCGATCGCGGCGAGCACCAGCGGCGTCGCGTTGCCCGAAAAGGATTGCGCCACCTGCGCCTCGTTCAGCAGCTCGGGCATGCCGATGGCTGTTCCCAGTGCGGTGTTCTTGGTGATCCCGATGGTGCGGTTGGTCAGCGAGGGGACGCAGATCTTGATGGCTTGCGGCAGGATGACGAAACGCAACGTCTCGCCGAAGCTCAGCCCGGTCGAGCGCGCGCCCTCCCATTGGCCCTTGGGAATTGCGGTCAGGCCGCCCCAGAAGATTTCCTCGGCAAAGGCGGCCAGAATCAGGGTCAGCGTGACCCAGATCACCCAGAACGCAGAAAGCGATACCCCGACGCTTGGCAGTCCGAAATACAGCAGCAAAATCACTGCAAGAGGCGGGACGGCACGAAAGCAGTCGACCCAGAGCCGCAGTGCCTCGACACCCCAGCGCGGAATGATCAGGCGCAGCAAGGCAAGCGCCAGCCCCATTGAGATCCCGGCAATGACCACCCCGACAGAGAGGGAAACAGTGATCCACAACCCGCGCAGCAGCGCCGGCAGATATTTCTGCGCAATGTCGAGATTGAAGTACAGTTCTGCAAGACGCCCCAGATCCATGATCAGCCGGCCTGTGTCAGAAAGTGCCGGGCGAGTGTGCCATGGGTGCCGGACATGAGTTGTTCGGGCGTGCCGAATTCGACCACCTGTCCCGCCTGCATGAAGGCGATCTTGTCGGCCGCCTCACGCGCGAACCGCATCTCGTGGCTGACGACCAGCATTGTGATGCCCTCTGCCTTGAGGTCGCGCATCGCCTGCAACACCTCGCCCACAAGCTCGGGGTCCAGCGCTGATGTCGGTTCATCCAGCAGGATCACACGTGGACCGAGGGCCAGCGCACGGGCAATCGCGACCCGCTGCTGCTGACCGCCGGAAAGCTGTGCCGGATAGTGACCGATGCGGTCCCCCAGACCCATGCGGTTCAGTTCGCGCCGCGCGATCACCGATGCGTCCGCCTTTGACTTTTTCTGGACGCGGATCAGCGCAAGGCTGACGTTCTCTTCTGCGGTCATATGGGGATAGAGATTGAAGCTTTGGAAAACCATTCCGATGCGCTGGCGCATGCGGTTCAGGTCGACCCTGGGTCCCATCACGTTGAGTCCGTCCACAAAGATCGACCCGTCGTCGGGCTCTTCCAGCCGGTTGCAGCAGCGCAGCAATGTCGATTTTCCCGACCCGGACGGACCGATGAGAAAGACCAGTTCCCCCTCCTGGACCTTGAGATTGATGTTCCGCAGCACCTCGGACGTGCCGAATGACTTGTAGAGGGCGTTGATTTCCAGAATCGGTCGCATCGTCGTCATGTACTCCGGGTGATCCCCGCACCGGGCGCGACCGGTGCAGGGAGACGGCGCTGTTGGTGGGAACGGTTCAGTCGCAGTCGAGCGGATGTTCGGTCGGGTCAAAGTTGCCATAGCCCTCGGGGCCCCAACCGGGTTGCGGGGTCACGTTCAGGCTGCCCTCGGCAGGGGCCTCGCCCAGCCATTTCTCATAAAGCTCTGCGGCGGTGCCGTCGGCCTTGATGCACTCGATCGCACCTTCAATCTCCTGGCGCAGATCTTCTGATCCCAACGGGATCGCATAGGTGAAGAAAGCCCCGGTCACGTCACGCAGGTCAGAAACCCGCACCGCCGGATTGCGCCCGGCGATCGACAGCGCGGTGATCACGTTCACAACCGAGGCGTCCGCCCGTCCGCTTTGAACGGCCTGCGCGGCATCGTTGAGCGATCCGTAGGCCTCGACCGTCCAGCCATATTCGTCGGCCTGCTCGCGGGCCCACAGATCATCGACATTGCCCTTGTTGGTGGCGATGGTCTTGCCTCTCAGATCCTCGAAAGAGGCCAGTTGCGCGCCGTCGGCGGGGATCAGAAAGGCGCGGTCGGCTGACCAGATGCCTTCGGTCAGCAGGAAAGCCTGCGACCGCTCTTCGGTCACCGAGAAAGGGACGGACAGAAAGTCGAACGTGCCTGCCTGAAGCGCCGGGATCAGGGCCGCAAACGCCATCGCTTCAAGCGAGATGTCGCGACCGAGGCGCGTGGCGATCTCGGCCGTCAGGTCAACGGACAGCCCCTCGACCGAACCATCCATTCTGGGCATCGCAAAGGGCGGTGCGTTCCCGTCGAGCGCGCTTTTAAGCGGGGTTTCAGCCGAGGCCGACCCGGCGGCCAGCAGACCGATGAGAGGCGCGATAAGGCGAACATGACGCATGGCGGGATCCTGTTGATTGCAAATGCCGTTGCTTGACCCTAGCGCGATTAAAATGCTTGTTTCAAATGAATGATTGCATTTCTTTTGTCCCGAGGACGGCCTGACTGATTTTTGGTCTTTGGACCGGGGCGTTGCTGAAATCGCGTGCGGTCTGCGGACTACGTCTCGATATCGCGGCGTGGTCCGTACATTGGCGCGACCGTTTTCTCGATCTGACGCGGAATCATCCGACCCTCGCGCATGGTCGCACGCAGCGTGTCTCTGGCCCGGTCCAGTTCGGAACCGGATGGCGGGGTCAGGCCACAGCCAAGCCAGATGGCTTCGACGCAGGCGCTGATCTGGGTTTCGCTCGCCTCGTGGTCAGACATCGGTCATTCCTTCCTTGCTGGCCATGCCGAGGATCCGCGCAGGCGTGGCACGGACCGCATGTGGATTGAGATGGCGTTCGAGGCTGTGCGCGATACGAAGCAGCGTCGCCTCTTGCCGGAACCCGGCCGCAAGCTGAACCGAGACGGGCAGACCGTCGGGTCCAAAGCCCGCGGGCAGCGCGATGGCGGGATGCCCGGTCAGTGAAAAGGCGCTGCCTGCCGAGCCGGTCGTAAAGCTGCGAACCGCCGCGTCATCGGTGATCGGGGGCGCGGTGATGTAGGTCATCGGCAGCAGCAGGGCATCGAACCCGTCGAACAGGGCGTCGGTTCGCCGGACCAGCTCCCCCCGCTGACGCAGCGCCGCAAGATAGTCTGCGGCGCGCATGTACATGCCGGTTTCCAGCTTGCTGCGCAGCGCAGCCCCCATCTTGTCGCGATGCTGCATATAGTCGTATTCGTGGATCGAAAAGCTCTCGGACCGGTTGATCGGCGCGCTGATCTGCCGATATTCTGACGGCGCGACCGGCAAGGCCACTTCAATGACCTCAACCCCAAGCGCCGCCAACGCCTCGGCAGCGCGGGCAAGGGCCTGAAGGATGGGCCGGGTCGGTGCGATCCCCTGTGCCTCAAGGTTCGTGACATAGCCCACGCGCAGGCCCGCAACGCTGGCGTTGATCTGCGGCGATGCCGGATCAACGGGCGACCGCAGACTGACCGGATCCTCCGGGTCGAACCCGGCCAGCGCATCATAAACCAGTGCGGCGTCTTCAACCGTCAGGGTCAGCGGACCCGGCGTGTCAAAGCTCCAGCAATTGGGCATGATCCCGTGGCGCGTGATCCGTCCGAAGGTTGGTTTCAGCCCGACAAGACCACATGCGGCGGCGGGCAGGCGGACCGAGCCACCGGTGTCGGTTCCAATGGCGAACAGCGCCGTCCCTGCTGCGACCGCAGCACCCGCCCCGGTTGATGAACCGCCGGTAAAATGCGCCGGATTCCACGGATTGCGCGCCGGGGGGTGCGGCAGGTCAAACGAGACAGATGCGTTGCCGGTGCCATATTCCCAGGTGTTCAGCTTGCCGATCAGGACGGCGCCCGCAGCCGTAAGCCGCGCGACAAGATTGGCCTGCATCGCAGGATCGTGGCGCTGGGGCACGCGCGACCCGCCCGTGGTGTCCATCCCCGACGTGTAGATATTGTCCTTGACCGCAAAGGGGATCCCATCCAGCGGCCCAAGGCGCCGGTTCTGCGCCGCGCGTTCGCTGGCCGCCCGTGCCGCCCTGCGCGCCGCGTCCCGGTCCATCCGCAGATACGAGCGGATCACCCCGTCCACCGCATCGATGCGCGCAAAACAGGCGTCGAGCAGGTCAAGAGGCGACAGCTGACCGGCGGCGATCCGGCGGCTGGCGTCGCCGACGCTCAGACCGGCGCTGTCATCGCCGGGATCATCGGGCGCGGTGGGAACGGGTGCCATGTCAGGGTTCCTTTCTGGTTCGGCGGCCATGGCCGCTTGCGACCGTCCCGTCCTGATCCTGCAAAGTGAGAAGAAAGACGAAACCGGACAGCGCAGCCACCCCGCCCGCAAGTCCAAGTGCAATCGAGATGGAACGGTGGTCCGGCGCCACACCGGCGGATTGCAGCTGTGCCACCATGACCGCGCCGAGCGAGATACCAAGTGCCATCGACAGCTGCTGCCCGACCCCGCCAAGCGCCGTGGAGGCGCTTTGACGCTCGCGGGGCACCTCGGTGTAGAGAAGCGTGTTGATCGCATTGAACTGAAGGGATCGGGTGAGACCGTAGAGCAGCACCAGAATGAGGATGAGCGATGGTGCCGTGTCCGGCCCGACCCGCGCGAGCGCGAGGGTGAACAGAGCGCCCAGAACCGCGTTCCACGCCAGTGTCTGCCGGAACCCGAACGCGGCGAGAACACGGCGCATCAGCGGCTTCAGCACCAGCGCACCGGCGGCGATGGCAAAGACCGTCATCCCGGCGCGCGCCGCGCTCCAGCCAAAGCCGAGCTGCAGCTGGATCTGCAACAGGAAGGGCACGGCGTTCAGCCCGAGGCGCGACAGGCCGCCGGTCAGAAACGCGCTCCGGAACAGGCGCAGCTTTAGAAGGGTCAGATCAAGCGCCGGGGCTGCGTGCCGCCGCGCATGGAGGACATAGATCAGCGAAGCGGCGGGCACCATTGCAAGCAGGGTCAGACTGACCG
The DNA here is from genome assembly GCF_046289755.1 of Paracoccus sp. (in: a-proteobacteria). Lineage (GTDB taxonomy): Bacteria > Pseudomonadota > Alphaproteobacteria > Rhodobacterales > Rhodobacteraceae > Paracoccus. Next base: position 6,570 of record NZ_JBKBVD010000055.1, on the reverse strand, counting down.
CAGGCGGCAGAAACGGATGGACCAGTTGGTCCAGCACCAGCTGCGCCCCCGCCAGAACGAAGGCACAGAGAAGAAAGCCGCGCCCGTCGAATGAATGCGGCGTGCGCGCCGCGCCGTCTGCCGGCAGAAAGCGCCATCCGAAAAACAGACCCAGCACACCGACGGGCAGATTGACAAGGAAGATCCATCGCCAGTCGGAATAGGTGACGATCCATCCCCCGACCAGCGGCCCGAGAACCGGCCCGATCAGAACCGGCATCGACATCCATGCGATGGCCGTGGCCAGCTCCTCGCGGGGGATCCCCCGGATCAGCAGCAGCCGCGACACCGGGGTCATCATCGCCCCGAACGTCGCCTGCAACACCCGCATCGCGATCAGCATGGTCAGGTCCTGAGCACATGCCGCACCCAGCGATGACAGCATGAAACCGCAGATCGCCGTCAGAAACGTCCGCTTTGCGCCGAACCGGTCGGCCACCCATGCGCTGGCGGGGATCATCGCCGCGACGGTGACCAGATAGAGGGTCACCGCCAGGTTCACACGCAGCGGTGCGATGCCGAACTCCCCCGCGATTGCCGGGATCGCCGAAATCAGGATGGTGCTGTCAAGCTGTTCCATCAGCAAAGCGCTGGAACATGTCATGGCAAGCAGCAGCAGCTTGCCGCCCGAAAGCATATGCGGCTCTTTGGACATCTGATCGGTCCTGTCGAATTCTGGCCGCGCCCGGCACTAGGGTCGCGGAGCGACATCCAGACTGGCCGCGCAGATCTGCGGCACGGTCACGAAGGTGGCATGCTCGATCGCGGCAAGCGCATCGAGAATCCGTTCGAACGTGGCCATCCGATAGGGCTGCCCCATCAGCCATGGCGACATGTTCAGCGTCAGCAGCCGCCCGGAGCCGCTCTCTTCCGCCTCGCGCGCAAGGCGCCTTGCCGCGGCAAGAATCCCGGTCTCGAATTCGGCCTGACGCAGCTTGTTGACGCCGATCATGTCGCGATCGCTGAGATCCAGTGTGGACGGCAATGAGATGATCTGCCCGGCGCCGGTCTCGAACAGATACGGCGCCTCGTCGTTGCACCAGTCGGCCATGGCGGTGAACCCGGCCTCGCGCAGAAGCCGCGGCGTTCGGGAGGATTGCGACCACGACGGCGAATGCCACGCCACCGGCTGGACGTCGAAGCCCCGCAGAATGGCCAGCGTCTCGTCGATCATCGCGCGCTCGGCCGGCTCGTCCAGCCCCTCGTGGTGGATGGCGCCGGCATCCAGACCTGCGGCGACGATCTCCCATCCTTCCTCAAGAATGTGCCGCATCAGCAGCGGATAGCGCGCCGCCACCCGCGCGTTCAGAAAGGCCGAGACCGGGACACCGCGCGCCCGCAGCGCGTCCATCATCCGGAAGATGCCGACGCGCAGACCGTAATCCCTCTGGGTGTAGGTTTCGCTGTCCGGCCATGGGCGGTCCGGGGCCCCGATCGGCAGGAAGGGCACCCCCGAGATGTTCAGCGGAAACCATTCGATCGCCAACTGGATCCAGATGCCAAGCCGCGTGCCGTCGCCCCAGTCGAGGCGCGGCGCCGCCCAGGTGTCGCGCCAGTCGTAGAAATCGTGATCCATCGCGCGCTGGCGGCGCATCGGTGTGATCAGATAGTCGGGGCCGGTCGGCTTGATCTCAGCGGGCATCAGAGCTGTCCTTCCAGCGTGTCCATCCAGCCGCGCACCCGGTCGTAATGCGTGGCATAGTACCAGTCGGCGATCTCGCGGCCGGTGGGATACCAGACCGCGTCATGCGATGTGACGTAGTCCAGAAAATCCGCGAACACGTCGATGCGTTGGGCCTGACCGATGACGAAGGGATGGATGGCAAAGCACATCACGCGCGGATCCGCGGCGCCTTCGGCATACATGCGGTCGAACTGCGCGCGCAGCGAATACGCGATCTCGTCGATCGACATCTTGTGCCAGGCCTGCAGCGGGGTGTCGTTCATCTCGATCGAATACGGCACCGAGATCAGGCGCCCGGACTTTAGCGACAGCGGCATCGGCTGGTCGTCATGGAAATAGTCCAGCGTATAGCGGACACCTTCCTGCGCCAGCATTTCCTGCGTGTCGAGGCTTGGCGTGATGGCGGGCGTCAGCCACCCGTCCAGTGTCTGCCCGACCCTTGCCAGGGTTTCGCGGCTGTCGATGACGACACGGCGCTGCTCTTCCAGCGTCATGCCGTAAAAGTAGCGGGTGTTATAGGTGCCGTGGCTGAACAGCTCCCAGCCCAGATCGTTGCAGCGGGCAATGATGTCGGGGAAATGGTCGCAGACCGCAACCGAAAGCGAGACGCTGCCACGGATCCCGCGTTTGGCCATTTCGTCGGCCACACGCCTGAACCCCACCCGGTTGCCAAAGTCGCGCCGCGAATAGTTCAGCACGTCCGGGATGGTGCGGGGCCAGGGATGCCGGTTGGGATTGACCGGCGGCATCCATTCGTAATGTTCGATATTGGGCGCGATCCAGAAGGCCATTCTGGCGTTCCCCGGCATGGTCAGCCGTGGCCTTCCGCGCGCAGGTGCATACCGGTACTGACCCGTATCGACGGGGCGCGGGTCTGGGGTCGCGACAGGGTCCGGCATGCCGATTTCTCCGTTTCAATCTCATGGTTCAAACGTGTGTTTCAATCAATACATTGAAACTGGCGGTTGATGCAATGCCTTTGTTCAGGGCATAAGATTGCGCAGGAAAATGGTCACGGTAAGGAAGGTTGCATGGAAACGACATCAGGGCATGCAGGCGCAAATCGCCGGAACTCGCGGCGCGCAGAAACCCGCGAGACCATTCTTGCCGCAACCAAGGAGCTGGTCGCCCGGAAGGGACCGCTCGGGACGACCGTACGCGACATCACCACCGCGTCAGGCGCGAATGTGGCGGCGGTGAACTACTATTTCGCCTCCAAGGACGAGTTGGTGGAACTGGCGGCCTATGAAATCACGCGCGACATCAACGCCGAGCGCGAGCGGAGGCTGGATGCCTATGAGGCAGCGTCCGGCACCGCGCCGCTTGCACCGCGCGACATCCTGCGTGCCCTGATCGAGCCGATCCTCTACGTTTCGCGCGCCGAGGATGGCAGCAGCCTCTATGTCCGGATCGTCTATTACAAGCGCACCGCGGCCTATGCGGCGGACGAGCAACGCAATTATGGGCGCTTCGATCACACGGCGCAGCGCTTTGTCTCGTGCATCCAGCGAACCTTCCCGCACCTCTCACGCGCCGATGCGGCATGGCATTACGAATTCGCGCGTGGGTGCGCCCTGCATATGCTGATCAACCTTGATCCGCTGTGGCGCCGTTTCGAACTGTTGCTGGAAGGGCCCGAAGACCCCCTGCCCCGGGACCCGGCCTTCGCGCTCGATCAGGCAGCGATTGACCGCGTCATCGACCTGCTGATGGCGGGGTTTGGGGGGGCTGGCGATGCTGCCCACCATCGGGACACAAACCCGCCACGATAATGGAGACAGCCCGTTTGTCGGCGCGGATGTCGTGGCATCAGCTCGACCGCCCATCCGGGGACCCGCGACGATGCGCAAAGCCACGGCAGAGCCTGCCTTAATCCCAGCCGCGCTCAGTTCCTGAAAATGCCCTCGACCGGCGGCAACGGCACCGGCTGAGTGACCCGCGCGGGATCACGCCGTTCGTAAAAGGCGTTTCCACCCGTGGTCAGCACGTAATGCATGTTGTTGTAGGAGGCCCGATAGCTCGCCGCATGGAAGAACTGCGCATCGCCGACCAGCGGATGGCGCGTCCCCCGCAGCACCGACTGCGCCGCGTGACGCAGCATCGGTGCCGTGCGGGTTTCCATCCGGCGCGCCATGACCCCCGGCGCGAACTGGTTGCGCTGACCCACCACGCCGCACACATTGCGCGGATACCGGCCGGATTCGACCCGGTTCATCACGACGCTGCCGACCGCGATCATGCCGTCCAGGCTCGACCGGTTGGATTCGAAGTACATCGCCCGCTCCATGCATTCGAGCTCGGTCTGCCGCGCGCCACAGCTTGCCAGCAGCGCCAGCGCAACACCCACACCGGCAAGGTGCAAGGCGGTTCGGGTTCGGGTCATGTGTCTGTCCTGCTCACCGTGTTTTTTCCTATCCTAACGCAGAACGCGCCCACGTGCAGCAGCTTTGCCAGGCTGGCTTGACCCCGGCGCCTGCCATGGCAAGCCGCTGGCAGCGGTCAGCCGTCGTCGGGTTCAGGGTCGCGAAAGGACAGAGCCGCATTCACCCGCGCCGATGTGCCGGACGCTGACGCCCGAGTGGCACCGCGCAGGGGGACCGGGCCGATCCGTGCGCCGGTGATGACCACATCGCCTGCCGACAGGGACAGCCCGTGCGCGGCGGCATGTCTCGCCAGCCAGAGCAGAAAATCCGCCGTTCCGGCCAAAGTCGGGGTTTGCTCGGGTGACGCCACCGGCCTGCCGTCCAGAACCAGCGTCAGATCCAGCGGCATGTCCAGAACCAGCGGCCAATCGGCAATCGCATCGCCCAGCACAATCGCCGCAGAACTGAAGCTGTCGGCCATGGCCTCCAGTGGCGGCACGGCGGTCCGGTCGGCATAACGTGAGCCGACAATCTCGAAGGCGAGGCGAACCTCGGCGACGGCGGCAAGGGCGTCGGAGGGGTGGCTGTCAGGTCGCAACCCGGCACCAAGAACAAAGGCGGTTTCCACCTCGATGGCGGCATCCGGCGGAAGCCCGGCAACGGTGGCACCGCTGGTGAAGACCTCCGAGGCGGGCATGGCGGCAGTCTGGCGGTCGCAACCGCCAAGCATGGCCATCTTCCAGCTGACGCGACCGCCAAGGCGGCGCAGGACCTGACCCTGAACGGCATAGGCCGCAGCGACATCGGGCGGCGTCACCGGCAGGCCCGCCGGGCGGGCGGCCCCTGCGCGGACGCGCAGCAGGATGTCGGCCGCCGCCACGGGATCGAACGGCGCGCTCATGCCGATGCCGGGGTGGCGGCGGGCATGGCATCGCGCGGCAGGATCGCGCCGGGATGGGCCACGACCTCGGCGGCGAGGCGGGCGGCGCGGGCAATCGCATCACCAACGCCGCACCCGGCATGCCGGGCGGCCAGCCAGCCCGCGTTAAAGCTGTCGCCCGCGCCGGTCGTGTCCCGCGCCATGTGTCGGGGTGGCAGAGGCCAGCAGTCATATGACGGGGCACCCGCGGCACGGTGCAGCACCGCATCGCCACCCGTGGTCAGGACAATCTCGGCCTGCGTCAGACCGATCAGAAAGCGCATCCCGCCGTCAGCGTCAGAAGCGCCAAAGCAGGCCGCCATATCGTCCAGCGAGGGCAGGATCAGCGTCGCCAGACGCGCGGCCCGCCCGATGACATCGCGCGCCGTCGCGGCATCGGGCCAGAGCGCGGGGCGATAGTTCGTATCCAGTACAATGCGCGCGCCCTGATCCCGGCGACCTTGCAGCGCCTGCAGCAGGTTCGCGCGCCCTTCGGGCAGCAGCATCGCCAGGGTGACGCCGGACAGCACCAGCGTTTCGGCCCGGTCCAGCAGGCGCAACTCATCGGGCGACGAAAACAGGCGGCGGGCGGGGGACTGGCTGCGCCAATAGGTAAAACTGCGCTCTCCCTCCGCGTCGGTGGTGATGAAGCTGAGGCCGGGACGACCGCCCGCCTCGGTCGCGCAGAAATCGGTGATGCCTTCCTCGGCCAGCGTGCCGCGCAGAAAGCCGCTCATCGCGTCATCGCCAAGGCGCGACAGATAACCGACGCTGCCCGGCGCCGACAGCCGCGCCAGATAGACGGCGGTGTTCAGCGTGTCGCCACCCGCACGCCGGTCAAAGCGCGAAGGCGCGTCGGGCGCGCTGGTGAATTCGATCAGGGGCTCACCGATACACAGAATGTCCATCTCAGCCCTCATAGGGGGTTGGCAGGGGCCGCCCGGCGATATGGGCTGCGATATTGTCCAGAACCAGCGCCGCCATGGCAGCGCGCGCCGCATCCGTGGCCGACCCGATATGCGGCGTCAGCACGCAATTGGGCGCATCGAGCAGGGATTGCGGCACGTCAGGCTCATCATCGAAAACATCCAGCCCGGCGCCGCCGACCGTGCCTGCCTGAAGCGCGCGGGCCAGCGCCTCTGCATCGACCACCGGCCCCCGCGCGACATTGATCACCAGTCCCTGCGGCCCCAGGGCGTCCAGCACGGTTGCATCAACCAGTCCACGTGTCCCGGCGCCGCCTGCGGCGGTCACGAACAGCACATCGCAATCGCGCGCAAGCGCCACCGCGTCGGGGCGATAGCTGTCGGGCGTGTCGGTCTTTTCCGTGCGGGCGGTATACAGAACCGGCATCCCCAGTCCGCGCAGCAGCCCGGCCAGACGCCGGCCGATGCGGCCATAGCCCAGAATGCCTGCCCGCCCCTCGATCACCGGACGGCCAAGCGCGGATTTGCCGCCCGCCGCCCAGTGCCCGGCCCGGACAAAGCGGTCGCCTTCGGCGATGCGGCGGCCCACGGCCAGCGCAAGGCCAAGCGCCATCTCGGCCACGGCGGTGGACAGAACAT
>NZ_JBKBVD010000054.1:15440-21681 GCF_046289755.1 Paracoccus sp. (in: a-proteobacteria) | reverse complement strand
TGGCCCCGGCCCCGGGGGGGCGGGGCGCGCCAGTCAGCGCCGGTTACTGGGCGGCGGCGTCAAGATCGGCCTTCATCTGGTCCAGCACCTCTTGCGCGCGCGGGCCGCCGATTTCGAGGAAGGTCGCCTCGACCTGCCCGGCGGTGTCGCGGAAGGGGGCGCGCTGTTCCTCGGTCAGGGTGGTCACGGTCATCGCGGGCTTGGCCTCCATGATCCGCTCCAGCGATTCCTCGGTCAGGCCCTGCTGATACTCGATGATGTGATCGAAGGCGGCGGCGGTCGCATCCTGAATGACCTGCTGATCCTCTTCGGACAGGCCGTCAAAGAAATCCTTGTTGGCCATCAGTGCGGTGGTGAAGTTGTTGTGACCCAGCCGGGTGATGTGGTCGGTGACCTCGTACATCCGCGTCGATTCGATAAAGAAGGCGGGGTTCTCCTGCCCGTCGATGATGCCGGTCTGCAAGCCGCCATAAACCTCGCCCCAGGGCAGCGGGGTGGGCGTGGCGCCGAACGCCTGATAGCTGGACACCAGCAGCGGGTTGGTCATCACGCGAACCTTCACATCGCGCAGATCGGCGGGGCTTGTCACCGGGCGGTCGGTCGTCAGCATCACCTCGCCCTCGGGATACATGGTCAGCAGCTCCAGCCCCTGTTCGGCGTACAGCTCGGGGAAAATGCTGTTGATCGTCTCGGAGTCGCGGAAAAAGCGGACCAGTTGCTCTTCGTCATCCGGCAACAGGTAGGGCACGAAAAAGACCTGCGCCTCGGGGATCAGCGCGCCGGTAAAGCCGGGTGACTGGTTCACGAACTGCAGGATGCCCGATTGGGTCTGCTCCATGATGTTGTCGGATTCGCCAAGCGTGCCGAAGGGGAACAGCTGCACCTCATGGTCGGAATTGGCCTCGACCTCTTCCTTGAACTTCTGGGCGAAAACGCCCTGCACCTCGTCGATGGCCTCTTCAAACGCATAGCGCCAGGTATCGGCCATGGCGCTGCCCGATCCGATCACGAGGGCTGCGATGCTGGCGGCAGTCAGGGTTCTGATGGTCATGTCATCTCCTGTTGGTCGGGCGTTCTGCGGCAATGCCGTCCGCCCTTGGGTTGCAGGATTCGGGGTGAGGAACACCCGCTCCGGCTTGAGCAAAGGGTTCTGCTCATCCAGATTCCAAGTCAATTTCTATATTAAACCATGACAATTTAGGGCGGGCATGTCAAACGACCCGCCGATTGTCCTGCTTTCGGAATGGCATCAGCGGGGCAGGATTGCCGAAACGATCCGCAATGCCTGCTCCAGATCGCGGGCCGTCGCGCCGCCGATGCAAAGGCGCAGCGCAGGCGGTTGCGGCAGAACGGCAAAGCCCGCGCCGGGCGCCAGCGCCACCTGATGGGCCAGTGCCTGCGCGATGATCTGCCCCTCATCCGTGCCCTGGGGCAGCCGCAGCCAGCGATGCAGACCATGCGGAAAGCCCTGCGCCTGCGCGCCCAGAACCCGCCCGACCAGCCGGTTGCGGGCGGCCAGTTCCGTGCGCTGCGCCTCCAGCAGCTGTTCGGCGGTGCCGTGGTTCAGCCAGTCCTGCGCGATCTCGGCCATCAGCGGCGTGGCCATCCAGGACATCGACAGATGCCGGTTCAGCGCCGCCTCTGCCAGATTTTCGGGCATTGCCAGAAAACCGAGGCGCAGACCCGGCGACAGGCATTTTGACAGGCCGGTGAAATAGAAGCTGCGTTCGGGCGCGAAGCTGGACAGCGCGGGCGGACGGCGGGGCGGCATCGGCCCGGTCGGATCGCTTTCCAGAATCGCCAGACCGGCGCGCGCCGCCGCCATCGCCAGCGCCTCGCGCCGCTCGCGGTCCATGATCTGCGCCATCGGCCCGCCGCCCGAGGGCAGCAGGAACACCGCCTTCATCCGCCCGCCGCTGGTCCGCGCCGCCGCCAGCAGCGCGTCGGGGTCCATGCCACGCTCATCGCCGGGAATGCCGCGCAGGCGCAGATGCAGATGTTTGGCGGCGGGCTTGAGCGTGTGGCAGGTCACGGCCTCGGTGGCGATGATGTCGCCGGGCTGGGCCACGCTCAGCAGGGCGACAAACATCGCGGGCGTGGTGCCGTTGGTGATCAGGATGCGCTGCGCGGGCACGACCATGCCGCAGCGCGCCAGCCACGCCGCCGCCATGCCGCCATACAGCGACATGGTCTGGCGCGGGCGGAACGACATCATCGCCGGGTCCGGCAGCCGGTCCGCCAGCCGCACCAGCGTGTCGGCCCAGGCGGTGCGGATCTGCGGCAGCGGCACCGGGGTCATCATCGACAGATCAATCGGCGGCCGGTCGGTGGGCGCGCGGAACCACGGCACCTCGATCGTCTCGCGCGGGCCCGATTTCACGAAACTGCCCCGCCCCACCTCGCCCGAGATCAGATCGGCGCGGATCAGTTCCTCATAGGCGCGGCTGACGGTCTGGACCGAGACGCCCAGCTGCCAGGCCAGATCGCGATGCGGCGGCAGGCGCTGGCCGGGGCGCAGGCTGCCCGCATCAATCGCCGCCGCAATCCCCTGTGCGAGGCTGCGATAGGCGGGGCGGGTGATATCATCCTTGCGAAGCGGCCAATGCGACATGGGCCGCAGGATCGCCCCCCGCGCGCGGCTTGTCCAGATTGACAAAGCAGCAAGCCCCGGAAACAACCGACAAATGACCCAGCCGCGCGCCAGAACCAGCCCCCGCCTCGACGACCGTGACATCGCCATCCTTGCGGTGCTGGCACGCGAGGGGCGCATCGCCAAGACCGAACTGGCCGCGCGGGTGAACCTGTCGCCCACCCCCTGCTGGGAGCGGATGCGGCGGCTGGAACAGGCGGGGCTGATCCGCGGCTATCGCGCCCAGATCGACCTTGCGGCCCTTGGGCCCCATGTGCAGGTCTTTGTCACGGTCGAGCTGGACAGCCACCGCGCCGAAAGTTTCCAGATCTTCGAGCGGGTGATCGCCCGGACCGAGGCCGTGACCGGCTGCTGGGCGATCGGCGGCGGCTATGATTACCTGATGCAGGTCGTGGCCCGCGACGTGGCGGCGTTTCAGGATCTGATGGACGGGCTGCTGGAAAGCCGCGCGGGCCTGCGGCGCTATTTCAGCTATATCGTGACCAAGCCGGTCAAGGATCAGCCCCCCGCAGCCCCGCTGCTGGGCTGAACAGAGGATTCCTCTGCCGCGCCGCGACAGGCCAGAGGAATCCTCTGCCTGCGGCGCGACCTTCAGGTAATATCCCCCGCGATGGCCGCCATACTGCCCCCAACAACGGAGGTATCTGATGCTGGACCATCACCAGACCGCGCTGACCGACAGGCTGGACGACAGCGGGCTTCTGCCCGGCGCGGGCGATTTCGCGGCCCAGGGCCGGCTGGCCGTGCGCGACCCTGCCACCGGCGGGCTGGTGGCGCAGGTCGCCATCAGCGAGGCGGCAGGCGCCCGCGCGGCGGTCGATGCGGCGCACGCGGCCTTTCCCGGCTGGTCGGGCATGCTGCCCCAGCACCGCGCCGCGATCCTGCATCGCTGGCACGCGCTGATCCTTGCGGCGCGCGAGGATCTGGCCCGGATCATGGTCGCCGAACAGGGCAAGCCCATCAGCGAGGCGCGCGGCGAAATCGACTATGCCGCCAGCTTCGTGACCTTTTACGCCGAAGAGGCCCTGCGCCCCAATATCGAGGGCGTGACCAGCCACCTGCCCGATGCCGAGATGGAGCTGTGGCGCGAACCCGTGGGCGTCGCGGCCCTTGTGACACCGTGGAACTTTCCCTGCGCGATGATCACCCGCAAGGCCGCCGCCGCCCTTGGCGCGGGCTGCACCGTGGTCATCCACCCCTCGGCGGAAACGCCCCTGTCGGCGCTGGCGCTGGCGGTGCTGGCGCAGCGGGCGGGCTTCCCCGAGGGCGTGATCAATACCGTCATCGGCGATGCCGCGACCATCGTGGGGGAATGGACGGCGGACGCCCGCGTGCGGGCGCTGTCCTTTACCGGGTCCACGGAAGTCGGGCGGCTGCTCTATCGCCAGTCGGCCGAGACGGTCAAACGGCTGGTGCTGGAACTGGGCGGGCACGCGCCCTTTATCGTCTGTCAGGGCGCCGATCTGGACCGCGCCGTGGCCGAGGCCGTCAAGGCCAAATTCGCCACCTCGGGTCAGGACTGCCTTGGCGCCAACCGCTTTTATATCCAGCGCCCGGTCTATACCGAGTTCTGCGCCCGCTTCACGGCGGCGGTCGAACAGCTGACCCTCGGGCGGGGCATGGACGATCCCGATATCGGCCCGCTGATCCATGACCGCCAGATCGCCAAGCAGGTCGCGCATGTCGCGGACGCGGTGGCCCATGGCGCCCGCATCCTGACCGGGGGTGCGGTGGACACGGCGCAGGGCCCGCTGTTCTTCCGGCCCACCGTTCTGGCCGATGTCCCCGACGCGGCCGCAATCATGCGCGAGGAAACCTTTGGCCCGGTCGCCGCCCTGTCGGTCTTCGACACCGAGGACGAGGTGATCGCGCGCGCCAATGCCAGCGAATACGGGCTGATCGCCTATGTGCACAGCATGGACCCGCGCCGGATCTATCGCCTGACGCGGGCGTTGCAATATGGCATGGTCGCCGTGAACCGCACCAAGGTCACCGGCGCGCCGATCCCCTTTGGCGGGATGAAGCAGTCGGGACTGGGCCGCGAGGGCGCCCGTCAGGGCCTCGAAGCCTTTACCGACATCAAATATGTCTGCCGCGATTGGGCGTGAGAGGAAATGACGATGCTGACCAATGACGAACTGGCGAAATGGGACCGCGAGAGCTTTTTCCACCCCTCGACCCATCTGGGGCAATTCGCGCGCGGCGAGGCGCCGCAGCGCATCGTGACCGGCGGCGAGGGGGTCTATATCCACGACCGCGACGGCAACAAGCTGCTGGACGGGTTCGCGGGGCTTTATTGCGTGAACGTGGGCTATGGCCGGCAAGAGATCGCCGAGGCCATCGCCACGCAGGCGCGCGAGCTGTCCTATTACCACGCCTATGCGGGCCACGGGTCGGAAACCTCGATCACGCTGGCCAAGATGGTGATGGACCGCGCGCCCGCAGGTATGGCGCGGGTCTATTTCGGGCTTGGCGGCTCGGATGCGAATGAGACGAACATCAAGCTGGTCTGGTATTACAACAATATTCTGGGCCGCCCGAAGAAGAAAAAGATCATCAGCCGCTGGCGGGGCTATCACGGCTCGGGGCTGATGACCGGCTCGCTGACCGGGCTTGAGCTGTTTCACAAGAAGTTCGATCTGCCGCTGGACCAGGTGATCCATACCGAGGCGCCCTATTACTTCCGCCGCCCCGATGCCGCCATGTCCGAGGCTGATTTCGTGGGCTATTGCGTCGACAAGCTGGAGGCGCTGATCGCCTTCGAAGGCGCCGACAGCATCGCCGCCTTTATCGGCGAGCCGGTACTGGGCACGGGCGGGATCGTGCCGCCGCCCGCCGGTTACTGGCCCGCCATTCAGGCGGTGCTGGACCGCCATGACATCCTGCTGATCGCCGATGAGGTCGTGACCGGCTTCGGGCGGCTGGGGACCATGTTCGGCAGCGATCACTACGGCATGAAGCCCGATCTGATCACCAGCGCCAAGGGGCTGACCTCGGCCTATGCGCCGCTTTCGGCCAGCATCGTGGGACAGCGCATGTGGGATGTGCTGGCGCGCGGCACCGACGAAAACGGCGTTCTGGGCCATGGCTGGACCTATTCCGCCCATCCCATCGGCGCCGCCGCCGGGGTCGCGAACCTCAGGCTGATCGACAGCATGGGGCTGGTCGAAAATGCAGGCACCGTCGGCGCCTATCTGAACGACCGCATGCGCGCGGCGGTGGGCGATCACCCCCATGTCGGCGATGTGCGCGGCGAGGGGATGCTGTGTGCGGTGGAGCTGATGGCCGACCGGGATGCGCGGCGGTTCTTTGATCCATCCGAGGGCAAGGGCGCGAAGGTCGTGGCCGCGATGCTGAAACGCGGCGTGATCGCGCGGGCCATGCCGCAGGGCGACATTCTGGGCTTTGCGCCGCCTTTGTGCCTGACCGGGGCCGAGGCCGACCAGATCGTCGAGGTCACGCGCGAGGCGATTGCCGAAGTGCTGGGCTGACAGGCGGGGGGGGGGGGGCCGGGGGCGGGGGGCCCCCCCCCCCAACCCCCCCCGGGGCCCCCCCCCCCGCGCCAAAACACAAACCCACACCACCCCCCCA
>NZ_JBKBVD010000054.1:0-15430 GCF_046289755.1 Paracoccus sp. (in: a-proteobacteria) | reverse complement strand
TGGGCTCCCCGGCGGGGCGGGCCGCCCGGGGACGGTCGGCCAGCCCACAGAACCGACCCGGATGCCCGCCGGACTGCGCCATCACAACTGCGCCATCACAGCGCCATTCCGGCGGGGTCTTGCTGGCCGGAACGGTTCTGTCCCAGCTCATGTGCGCGCCGCCTGCACCGATGGGCAGTCGGTGATCGTGATCCTGCCGCGCCCCGCCCGCTTGGAGCGATAGAGCGCGTCATCCGCCAGCGCCAGCAGCGTATTTGCGTCAGGCGTGCATCCTTGCTTCCAGATGACCACGCCCATGCTGGCCGACACCGACAGGCCGGGCGCCACGGATGCGCCGATGGCGCGGATCGAGGCAATCAACCGGTCGCAGAGCTGGGACAGCAGATCGGGGCAAGTGACGCTGCGCAAAATCAGAACGAACTCGTCCCCGCCAAGACGCGCCGCCGTATCCGCCTTGCGGATCACATGGCGCAGCTCGCGACCGACATTGCGCAGCAGGTCATCGCCGGCCTGGTGCCCATGGGTGTCATTGACCTGCTTGAAATGATCCAGATCCAGATGGACAAGCGAGAAATCCTGCGCTGCGGGCGCGAAGCGGTCATCCTGTGCCGGGCGCAGCAGGGCCGACAGCGCCAGCTCCAGCCCGCGACGGTTGGTCAGGCCGGTCAGCACATCACTATGCGCCTGTGTCAGCGCCACCCGGCGGGCGCTGGCAAGCTGCCTGTTGAAACGCGCCAGCTCGGCCAGAACGGCGCGATTGGCCTCGTGCAGAAACAGGAATTCCATCATCAGATCGGTCGGCGGAAAATCGGAATCGATCAAATCCGCCGCCGCAATCGCGCGGTGAACGCCGATCCCGAATCCCAGATTCAGCAGGACGCTGCCCTTGTCGGCGGGCACGGCATGGCCGCGCAGAACCAGTTCGGGCCGCGCATCGACCCGCAGAAACAGGCGCGTCTCATCACGGGCGGCGTCCCGGATCCGCGCCAGAACATCGCCCCCCGGATCGCCGCGCGCATCGCTGAGACATCCCGGCACCCCGCTGCGCAGATCCGGCACCAGCTTGAGCAGCGTCGCGCCTGCGGACCAGACGACCCCGTCAGGGCCCAGCCAGAGATGCATGGGCAGCAGCCGCGCCAACCCCTCCGGCGACAGCCTGGGCCCCGGACGCATCAGAAGGCCAGGCTTTCCGGCGCAGCATCAGGAGAGAGGCTGAACATCCGGCCCTCGCAAAACTGCTCTTCCCAGACTTCGATACGGATATTCATGCCTTCGGACGAGATCAGACAAAGCGCACCATAATCATCGGCCATGCCCCGGATCAGCCCGATCAGCGTGCATTTCCAGTCGGCATCCGCCTTGTCCAGGGCGACAATTACGCTCTGCCCATCGCGCCCGACCCGCAGCGGCGGCATGACAAGCTGCGGCAGCACCAGATGCGCCCTGCCCGGCAACTCATCCAGACTCATCAGGAAATCATGGAAATCACGGCCCGAAAAGCGCAGCAACCGGCGGATCGGCTCGATCCGGGTCAGCCAGCCGCCCAGATCCTCCAGCATTTCGCTGACGGGCTTGGACATCCGCAGGGCGGCATGGGCCAGCGCCTGCTGCCCGCAGCCCTGCAGATCGGGGACCGGATGCCCCTGTGCCAATGCGATATCGGCGGTCATCGACCGGACGAGGTCATCGCCGTAGGTGGCCCGCAGGAATTCCTCGATCGCGCGATCAATCAGTCCGTTCATTCTCAACCTCATTTTGCCCGACTTTAGCGGCCAGAGGTTAAGCAAGCGCAAACCGGCGCGAAAATTCCGTCAGTCGACCGACCACCCATAGCTGCCCGGCCCGGCCAGCACGGTGCGCGCCGCCATCAGATCCTGTGGCGTCACCGACAGCGCCTGCGCGCAGGCGATCAGGCGCGCATCATCTTCGGCCAGAAAATCCAGCAATGCCGCCCCGGCCGAGCCATCCTGCGCCATCATGCGCAGATCCCCCGCCGACAATCCCGTCGTGGTCAGAAAATCCTGCATCAGGTCGGGATGCCCGGTCAGATGCAGCAACAGATCGGTGGCCAGATCGCGGGCACGGTCCGGGTGCAGGGTCATCGCAGTCTTCCTTATGAACGGGGCGGCACAAAAAATTATCGGCCGCGGAAACCCTTTGTTAAGCATTTGGCCCCAGATTGACAGTCACGAGTGGCGCGGCGCGGGGCAGAGCGATGACTGCACGGATTCTGGTGGCAGATGGCGTGGCAACGACCCGCATCACGTTGAAGGTCCGGCTATCGGCCGCCTGTTATGACGTGGCCACCGCCAGCCGGATCGTCCAGATCCCCGATCTGATCGACCAGACGCAGCCCGATCTGATCATTCTGGGCAGCGGCTTTGGCGAGGATGTGGCCATCGAACTCTGCGCCCGGCTGGCCGGGGACCGGCAGACCGGGGGCATTCCCATCCTGATGCTGGTGCGCAGCACGTCGCGGCTGGCGGCCCTGCAGGCGGGCGCCTCGGCGGCGCTGGATCCCGAAATCAACGACCAGATGCTGCTGGCCCGTGTCCGCGGCATGCTGCGCGATTGCGAAGACCCGGTCGGTCTGGATCTGGGCATGGCCGAGGCCGGGCCTTCGGTCGATGAAAACGAACTGCCGCATATCGTGCTGGTGACGGACAACCCGGCGCGGTCACAGCGCTGGCGGCAATTGCTGTCCGACCGGATCGAGGCACGGTTCGACATCCGCAACCCGGAGGAGGCGCTGTCGGGGGTGCGGCTTGGCAAATCGGCCGATCTTTACCTGATCTGCGCCGATCTGGAGACACGCGGCGACGGGCTGCGGCTGCTGTCGGAACTGCGCTCGCGGCAGGGGTCGCGGGATGCGGGTTTCGTGATCGCGATCGGTCGTGACCGCGACGAGCTGGCGGCCATCGCGCTGGATCTGGGGGCGGGCGACGTGCTTCCCGACAGTCTTGGCGGACCCGCCGAAATCGACGCCGCCGCCATGACGTTGCGGATGCAGCTGTCGCGCAAATCGCGCAGCGACCGGCACCGGGCCGAGGTCAGGCGCCACATGATCTGGGCGATGACCGACTCTCTGACGGGGCTGTACAACCGCCGCTATGCGCTGCCCAAGCTGTCGGACATCGCGCGCGACGCCATGCTGACCGGTCAGGACTTTTCGGTTCTGGCAATGGATCTGGACCACTTCAAGGCCATCAACGACCGCTTCGGGCACGGCGCCGGTGATGCGGTTCTGTCCACCGTCGCGCAGCGGATCACCCGCGTTCTGGGCAACCGGGGGCTGGCCGCGCGCCTGGGCGGGGAAGAGTTCATGGCCGTCATCTGCCCCTGCGACGCGCAACAGGCGCAGGTGATGGCCGAACGGATGCGTCTGGCCATTCAGGACACGCCGGTCGGGCTGCCCGCCCTGTCCGGGGGCGGGCAGGTGCGCATCACCGTCTCTGTCGGTGTGGTCACCGTCCGCGCGCTGGACGGTGAGGTCTGGCCCGATCACCTTGCCCGCGAAACGCTGGAGCGGGCCGACCGCGCCTTGCTGGCAGCCAAGGCCCGCGGTCGCAACCGTGTCGTCATCTCGCATCCCGAACAGGCGGCCTGAGCTGATGTCGCAGGGGCTGGCACGCGGGCCGGGGCAGGCCTAGACTGGGGCGACGCGGGGATCCTGGGCGCGACAGTCCGGGCCCGCCCCAGCAGGAGTTCTGGCGATGACCGATCGCATCCATTTGTCCGACCCCGAGCGCGCCACGGGCCGCGCGATGAAACGCGGCGCAATCGGGCGTTGTCCGGCCTGTGGCCGGGGCAGGTTGTTCAGCGGCTATCTGAAGGTCACCGATCACTGCGCCCGGTGCGGCGAGGCGATGCACCATCAGCGCGCCGATGACGGCCCGGCCTATCTGACAATCCTGATCGTGTCGCATCTGGGGGCGCCGATCCTGCTGGCCTCGTATATGGCATGGCGGCCAAGCGCCGCGACGATGATCATCGCCTTCGGGCTGGGCGCGATCGTGCTGTCGCTGCTGATTCTGCCCATGATCAAAGGCGCCATGGTCGGGCTGCAATGGGCGCGGCGCATGCATGGGTTCGGGACGGACCCCGGGCAGGTGACCTCGTGACCGACCCTGCGCGCGTGCAGGCGCCGATCCGCGATGCCGCCAGCCTGATCGTGCTGCGGCGCGCGGCGACAGGCGCGGCGATCCTGATGGGGATGCGCGGACAGGCGGCGGTCTTCATGCCCTCGAAATTCGTCTTTCCGGGCGGCGCGGTCGATCCGGGCGACGCCACGCTGCCGCTGGCCCGGCCGCTGCCCGACCCCCATCGCCGCCGCCTTCTGGCCGAGCCACGCGACGTGGCGGCCCCCTCGCCCGATGCCATTGCCGCCGCCGCCCTGCGCGAGCTGGCCGAGGAAACCGGCCTGCTGATCGGCCAGCCCGGCGGCGGCGCACAGGTTCCGGGCTTTGCCGAGGCGGGGCTGGTGCCGGATGCGGGGGGCCTGGCCTATCTGTTCCGGGCGATCACGCCGCCGGGCCGGCCGCGGCGGTTCGATGCGCATTTCTTTGTGGCCGACGCGGCCTCGGTCGCGGGCGATCCCGAAGATTTCAGCCGCGCCTGCGATGAGCTGTCGCATCTGCACTGGGTCGGGCTGTCCGAGGCCCGCAGCCTCGATCTGCCCTTCATCACCGAGGTCGTGCTGGCCGAACTGACCGAGCTGGCCGGGTCGGTTCCGTGGCATACCACGCTGCCCGTCCCCGACAGCGTGCCGTTTTTCGACAATCGCGGCCCGGCGCCCCGCTTTGTGCAGATCGCCTGATCAGCGCCCCGAGAACCGCGGCGCGCGCTTTTCCAGAAAGGCCGTCACCCCCTCGGCGAAATCGGCGCTGCGCCCGGCCTGACCCTGCAGCCGCGCCTCCAGCGCCAGTTGCGCGTCCAGATCATTCTGCATCGCCGCCGCCAACGCCGCGCGGATCGACAGGAAGGCGCCGGTCGGCCCCGAGGCCAGCTGCCGGGCCCGCGCGTCCACCTCGGCCGCGAAATCGGCATCCGGCACGGCCCGCCAGATCATCCCCCAGTCGGCGGCCTGCCGCGCAGGCACGGTTTCGGCAAACAGCATCGCACCTGCCGCCCGCGCCGTGCCCACCAGTCGCGGCAAAATCCATGTCCCGCCCGCATCCGGCACCAGCCCGATCCGGGTGAAGGCCTGCACGAAACTGGCGCTGTCCGCCGCGATCACCACATCCGCCGCCAGCGCCAGATTGGCGCCCGCCCCGGCAGCCACCCCGTTCACCGCCGCGATGACCGGCACCGGACAGCTGCGCAGGGCGCGCAGCATCGGCTCGTATTCGTCGCGCAACGTCGCCTCCAGATCGCGCGCCGCCGAGGCGTCGGTCAGATCCTGACCCGAGCAAAAGCCGCGCCCCGCCCCCGTCATCACCACGCAGCGCGTCTCCGCAGGCAGGCCGGTCAGCGCGGCGGTGATCTCGGCCCGCATCCGCCTGTTCAGCGCGTTCATCACCGCCGGGCGGTTCAGCACCAGCCGCGTGACGCCCCCTTCATGGCTCAGTTCGATCGTCTCATGGCTCATGCCCACCCCTCCCTGCTGCGTTGGGGCGATGATGCAGGAACGGCGCGCGTTGAAAAGCGCGACCCCGCGTCAGCCGTCGCGCATGATCTCATCCAGGCGCTCTTTCTCGGAGGGGCTCAGCCGCTGCGTCACCTCGGGCGTGGCGCGGGCGCGGGCGGCCAGAAAGCGCCAGGCGATCAGCGCGGCCACCAGCGCCATCAGCGGCCCGGCGAGCCACAGCACCCAGTTGATGCCCGAGGCGCGCGGTTCGAACAGCACATATTCGCCGAACCGGTCGGCGACATTGTCGATCACCTGCGTATCGCTGTCGCCCGCCACCAGCCGCTCGCGGACGTAAAGCCGCAGGTCGCGGCTGATCGGCGCGTTCGATTCGTCGATATTCTCGCCCTGACAGACCGGGCAGCGCAGGTTCTGCGAGATCTGGCGGGCCCGCGCCTCCAGCCCCGCATCGTCCAGAACCTCATCGGGCTGAACCGCCAGCGCCGCCACCGGCAGGATCAGCGCGAGGATCAGAGCCATGCGCCGGATCATTCCGCAGGCACCGTGTTGCGGCCCGGCGCGGGGCGCGCGGCCCCGGCGGCGACCCGGTAGCGGCGGTCCGACAGGCTGATCAGCCCGCCAAGCGCCATCAGCAGACAGCCGCCCCAGATCCAGTTGGCAAAGGGCTTGATATAGGCGCGCACCGCCCAGCCTCCGTCCGGCTGCTGATCGCCCAGCACCAGATAGACATCGCGGAAAAAGCCATAATCAATGGCGGCCTCGGTCGTTGGCATGTTCTGCACCGGATAGACGCGCTTTTCGGGGTTCAGCGTGGCCACCAGCCGCCCGTCACGTTCAACCTCCAGCGTGGCCATGGCCGAGAAATAGTTCGGCCCGTCCACCCGGTCGACGCCGCGCAGCGTGATCTGATAGGCGCCGATGTCGAACGGCTCGCCGATCTGGGCGACGCGGATGTCCTCGTCCTGCCACGCCGTGATCAGGGCCACGGCGATGAAGGTCACACCCAGCCCGGAATGCGCGACCGCCTTGCCCCAATCGGCGCGCGGCAGGCGCCACAGACGCGACAGGCCCGATTTGCCGGTGCGGTGGACCAGCTCGGACAGCGCGCCGAAAACCAGCCACGACCCCAGCCCCGCCCCGATCACCGCCAGCGCCGAACGCCCGGTCGAGACCGCAAAGACCAGCATCATCACCGCCACCGTCAGCACCAGCGCCCCCCACAGGGGCCGCATGGACCGCCCGAGATTGCCGCGCTTCCACGGCATGATCGAGCCTACGGGCAGCGCCAGCGCCAGCACCACCATGAACGGCGTGAACGCCTGATTGAAGAAGGGCGGGCCGACCGACAACACCCGGCCCCAGACCATTTCCGCGATCAGCGGCCACATCGTGCCGACAAAGACCACAAAGGCCGCCACCGCCAGCAGCACGTTGTTCAGCACCAGCGCCCCCTCGCGCGAGACCGGGGCAAAGACGCCCTTGGCCGTCAGATCAGAGGCCCGCAGCGCATAGAGGGTCAGCGCGCCGCCGACAAAGAACACCAGAATGGCAAGGATGAAGAGGCCGCGTTCGGGGTCGTTGGCAAAGCTGTGGACCGAGGTGATCAGCCCCGAGCGCACGATGAATGTCCCGATCAGCGAAAAGCCGAACGCCATGATCGCCAGCAGGATCGTCCAGCTTTTCAGCGCCTCGCGCTTTTCCACCACGATGGCGGAATGCAGCAGGGCTGCGGCCAGCAGCCAGGGCATGAAGCTGGCGTTTTCCACCGGGTCCCAGAACCAGAAGCCGCCCCAGCCCAGCTCGTAATAGGCCCACCATGATCCAAGCGCGATGCCGAGGGTCAGAAACACCCAGGCCGCCAGCGTCCAGGGCCGCACCCAACGGGCCCATGCCGCATCGACGCGACCCTCGATCAGGGCGGCGACGGCAAAGCTGAACGCCATCGAAAGGCCGACATAGCCCAGATACAGAAACGGCGGGTGAAAGGCCAAACCCGGATCCTGCAGCAGCGGGTTCAGGTCGCGCCCGTCAAAGGGCGGATTTCCCATGCGCCAGAAAGGGTTGGAGGTGAAGATGATGAACGCGTAGAACGCCGCCGAGACGGATGCCTGCACCGCCAGCACCCGCGCCCGCAGGCTGGGGGGCAGATTGCCGCCAAAGACCGCCGCCGCCGCCCCGAACAGCGCCAGGATCAGCACCCATAGCAGCATGCTGCCCTCGTGATTGCCCCAGACGCCGCTGATCTTGTAGATCAGCGGCTTGGCCGTGTGCGAATTCTCATAGACCAGCCGCACCGAGAAATCCGAGGTGACAAAGGCCACCGTCAGCGCCCCGAACGAGACCACCATCAGCATCAGCTGCGCCAGCGCCGCCGGACGGGCGCTTTCCATCCAGCCGTGCCAGCCCCTGGCCGCCCCCACCATCGGCACCGTCATCTGATACAGCGACAGCGCAAAAGCGAGGATCAGGGCGAAATGGCCGAATTCTGCGATCATCGGGGCAATCCTTCTGGTTGCCCGACAGCATAGGGACATGACAAAGGGGGGAACAGTCCCCCCTTGGTGCTGGTTTGTCAGAATGATGTGTGGCCGCTGCGGCCTAAGCGCGCAGACCGGCCGCCCAGTCGCGCAGGGCGGCGTTGTCGGCGAAATCATCCTGCGGGCGCGGCGCATGCGTCGTCGCCGCAGGCACGCCCTCGTCTGCGGCAGGGGCCGGGCTGCGGGCGGTCCAGACCCTGTTGCGCAGATAATGCGCCTCGCGCGCGCCGAAGTAAAAGCCGACGATGGCGCCCAGCAGCCACCACAAGGGTTCGGGAACCATCTGCAACCCCTCCATCCGCAGGCTGAAGCCCACCGGCTCGGCCATGGCATAGACGAACAGCCCCATCGTCCCCAGCGCCAGCAGCGGGCGCGGCAGGCGGTTCAGCCCGTTGACAAAAGCGTCAAACCAGCCCGCGCGCTGGATCAGGAATTCCTGCCCGTGCTGGCTGATGGCGCGGGCATAGGCCTCTTCGTCCAGCTCCATCCGGCGGGTGGCGTTCTGGGTAAAGACCTCGGCCATGCCAGAGGCTGCGTGACCCAGCGCGGTGACGGTGGGGGCGACCCCCAGAATGCGACCCATCACGCCCATGACGCGACCCTCGCCCGGTGCTGGGCGGCGCTGAGGTGATAGCGCTGTGCGATGAATTCCTCGGCCCGCGTGATCCAGCCGCCCTTGCCGCCTGCCAGCGTGCGCGCGTATTTGCGGCTGGCCGGGCGCTGATCGGCCAGAGCGTAGTAATAGTTGCGCCGCGCGATCCCGTAGGCATCGGCGATATGATCTGGCGCGGCGGCGGCGGCGGCCGTTGCGGCGGCGATGGTCTTTGGCCCCACCACCCCGTCGGGCGTCGCCGCAAAGCCCATCCGCGTGATCAGCCGTTGCAGGATCCTGACCGCATTGGCGCCCGCATTGACATACATGTCAAAGGTGCTGGCCTGCAGTGCGGCTGGCAGTTCGGCCAGACGCGGCTTGCGGAAGTAATGTTCGACAAAGATCTGCTCGGCCTGCGCGCGGGTCAGGGCGCGCACATCCGCCTGATCAATCCGCCCGTCCTTGTTCAGATCCAGCCCCAGCCCGCGCATCGTGCCGATGGTCACGCCGTATCTGGTGGCGCCGCCCGGATCGTCGGGGTCGTTGACGAACCCGCCCTCTCGCGCCACGATCTGACGCGCAATCTGTTCCACGCTCTGCATGTCACCCCCGTCCCAAAGCCGCCGCAGGGTTCTGCGGCATCAGGGAAAGCTGGGGCTGCGGGGTTAACCTTTGGTTAACCTTGCGGGCGTTGCGCGGATCAGCTGTTGGGCTCCTGATAGTGGCCGGTGGCCTTCAGCGTGTCGATCACCTCGCGCGGCATGTAGCTTTCGTCATGCTTGGCCAGGATTTCGCGCGCCTCGAACCGGCCCTCGCGATACCAGCCCTTGGCGATGGTGCCCTGCCCCTCGCCGAACAGATCCGGGCGCGGGTCGCGGCCCACATAGGTCACCGGGATCTCGACCGCGCCATCGGTGATGACGAAATCAAAGGCCACCCCCTCGCCGTTGATCAACGAGCCCTCCTTGACCAACCCGCCCAGCTGAAAGAATTCCTCGGGGTCGGGCGCCTGTTCGCTGACCTGCGTGGGCGAGCGATAAAGGTTGATGCCGTCGCTGAACCCATAGCCGATCAGACCGACCGCGATGATCAGGGCAGCCGTGGCGGCGGTGATCACCTGAATGCGGCGTTGTTTTTTCAGCGATTTCATGCCGGCCATGGGTATCCCTCCTGTCAGGCGGCGTCAAAGCGGATCGGGCGGCGCATGAATTGCGTGGCCTTGCCCGACACGCGCACCGGATCGCCCGTGGTCAGAAATTTCGATGCGCGCCCCTCACCCAGAAATTCGGGGCGCCGCTCAAGATAATCCGCAAGGCTCTCTGCAACCAGACCGGCCTGGCTGTAAACCTCGACCTTGGGGCCAAGCGCGCGCTGGAAGGCGTCTTCCATCAGCGGATAATGCGTGCAGCCAAGGATGGCGGCCTGCGGAAACGGCATCCGGCGCAGCAGCGATTCGACATGGCTGGTGACCAGCGCCTCGGCCAGAATCTCGTCGCCCAGCTCGATCGCATCGACGACGCCCGCGCAGGGCTGCGCCTCGACATCGACGCCCACGGCGCGAAAGGCCAGTTCGCGCTGGAAGGCGCGGCTGGCGACGGTGGCGGGCGTGGCGAACAGCGCCACATGCTTGACGGCCACCTCGCGCGGGGGCGAGTTGTCGCCCCATTGCCGTTCGGTCAGCGCCTCGATCATCGGCACAAAGACACCCAGCACGCGCTTGTTTTCGGGCAGCCATGTCTCCTGCATCCGGCGCAAGGCGGCGGCGCTGGCGGTGTTGCAGGCCAGGATCACCAGATCGCAGCCCTCATCCCACAGCCGTTCCACCGCGCGGCAGGTCAGGTCGAAAATATCATCGGCGGTGCGCACACCATAAGGCGCATGCGCATTGTCACCCAGATAGACCAGCGGCACCTCGGGCAGGCGCGCGGCAATCGCCTGATGGACCGTCAGCCCGCCCAGACCGCTATCGAAAACGCCAACCGCCATGCACCGCCCCCTGTAACGCGTGGCGCCCTTCATAAGGCGCTGCGCGGGCTTTGCAAATGATCTGGATCATTCAACGATCATTCGGCGGCTTCACGGATCGGTGCGCCGCCCGCCCGGATCTGCGCCAGCAATTCGTCCCGGCGCGCGGCGGCCTGCATCGCAGCCTCGTGCTTGACCGGGCCATAGCCGCGCACGCTCAGCGGCAGTTCGGCCAGCTCAACGGCAGCAGGCAGGGTCGAGTCGGTCAGCGCCGCGAAGATTTCGGCCATGTCGGCCTCGTAATCGCGGATCATCCGGCGTTCCAGCCGCCGCTCGGCGCTGTAGCCGAACGGGTCGAACGGCGTGCCGCGCAGAGCCTTCATCGCCGCCAGCACCCGGAAGGCGCGCAGCATCCACGGCCCGAATTCGCGCTTGCGCGGGCGGCCTTCGGTATCCGTGCCGGTCAGGACCGGCGGCGCCAGATGCAGCGACAGGCGCACATCGCCCTCCCACCGCTTGGCCACCTCATCGGCGGTGGACAGGTGCAGCCGCGCGACCTCGTATTCATCCTTGTAGGCCAACAGCTTGTAGTATCCGCGCGCGACATGTTCCCGCAGCGCGGCAGGGGCGGCATCGACCAGCTTGCGGAACCGCCGCGACAGCCGCTTGCCCTGATAGCCGAGCAGCCGTTCGGCGCGATACGCGACCGGATCGACGGGCAGCTGCACCACATCGGCGGGCCGCCGGGTCTGATCGGGAAAGGCCATCGCCCATCGCCCGATCTGAAAGGCGCGCTGGTTCTCGGCCACCTTGGCGCCGTTGAGTTGGATCGCCTGCGCGATGGCCGCCTCGGACAGCGGCAGCAGCCCCTGCTGCCAGGCGGCGCCCAGCACCAGCATGTTGGAATAGATCGAATCGCCCAGCATCCGCAGCGACAGCTCATTGGCATCAAAGAAGGCGACGCGGTCCTGCAGCCGCGCCTCCAGCGACAGGCGCAGCCGGTCCGAGGGCACCTGAAAATCGCGGAAACGGGTGAAATCGCCGGTAATAATCTCGTGATCGTTGACCACGGCACCGGTGCGCCCCTGGGTCATCAGCCCGACCGTCCTGGCGCCTGCCGTGACCACCAGATCGCCGCCGATGACGCAATCCGCCTCGCCGGTGGCCACGCGGATGGCGCTGATGTCTTCGGGGCGTTCGGCCAGCCGCAGATGGATGTGCACGGCGCCGCCCTTTTGCGCCAGCCCCGCCATCTCCATCATGCCGGCGCCCTTGCCGTCGATATGCGCGGCCTGCGCCAGCACGGCGCCCACGGTCACGACCCCGGTGCCACCGACGCCGGTGATGACGACATTATGCGTGCCCTTGATCGCGGGCAGCGCGGGCGCGGGCAGGTCCGGCAGATCAAAGGCCTCGGCCTTGGGACGGCGCAGCTTGCCGCCGCGCACCGAGACGAAGCTGGGGCAGAAGCCTTTGACGCAGCTGTAATCCTTGTTGCAGCTGGACTGGTCGATCTGGCGCTTGCGGCCCAGCTCCGTGTCCAGCGGCACGACCGAGACGCAGTTCGACTGGACCGAGCAATCGCCGCAGCCCTCGCAGACCTCGGGGTTGATCCAGATGCGGCGGTCGGGATCGGGGAACTGCCCCTTCTTGCGCCGCCGCCGCTTTTCCGCCGCGCAGGTCTGGATATACAGGATCGCACTGACGCCCGGCGCGGTTTCCAGCTCGCGCTGCACCGCCATCATCTGCGCACGCTCCTCGAACCGCAGGCCCTGCGGGAATTGCGCGCGGTCGACATCCTCTTTCTCGTCATAGACGACCGTGACCGGGTTCACCCCCATCGCCACCAGTTCGCGCGCGATCTGAGGCGCGGTCAGCCCGCCCTCGTTCGGTTGTCCGCCGGTCATCGCCACCGCATCGTTATAGAGGATCTTGTAGGTGATGTTGGTGCCCGCAGCCATCGCCGCACGGATCGCCAGAATCCCAGAATGATTATAGGTTCCGTCGCCAAGGTTCTGAAAGACATGGTTTCTTGTACTGAACGGCGCCTCACCGACCCAGTTGACGCCCTCGCCGCCCATATGGGTGAAGCCCTCGGTCTCGCGGCCCATCCATTGCACCATATAGTGACAGCCGATCCCGGCATAGGCGCGGCTGCCCTGCGGCAGGCGGGTCGAGCTGCTATGCGGACAACCCGAGCAAAACCAAGGCGTTCTGGTCGAAATCTCAGGTGCATTATCAGCCCGGCGCACCTCGGCCAGCCGGGCCAGACCGGCGCGGATATGTTCGGTGCCACGCCCCTCCTCGACCAGAATCCCGCCGATCTTCTGCGCGATCATCACCGGGTCAAGCGCATAGCGGGTCGGGAACAGCTCTTCGCCGGTGCGGTCATGCTTCCAGCCGTGCACCCGGCGGCCCCGGCGATTGTCAAAGATCGCCTCTTTCAGCTGCACCTCGATCAACTTGCGCTTTTCCTCGACGCAGATAATAATCTCAAGGTTTTCAGACCATTCCTGAATAGACTTCATGTCCATCGGCCAGGTCTGCCCGACCTTGTAGGTGGTCAGGCCCAGCCGTTCGGCCTCAGCCTCGTCGATGCCCAGCAGCGACAGGGCATGCACCAGATCCAGCCAGTTCTTGCCCGCCGCGACAAAGCCGATCCTGGCGCCGGGCTTGCCCCAGACCCGGTGATCAAGGCGGTTGGCGCGGCTGAACGCCTCGGCCGCCCACCGCTTGTGGTCGATCATCCGCGCCTCTTGCGCGACCGGCGTGTCGCCCAGACGGATGTTCAGCCCGCCCTCGGGCATGGCAAACCCCTCGGGGGTCACGAACCGCATCCGGTGCGGATCACCATTCACGACCGAGGTGGCCTCGACCGTGTCCTTCATCGTCTTGAGGCCGGTCCAGACCCCCGCGTAACGCGACAGCGCGAAACCATAGAGGCCATAGTCCAGGATTTCCTGCACGCCTGCGGGCGACAGCACCGGGATATAGGCGTCGATCATCGCCCAGTCCGACTGATGCAGCACGGTCGAGCTTTCGCCGGTATGGTCATCGCCCATCGCCATGACCACACCGCCCAGCCGCGACGCGCCCGCCATATTGGCGTGCTTCATCACATCGCCGGTGCGGTCCACCCCCGGCCCCTTGCCATACCACAGCGCAAACACGCCGTCATAGCGCCCCTCGCCGCGCAGTTCCGCCTGCTGGCTGCCCCAGATCGCGGTCGCGGCCAGATCCTCGTTCAGGCCGGGCTGAAAGCGCACCTGCGCATCCGACAGCCGCGCGCCCTCGCGCATCATCGCCAGATCCACCCCGCCAAGCGGAGAGCCGCGATAGCCCGTCACCAGACCGGCGGTGTTCAGCCCGGCGGCTTTGTCACGTGCCGCCTGCATCAGCATCAGCCGCACAAGTGCCTGCGTTCCGTTCAGCAGCACCTGTCCCTTGGACAGATCGAACCGGTCGGCTAGCGAAAATTCCTGCTTGCTCATCCTGCACCTCCTCAATGCATGACGTCCCCTTACGTCATTATAGGTCAGATATGCTGACCGACAAAGACATAAATTCTTGACTTGACCTTCAAGGCAGACAATCGCAGGGAAGGTCAGACCTGCAAAGAACGCATGGCAGCCATGTCAGGATTGTAACTCGGATGGACTGGGACAAGCTCAGAATCTTTCACGCGGTCGCGGATGCGGGCAGCCTGACGCATGCGGGCGATGTGCTGCATCTGTCGCAATCGGCGGTCAGCAGGCAGATCCGCGCGCTGGAAGAGGCGCTTGGCACCACCCTGTTTCACCGCCATGCCCGCGGGCTGATTCTCACCGAACAGGGCGAATTGCTGTTCGAGGCGACCTCGGCCATGGCCCGCAAGCTTGACAGCACCTCGGCGCGCATCCGCGACAGCGAGGAAAGCGTGCTGGGCGAATTGAAGGTGACGACCACGGTGGGCTTTGGCACCCTGTGGCTGGCGCCGCGTCTGGTCAAGCTGTACGAGAAATACCCCGACCTGCGCATCGACCTGATGCTGGAGGAACGCGTGCTGGACCTGCCCATGCGCGAGGCCGACGTGGCGATCCGCATGAAAGAGCCCAGCCAGTCCGACCTGATCCGCCGGCGGCTGCTGAACATCCAGATGCGGCTGTATGCCAGCCCCGAATATCTGGCCGCGCGCGGCATGCCCAAGGGTCTGGACGATCTGGCCGGGCACCGCCTGATCTGCCAGAAGCCCGATCAGCCGCAGGTGGCCGCCGGCGCGTCGCTTGTGCAGCAGCTGATGACGCAGACTGTCGGCTCGACCCTGACCGTGAACAACTATTTCGGCGTGCTGCAGGCGGTGCTGGCCAATCTGGGCATCGGCGTGCTGCCCGACTATCTGACCGCCGATCACGCCCGCCTGATCCGCGTCTTCCCCGATCTGGAATCGGGTGAGGTGCCGGTGTTTCTGGCCTATCCCGAAGAGCTGCGGCAGACCCGCCGGGTCGCCGTCTTCCGCGATTTCGTGCTGGAAGAAATCCAGGCCTATCGCCGCGCCCAGAGCGAGGCCGGACTGGCCTGACGCGCGATGCTGTCACTGATTTCCGGGACCGCCACCTTAGCCATTCCGCTACTGCATGGCGGCTATGTCCTGTTTGCGGCATCATAATCCTTGAACCGTTCACACTCTGCACATAAATCGGGCTCAGAAGGCGATGCCTAGCGTATTCGCTCATCACCTTCTACCTCCCTGTTGGACTTAGGCCGGGCCTC
>NZ_JBKBVD010000002.1:0-144048 GCF_046289755.1 Paracoccus sp. (in: a-proteobacteria) | reverse complement strand
TCATCGAAGGGGTTCATCGACATCTTTACGTTGGCCAGATCGACACCGGAACCGTCCGCCTTCACGCGGGCCTTCACGTTATAGTCGATCACGCGCTTGACTGGCACGAGGACTTTCATCGTTATTTCCTTTCCTGATCGCTCATTTCGTCGAAGCCCCAGACCCCCTCGCCCAGTGCGGGCGCGGCCCGGTCGAGTGCCAGCCCCACATCCGAGAACAGGATGGGTGTGCGCAAGCCCGCGATGCCTTCGGGGGCAATCCACAGCGCGCGGGCGGCGATCTGCGGGTCGGCCAATGCCTCGGCGACGTTGTTGATCGGCCCGGACGGCACCCCCGCCGCGTCCAGTGCCGCGATCAGGTCACCGCTGCGCCAGCCGGTCATTGCGCCGGTCAGCCGCGCGATGACATCCTCGCGGGCGGCAACGCGGGCAGGGTTGGTCGCAAAGCGCGGGTCCTGCGGCAGCTCCGGCAGGTCAAGCACGCGGCAGAGCGCGGCGAATTGCCGGTCATTGCCGCAGGCGATGATCAGATGGCCGTCGGCGGCGGGAAAGACCTGATAGGGCACGATATTGGGATGGGCATTGCCCAGACGATGCGGCACGCTGTCGCCCAGCAGCCAGTTCGTCGCCTGATTGGCCAGCACCGCCACCCCGCAATCCAGCAGCGCCAGATCGACATGCTGGCCGCGCCCCGTGCGGGCCCGCGCCGCCAGCGCGGCCTGAATGCCGATGACGCCATAGAGACCCGCGAACAGATCAATCCAGG
This sequence comes from Paracoccus sp. (in: a-proteobacteria), assembly GCF_046289755.1. Lineage (GTDB taxonomy): Bacteria > Pseudomonadota > Alphaproteobacteria > Rhodobacterales > Rhodobacteraceae > Paracoccus. Next base: position 143,283 of record NZ_JBKBVD010000002.1, on the reverse strand, counting down.
CCACGCCGACCTTTTGCGGCTCGCCCTCAGGCGCCCCGGTCAGGTCCATGATCCCGCACATGCCCTGCACCATGAAGTCGTAACCCGCCTGCCCTGCACGGGGGCCGGTCTGCCCGAACCCCGTGACCGAAGCATAGACCAGCCGCGGGTTGAGCGCCGCGATGCTGTCATAGTCCAGACCGAAGCGGGCCAGCCCGCCGACCTTGAAATTCTCGGTCAGCACGTCGGCCCCGGCAATCAGCGCCTTCAGCCGGGCCAGATCATCCGGATCGTTGAAATCGCAGGTGACCGAGGTCTTGCCCCGGTTTGCGGCGTGGAAATAGGCCGCCACCCGTTCGGTCGTGCCGTCGGCGCGGGGCCGGTCGATGAAGGGCGGGCCCCAGCGGCGGGTGTCATCGCCTTCGGGGGCCTCGACCTTGATGACCTCGGCCCCCAGATCGGCCAGCGTCTGGCCGATCCACGGCCCGGCCAGGATGCGCGACAGTTCGACGACGCGCAGCCCCTTCAGCGGTGCCTCAGCCAAAGGCCTGTATCCCGGTCTGCGCACGGCCCAGAATCAGGGCGTGCACGTCATGGGTTCCCTCGTAGGTGTTCACCGTTTCAAGGTTCTGGGCGTGACGGATGACATGGTATTCGCTGGAAATGCCGTTGCCGCCATGCATGTCGCGCGCCATCCGGGCAATATCCAGCGCCTTGCCGCAGTTGTTGCGCTTGATGATCGAGATCATTTCGGGCGCGAAGCGGCCCTCGTCGAACAGCCGCCCCACGCGCAGGGACGCCTGCAGGCCAAGGGCGATTTCGGTCTGCATGTCGGCCAGCTTCTTCTGGAACAGCTGGGTGGCGGCCAGCGGGCGTTTGAACTGGTGCCGGTCCAGACCGTATTGCCGCGACCGGAACCAGCAATCCTCGGCCGCGCCCATGACGCCCCAGCTGATGCCATAGCGCGCGCGGTTGAGGCAGCCGAAGGGACCGCCCATGCCCTCGGCATTGGGCAGCAGCGCGTCGTCGCCGACCTCGACATCGGCCATCACGATTTCGCCGGTGATCGAGGCGCGCAGGGACAGCTTGCCCTCGATTTTCGGCGCCGTCAGGCCCTTGGTGCCCTTTTCCAGCACGAAGCCGCGCACCTTGCCGCCATGCGCCTCGGACTTGGCCCAGACGACGAAGACATCGGCGATGGGGCTGTTCGAGATCCAGGTCTTGGCGCCGTTCAGGACATAGCCGCCCTCTACCTTGCGGGCCTGCGTTACCATGCCCGCGGGATCAGAGCCGGCATCGGGTTCGGTCAGCCCGAAGCAGCCGATGAACTCGCCCGTGGCCAGTTTCGGCAGGTATTTCTGCTTCTGCGCGTCGTTGCCATAGGCCTCGATCGGGAACATCACCAGCGAGGACTGCACAGAGGCCATCGACCGATAGCCGCTGTCGATCCGCTCGATTTCCCGCGCGACCAGCCCGTAGGCCACATAAGAGGCGCCGACGCCGCCATAGGCATCGTCGACCGTGACGCCCAGCAGGCCCGCAGCGCCCATCTCGCGGAAAATCTCGGGGTCGGTCTTTTCGTTGAGATAGGCGTCGGTGACACGGGGCGCCAGCTTGTCGGCGGCAAAGGCCGCGGCGCTGTCGCGGATCATCCGCTCTTCCCCGGTCAGCTGGTCGTCCAGCAGGAAGGGGTCGGACCAGTCAAAGGCCGTGCCCTTGTGGGACTTGGTGGACATGCAGGATCTCCCTATCGCTTTGGCCTCGGTATATTCATTTGCAAAAGCAATGCAAAATACATAATTCTCATGTTTGCATGTATGGAGTGAATGATTTGCGGCACAGGCGGTATATTCCCAGCACAAGCCTGCTTCTTGCCTTTGACGGGGTGATGCGCTGCGGGTCGGTGACGCTGGCCGCGCAGGAACTCAGCCTGACCCAAAGCACGGTCACCCGGCTGATCCAGACGCTGGAGGCGCAGCTGGGACAGCCGCTGTTCGTGCGCCATCGCAAGCGTCTGGTTCCGACAGATGCCGCCGCGCGCTATTTCCGCGATGTGTCCGGCGCCCTCGACCTGATCCAGCGGGGCAGCATGACGCTGATTGCCAACCCGGACGGCGGCTCGCTGGATCTGGCGGTGCTGCCGACATTCGGAACGCGCTGGCTTGCGCCGCGCCTGCCGGATTTTCTGTCGGCCCATCCCGGCGTGTCGATCAACCTGACGACGCGTTTCAAGCGGTTCGATTTCAACACCGAGCCTTTCGACGCGGTGATCTTTTTCGGCGATCAGGACTGGCCCAATACCGAACATCTGAAACTGTTCGACGAACAGCTGACGGCCTGTGCCTCACCCGATCTTCTGCGGCACTCTCCCATCCACACACCCGCCGACCTGAAGCGGCTTGTCCTGCTGCAGCTTCAGACCCGGCCCGAGGCCTGGGCCGACTGGTTCCGGGGTCAGGGCGCCGAACCCGAACCCGTGAACGGGATGATGGTGGATCAGTTCTCGATGATGATCCAGATGGCGATCTCGGGTCTGGGGGTTGCCTTGCTGCCCGACTACCTCGCCCGGATCGAGATTGCCGAAGGCAGGCTGAGACCCATTCTCGAAGGCGCTGTGGCAGGCCGAGGCTCGTACTGGCTGAGCTGGCCCAGGCACAAGGAGAACCACAGGCCGCTTATATTATTCGGCGATTGGCTTGCGCGTCGCATTGCAGACCGGGATGGATAGGCGCCGGGGCTGGGCAGGGACCGCCATGGGCAGCTCATCTGCGGGTGTCGTGATCGTTCAAGACATCGCGGCGCCCGCTGGCTATCCACAGGCTGACTGCACATGAAAGGAACCAGATGATTTTCCGCTACACCATCCTTTATGTCGACCACGTCGCAACGACACTGGATTTCTACGAGCGCGCCTTTGGGTTGCGGCGGCTGTTTCTGCACGAGTCAGGCGATTATGGCGAGCTTGACACAGGGGTGACGAAACTTGCGTTCTCGTCGAAAAAGCTGATGTCCGACCTTGGCAAATCGCCCGGCGCGGCCGATTCGAAGGCTCCGGTTTTCGAACTGGCCTTCGAGACCGCGGACGTGCCGGACGCCCTGGCGCGGGCGATTGCGGCTGGCGCGGCGCTGGTGCAGGACGCCCGTGATGAGCCCTGGGGGCAGACCACCTGTTATGTCAGCGATCCGGACGGCTATCTGGTCGAGATCTGCTCACCCGTCCAGTTGCCAAGCGCCGGTTGACCCAACAGCGTCAGGGCCGCGCCGTCGCGCCGCAACTGCCGGGGCGTCTGGCCGAACCAGCGCAGCACCTCGCGCGTCATATGGGCCTGATCGCTGAACCCGCAATCGGCGGCGATGGCGGCAAGGGGCAATGGTCCGCCCAGATGCCGGACGGCCTGCCGCGCCCGTGCCAGCAGCCGCCAGTAATCCGGCGGTGGCAGGTCAAGCGCCTGAAACAGACGCTGCAGGCTCCGCGGCGACAGTCCCAGATCGCGGGCGACCCCGGCCACACCGGCGCCTGCGATGCACAGCGCGCGGATGGCGAGGTCGGCATCCTCTGACAATGCCAGATCATTGGCGATGATCTCTGCGGCCCGGTCCGGCCGGATGGTGATCGCGCGAAGGCTGGCATCACTGATCTGCGCGCCCGGGCGCAGCCTGTAGCCCTGCAGGTGGCTTCCCGCAGGAAGCGCGGCCAGCCTCGGGCGCAGATCGAAGGGCGTCAACCTGACCTGCGCCCGACCTGTGGCCTGTCGGACGATCACAACATCGCGGCACCCGTCCGGATAGACCGGCGCGCAGGTGCTGCCTGTGACATCATGCGTCCAGATCTGAAACATGTCGTCCTGCATCCCGGGGCAAACGATAGCCTCCGCTTCGTTTCCGCGCCAGTTCTGAACTCAGGTCCGACCAACTGATGTGCGGGTTGGCCGCGACTGCGCCCTCGCCGACCGCTTCGGCGGCCAGAGCGCTGAACCCGTCGGCAGGCGCGACGGCTGAAGGCGTCAGACCGATGCCCGATAGCCCAGTGAGGCAGAGATGAGATTCTGCGTGTAAGCGGCCTTTGCCGCGCCACGGCGCAGGGTGGCGACGTCCATCTCTTCGACGATGCGGCCACCCTGCATCACTGCCAGCCGGGTGCACATGTGACTGACGACGGACAGGTCATGGCTGACCATGACATAGGTCAGACCATGTTCGGCGCGCAGATCGGCGAGAAGATTCAGGATTTCGGCCTGCACGCTGACATCAAGGGCGCTGGTCGGTTCATCCAGCAACAACAGGCGGGGTTCGGCCGCCAGCGCGCGGGCGATCGCGACGCGCTGTCGCTGCCCGCCCGAAAGCTGGTGGGGATAGCGAAAGCGGAAGCCGCGCCCAAGGCCCACATCGTCCAGCAGCCTGACGATCCTCTGGTCGATCCGGTCCATGCCCTGCAGGCGCAGGGTCTCGGCCAGAACGGCATCGACGGAATGGCGGGGATGCAGGCTGGCATAGGGGTCCTGAAAGACCATCTGCACCGTCTTGAAAAACCCCCGGTCGCGCCGGTCGGTGGCCTGCGGCTGACCATCCACGATGATGCTGCCCGACCAGCTGGGGATCAGCCCTGCAATGGCGCGCAGGATCGTCGACTTCCCCGAGCCGGATTCGCCGACAAGGCCGAAATTCTCGCCCTGGGTCACGGAGAACGAGGCGTCTTTCACCGCCTCGACGCGGTCAGGGGCATCGCCGAACCAGACGTTCAGATCCTTGACGGTCAGCATGGGCCGACCTGTCGCAGCGGGGGTTTTGCACCCCCGCACCCCCGCAGGATATTTTCATGAAGAAGAAGTGGCATGGGTCACAGCCCTCCGGGCAGGTCGGTCTCGGCGCGGGGCGCCAGCACATCGCCGTCGCGCCATTCGTCCTGTCGTTGCAGGACCGAAAGACGATGAACGGGCGCATCCAGACGCGGCAGGCTGCTGAGCAACCCCCGCGTATAGGGGTGGCGGGCGTCATGCAGGTCCCTGGCGGCCAGTTGCTCGACAATGCGACCGGCATACATGATCAGCACCCGGTCGCAGAATTGCGACACGAGGTTCAGGTCATGGCTGATGAAGATCAGCCCCATCCCCCGGTCGCGCACAAGCCGGTCCATGATGTGCAGCACCTCGGTGCGGACCGAGACATCCAGCGCCGAGGTGGGTTCGTCGGCGATCAGGATCTGCGGATCGGGGGCCAGCATCATGGCGATCATGATGCGCTGACCCATCCCGCCCGAGACCTCGTGCGGATAGGCGTCCATGACCCGTCCGGGGTCGCGGATCTGCACGGCCTCCAGCATCTCAAGCGCCTTCTGGCGGGCGGTGTCGCGGGGGGCGCGGGCATGGATGCGATAGGCTTCGATGATCTGCTGGCCGACGGTCATCACCGGGTTCAGGCTGAATTTCGGGTCCTGCATGACCATGCTGATGCGTCTGCCCCGGACGGCGCGCATCTGCCGTTCCGGCAGGTTCAGGATGGATTTGCCCTCCAGCGTCAGGCTTTGGGCGTCCACCTGCCCCGGCGGACGGACCAGCCCCAGGATCGCCCGGCCGGTCATCGACTTGCCGCTGCCGGATTCGCCGACCACGCCCAGCCGTTCGCGGCCCAGATCAAAGCTGACCCCGCGCACGGCCTGAAAGCTGCCCTGACGGGTCGGAAAGGTCACGCGCAGGTCGCGGACCGACAGCAGGGGGGCGTCGTCTTCTGGAATCATGGCGGGGGTCATGACTTGTCTCCCTTGGGGTCCAGCACGTCGCGCAACCCGTCGCCCAGCAGGTTGAACGCCATCGAGACGATGAAGATCGCCAGACCCGGCATCGCCGCCACCCACCAGAAATCGAGGATATAGGTGCGCCCGTCCGAGATCATCGCCCCCCATTCCGGCAAGGGCGGCTGCGCGCCCAGACCCAGAAAGCCCAGCCCCGCCGCCGACAGGATGATGCCCGCCATGTCCAGCGCCACCCGCACGATCAGCGAGCTGATGCACAGCGGCCAGATATGGCGGATCAGCAGGCGCAGGCGGCCCGCGCCCTGCAGCCGCGCCGCGGCGATGAAATCGGCGTTGCGGATGGTCAGCGTCTCGGCCCGCGCCAGACGCGCATAGGGGGGCCATGCGGTCAGGGCCAGCGCCAGCACCGCATTGCCGATGCTGGGGCCAAGCGCCGCCACGAAGGCCAGCGCCAGGATCAGCTTGGGAAAGGCCAGGAAGATGTCGGTGATGCGCATCAGCACCTGATCGACCCAGCCGCCCGCAAAGCCCGCGACCGTGCCGATGAACAGCCCGATGATGGGCGCGATCAGCGCGACCGTGCCCACGATGAACAGCGTGATCCGCGAGCCATGGATCAGCCGCGAGAGGATGTCCCGGCCCAACGCATCCGTGCCCAGCCAGTTTTCGGCCGAGGGCGGTTGCAGCCGGCCCGCAAGATTCTGCGCATAGGGGTTCTGCGGCGAAATCCACGGCGCCAGCAGCGCCATGCCGATCAGCAGCACAAGGATGATCAGCCCCAGCATCGCCAGCTTGTTGGCGCGAAAGGTCAGCCAGCCCTGATAGATCGCCCCAAGCCGGGCCTGACGCCGGGTCTGGGGTGCGTCCGACAGCAACCAGTCGCGGCGGGTTTGGGTCGCAATGCTCATTTCGACCTCGGGTCCAGAACGCGGTAAAGCACGTCGCTCAGCAGGTTCAGCACGACAAAGCAGACGCCGATGACGACCGTGCCGCCCAGCACCGCGTTCATGTCGCCCGACAGCAATGCGCGGGTGATATAGCTGCCAAGGCCGGGCCAGCTGAAGATGATCTCGGTCAGCACCGACCCCTCCAGCAGCGATCCGAAGGACAAGGCGATCACCGTGGTCAGCGGAATGGCGATATTGCGGAAGGCGTGGCGCCAGATCACCGCACGCTCGGACATGCCCTTGACGCGGGCGGTGATGACATATTCCTGCGACAGCTGCTCCAGCATGAAGCTGCGGGTCATGCGGCTGATATAGGCGAGGCTGTAATAGCCCAGCAGGCTGGCGGGCAGGATGATGTGGGAAAACGCATTGCGGAACGCCGCCCAGTCCCCGGCCAGCAGGCTGTCGATCAGGATGCTCTGCCGACCTGGGCCACCGTGACCGGCCCGGGTGCCGGGACTTGCGGTCTCCGCTGTCCGGCATCCGACAGCGGCGCGGCGGCGGGCCGGACCGCTCCGGCTAGCGCGCGCCTTTCCGCCAGTCCCATGGCATGACGAACTCGCTGCCCCACATGCCGCGCTGCGTCACTCTGGCCAGTATTTCCTCCGGATCGTATAGCTTGCCGCCGTATTGCCGATAGGCAACGGCCCAGCCGTTCTGAACCATCCATGCATTGAGATTTTCAGAACCAGCCCAGCAAATTCCGACCATCCGCCCATAGCGGTCGGTGTCCTGCTTCTCGCAAGTGACCTTTCTGCCGGCGATCACCGCCACCAGCGCCGTCCCTGCATCAGTCCCGCAGGCCCACTCGCGGCCCGCGCGCCGACAGGTCTGCGCGGCTTCCGGTGCGTCAATCCCAAAAAGCCTGACACGGGTCCCTGCCACCTCCAGCGTGTCCCCATCTATGACGCGGGTGTCCCCTGCACGCTGTTCGGTGGCAGGCATCCCCGGCAGAATGTCCCGCAGCATATCTTTCAGCGCAGGGGGCAGTGACATATCATCATCGCCAGTCAGGAACATGGCGGCAACGACGGCGATGGCGGCAAGCCAGACCCTGGGCCCGGCCTGGCGCTTTGATTTGCGACGCTTTTTCATGGCTGCGGTTTGGAGCAGACAAAACGAAACGGCAAGGCGAAAGGCGGTCCCGGCGGGGCGGGCCAAGCGGATCCGCCACCGCGCTCCGCGCGTCAAAGGCAAGACGTCGCCGCAGACCCTGGCGGAATGTCCACGGCCTTCTGTTCTGTGGCTCGGCTCCGGCAGCGTCGGCAGATCGGACCGTCGTGATTCCCTCAGAGAATGTGGCCGCGAAAAACTCAGTGATGCGCCGCAAGCTGTCGGTTTGCTGCAGATCGCGCAGAAGCCGCGTGAAAGGGCGGCGATGGACAAACCCGGCATACCAGCAGGACCTATCCGTTTCTTCATGTCGGCAGGACAGGTCAGCGATTATACCGGCGCGGCGGCACTTCTGGACACCATCCCGCAGGCCGATTGGCTTCTGGCGGATCGGGGCTATGACGCTGACTGGCTTGGAAAAGCGTTGCAAGACAGAGGGATAAAAGCGGGCATCCCCGGTCGGAACTCCCGCAAGAAGACAGTGAAATACGATAAGCGCCGCTACAAAAGGCGAAATCGCATCGAGATCATGTTCGGTCGGCTGAAAGACTGGAGACGGGTCGCCACGCGTTGCGACAGGTGAGCAAGGCCGGTTGCGTCTGCGAGAGGGCGACCTCGCGGAGGGCTGGGTCGAGGCTTTCCCGGAACTGACCGAGGATGAGCGCCGGTTGGGCGAGCTTCCCGGCTTCACCCCCGAGCGCATCGCGCAATGGCTGGAAACCTATCCGACCGAAGATCTGGGCCTGCCTGATCACACGGGCGCACCTGCTCCGGCTGACCCGAGCGGAAATATCATCTCGACGCCGATCCCGGAGGAGCCGGGGCCGAATATTGTCGAGGCACGCCCTGATGGGACGTTCACGACGCCGGGCGGGAACACCGTGGGAGAACATGGCGGTAAGGGCGACGGGCGGGAGTACATTCCAGGAAAGGGGCATACATGGCGAACGCCAGCCAGTCATCCATGTCATTCGCCGCGGAGCCGCCACCGGTCGTGGCCGTGTCATCAACGGGAGCCGCGGCACTGTCGCCTCCTGCAGCCGCATCCGGCATGTCCAGCGGCGCCAGCGATCCGTCCTTGGATATCACTCCACCATGGCCGGCGCCGACCTCTCCTGCCTGAATCTGTGCCAGATCCGCAGCGCAATCGGCCATAGCGGTCGTTCCGATCAGGGCCAGCGCGCGGTTAGTCATCAACGTGGTACGCAGGTTCATGTGATCCTTCCGGATCTGCCCTCATGTCGGGCGAGGTTTCGCAACTGGAAGGCCGGGCTGTTTGTTCGCGGCCGCAGAGACAAGGTGATGCTGACGGTCGGCGGCCGGGGAATTTACGGGCAATGATGCTCCTGAAGCTTGTGCAACCTGCCCGGCGGCGGCAACAGCCCTTCGCCGATCTGTTCCACCGGATTTCGGGCAAACCACGGCCGGAGGCCGCCTGCTCCGTGGCGTGCTCGGGATGCCTGCGGTCGGCATGCGGCCGCGGCTGGTGGTTCTGCGTCTCAGGGTCACCACGAGCCTGGACCTCTCAGGCCTTCAGCACCACCTTTGTCCAGTCATTCTGGTTCCAGCGGAACCCCTCGTAGCCCTTGGCGGCGTCCTCAAGCGGCAGGCCGTGCGAGATCATGAAGGTCGTGTCCAGCTGCCCCTCCTGGATGCGGTGCAAAAGGTCGTGTTTATAGGCCTGCACATGGGTCTGGCCGGTGCGCAGTTGCAGCCCCTTCTGCATCAGCGCGCCCAGAGGAAACTTGTCCATGAAGCCGCCATAGACGCCGGGGACCGACACGCGGCCACCCTTGCGCACGGCCATCAGCGCCTCGCGCAGGGCGTGGCCGCTGTCGACACCGACGCCCACGAACTGCTTGATGCTGTCCATGACGGTGTCCAGCGCAAAGCCATGCGCCTCCATGCCCACTGCGTCGATGACAGCATCGGCGCCGATGCCGCCGGTCATTTCCATGACGGCCTCCAGCACAGAGGTCTGCCTGAAGTCGATGACTTCGGCGCCCATCCGGCGGGCCAGCGTAAGACGGTTGGGAAAATGGTCGATCGCAATGACACGGGCGGCGCCCATCAGACGCGCGGCCTGAATGGCAAAGAGGCCAACCGGTCCACAGCCCCAGACCACCACAGTGTCGTCGGGTTCGATATCGGCATTTTCGGCGGCCATCCAGCCGGTGGGCAGAATGTCGGACAGAAACAGGACCTCATCGTCGTCCATCCCCTCGGGGATCACGATCGGACCTACATCCGAGAATGGCACGCGGACATATTCCGCCTGCCCGCCCGGATAGCCGCCGGTCAGGTGGCTGTAGCCGAACAGCCCCCCCATCGCATGGCCGAACATCGTTTCGGTCAGATCCTGCTTGTCGGCGGGGTTCGAGTTGTCGCAGGCCGAGAACTGCGCCCGCTGACAGAAAAAGCACGACCCGCAAGAGATGGTGAAGGGCACCACCACCCGCTGGCCCTTTTTCAGCGTGCTGCCGGGACCCACATCAACCACCCGGCCCATGAATTCGTGGCCCAGAATATCACCCGCCTGCACGCCGGGGATCACCCCATCGAACAGATGCAGGTCAGACCCGCAGATCGCGGTCGAGGTCACCTGAATGATCGCATCGCGGGGATTGACGATCTGGGGGTCGGGCATCGTCTCGACGCGGACGTCATGCTTGCCGTGCCATGTCAGTGCGCGCATGGATCAGCCCTCCTGTCTGCGATTGTGGGGGGTGGCGATTTCGCCGGTTTCCAGAAACATCTTCAGCCGCTTCAGCTCGCGGCGGCCCTGAATGGCGGGATCGGCCTGAAACAGCAGGGCCACGATCCGGCCAAGCGCGCCAAAAGGCGGCACATAGGCGATGACCGCCGTGACCTCGGTGCCGCGTTTGCCCGGCGCATCGCGAAAGGTGATCCGGCCCGATGTCTCGATATCGGACCCGGCCGTCGAGGCCCAGGCAATCTGCTCGCCGGGCCGGTTTTCGGTGATGCGGGTCCGCAGGTGAATGTCGCGGTCCGGGCCGCGCAGGGTCCAGTGGGTGACCGGCCCCTCGGAGCGGACCTGCAGGACGTTCTCCATCACGCCCGCCAGATTTTCGAACTGTCGCCAGAAGCCATAGATCTCAAGGCGCGGGTGGCCGATGGTGACGGTGCGCCCGGCGATGGCAAAGCGGCCGGTCCGGCCGTTCCTGGCTGTCCGCTCCGGGGCGCTGTCGGGGGGGCGCTGTTCCGGGCGGCGGGCGATCAGATATCCGACGCCGACAGCACCCAGAAAGACCCCGGCAAGGGCGCCGGGTCCGGGGCGACGGACATTGTCATCGCGGTCAGAGCTATGGCGAGGCATCAGGGGTCCTTTCGAAATGTCAGGGCGCTGCGCGCCATCTGGCCGGGGCGTGTTGTTGCGGCCTCACCGGCGGGCACGGGCGCATGGCCCCCGCAGGCCCTCAATAGGTCCCCGGAGGGTCACTGGCCGGGAAGGACTGATCGGAACACTCGTCGATCATGGTCCAGTCAGTTGGTCTGGCTTGCGGGCTGGCCATGACGGGGCGGCGGCGGGGCCTGTACCGTCCGCCTTTGGCATGACGGGTTGCGATCATTGCCGCCGACACACCCAGTATCAGCATCCATACGGATCTCATCGCTCGGCCTTTCGTTGACATCTTGCCTGGCGATCACCCGCAATCGTGGCGGGCGACAGGGTCAGGCAACCGCGAAGGACGGATGATGTTCCCGGACGGCCCGCGGAATATCTGCGGCGCGCCGGGACCCGCGTGCTTTTGCATGCGCCCTGACGCCGGCTGGGAACCAATCGCCCTCGTCGCGGTTAAGCGGCCCTTGTGAAAGGATGGCCGTGGCATTGGAACATCTCGGCCCAAAGGCGCCGCCCCGGTCTGACCCCGCCGACGGCACGGGTGGCGCCGATGCTGTGCTGGATTGCATCGTGATCGGGGGTGGGCCGGCGGGTCTGAGCGCCGCGATCTATCTGGCCCGGTTTCGGCGGCGCATTGCGCTGATCGACGCCGATGCCAGTCGCGCGTCGCTGATCCCGCGGACATATAACCATCCCGGCTTTCCCTCGGGGATCACGGGCACGCGGCTTCTGCGGCGGATGCGCCGTCAGCTGGCTGGATTTGGCGTGACGCCCAAGCATGGCTCGGTGTCGTGCCTGCAGGTGTCCGGGACCGGCCTGTTCGAGGTGGTGACCGACCGGGTGATGCGGGCGAGAACGGTCATTCTTGCGACCGGCGTGCGCGATCGCACCCCGTCTGTTGACGGCACAGAGGCCGCCATCAGGTCGGGACAGATCCGCCAGTGCCCGGTCTGCGACGCCTACGAGCTGATCGACAAACCCATCGCGGTCATCGGCAATGATCACCACGCTGCCAGCGAGGCGATGTTTCTCAGGCATTACACGCCGCTGGTCACCCTGCTCACGCTAGGACAGCGTCACAGCATGTCGTCCTCCGATCTTGCCTGCCTCGATGATGCTGGCATCTGCCTGGACATGGCGCCGGTGCGGGACTGGGACTTTTCCAGCAAGGGCGTGACGCTGCGCCGTGCCGGAAAGCCACCGCTGAAGTTCGCAGCGATCTACTCGGGCCTGGGCAGCGATGCGCAGAACAGGCTGGGACGCGATGCCGGCGCCGTGGTGAATGCCGATGGGGTCTTCGCCACCGATCACCACCAGCAGACCAATATCCCCGGCTTGTTCGCGGCAGGCGACGTGGCGACGGGACTGAACCAGATCGCTGTCGCCATGGGACAGGCCGAGATTGCCGCGACCCATGTTCACACGCTGCTGCGCGAGGCCGGGGGCCAGACACTCGGCAGCGCATCCTGATCTGCGCTGCCGGTGACGGGCTGAAACAGCGGGTCAGCAAAGGGCACCGGTTTCACCACCGGCGCCCCTCGGGTTACATCTGTTCGGTCTGTGCGCCGCTGCCGGTGCGGGCCATGCCCAGATCGGGCTTTTGCCCCATCGCGGCCGTGGCCTTGGCCGCGAAGGTGCCCTTGCCATCCATGGATGCGCCCTCGGACCAGCGCCCCGCCACGGGATCGCTGCCATCGGCCTGAAAGCCCAGGAAGGCATAGCTGAATTCGCCCGCCTCTTCCGCCTGCGGAAAGCTGTTGGGGATCGGGAAGGCGCCCTGCGCCCCGCCCAGCTCTTCCAGCGCGGCCAGCCACTGGTTCTGGTGCATCGTGTCGCGCGCGATCAGATAGGACAGCATGTCCCGCATCCCCGCATCGTCGGTCATGTTGTAAAGGCGCACCGCCAGGATGCGGCCCGTCGATTCCGCCGCGACATTGGCGGCCATGTCGGCGGCGATATTGCCGCTGGCGTAGATATGGGACATGTCGAACGGCACGCCGTCGCTGTCCACCGGCATGGCCGACAGGCCCGAGCACAGCAGGTTCTTGAGGTTCAGACCGCCCATGACGGCCTCGACGGCCTTGTCGCGGGCGCCTTCCTCCTGCAGGGTCAGCGGCGCGCCTTCAAGGTTCAGCGCGACGGCGGTGGCCAGCATCTCGATATGGCCCAGCTCTTCGGCGGCCGTGTTCATCAGCAGATCGCGGAATTTGGGATCGCCGCGCGCGCCGCAGGCCTGAAAGAAATACTGCATCGCGACGCGGATCTCGCCCTCGACACCGCCGATGGCCTGCTGGAGGGCGCGCGCGAACAGTGGGTTGGGCGTGTCGACGCGGACGGGGTATTGCAGCTTGTTGTCAGTGTAAAACATGATCGTCTCCGATATGGCTCCGGCGGGGCCGGGTGCCCGTGTCCGGGCGCATGAGGGTGTCGCCCTGTGGGGAAAGTGACGTGGCCGCGTCGGGATCAGGCGGCGGCGTCCTGCGCCGATGCGTTGACGGTGGTCTGGGCCAGGCTGATCAGGATTGCCTCCTTCGGGTTGGGGGTGGCTAACCGGGGCCTGTGGGATTTGTTCCCGCGCGGCATCTGCCCGATGCAGGAACAATGCGGGTGCGGGCCGGTTGCACAGGCCCACGCACCTCAGGAGGACCACATGACCAAGCTGACCACCGCCCGGGACATCTTTGTCGACGGCTTGCGCAATGCGCACGCCATGGAAAAGCAGGCCCTGTCCATCATGGAGCCGCAACTGAGCCGTCTGGAGCACTATCCCGAAGTCTCGGCACTGCTGGACCGCCATATCCGGGAAACCGAGGATCAGATCAGGCGTCTGGATGACATCCTGTCGGGGATCGACGAGTCCGCATCCACGATCAAGGACATGTCGCTGTCATTCACCGGCAGCATGGCCGCCATGGGCCACAGCATGGCCAGCGACGAGATCCTCAAGAACGCCTTCGCAAACCACGCCTTCGAGAATTTCGAGATCGCGTCCTATACCTCGCTGATCACCATGGCCGAGATCAGCGGAGCCTCTGCGGCGGTGCCGCTGCTGCGGGCCAGCCTCGATGAAGAGACGCGCATGGCCAAGGCGCTGCACGACAGCCTCGATACGGTCACCCGGCGCTATATCGAACTGGCCGCCTCGGATGAGCGGGCAGATATCTGACGCCCGTCACGCCAGGTCGTCACAGTGGTCGCGCTGTGGAGATGACCGCTGCTGATGACCCGGCCGTCTGCGCATCCGCGGCCGGACCGCGCGGATGGCCGGGGCCGTGATTCATGTCTGTCGTCTCGCGGGCTTAAAAAAGCGGTTCCTCGATCAGGTCTTTTCCGGAAACAGCCAGCCCGATACCGGAACGATTGCGCGGGTGACGATCGGGATCAGCGCGAGGCCTGTGACCAGCCCGATAATGCCGTCCAGTCCGGCGGTCACCCCCCAGCTTACGATTTCCGATGCCGAACCTGCGGCCTGTGCCGCCAGTTGCGCCGCGTGCCCGATCTGCTCAGACGGCAGATGCCAGCCAAGATCGTGCAGCCCGTGGACGATGATGCTGCCGCCGACCCAGAGCATGGCCACCGTGCCGATCGTGGCAATCACCACCATCACCGAAGGCATCGCCCTGACGATTGCGCGCCCCACTGTCCGGGTCAGGCCAAGCCGTCCCTTTGCGCTGAGAAGAAGTCCGAAATCATCGGCCTTCACCAGCAGCGCCACGGCCCCGTAGACCAGCGTCGTGATCCCGATGGCCACCGCCGCCAGCGCCAGAGCCTGTATCCAGAACGTATCGGTATCTATCTGCGACAGCGCGATGGTCATGATCTCGGCAGACAGAATGAAATCCGTCTTGATCGCGCCTTTCACCCGCTGCTCTTCCAGATGGGCCGCCTCCAGCGTTTTTGCCTGTGTGGGGCCGTGGTCCTTGTGCGGGACGATCAGATGCCAGACCTTCTCGGCCCCTTCGAAACACAGATAGGCCCCGCCAATCATCAGAAGCGGCGTCAGCATCCACGGCAGGAAGGCCTGCAAAAACAGGGCCGCGGGCAAGAGAATGACAAGTTTGTTGAAGAACGACGCACGCGCGATTTTCCACACGATCGGCAATTCGCGCGCCGCGGGCAGACCGGTGACGTATTTCGGCGTCACGGCCGCGTCGTCAATGACCACACCGGCGGCCTTGGCCCCGGCCTTGCTGGCCTGGGCCGCGACATCATCAAGCTGCGCCGCCGCCAGTTTGGCGATCGCTGCCACGTCATCGAAAAGGGCAAGTAATCCGCTCATGATGTTTCCTGCGTTGGTCCGCTGCAACAGCGACCGGCCGTTTCGGGTGACAGCCAATCAACGATGTCCGAGTTTCGGACCCCGTTCAAGCGGTCGGGATCTGCACTATCTGCACTATCTGCGATGTCCCGCATGTTGCGGCGGCTGTGAACGGATGAACGGGCCATGCGCGTCCGGCATGGCCCACCATGACCACATGCTATTGGACAGCGCAAAGCAACCCGCGCAGAACCGGGTTCGGAGGAGAGAGATGCCAACAGACCCGACAGCGCCCCGCATGCGCCCGGCCTCAGCCGGTCTCGACCAGACTGGCGCCGGGCCAGTCGCCGCGCGCGACCAGCTCTGCAACCGAGGCGCGCAGCACCCCCTCCAGCGCGTGGGTCATTGCCGGATCGGTCAGGTCGCGCCGGATGCCGGTCGAGATATAGCTGACCAGCTGCGGGGCCTCGATCTCGATCACGGTCAATTCGCCCCGCGCCACGTCGCGCGACACCCCGGCATAGGTCTGGATCGTGGCGCCCACGCCTTCCTGCACCATCGCCTTGATCAGCGGGATCGAATTCACCTCCATCACCACGTTCAGCGGCATGTTGTGCTGCAGCGCCACCCGCTCGATCAGGCGGCGGTTGCTGTGGGGCAGGCTGGCCAGCACCAAGGGCACCGTGCGCAGGTCGCGAAAGGCGATCGGGCCGGGCGGATGGCGGTCACGATCCTCGGCGCGCAGCGCCAGCACCATGCGTTCGCGCAGCAGCGGCGTCAGGGTGATCCCCTCGATCGGCGTCGGGTTGTGCAACAGCGAGACATCGACCCGCCCCTCCAGCAGCCATTCCTCAAGGAAGGTGCTGATCCCCTCGCGCACCACCAGTGTCGCGTCGGGCCACAGGGCGCGAAAGCGGCGATAGACCTCGGGCAGGATCAGCAGCCCCGAGGTCGGCGCCACGCCAAGCGCCAGACTGCCCGCAAACCCCACCGGACCCTCGCGCAGCGAGGCCATCACCTGCCGGAACTGGTCGATCAGCGCCTCGGCCTGCGGCAGGAAGCGGCTGCCCGCCGCGGTCAGCTGCACGCCCTTGCCGGTGCGGTCCAGCAGGGTCACGCCCAGCTCATCCTCCAGCTTGCGCAGCTGCCGGCTCAGCGCGGGCTGCGCCACGTTCAGGTGATGCGCCGCCGCGCTGACGCTGCCCGACCGCGCGATCTGCACGAAATAGCGAAGTTCCCGGATGTCCATCGGCATGCGCCTCCCGGCCCTTGGCTAGCGGGAAACCAACCGACTGTCACGCCTGCGAAAGGATGCCCATGCGCCTGCCCGACCTGACCCCCGACCAGATGACCCCCCGCCAGCGCGAGGTGGCCGATGAGGCCGCCTCGGGCAAGCGCGGCCGCATGCCCGCACCGCTGCGTGCCTGGATTCACAGCCCGGAACTGGGCGCGCGCGCGCAAAAGCTGGGCGAGGTGCTGCGCTATGACACCACGCTTGGGGCGCGGCTGTCGGAAATGGCGATCCTGATGATGGCGCGGCACTGGACCTCGGATTACGAATGGTTCGTGCATAAACGCGAGGCGCTGAAGGCCGGGCTGGACCCTGCCGTCATCGACGCCATCGCCACCCATGCAGCGCCGCAGGGTCTGGACGACCGCCAGCAGGCGCTGTTCGATTACACCACCGAGATGGTGCAGACCCGCAGGATTTCCGATGCGACCCACGCCCATGCCGTGGCCACGCTTGGCGCGCAGGGCGTGGTCGAGCTGGTGGGGCTGTTGGGCTATTACACGCTGGTCTCGATGACGCTGAACGCCTTTGCCATCGGGCTGCCCGAGGGCGAGACCCCAGAGCTTTCCCGCTGAAACAAAGCTTTCCCGCTGAAACAGAACTTTCCCGTCAACAAGAAGGAATATCCCATGGCCGGACGGCTTGAAGGCAAGGTTGCGATCATCACCGGCGCGGGCTGCGTCGGTCCCGGCTGGGGCAATGGCCGCGCCGCCTGCGCGATCTTTGGCCGCGAGGGGGCGCGCATCTTCGCCGTCGACCTCAGCCAGGAGACGATGGCGGAAACCGTCGCCCGCACGCAGGAAACGGGGGCCGAGATTGCCACCCATACCTGCGACGTGACCGACAGCGCCGCCGTGGCGCAGATGGTCGCCGCCTGCATCGAACGCTTCGGGCGGGTCGACATTCTGGTCAACAATGTGGGCGGCTCGGCCAAGGGCGGCCCCGTGGCCCTGTCCGAGGCGGATTGGGACCGGCAGATGGACCTGAACCTGAAGACCGTGTTCCTGACCTGCAAGCATGTCATCCCGCAGATGGAGGCGCAGGGCGGCGGGTCGATTGTGAACACGGCTTCGACCTCGGGGCTGCGCTTCACCGGGGCGGCGCAGGTGGCCTATGCGGCGGCCAAGGCGGGGATCATCCATTTCTCGCGCGTCTCGGCGGTGGAATATGCGCCCAAGGGTATCCGCATCAACACCGTCGTTCCCGGCCAGATGCACACGCCCATGGTCGAGGCGCGGCTGGCCGGACAGCGCGCGGGCGGCGACGTGGACGCGCTGCTGGCCGCGCGGCAGAAGCGGATTCCGTTGGGCTTCATGGGCGACGGGCGCGACACGGCCCATGCGGCGCTGTTCCTGGCCTCCGACGAGGCGCGCTTTGTCACCGGCACCGAGATCGTCGTCGATGGCGGCATGGTGGCCCGCTGTGACTGAGACCTATGCCCCCGACGGCGCGGCACCGATGACCGCGCCCTCACGCGCCCATGTCACCCTGCCAAGGGGCGCCTGCGACAGCCATTGCCATATCTTCGGGCCGTTCGACCGCTTTCCGCTGCCCGCCGACCGCAGCTTCAACCCGCATGAGACGCCGGAAACCGCGCTGCGGGCGCTGCACGATCATCTGGGCATCGACCGCGCGGTGATCGTGCAGTCGCAAGGCCACGGGCTGGATCACGCGGCGCTGCTGGACGCGCTGGACCGGAGCGCGGGACGCTATCGCGGCGTGGCGCTGCTGCGGCCCGGCATGTCGCGCGCGGGCTTGGACGATCTGGACCGGCGCGGCATTCGCGGCGTGCGCTTCAGCTTCATGCCGCATCTGGGCCGCCCCGATCTGGAGATGGTGCGCGCCGTCATCGCCGAGGTCGCGCCTCTGGGCTGGCACGTCGCTATCCATGTCGCGGGCGACGGGCTGGCCGAGATGTCGCCCTTTATCGCCGGCATCGACGCGCCGGTGGTGATCGACCACATGGCGCGGCCCACGCGGCCCGACGATCCGGCCTGTCTGGACGGGCTGCGGCGCCTGCTGGACCGGGGCCGGGTCTGGGTGAAACTCAGCGGGGCCGAGCGGTTGACGCGGGTGGGCGCGCCCTATGACGATGTGGCGCCGCTGATGCGGGCGCTGATCGACCATGCGCCGGGGCAGATGCTGTGGGGCAGCGACTGGCCGCATGTGAACCTGCACGGGCCGATGCCCGATGACGGCGCGCTGGTGGACCGGCTGGCCAGCCTGACCTCCGAGGCCGAGCGCCAGCAGATCCTGGTCAGCAACCCGGCGCAACTGTTCGGGTTCTGACCGGCTGACATGAAAAAGCCCGGCGGACCGCACGGCCCGCCGGGTTTTCCTTTTGCCCTCAGGCGAGGCTGCGTTCCCGCACCACCCGCCAGATCATCCGCACCAGCAACAGCGCCGTCAAAGCCAGCAGCAGCGCCGTCAGCGGCCGCGAGGCCATCGCCACCACATCGCCGCGCGCCAGCAGCATGGCGCGGCGCAGGTTCTCCTCCAGCATCGGGCCGAGGACGAAGCCGATCAGCACCGGCGCGGGCTCGAACCCCAGCAGGCGCATGCCGTAGCCAAGCGCGCCGAACCCCAAGACCATGCCCACATCGAACAGGCTGTAATTCAGCGAATAGACCCCGATGCAGATCAGGCACAGGATCACCGGATACAGGTAATGATAGGGCACCTGCAGCAGCCGCACCCACAGCCCGATCAGCGGGATGTTCAGCACCAACAGCATGATGTTGCCAACCCAGAAGCTCATCGTCAGGCCCCAGAAAATCTCGGGGTTCTCGGTGATCAGGGCGGGGCCGGGGGTGATGCCGTGGATCAGCAGCGCGCCCATCATCAGGGCCATCGTGGCGCTGCCGGGAATGCCCATGGTCAGGGTGGGCACAAAGGCGGCCTGCACGGCGGCGTTGTTGGCGGCCTCGGGGGCGGCCACGCCCTCGATCGCGCCGCGCCCGAAACGGTCGGGCGACTTCGAGGACCGCTTTTCCACCGCATAGGCGATGAAGGCCGCGATCGACTGGCCCGCACCGGGCAGCGCGCCGAAAAAGCAGCCGATCCCCGACCCGCGCAGCATCGGCAGGGCGGTCGAGCGCGCCTCGGCCCGTCCGGGCAGCATCGAGCGCAGGGTGATCCGCCCGGTGATCGGCGCGCCGCGCCGCTCGGCAATGGATGAGATGATCTCGGCCACGCCGAAAAGGCCCATGGCCAGCGCGACAAGGCTGATCCCGTCATACAGCTGCAGCATGCCAAAGGTCAGCCGCGCTTCGCCGGTGTTCACGTCGGCACCGACGCTGCCCAGCAGCAGGCCCAGCAGCACCATCGCCAGCCCCTTCAGCGGCGAGTTCTGCACCACCCCCGCCGCCGCGACCAGCCCAAGCGCCATCAGCGCGAAATACTCGGCCGGGCCAAAGGCCAGCGCGAACCGCGCCACGGTGGGGCCGAAGGCCATCAGCATGATGATCCCGATCGAGCCGCCGACAAAGGACGCGATGGTGGTGATGAACAGCGCCACCCCCGCGCGCCCGGCCCGCGCCATCGGATAGCCGTCAAGACAGGTCACGGCGGATGAGGGCGTGCCCGGCAGGTTCATCAGGATCGAGGCAGTCGAGCCGCCATATTCCGCCCCGTAATAGATGCCCGCCAGCATCACCAGCGCGGTGGTCGGGTCCAGATAGAAGGAAAACGGCAGCAGCATCGACACGGCGGCCAGCGACCCGATGCCGGGCAGCACGCCGATGAAGGTGCCCAGAAACACGCCCACGAAACAGTAAAACAGCGTCTGCGCGGTCACCGCCGTCTGCAGGCCAAGCGCGATATTGGACAGCATGTCCATCAGAAGGTTCCTTGTGTCAGGGGGATGGCCAGACCCAGCCCCTTGATGAACAGCGCCCACGCGGCCAGCGCGGTCAGCGCCGACAAAAGCAGCGTGGCGGGCCAGCGGCTGGCCGGGTCGGCCAGCGCCGCCAGCAGCACGGTGGCCACGATCGCCCCCAGCAGGCCCGCGACGCCCATGCCCAGAATGAACCCGGCCACCGAGGCCAGAATGGCCAGCCCCGCCCGCCAGCGCAGGCGCGGCACCGGCTCGGGCTCTTGCGCGCGCAGGGCCAGCAGCGCCAGAACCACGCCGATGACCACCAGCAGCCCGCCGATCATATTGGGGAAATAGCCCGTCCCCATGCGCGTCAGCGTGCCCGCCGCCAGATCGCGCGACAGCCACAGCGTGGCCGCCCCGGTCGCCAGCACGCACAGGCCCGACAGGAAATCGGTCTGGTTGCGGATGGTCATGTGGCGGCTCCTGTCGCGGATGTGTCGGGGACGAACCGCGTGGCGGCCAGTTCCGGGTGGTGGCGGTTGAACGCCTCCTGCCAGTCCACCAGTGCGGGATGGTCGTCGCGCCAGGACACCGGCTGGCGCCAGTCCAGATAATCCAGCGCCGCAGCCAACCCCAGCGAGCTGGCCCGCAGCCTCGCCCCGTTCGGCGGCAGATCCCGCGCCAGCGCCGCCAGCGCGCGGGCGATCTTGCCCGCCTGATGGTCCATCCAGCGCTCCGAGCGGGCCTGCGGTTCGCGGAACCGCGTCTCATAGACCATCAGCAGCGCCGCATCGGTGACGCCATCGGCCAGCACGGCGCGGGTATCCTCGCGCGCGCGCGCCAGCGGCGCTGCGGGCCACAGCGACAGGCCCAGCACGGCGTCCAGCCATGACAGGATCACCCGGCTGTCATACAGAACCACCCCGTCCGGCAGCACCAGACAGGGCAGCTTGCCCAAGGGGTTCAGCCGCCGCAGATCGTCGTCCGGGTCCATCGTGTCGGCATGGCGCAGCGCCACCTGCGCCCCGGCCAAAGCCAGCGCCATACGGACCTTGCGGCCAAAGGGCGAGGTCAGCGAGCTGCGCAATTCGCAGCCCGCAGGCAATCCCGGATGCGCCGTCATTGCTGGATCGCGCCGGTTTCGTCGATCAGCGTCTTCCAGCGGACCGCCTCGGATTGCAAATAGGCGCCGAATTCCGCACCCGGCAGCGCCGCGACGATGACCCCCTGCTGATCCAGCGCGGCGCGAAGCCCCTCATCGGCCAGCGCGGCGGCGACCGCATCCTGCAGGGTCTGCGCGACATTCTCGGGCAGGCCCGCAGGCGCGATGATGCCATACCAGTTTTCGGCGATGACATCGGGATAGCCCGCCTCGGCGGTGGTCGGCACATCGGGCAGCGCGTCCGAGCGTTCGGTCGCCGCCACCGCCAGCGCGCGCAGATTGCCCGCCTTGACATGCGGCAGCAGCACCGGCAGGTCGGCGAACATCATCTGGACCTGACCGCCGATCACGTCGGTGATCGCGGGCGCCGCGCCGCCATAGGGCACATGCAGCGCATCGGTCCCGGCGGCAAGGTTCAGCATCTCGCCCGCCAGATGCTGGATCGCACCCGGCCCCGACGAGGCATAGGCCAGCGCGCCGGGATTGTCCCCGGCCCATGCGACCAGCCCCGGCAGATCCTGCACCGGCAGATCGGGGGTCACGACCAGCAGTTCGGGCACCCGGCCCACCAGCATCACCGGCGTCAGGTCGGTCGCGGTGGCATAGGGCATCTGCGGCAGCACGCTTTCGCTGATGGCCAGCGCGCCGGCGCTGCTGATGCCGATCACATGGCCGTCGGGGCGCGCCTTGGCCACCGCATCGGTGCCCAGCACGCCGCCCGCACCGGCGCGGTTTTCCACCACCACCGGCTGGCCCAGCTGCTGGGCCAGCGTCGGCGCGATCAGCCGCGCGACCGTGTCGTTCGGCCCGCCCGGCGCAAATGGCACGATCATGCGCACCGGCTGGCTGGGATAGTCCTGCGCCTGCGCGCCCGCACCAAGCGACAGCAGCGCCGCGCCCAGTATCAAGGTAAATCGGTTCATGTAGGCTCCTCCTCAGAATTCATCAGGGCCGGTCGGCGGCGGCACCCGAGCGCGCCACGACATCCGCCCATTTCGCCGTTTCCGAGGCGATGAACGCCCCGAACATGTCAGGCCCCTCGCCCACCAGATCGACACCCTGCAGGCGCATCGCCTCCTGCACGGCGGGATCGGCGACGGTGACGGTCAGCGCCTGCGCCAGCCGGTCGGTCACCGGCTGCGGCAGGCCCGCGGGCGCCACGATACCATACCAGTTCTCGGCCACCACCTCGGGCAGGCCCGCCTCGATCATCGTGGGCACCTCGGGCAGCAGCGCCATGCGGTCCGGGCTGCCCACGGCCAGCGCGACCAGCCCGCCCGAGGCGACATGCGGCAACAGCACCGGGCTGTCGGCAAACATCACATCGACCTGCCCGCCCAGCAGATCGGTCACCGCAGGCCCGGCGCCCGCATAGGGCACATGGACCATGTCGATCCGCGCCGCGATATTCAGCAGCTCGCCCGCCAGATGCGGCATCGAGCCGATCCCCGACGAGGCAAAATTCAGCTGCCCCGGCGCGTCCCTGGCCTGCGCGACCAGCCCTGCGACATCGCCGACCCCCAGATCGGGACGCGCGACCAGCAGTTCCGGCACGGTGGCCAGCAGCATGACCGGGGTGAAATCGGTGGCGTTGTCAAAGGGCACATCGGGCTGCATCGCGGCGCTGATGGTCAGCGCGCCGGCCGAGGTCATGGCGATCAGATGCCCGTCCGGGCGGCCCTTGGCGACGTAATCGGTGCCGATCATGCCGCCCGCGCCGCCCCGGTTCTCGATCACGACGGGCTGGCCCAGCTCCTCGGACAGGCGGTTGGCGATGACCCGCCCGATCGCATCCGCCGGTCCGCCCGGCGCGAAGGGCACGACCATGCGCACCGGCTGCGTCGGATATTCGGCCAGCGCCGCCCCGCTGGTGGCCAGCATCATCACGGCGCCCATGACGGCGCCCATGACGGCACCCGCAGAAATCTGCATGTGGTTTTCCTCCTCTGGCCTCCTCCGGCCCCGTAGCTGGCAGTTTTGCGAAAGCTGCGCGCGCAGGTCCAATACCGATTGGGTCAGGGGTGGCATTCCCGTTCGGCATGGCCCCGGACCGGCGAAGTGACCGAGGACGGGGCCCGCCAACCGCGATCGGGCCGTGGCGATCGGGCCTATGCCGGGGGCACACCCAGAAGCGGCCCGAACCGGGGGTCGTCGAAGGTCGGCACCTCAAGAAACTGGACAAGCTTGCGCTTTTCCGGCGGCGTCTCGATCTGTTGCAGCACGGCGTTGCACAGAAACGCCCCGGTGGCCGCAAGGCTCTGGCTGGCCATCAGCACGCCGGGCTTGAGCTTTTTCAGAAACGGCAGGTTTTCCTTGCCGAAGATGTCGAAATCCATCCCGATCACATGCCCGCGCGCCTCCACCGCCAGACAGGCCGCGATCATCGACGATTGCGATGTGCTGATGATGCAGTCCACATCAGGAAGCACCGCCATCGAGGCCAGCACCCCCGCCTGAATCTCGTCGATACCGTGCTGGGCATGACACATCGGCGCCACTGTGACCGTCAGCCCGTAGGCCGCAGCCTCATTCAGCAGGGTAGAGCGGATGACATGGCCAAAGTTGAAATCCTCGGCCGGGGCGATCAGCAGCGCGTGGCGGCGCCCGCGCCGTGCCAGCGCCTCCAGCGCAAGGCGGCAGAACACCGCGTCATCCAGATCGTAATAGGAATGGCGCGAACTGTCCTCGGTGCGTCCATGGGTCACGAAGGGAAACCCGCGTTCGATCAGGTAATCGACCCGCTCATCCTGCCTGCGGATAAAGGACATGATCAGCCCGTCCGCCAGCCGGTTCTCGACGATCCGGCGAACCTGTGTCGCATCTGCGAAATCCGAGGCGCTTGGCACGACGGACAGCTGATAGCTGGTGCCGCTCAGTGCCTGCGACATGCCGCTGATCAGGATCGAGGTATTCGTGATCGCGTCGGACTGCGCCTCAAGCACGAGGGTGATGTTGTAGGTCCGCCCGGTGCGAAGCTGGAGGCCGGTCCGGCTTGGCTCATAGCCGATGGCCCGCGCGCATTCGTTCACGACCTGCCGGGTCCGGGCCGCAATCTCGGTGGCTCCGCTGAGCGCGCGGCTGACGGTCGGCACGGCAAAGCCCGTCAGGCGAGAGATGGCCTTGAGCGTCGGTCTTTCGCCCGGCTGCAGTTCATAGGTCTTGGGTGGCGCGCTCATTCGGTCCTGATCCTGTCCGGGCAGCGACAGCAACCTGCCAATGCCTTGATCAGGATGGCCAGAACAGAGGATAATGTCAACTTAACACGATTTAAACGTGTCTGAGGACAGCCCTTTTCCGCGACCCGCTGCGGGCGTCAAGGCGCGGACACCGCCCGGCATCCCCGGATGTGGCCATCGGCAATGCCGCAGCGTCGAATCACCATCATCCCGATTCATGGCCCGAAACCGGCCCGATATAGTTTCAAAACGACCGATTCAGCAGCAGTTCAGTGTGTCAGGCTGCCTGATCTGCATAATTCCCGACCAGTTCCGCCCCTCGCTGAAAAAAATCAGCCGCTTTCCGTCAAAAGCCCTGCACATGGAAACCAGAGCTTGCGTAATAGAACGAAAAGCCAATTTAAAACGATTTAAATCACAACAGAGAGGTCTGAGATGAACATCCTGACACCCCGGCATATCAGCCTGACCGCCTGCCTGATGCTGGGCGCCGCGCCCGCATGGGCCGAAGATTTCGAGGTCTCTCACTGGTGGACCAGCGGGTCCGAGGCCGCCGCTGCCGGCGTGCTGGCGAGGAATTTCGAAGACCTGACCGGCCATACCTGGATCGACGGGGCGATCGGTGGCGGCGCGGGCCCGGCCAAGGCACAGATCGTATCACGGATCATCGGCGGCGACCCGATGGGCGCCATGGTCTTTGCCGCCGGGCGGGCCACGGACGAACTGATCGAGGCGGGTCTGATGACCGATGTGACCGCGCTTGCCGAGGCCGAAGGCTGGACCGACAGCGTGAACCCACCCGACGCGTTCGACATCTGCACCCATGATGGCAAGATCTATTGCGTCCCACTGAGCGTCAGCTCGTTCCAGTGGCTGTTCCTGTCGAACAAGGCGTTTGCCGATATTGGCCTGCCCGTGCCCGCAAACTTTGACGAACTGGCCGCCGCCGCCCCGCAACTGATCGCGGCGGGCAAGCTGCCGCTGGCGGTGGGCAATCAGGGCTGGCAACAATGGGCCGTGATCGACCTGCTGCTGACCGGCACGATCGGCGCCGAGATGCATCGCAGGATCTTTGGCGACAAGGCCTATGACCTGCTGGCAGGTCCCGACATGCTGCCGGCCTTTGAACGGGCGGTCACGGCGCGCGACATCTCTCGTGGCAGTTCGATGCAGAACTGGAACGAGGCCACCGCCAGGCTGATCACCGGCGAGGCCGGGGGCCAGCTGATGGGCGACTGGGCCATCGGCGAGTTCAACATCGCCGGGCTGGTTGCGGGCCAGGACTATACCTGCCTGCCCGGTGCGGGGCTGGCTGAAGTAGTCTCGGTCATCACCGACGCGATCTATTTCCCCGCCCAAGGCAGCGACGCCAGGGCCGAAGCGCAGCAGGCGCTGGCCCGCACCCTGCTGCTGCCCGCCACCCAGCTGGAATTCGCGCAGGCAAAAGGCGCGATCCCGTTGCTGAAGGACATCGAGATCCCCGACTCGAATGACTGCATGGCGAAGGGGGCGCAAATTCTGGCCGAGGGCAAGATCATGTATGACAAGCCCCGGATCACCTCGCCCGACACGACCGCCCAGCTTTACGATCTGGGGTCAAAGTTCTTCGCGTCGGACATGACGGCCACGGATCTGCAGACAAGCTATGTCGACATCATGCGGGCTGCCGACTGAGGCGGGCCGCGCTGCCCGATGCCATCGCGCGCGCCACCCCTTTGTTCATCCTGAAAGGAAAACAGCGCATGTATTCACCCGAACGGCGCAGGTCATGGCTGCTGCACCACCTGAGCGCCAAGATCGCGGCCCTGCCGATGATCTTTGTGGCCACGGTCGTCTTTGCAGGGTTCTCGATCTGGACGGTTGTGCATTCATTCACCGGCTCGCGCCTGCTGCCGAACACCGATTTCGTGGGGCTGGCCCAATATGAACGGTTGTGGTCCAGCGACCGCTGGATCGCCTCGGTCAAGAACATCATGATCTACGGCTCCATGGCGCTGGTGCTGACCATTGCGCTGGGGTTTCTTCTGGCGGTGCTGCTGGACCAGAAAATCCGGTTCGAGGATACGTTCCGCACCATCCTGCTCTATCCGTTTGCTCTGTCGTTTATCGTCACAGGGCTTGTCTGGCAGTGGATCCTGAACCCCGAGATGGGGCTGCAGAACTCGGTGCGCGGGCTTAGCTGGACCGGGTTTTCGTTCGATCCGCTGAATGATGCAGATCAGGTGCTGTACGGCATGCTGTTTGCGGGGCTGTGGCAGGGCACCGGGCTGATCATGTGCATCATGCTGGCGGGGCTGCGCGGGATCGACGAAAGCATCTGGAAAGCCGCCTCGATCGACGGGATCCCGCGCTGGAAAACCTATGTTTTCATTATCATTCCGATGATGCGCGGTGTCTTTGCCACGGCGCTGGTGCTGGTCTCGGCCAGTGTCGTCAAGATCTATGACCTCGTGGTGGCAATGACCTCCGGCGGACCGGGCACCGCGTCAGAGATGCCGGCAAAATATGTCTATGACGCGATGTTTCTGAACCAGAACCTGGGCCAGGGATTTGCCGCCTCGACCAGGATGCTGGTCTCGGTCGCCATCATCATCGTCCCCTATTTCTACCTGCAATACGGAGGGAACAAACGTGGCTGATCTCAGCATTTCGCCGCATGACGCGCAGCCGCGCCACCGCGGCAGCTTTCCCGCGGCGGCCGCAGGGCCCCGTCCGCAGGCATGGTTCAGCATGCGCAGGGTCGTGCTGTACGGCATGCTTGTTCTGGTCGCCTTCAGCTATCTTCTGCCGCTTTACGTGATGCTGATGACCTCGCTCAAGGACATGTCCGAGATCCGTCTCGGCAACCTGTTTTCCCCGCCGGTCGAGATCACGTTCGAGCCCTGGGTCAAGGCATGGGCCGAGGCCTGCACCGGAATCCGGTGCGACGGGCTTTCGGCGGGCTTTGGCAATTCGGTCAGGATCCTTGTGCCATCGGTTCTGGCCTCGGTGGCCGTGGCGTCGGTCACGGGTTACCTGCTGTCGATGTGGCGGTTTCGCGGGTCCGAGATCTTCTTCAACATCCTGCTTCTGGGTGCCTTCATCCCCTATCAGGTCATGCTCTACCCGCTGGTGGTCCTGCTGCGCGAACTGGGGCTTTACGGTTCGATCGGGGGGCTGGTGCTGGTGCACACCATCTTTGGCATGCCGATCAACACACTGCTGTTCCGCAACTACTTTGCCAGCATCCCGGCGGATCTGTTCAACGCGGCGCGGGTGGATGGCGCGGGGTTCTGGGCCATCTTTCTGCGCATCATGCTGCCGATGTCGCTGCCCATCTTTGTCGTGTCGCTGATCATCCAGACCACAGGTGTCTGGAACGACTTCCTCTTTGGCATGGTCTTTGCGCGACCCGACACCTACCCGATGACGGTCCAGCTGAACAACATCGTCAACTCGTTTCAGGGCGTCAAGGAATACAACGTCAACATGGCGGCGACGGTGCTCAGCGGCCTTGTTCCTCTGGCGATCTACTTCTTCTCTGGCAGGCTCTTCGTGCGCGGCATCGCTGCGGGCGCGGTCAAGGGCTAAGAAAGGCATTCCATGAACATGCAGACCACTCTGCCCGAAGCCTCGGTCGCCATCCGCGATCTGGAGCTGACCTATGGCACTCACAATATCCTCAGGCAGCTGAACCTCGACATCCGGCAGGGCGAATTCATCGTGCTGCTGGGGGCCTCGGGTTGCGGCAAATCCACGCTGCTGAACTGCATCGCCGGCCTGCTCGACATCACCGGCGGGCAGATCTTTATCGGCGGGCGCAACGTGACATGGGCCGAACCCTCGCAGCGCGGCATCGGCATGGTGTTTCAGTCCTACGCCCTTTATCCGCAGATGTCGGTGCGCGGAAACCTGTCGTTCGGCCTGAAGAACGCCAAGGTTCCCAAACCCGAGATCGAGCGTCGCGTGGCCAAGGCCGCCGACATCCTCCAGATCGGCCCCCTGCTGGAGCGCAAGCCCGCAGCGCTGTCGGGCGGCCAGCGCCAGCGCGTGGCCATTGGCAGGGCGCTGGTGCGCGATGTGGATGTGTTCCTGTTCGACGAGCCGCTGTCCAATCTGGACGCCAAACTGCGGGTCGATCTGCGGGTCGAGCTGAAGCAGCTGCATCAGCGGCTGAAAAACACGATGATCTACGTGACCCATGACCAGATCGAGGCGATGACGCTGGCCGACCGCATCGCGATCATGAAGGACGGCGTGATCCTGCAGCTTGATACCCCCGATGAGATCTACAGCCGCCCGGTCAACAAATACGTGGCGGATTTCGTGGGCTCGCCCTCGATGAACTTTCTGGCGGGCCGGATCGAAAGCGGCATCTTCGTTCACGGCGAAAACCGCATTCCCCTGACCGGATACCAGACCGTCGGCGGCGATCTGGCCGATGGCGAGGTCTGGTTCGGCTTTCGCCCCGAACATGTGGTGACCGGCAATGATCCGGCCCCCTTCACCGTCGAGGTCACCGCCGATCTGGTCGAGAAGATGGGCGCCGACACCGTCGTCTGGACCAGCCTGTCGGGAACCCCGGTCCGCATCCGGCTGGATGGTCGCGCCCGGATTGCGCCCGGCGACCGGCTTGCGCTGGGGATCAACCCCGCCACCGCCTCGCTTTTCGACAAGACAACCGAAGCCCGCCTCTGACGCCCCGACACCAACGGACACCGGCACAGACTGGCAAATTGACTTCCGCGCTGCGGAAGAAGGATGGACCTATGACTGAATTCTCCTATCAGCTTTTCAGCTCGCGCAACTGGCCGCTGGCGGACACGACCCGCATGATCGCGGATCTGGGCTATACGCAGGCCGAGGGATATGGCGGGCTTTATGCCGATCTGCCTGCGCTGAAGGCCGCGCTGGACGATGCGGGCCTGACCATGCCCTCGGGCCATTTCGCCCTCGATATGGTCGAGGATGACCCGGCCCGCGTCATCGGCATCTGCCGGACATTGGGCACGTCGATGGTGTTCGTGCCATTCATCGGCCCGGATGCCCGGCCCCTTGATGCGGCGGGCTGGACCACCCTTGGCCAGCGGCTGGAAGCCGCGGCAGGACCGCTGATCGAGGCGGGGCTGCTGGTCGGCTGGCACAACCATGCCTTTGAATACGCGCCCCTGCCGACAGGCGAATTGCCGATGGACATCCTGCTTGCGGCGGCCCCTTCGCTGAAGGTCGAGCTGGATGTGGCATGGGTCGTGCGGGCCGGTCTGGACCCGGTGGCCCAGATCCGCAAGCTGGGCCGCCGCATCGTCGCCGTGCATCTGAAAGACCTCGCCCCCGAGGGTGAGAAGACCGACGAGGGGGGCTGGGCCGATTTCGGCACCGGCACAATGGGCTGGGACCAGATCATCGCGGCGATCCGCGCTGACACGGCAGCGACGGTGTTTGTGGCCGAGCATGACCAGCCCTCTGACCACAGCCGCTTTGCCGCCAGGGCGATCGCCAACGCCCGCGCATTCTGACCAAAGGAAGACGAATATGACCAGGATCGGCGTCGGCATCATCGGATGCGGCAATATCTCGACCAGCTACCTCACCCAGGCCCCCCGCTTTGCGGCGCTGGACATCCGGGCGGTGGCAGACATCAATATGGAGGCGGCGCGCACCCGTGCCGCCGAATATCCCGGCATCCGCGCCCTGACGGTGGACGAGCTGCTGGCGGCAGACGACATCTCACTGGTGCTGAACCTCACCATCCCCTCGGCGCATTTCGCGGTGACGAAACGCATTCTGCAGGCGGGCAAGCACGCCTATTCGGAAAAGCCCGCGGTCCTGACACTGGATGAGGGCAACGAGCTGCTGGCCCTGTCGGCGGCCACCGGCCTGCGCGTGGGATCGGCCCCCGACACATGGATGGGAGGCTCTCATCAGGCGGTCCGCGCGGCGCTGGATGCGGGGCGCGTGGGGCAGATCACGGCGGGCACCGCCTGTTTTCTCAGCCCCGGCATGGAAGGCTGGCATCCGAACCCCGATTTCTTCTTTCTGCCCGGCGGCGGGCCGATGCTGGATATGGGCCCCTATTACGTGGCCAACCTCGTGCAGCTGCTGGGACCGGTCCGCCGCGTGGCCGCGCTGGCCAACAAGGGCCGCGACACGCGCGTCATCGCCTCCGAGCCGCGCCGGGGACAAGAGATCCCGGTCAGGACACCGACCAATATTCAGGCGCTGCTGGAGTTCCGTTCGGGCGCGACCATCACCCTGATGACCAGCTGGGATGTCTTTGCCAGCAAGCAGACCAACATGCAGCTTTACGGTACCGAAGGCGCGCTGTTTGTGCCCGATCCCAACTTCTTCGGCGACCAGCCCGAAATCGCGGGCCGGGACGGCGTGATCACGGCCCTGCCCGTCGGGAACCACCCGTTTGCCGGCACCAACCGGACCTTGCGCAACGGACGCGAGGTGGCCGACTACAGAACCGCCGGTCTGGCCGACATGGCGGCGGCGATCGTGGGCAACCGCCCCCATCGCTGTTCGCTGGAATTCGCGCTGCACGTGGTCGAGGTGCTGAATGCGACCCTGACCTCGGGCGAAGAAGGGCGGTTCATCCAGATGACCACCACCTGCGACCGCCCCGCCGCCCTGCCCCCGGAGGCGGCAGAGGCGCTGCTGGGCCACGCGGCGGTCGCCGCCGAATGATGCAGGCATGGCCCCGCCGGACGGGCGGGGCAACCCCGATGCAAGGATCAGCACCATGACCGAATTTTCCCCCGAAGACCGTCTTCTGATTGCGCGTGCCGGTCTTGTCGCCACCGCTGCGGCCTTTCCCGCCGATGTCGCCTTTGGCCTTGCGACCGCGCGCGGCTATCGCGCCACCCTGACCGCCCCCTCTGACCCGATGGTGATCGCGTGGCCCTTTGGCGCCGACGAGGTCTTTGCCCATGCGGGCGCCTGCGCAGAAAAGGAATAGCACAATGTCCCTGACCGACCTGACCATCGCCGAGGCCTCGGACCTGATCGCACGCAAGGCGCTGTCGCCGCTGGACTATGTCGATGGCCTTCTCGACCATGTCGCGCGGGTTGGCCCGGCACTGGATGCCTTTGTTTCGCTGGACCGGGACGCGCTGCGCGACGGCGCCCGGCGGGCCACGGCCGAGATCGCGGCCCGCGGCCCGCGCTCGGCGCTGCATGGCATCCCCTTTGGTGCCAAGGACATCATTGATGTGGCGGGCAGCGTGACCACCTGCCATTCGCGCATCGCCCCCGATCGTCCCGCCGGGGCGGATGCCGCCTGTGTGGCGAACCTGCGCGCGGCGGGCGCGCTGCCGATGGGCAAGCTGGCGACACTTGAATTCGCGCTTGGCGGACCCAGCTTCGATCTGCCCTATCCGCCCGCCCGCAATCCCTGGGACCGCGAGCGGTTTACCGGAGGCTCATCCTCGGGGTCCGGGGCGGCGGTGGCCGGGCGGATGATGCCTGCCGCGCTTGGCTCGGACACCGGCGGGTCGATCCGCAACCCCGCCGCGACCTGCGGTCTTGTGGGGCTGAAGCCGACCTTTGGCCTTGTGCCGGTCGAGGGCGTCTTTCCGCTGGCCCCCACGCTGGACCATATCGGGCCGATGACGCGGACCGTGCGCGACAATGCCCTGATGCTGGAGGGTCTGACCGCGGCACCGGGCCGCTATACCGCCGCGCTGAACCAGCCCCTGCGGGGCCGCCGCATCGGCTATATCCGCCATTTCCACACCGAGGATCACATCGCGCATCCGGATTTCACCGACGCATTGGACGCCGCCGTGGCAGTGATGCGCGCCGAGGGGGCAGAGGTGACCGAGGTGCGCTTCATGCCGCTGCGGGTGCTGGACGCGGTTCTGGGCACGATCATGTATTCCGAGGCGGCGACGGTGCATCAGCAGTGGCTTCAGACGCGCCCCGGCGATTACGGCCAGATCACGCGCGAGCGGCTGATGGCCGGGATGTTCCTTGGCGCCACCGACTATCTTCAGGCGCAGCGCCAGCGCATGGCGATCCGCCGCCTGCTGGACCAGGTTCTTGCGCCGTTCGATGTGCTCATCTGCGCCAATGCGATGGACCCGGCCTCGCGTCTGGACGATCAGCAGGATGTCGATTTCACCTTTCCCCGGCAGGCCCGCCGCGCCTTCAACATGACGGGCCATCCCGTACTGGCGGTCATGGCCGGGCTGTCCGCGCAAGATCGGCTGCCCCTGTCGATGCAGCTGATCGGACGGCATGGCGATGAGGCGTCGCTCTATTCGGTCGCGGCCGGGTATGAGAGGGCGACCGGCTGGCCCGCGCATCGCCCCGATCTGGAGCGGCTGGCCCACTGGACCGCTTCGGCGCGCGCGGCGGCCTGAGCGACGGACGACGGCAAGGTCATGGCCCCAACCGACGACGCGCCTCATCCCGCCCGGCACCGGGCGGCGCAACTGCTGGGCATGCTGCTCTGGGCGCAGAACCTGCAGCACTTTCTCTGGCCTGTCGACGGGCTGCGCCTCGTCGCAAGCCTGTTGCTGCTGCCCTATATCGCCCTGACGCTGTATCAGGCGCGCAGTCTGGCGCGACGCGTCGCGGTGGTCTGCTCGGTCGTCATGGTTCTGGCGCTGGCCAGCGGCGCGCCGCTGTCATCGGTGCTGGACGGGCTGGGCTTTGTGCTGATCTTCATGGCCTTCCTGCCGACAATCGGGCTGGTGCGCGGGCTGTTCGACATCCTGCCGGGTCTGACACGCGTGATCGACCAGATCGCGGTGGCCTCGGCGGCCAGCCGCAATCAGGCCATCCTCGTGGTCTCGCATATTCTGGGCGCGCTGATGGCGGTCGGCGCCATGGCGGCCGCGATCCCGATGTATCGCGGCGTGCACGAGCCGGTTCTGCGCCGCGAGGGCGGGCTTCTGGCGGTTCGTGGCATCAGCCTGTCGTTCCTGTGGACCCCGTTCACGGTTGGCATGGGGTTTGCCGGGGCGCATTTCCCGCAGATGCCGCTGTGGCAACCGATGCTGACCGGCATGGGGCTGAGCCTTCTGGGGCTTGCGCTGACATGCCTGCGGATGGAGCGGGGCGATCTGGCGCAGATCACCTCGATCGCGCGCAAGGTTCTGCTGCCCGTGATCCTGCCCGCCGCCATTCTGGTGGCTCTGAACGCCATGACCGGGATGAACAGCCTGTCGCTGGTCTGCCTTGTCATGCCCGTCCTGTGTGTCATTGCGCTGCTGGCGCTGCCCGCCCCGGCAGGTCTGCGGGCGGGACGGCTGCGCGGGCTGGCACGGGTGGGCCGGATCGAAAGCGGCGCGCTTGGCGGCGAAATTCTGCTGCTGGCCAGTTCGGTGAGCATGGGCATCGTGGTCAGCCAGAACCCGGCCTTTGTCTGGGGGCTGGCCCATCTGGGGCTGGCCGGGCAGTCGCCGCCCGCCGTGTTTGCGGTGCTGACCGTGCTGGTCCTGCTGTGCTCGCTGCTGGGCTTTCACGCGACGGTGACGGGGGCCGTGGTCGTGGCCATCCATTCCGGTCTGGGCGATCAGCCCGGCGATCTGGCCATCGTGACCCTGCTGCTGTTTGGCTGGGCGGGCGGCGCGATGCTGTCGGCCTCGTCGATGCTGACGGTGCTGGCCACGTCGAATTTCGGGCTGTCGCTGCGGCAGGTCGTCTTTGGCCGCAATCTGCATTTCATGCTGCTGCTGGGGGCGATCATGGTCGGCCTCTACTGCGCATTCTACGCCTCGGGGCTGGCCTGACCGCCCCGAAAGAGACCCGCCCCAAATGGGCGATGCGAAAGGAACGTGAATGAAAACCCTGCAAGGCCCCGGCCTGTTTCTGGCCCAGTTCATGGGCGATCAGGCGCCCTTCGACACCCTGCCCGGCATCGCGGGCTGGGCCGCCGGTTGCGGCTATCAGGGCGTGCAACTGCCCACGCATGACCTGCGCTTTCTGGATCTGGCGCGCGCCGCGACCTCGGACAGCTATTGCGATGAGGTCAGGGGCAGGCTGGCCGAGGCGGGCGTCACCCTGACCGAGCTGTCGACCCACCTGCAAGGGCAACTGGTCGCGGTGCATCCCGCCTATGACACGCTGTTTGACGGCTTCGCGCCGCAAGCCCTGCGCGGCAGACCCGCCGCGCGGGCCGAATGGGCGGCAGAACAGGTCAGACTGGCGCTGTCGGCCTCGCGCAGGCTGGGTCTGACGGCGATGGCCACATTTTCGGGCGCGCTGGCCTGGCCCTATCTTTACCCTTGGCCGCAACGCCCTGCCGGGCTGGTCGAAGAGGCGTTTGACGCGCTTGCCCGCCGCTGGCTGCCGATCCTGAACCATGCTGAAGATTGCGGTATTGATCTCTGCTACGAGATTCATCCGGGCGAGGATCTGCATGACGGCAGCAGCTATGAGATGTTTCTGGACCGTGTCGGCGGCCATGCGCGGGCCTGCATGCTGTTCGATCCGTCGCATTACGTGCTTCAGCAACTGGACTATCTGGCGCATATCGACATCTATCACGACCGCATCCGCATGTTCCACGTCAAGGATGCCGAGTTCAATCCGACCGGGCGTCAGGGCGTCTATGGCGGCTATCAGCCCTGGGCCGACCGGGCGGGCCGGTTCCGCAGCCCCGGTGACGGGCAGGTGGATTTCGGCGCGATTTTCGCCAAACTGGCGCAGTATGATTTTGCGGGCTGGGCCGTGGTGGAATGGGAATGCTGCCTGAAGCACCCCGAGGACGGCGCACGCGAGGGCGCCTCGTTCGTGCGCGATCACATCATCCGCGTCACCGACCGCGCGTTCGACGACTTTGCCGGGGCAGGCACCGACCGCTCCGCCAACCGGCGGATGCTGGGGCTGGAGGCCGGGTGATGACGCCGATCCGCCTTGGAATGATCGGTGGCGGACAGGGCGCCTT
The DNA here is from genome assembly GCF_046289755.1 of Paracoccus sp. (in: a-proteobacteria). GTDB lineage: Bacteria > Pseudomonadota > Alphaproteobacteria > Rhodobacterales > Rhodobacteraceae > Paracoccus. The sequence goes on along the minus strand of NZ_JBKBVD010000002.1, from coordinate 107,551 downwards.
TATCGGCGCGGTCCACCGCATGGCCGCGCGGCTTGACGGGCAATATGTTCTGGTCGCGGGCGCCCTGTCGTCGGACCCGGCCCGCGCGGTGGCCAGCGGTGCCGGACTGGGGCTGGACCCGGCCCGCTGCTATACGGATTTCGTCGCCATGGCCGGGGCCGAGGCCGCCCGCCCCGATGGGGTCGAGGCCGTGGCGATCGTCACGCCCAACCACCTGCACGCCCCCGCCGCCCGCGCCTTTCTGGCGCGCGGCATCCATGTCATCTGCGACAAGCCGCTGACCGCGACGCTGGACGAGGCCCTTGCCCTGACCGCCGAGGCGCAGGCGGCACGCGCGCATTTCGTCGTGACCTATACCTATTCGGGCTATCCGATGGTGCGGCAGGCCCGGCAGATGGTGGCGGATGGCGCGCTTGGCCGGATCCGGCTGGTGCAGGTCGAATATGCGCAGGACTGGCTGACCACGCCGGTCGAGACGCAGGGCTCGAAACAGGCCGAATGGCGGGCCGATCCGGTGCGGGCCGGGCTGGGCGGCGCCGTGGGCGACATCGGCACCCATGCCTTTCATCTGGCGCAATTCGTCAGCGGGTTGCGGGTCGAACGCCTTGCCGCCGATCTGGCCGCCTGCGTGCCGGGCCGGGTGCTGGACGACAACGGCCATATCCTGCTGCGCTTTGAAGGGGGCGCGCGCGGGATGCTGTGGTGCAGTCAGGTGGCGCCGGGCTTTGCAAATTCGGTCCGCATCCGCATCTTCGGGGAAGATGGCGGGCTGGACTGGTGCCAGGACGACGCCAACACGCTGCGCCATACGCCGACGGGCGAGGCGACCCGCCTCATCACCCGTGGCGGTCCGGGCGCAACCCAGCCCACACGCGTTCCCGCAGGCCATCCCGAGGGCTATATCGAGGCTTTCGCGTCGGTCTATGCCGATGCCGCCGCGCTGATCCGGGGCGGCGCCGCCCCTCACCTGCCGCTGGTCGCAGAGGGCCGTGACGGCGTGGCCTTTGTGGCGGCCGCCGTCGAATCCTCGCGCCGGGACGCGGCCTGGGTCTCGCTTGCGGACCGCATCGCCACCCATATCTCACAGTGAACCGGTCAAGGAGCCCGTCATGCACGACCACCCCCACGATCATTCCGAACTGTCCGATTTCGAGCTGCGCATCCGCGCGCTGGAAACCATCCTGACCGAAAAGGGCTATGTCGAGACCGCCGCGCTGGACCGCATCGTCGAGTTGTTCGAGACCGAGATCGGGCCGCGCAACGGCGCGGCGGTGGTGGCGAAAGCCTGGGCCGATCCCGACTTTCACGAATGGCTGATGCGCGACAGCACCGCGGCCATTGCGTCCCTTGGCTATACCGGGCGGCAGGGTGAACATATCATGGTCTGCGCCAATACCCCCCGGACCCACAACATGATCGTCTGCACCCTGTGTTCGTGCTATCCATGGCCGGTGCTGGGCCTGCCGCCGGCATGGTATAAATCGCGCGCATACCGCGCCCGCTCGGTCAGCGAGCCGCGCGCCGTTCTGGCCGATTTCGGCGTGACCCTGCCCGAGGACACGCAGGTTCAGGTTTGGGATTCCACCTCCGAGATGCGCTATATGGTGCTGCCGATGCGGCCTGCCGGAACCGACGGCTGGTCCGAGGCGGAACTGGCGCGGCTGGTGACCCGTGACAGCATGATCGGCGCCGGGCTTGCCCTGTCGCCCGAAGATCTGTCGCCCGAAGACCTGTCGTCTGCGGATCGCGCCTCCGGGGGGCTGACATGAACGGCCCGCATGATCTGGGCGGGATGCACGGCTATGGCCCGCTGCGCCCGGCAGCGGATGAGCCCGTCTTTCACCGCCCCGGTGAGGCGCGGCTGTTTGCGATCGTGCAGGCCATGGGCGCGGCGGGCCTGTGGAACATCGACTCGTCGCGCATGGCGATGGAAAGCCTGCCGCCCTCGACGTACGAAACACTGGATTATTTCGACCGCTGGCTGGTGCGGGCCGAGCGGATGTATCAGGACCACGGCCTTGTCACACCGGCGGATCTTGTGGCCGGGCAGATGGTCGATCCGGCCCGCCCGGTCAAAGACCGGCTGACGCGTGCCGGGGTGGATCGCGCCTATGCAACGGGCGCCTCGTCGATGCGGCCCTGTGACCGGCCTGCGCGCTTTTCGCCCGGTGACCGGGTCCGCACGGTGCGGATGAACCCGCCAACCCATACACGGCTGCCCCGCTATGCGCGCGACAAGCCCGGCGTGGTGGTCGCGGCCTATGGCGCGCATGTCTTTCCCGACAGCAGTGCCATCGGCAAGGGCGACGACCCGCAATGGCTGTATGCCGTGCGGTTTGACGGGCGCGATCTGTGGGGGCGCGACGCCGAGCCCGGCAGCGCCGTCATCGTTGACTGCTGGGACCCCTATCTTGAACCGGAGGCCGCCGAATGACCCTCGCGCGTGACATCTTTGACACCCTGCCGCAGCCGCATTTTGCCGAACCCTGGCAGGCCAAGGCCTTTGCCATGACCGTGCGCCTGCACGAGCAGGGGGCCTTTGCATGGCCCGAATGGACCGAGACATTCTCGGCCCAGATCCACAGCCGCCCCGGCGAAACCGATCTGGCGGATGTGTATTTCACCCAATGGCTGACCGCGCTGGAAACCCTGCTGGCGCGCAAGGGATTGACGGATGCCACCCAGCTGCACCGCGCGCGTCACGCCTGGGAACATGCCGCGGCGCGCACGCCGCATGGCCACCCGGTCGAACTGACGGCGCAGGACTTTCCCGAATGATCCATCAGGGTCGCGCAGTCTGCGGGTCCTCGACCAGAAACTGCCTGTCCGGTCCGCTTGGCGCCCGGGCAGATGCACATAAACCCCGCAGTACATTTTTTTGCACAATCTGCATCCCGCTGGCGATTTACCTTCCCGCTTGATCCCTCAATTCCTTGGCCGACACAGCCTGAGTTCACGCGATCTCGGCTGACAAGACCGAAGGGACAGACATGACATTCAATTCTCAGGGGATCTCGCGCCGCTCGCTGTTGTCGATGATCGGGGCCGTGGCCGGTGCCGGTGCCATGTACAGCGCCATGAGCACGATGGGGCTTGCACAGACGTCAGGGTTTGCGGGGCGGCTGGATCTGCAAGGCGATGTGCAGGGCACACGGGTCCTGATCCTGGGGGCGGGGCTTGCGGGCATGACCGCAGCCTATGAGCTGCGCGCCGCCGGCTATCAGGTCAAGGTGCTGGAGTTCCGGGAAAAAGCCGGTGGCCGCTGCTGGACCCTGCGGGGAGGCGACAGCTATACCGAACTGGGCGGCGAGACGCAGGACGTGACCTTTGCCGAAGGCAACTACCTCAACCCCGGTCCGTGGCGCATTCCGTCGGATCACTATGCGGTTCTGGATTATTGCAAGCGGTTCGGCGTCAAGCTGGAGCCGTTCATCCAGGTCAATTACAACGCCTATCTGCACAATTCCGACGCCTTTGACGGTCAGCCGCAGCGGTTCAAGGAAATCTCGACCGACTTCCGGGGCCATGTTGCCGAACTGCTGGCCAAGGTCGTCGATCAGCAGGCGCTGGACGCCGACGTGACCGAGGGCGACGCGAAACTGCTGATGGACGCGCTGAAGCGGTACGGCGCGCTGAATGACGACATGGAATACACCACGGGCGAGGCGTCCTCGGCCTTCCGCGGATGGGCCGTGCCCGAGGGCGGCGGCACCACCGGCAAGCCGGAACCCTCCGAGGTGCATCCGCTGTCGGTGATCCTGCAGTCGAACCTGTGGCGCAACCTGACGGCGGGCGACAACCTGCACATGCAATCGACGATCTTCCAGCCGGTCGGCGGCATGGACCAGATCGCGCAGGCCTTCCAGCGCGAGACCGGCGATCTGATCACCTTCGGCGCCAAGGTCACCCGCATCCGCCACGAGGGCGACACCGTCACCGCGACATGGATCCCCTCGGGCGGTGGCGAGGAACAGACCGAGACGGCGGATTACTGCATCTGCACCATCCCGTTCTCGATCCTGGGCCAGATCGACCATGATTTCTCGGGGCGCATGTCGGGCATCATCGACAGCATGTACTATGCCTCGTCCTTCAAATGCGGGCTGGAGTTCAAGCGCCGCTTCTGGGAGCAGGACGAGCATATCTATGGCGGGATCAGCTATACGAACCTGCCGATCTCGCTGATCTCCTATCCGTCGTCGGACTATTTCAGCGACGGGCCGGGCGTGCTGCTGGCGGCCTACAGCTGGGGCGCCACGTCCTATCAGTTCAACGCGCTGCCGCCGGCTGACAGGATCGAGGCGGTGCTGGACTATGGTAGCCAGATCCATCCGCAGTACCGCGACGAATTCCTGTCCGGCGTCACGGTCGCCTGGCATCGCGTGCCATGGGTGCTGGGCTGCTATGGCATCTGGAAGGACCGCGAGGCCGATTACATGGACGCGACCGTGATGGATGGCCGCACGCTGATGGCGGGCGAGCACATCTCTTACCTGCCGGCCTGGATGGAGGGCGCGATCCTGTCGGCGCTGGACGCCGTCGAACGCCTGCATGCCACCGTCACCGAAGCCTGAGGAGGCCATGATGAACCGTTTGACACTCCTGACGGCCGCCTTCGCCGCCCTGACGCTGCCCGCCATCGCCCAGGAGGCGGGGCAGGTGTCGATGACCGATCGCGCGGGCTGGTTCGAGAACCCCTCGCGCCTGACCCAGAGCGGCGGTCAGCAGGTCTATGACGCGATCTGTGCCGCTTGCCACATGCCCGATGGCGAGGGCGCGACCGGCGCCGGGGCCTATCCTGCGCTGGCCGGGAGCGAAACCCTGCTGACGCCGGACTATGCGATCTATGTGATTTTGCAGGGTCACAAGGCCATGCCCCCACTGGGTGGCGTTCTGGACGACACGCAGGTGGCGGATGTGGTCAACTATATCCGCACCTCGTTCGGCAACGACTATGCCGAGGATCCTGCCACCCCCGACCGCGTCGCCGACGCACGCTGAGAGATGACGAAAGGAATGACCATGAAAACGACATTAGCTGCACTGGCCCCGACTGCACTGGCACTGGCCGCCCTGGCCCTGCCCGCCGCCGCGCAGGAACTGACCCGCCACCCGATCCCCAATTCCGATTTTCCGATCCTGCAGGCGGTCGAGGTTCCGGCGGGCATGACGACCGTTTACCTGAGCGGGACGGTGCCCGCCGTGATCAACGAGGATGCCGAGCCCGGCAGCCTCGAAGCCTTCGGCAATACCGAAGAGCAGACGGTCAGCGTCATGACCCGCATCCAGAGCCAGCTGGAATCGTTGGGCATGGACGTGGGCGACATCATCAAGATGCAGGCCTTCCTTGTGGCACCGGAAGGTGAAGCGGTCGATTTCGACGGCTTCATGGCAGGGTATCGCCAGTTCTTCGGCACTGACGAGCAGCCGAACCTGCCGGTCCGCTCGGCGATGGTCGTCGAAGCGCTGGTGAACCCCGCCTGGCTTGTGGAACTGGAAGTGACCGCCGTCCGGCCCTGACGTTTTCCTGCCCGGCGCAAAAGGCGCCGGGCAGGTCCGCCTCGGGCCACAGGCACCCGCCCGTCGCGGAGCGCCGCGAATGCAGGGGCACAGAGGGCGGTCCCTGTCCTGTGTCACCTGATGCCAGACCGAACCGGATGATGACGCGGGGCCATTCTTCCATGGCCGCTCAACTGCGTCCGGGCCGAAAGCCTTGTCTGTAATCGCTGCCAGCCCGCCGCCATAAGGTTTGACATCGCGGGTCAGACCGACCGGCAGAAGCAACGCCGCTGCGCTGCCCCCACCGACCAATCCGGCTCTAGGCGGGTTGAACGACTGCCTTTCGGTTCCACCTGATTGACGACCAGAGCGAAATCCCGATCAGGACCGCGCCGCCGAGCCCCGTGATCACCTCGGGAATATGCACGAGGGATTGGGTGAACATGACCACCGACAAGGCGATGATCGCGTAAAAGGCCCCGTGCTCAAGATAGCGGTACTCGGACAGCGTGCTGTTCTCGACCAGCATGATCGTCATCGAGCGCACATACATGGCACCAATGCCCAGACCGATGGCGATGACGAACAGGTTCTGGCTGAGCGCAAAAGCCCCGATCACGCCATCGAAGCTGAACGAGGCGTCCAGCACCTCAAGATAAAGAAAGGCGCCCAGACCGCCCCGCGCGGCGCCGTGCAACATCTCTTGCGAACTGTCCAGCAGCCCGCCAAGGACCTCGACCAGAAGAAAGGTCATCAATCCCCAGATGGCCGCACCAAAGAAGACCGTTCGCTCGGCCCCCTCCAGCAGGTGCGAAAAGCCAAGGACGAACAGCAGCACGACAGCCACCTCGACACCGCGGATGGACGCATATTTCGCCATGTGCCGTTCGATCCAGCCAACCCAGTGAACATCCTTTTCGTGGTCGAAGAAAAAGCTCAGCCCCACCATCATCAGGAAGGTCCCGCCAAAGGCCGCAATGGGCAGATGGGCATCATGCATGATCCGCGCGTATTCCTCGGGCTGGCTGGCCGCCAGCAGCAGCGCCTGCCATGGGCCTATCCCGGCGGCGATCACCACGATCAGCAACGGAAACACGATGCGCATACCGAACACCGCGATCAGGATACCCCAGGTCAGAAAACGTCGCTGCCATTCGGGCCGCATGTCTTTCAGCTTGTTGGCATTGACGATGGCATTGTCGAACGAGAGCGAGATTTCGAGCACCGCCAGAACAGCACATATAAAAAGGATCGACAGCATTCCGCCGAAGGTGCCGGTGGTCTGCCAACCCAGAAGCGCACCAAGCGCAAGGCCAAAGCCGGTCACGACAAGCGCCCATTTCAGATATGACAGGACCGAGCGGCCATGCATATCCGAATGCCTGCCTCCGGCCCGGGACGAGGTTCCTTGTGTCATTATGAAAGAGTCCAGACGGCTGGATAAAGAACAGGTGCCGACATCGCGAAAGCGCCGCCACTTCCGCCAGAGGGGCCCGGTCACCGCTCGACTGCGCCATGGCGCAGCTCGCATATAGTGCGATCTCGTGCCGTTCAGCAAGCCCGCAGGCTGTGCCCCAGCCCAGCAGCCGATACCGCAACGCTTCTCACGTCAGGCCCGCTCGACGACCAAGGCAAATCAGGCAGATTCGATACATGTCCCGAAGCGATGACAGGCGGACATGCCGCGCAACGGCCCGGACCACTTCGGAAAGTGGATCCGGGCCGCGCCGGAAAATCCTTGCGCCAGTTCTTCCCCGGCGTGATCTGGAAAACTACCCGTTCAGGGGGTCCCCAAGATCGGGGCATCCGGTCGCTAGATGCGCGCCTGCTCCTGCAGCGTCCTGACCTGTTCGGCTGTAAGATAGCCGCTTTCCGGCAGGCCATTGTCTCCCTGCCAACGTCCGATGGCACGCCGCGTCGATGATCCGAACACACCGTCCGCCTGTCCGGTCAGGTAATTCAGACTGATCAGCCGCTGCTGGATCTTGACGCGCTCGTCGCGGGTCAGGCCCAGCAAGTCCTCGTCAATCGCGGCCGCCCGGCTGCCGGTCGTCTCCGAGCCGCGTGCGGCTGCATCGGCGTTCAGGGCGCTGATCTGGGCCGAGGTCACATAGCCCGAGGCCCGCTGGCCGGTGTTGCGCTGCCACGCGCGGATGGCCTCGCGGGTTCCGGCACCGAACAGGCCGTCGGCCCCCTTCGTGTCATAACCCAGGGCCATGAGATCGCGCTGGATCTGTACCCGCTGCGTGCGCGTCAGGCCGAGGTTCAGCTCGGCCTGCGCGGACGAGATGTCGGGGTCGTTCGGCGCAGGGACCGGGACTGGGGCGGGGGCCGGGACTGGCGGCGTGGGTGTCACCGGCGTGGTCACGTTCGCGCCGCGCAGCAGGCGCGATTGTTCGGCAGTCAGATAGCCATTGCCCGGCTGCCCCGTCGATGTCTGCCATGCCGTGATCGCACGCCGGGTTCCGGCGCCGAAAACCCCGTCGATGCCCGAATTGTAATGGCCAAGCGCCGCAAGCCGTCGCTGGATGGCGACGCGGTCGGCCTGCGTCAGGCCCAGCCGGGCCTCGGCCTGCGCGGCGCTGGTCTCTGCCGCCGCGCCCGCCTCCAGCCGGGACAGACGCGTCCGCGCGTCGCGCGCATTCGGGCCCTGAGGATAGGTGTCCAGGTATTGCCTGTAGGCCGCGGCCGATCCGTTCCTGACGACCCCGTCCCAGAGCGCCTGCTCCTGAGCGGCCTGTTGCTGCTCCAGGATGCCCCTTGCGATGGTGCCAACGATATCCCCCAGCTTCTGGTCGGCCTGCGCCGCAGGCCCGGAAATGAAGATCGCACCTGCGATGATCGCGGAATAACAAAAGCGTCGCACCATTCTCTTCTCCTTCTGACGCGTGGCCAGTTCACAATGTGAATCCCGACGCCGACTATAAAGACAAATCTCGCCAGCCGGTTTCACGTTCCGAGGATGACTGACCCGTGAAACGGCACGGCAAGGTGAGGTTTCCCGGTCAAGGATCGCCCGCAGTCGCAGGTTCCGGCGCACCTGCAGGTCGATCGGCGTGTCGCCGCGCCGCAACAACCTCTGAATCCCTCATCCCTCATCCCTCGACCAGTTGCCAGAACCCGTATTTCCGCCCGTGCTTCTGCCTCAGCGCTGCGACGAACTGCTCATGGTCGGGAACATCGCCATAGTCGCCGATGTCCGGATCGCGTGACCGGCATTCGGCAAGGTGACGCGCGGCATAGCGGTAGCGCTTTGACTTGCCGCCATCCAGGGCATCCCCGATCATCGCCCGCCGCATCAGCGTGGCTGCAAGCGGGTGGCCGGCGTCAAGGGCGTCAGCCGCAGCCGACAGCGTTTCAAAAGCATTCCCGTCCAGCTCATCCGCCCGCGCCACGACCATCCGGGCCGCACGGTCCAGTCGGGGCCAGCCCACGAGGAAAGCGATCGCACAGCCCAGATGGGGATGCGCCTCGGCCAGATCCAGCGCCTTCTCTTCCGCCTCGATATCGTCAAAATCCGGAAGTGCTTTCAGGTAGGCCCGCAGGCTGCGCGCGCTGAGGGTCTGGCTGAACGTGTCCCACAGGTGCCGGGCAAGATCGTCATGCCTGCCAAGTTTCCCCAGGCATTCCTCGTAGACCTCATCAAGATCATAGCGGAACATCCGGAACGCATTGCCCGCATCGGCGGCACGGGCACGGATGACGATGTCGAAGGCCTCAGCCGTGCGACCGGCATCCAGCAACCGGCGCGCGACATCCGGGGCAATGGTGCCATAGGTCAGCTGCTCGGCGGAATAGCGGGCCATATAGGCGTCGACATCGCCCTGCGCATCGGCCACATCCGCCAGAATGACCGAGCCTGTCAGTCGACGGTTGCGCCGCGCGCTGTCAGCGGCCGAGGCGGATCGCAGGCCAATCCCGTCATACTGCGCCAGCTCCTGCGCGCCCGGCGGTGCGGCTGCCCATGCCGCGGTGATCTGCTTCAGATGCTCAAGCCCGCTATGGCCCAGTGCCTCTGCCAGCGCGGGGACGATGCCGTCGAACTCACCATAGCCCGCATCCGCGACAGCATCGAGGATCTGCTCGGCCAGCGCCTCGGGCGCGGCCGAGATCCGGGGCGACAGGGCCGCGATCATGTCCACGGCCTGCGCCATCACATCCCCGATCGCGCCGTTGCTGTCATCGGTGCGGGCATGGATCGACGGTGCCAGCTGCAGACACGACCAGAGCAGATCGAACGCCTCATCGGCATCCTGCGGCGCGATCGTGGCCTCGATCATCCCCAGCAGCCCGCCAAGATCGCGCACCAGCGCCTTTTGCCCGCGCCAGTCCAGATAACTGGTCGACCGCCGCAACGAAGCGAACCGTTTGCGGATGTCGGCGGCCACATCCCTGGGGCCTTGCGCGGCGCTGAGTTCCATCCGTGCCCGGCGCTGGAGGGCCGCACTGCCCTGCACCAGTTCCATGACCAGTGCGGCGAGCCGCTCTGCCCCCAGCTGTTCGAGGTTTGCCGTATTGAGGGTCTTTCTGGACATGCGTGTGTCTGGCCTGCGTTCCGGGTGCTGCAACGTCGAGACTGCCCGACCGGACATGCCGCAACAAGGCCATATGGCCCTGCCCGGCGCGCCCTCAGCCTGTCGCGCCTCGGGACGCGAGCCGGACGACGGTCTTTGGCGGCGGCGCACAGGCGTGATCTGACAGCGTCCGGGAAAAGCGGGTCCTGGGCGCAAGCCACAAGAAACGCGATCAAAAAACAAATTGATCTGATGATTGATACGTATCATCATAGTAACCTTCGCCGGGACGCGCGGACGATGCCGGTTCAGAAGAATCGACCAGTGAAGATCACCCGGATAACCGCGCGGGCCGTGAATGCCGAGATGCGCAACTGGATCTTTGTGCGGGTCGAGACGGACCAGCCCGGGCTGTATGGCTGGGGCGAGGGCACGCTGGAATAGAAGATGCGCGCGGTCATGGGCGCCATTGCCGATCCTGAACCGCTTCTGATCGGCACCGATCCGCGCGATATCGAACAGGCCATCCGGCGCATGCACAAGCATGGCTTCTGGAAGATGGGCGTGATCGGGGCCACCGCGATCTCGACCATCGAGGTGGCGCTGTGGGACATTCTGGGCAAAGAGCCTGGCGTTCCGGTCTGGCGTCTGCTGGGCGGGAAAGTCCGCGACCGGCTGCCGGTCTATACCCATCTGGGGCTTGGCGACCTGCGCGCGGTCCATGAGACGACGGACCCCGAGGCGCTGGCCGACAGCGCCCGCGCGGTCGTGGCGCAGGGGTATATGGCGCTGAAGGTCGTCTTTGTTCCCTATACGCATATCCTTGCCCCCACCCGCGCCATCGACCATTGCGCCCGCCTGATGCAGGCCCGGCGCCACCCCGTCCCGCCCGAGGTGCTTCACGCAGCGCATGCCGTTCTGCCGGATGGCACAATCGTGGACTGGTGACACGACCCCTTCGCACACCGCATTTCGTCGGGCTCTGGACGCGGACCTGTCGGTGCATGTGATGGAGACCGGCATCTGCATCTCGAACGCGCTGGCATGGAGCCCGGAGGACAGCCGGTTCTATTTCTGCGACACGCCGCAGCGGCAGTTGCGCGTCTATGATTACGACGCGCCAAGCGGGGCCATCTCCAACCTCCGGCTGTTCGCCGATCTGGGCGGCGATCCCGGCAACCCCGATGGCGGCACGGTCGATGGCGAGGGGTCTCTGTGGAACGCCCAGTGGGACAGCTGGCGTCTGGGGCGCTATGCGCCCGACGGCACGGTGGACCGCGTGGTCATGCTGCCGGTGCAAAAGCCCACCAGCGTGATGTTCGGGGGCGCCGATCTGCGCACGCTTTTTGTCACAAGCGCGATCTGGGATCTGGAAGGTCAGGCCCTTGCACGCCAGCCCTTGCCGGATCGCTGCTGGCGCTGGAGCCCGGAGTGGCCGGTCTGGCCGAAACCCGATTTGCGGGATAGGGCCTCCAGCGCCGCCATGCGCGCGCGGATTGTGAGGCTGACCTGACCGATCAGCCCCGTCACCTGCGGCGGAACGCGATCTTCAGCAGCGGCAGCACCAGCAGTGCCAGCGTGGCGATGACAAAGCCGCAGGCGACCGGGCGTTCCAGAAAGGTCATCGGATCCCCGCGCGAGACCAGCAGGGCGCGCCGCAGGTTCGTCTCGATCAGCGGGCCCAGCACGAAGCCCAGCAGCAGCAGGGCCGGGCTGAACGCCGCCACCGACAGCGCATAGCCGATGGCGCCGATGCCCGCGACCATGACGATGTCAAATGTCGATCCGCGCACCGAATAGACGCCCAGACAGACAAAGACGATGATGGCGGGATAAAGCCAGCGAAACGGAATGCGCAGCATCGACACCCAGATCCCGATCAGCGGCAGGTTCAGGATCAGCAGGAACAGGTTGCCGATGCCAAAGCTGACCACGAGGCCCCAGAACATGTCGGGATTGGCCTCCAGCATCATCGGGCCGGGCTGGATGCCGTGGATGACCAGCGCGCCCAGCATCAGCGCCATGATCGGATCGCCGGGAATGCCAAGGGTCAGCGTCGGCACGAAGGCGGTGATCGAGGCCGAGTTGTTGGCCGCCTCGGGGCCCGCCACCCCCTCGATCGCGCCGTGGCCGAAGCGTTCGGGATGGCGCGCGACCCGACGCTCCAGCGCATAGCTGAGGAATGACGAGATGGTCGAGCCGGTGCCCGGCAACGCGCCGAAGAACCCGCCCAGCAACGTGCCGCGCGTGATCGGCGCGAACAGGCGGCGCAGATCGTCGCGCGCCGGGATCAGCTGGCGCAGGGACACGCGGGCGGGCGGGCCGCTGCGTTCGGCCTTGCGGATATTGCCGATCACCTCGGCCAGACCGAACAGGCCCATGGCCAGCGCGACCAGATTGATCCCGTCCATCAGCTGGATCTGCCCGAAGGTAAAGCGCTGCGCCCCGGAATTCACATCCGTTCCCACGCAGCCCAGAATGACGCCCAGCACCACCATCGCCAGGGCCTTGGTCGCCCGCCCCTCGCCGATGGTCGAGGCCGCGACCAGCCCCATCACCATCATCGCCGCATATTCCGCCGCGCCAAAGCTGGTCGCCAGCCGCCCCAGCCAGCCCGACAGCAGCACCAGAATCACGATCCCCAGCATCGCCCCGGTAAAGGACGAGATCATCGCCGCGAACAGCGCCACCCCCGCCCGGCCCTGCTGCGCCATCGGATAGCCGTCCAGCGTCGTCACCGCCGATTGCGGCGTGCCCGGCAGGCGCAGCAGGATCGACGAGACCGCGCCGCCATATTGCGCGCCGTAATAGACCGCCGCCAGCATCACCAGCGCCGCCTGCGACGAGATGTAATAGGTGACCGGCAGCAGCAGCGTGATCGCGGCCATGGCGCCGATGCCCGGCAGCACGCCGACCACCGTGCCCAGCAGCGCGCCCAGCAGGCTGTAGATCAGGATCGAGGGGTCCAGCGCGACCGTCAGCCCCTGGGCCAGCCCGTCCATTGTCGTCATCTCAGCGGCTCCATCACCAGTTGCGGGGTCAGACCTGTGGCCAGACCGGAACCGACATGTTCAGCCCGGCAATGAACAGCAGCCAGACCAGCGCCGTGACCGCGACCGTCAGCACCAGCCGCCACAAGATGCCCCGGCGCGGCGCCACCGCGCTGGAGATCAGCACCGTCAGTGCGGTCGTGGCGACAAGCCCAGCCGGGTTCAGCAGCAGGCCGAACACCAGCAGCGCCGCCACGATGCCGATGGTTTCGGGCCATGCAAAGGGGCGCGACTGGCCCGGACGGCCAAAGGCGGGGATGGCAATCGCGGTGCCAAGCCCGGCCAGCGCCAGCCCCAGCCCGACCGGAAAGAACCCCGGCCCCATCCGGCGCAGGCTGCCCAGATCATAGTGCAGCGCGGCATAGCCCGCCACGGCCAGCCCCAGCAGGGCCAGCACCCCGCCCCACAGGATGTCGTGACTGTCGCGCTGCATCTTGTCGCCCCGTCCCGCGTCAGTCTGCGGCTTGCGTGGCGTCGATCACGCCGCCCCACATGGCGGTGTCATCCGTGATCCGCTGCGCCAGATCGTCCGGCGTGCCCGGCTGCACCTGCCAGCCCATGTCCAGCAGGCGCTGGCTGACCGTGGCATCGTTCAGGATCTGGTTCAGCTCTGTGTTCAGGCGCGCGATGATGTCGGGGTCAGTGCCTGCGGGGGCGATGAAGGCGTTCCACAGCTCGGCGCGGAAATCATCGGGCAGGCCCGCCTGCCCGGCCAGCACCGGCACATCGGGCACCTGCGCGAAGGGCTGGGCCGAGGTGATGCCCAGCATCTTCATGGCGCCCGCCTGCACCTGCGGCAGCGCCGCCGAGGGCGCCATGAAGCCGCTGTCGATCTCTCCGCCCAGGATCGAGGTGGTCACCTCGGCATAGCTCTGGAACGGAATATGGAACAGCTCGACCCCCGCCGCATTTGCGAACAGCTCGGCGGTCAGATGCGCGCCCGAGCCCTCGCCGACCGAGCCATAGCTGATCGCCTCGGGCTCGGCGCGGGCGGCCTCGATAAAGGTTGCGGCATCATCTGCCTCGAAACCGGCAGCCACGGCCAGCACCAGCGGGCTGGTGGCGATCAGGCCCACGGGGGCGATGTCGGTGGCCGGATCATAGCCCAGATCGGGGATCAGCCGCGGCGCCGTGGTCAGCGGGCCGTTGATATTGATGCCAAAGCTGTAATCGTCATCGCCCCGCGCCAGCATCTGCTGGACCGCGATCACGCCGCCCGCGCCGGGCTTGTTCTCGACGATGACGGGCTGGCCAAGCGCCAGGGCCAGCGGCTCGGCCACCAACCGGGCGATGGTGTCGGGCGAGGACCCGGCGGGAAAGCCCACAAAGACATGGACCGGCGCGGTGGGCCAGTCCTGCGCCATCGCCGCCGGGGACAGCAAGGTGCCTCCGACTGCGGCGACAAGGGCAAGGCTGCGGCGGTTACGAACGGTCATGGCAAGGATCCCCCCAGATGCAAACATGCTGCTTGTTCGACCTTTGAGGCTGCGGCGTCAATGCCTTGCGGCCCTGATCGACAAACGTTCCCCGGTCGCCACAATGATCGGATCCGCGTCCCCGACCCCGACCCCGACCCCGATGATCATCGTCGGCCACCATGGCTTGCCACCCCGGACAGAGGGCAGGCACAGCGCGCATCCATCCCGGACGGTCCGGACAATCCGCCGCGCTGTCCCCGTCCCATGGCTGGCCCGCGCAGGGCGGGGCGCGGATCCGTTCGGACAGCGCGCCTCTGGCGTGCGGCTTGGCGTGATCGGACCAAAGGCCCAGCCAGCGCCGCCCGGCTGCGGTCAGGGACACGCCCCGGCATCGCGCTCAGGGATTGCGATCTTCATGCGGCCCTCAGAAGGCCGGACCCGGGTTCAGACGGTCGACTGCGCCGGCCCCAAAGGCCGCGCGCCCCATGACACATATTGGCATGGACGCCCGCTCTCGCGTCGGAACCGGCCGCAGCAGGACGTGACGGCACGCGGCGCTGGCATCAAGCGGCGGCAGAAAGGCCCCCCTGCGGGACCCTGTCGCGGCACCTCATGGGGTACGTGCCGCGCACGTTCTGCCGTACCTCTTCGCGGCGGGACAGATTAGACCCGGGTTCAGATGATGAAAGGGCCAGCCATGACTGCGGATTTCTCGCTCAGCTATTTCTTTGATCCGTTGTGTGGCTGGTGCTATGCCAGCGCGCCTGCGCTGGCTGTGCTGGCCCGCCATCACGGCGACCGCCTGACCATGCGACCCTCGGGGCTGTTCGCCGCCCCGCGCCCGGTCTCGTCCATTGCGGATCATGCATGGACGAACGACCGCCGCATCGGCGCGATGACCGGGCAGACCTTCTCGGCGGCCT
Source organism: Paracoccus sp. (in: a-proteobacteria) (assembly GCF_046289755.1). Taxonomy (GTDB): domain Bacteria; phylum Pseudomonadota; class Alphaproteobacteria; order Rhodobacterales; family Rhodobacteraceae; genus Paracoccus. The sequence goes on along the minus strand of NZ_JBKBVD010000002.1, from coordinate 92,147 downwards.
ATCACCGCAATGTGCTGCTGGCGCCGGACGGCATCTTTTCGTCCGCCGCGCTGACGCGGGCGCTGGTGGCACTGGGGCAAAGCAACCGCGCATTGGAGCCTGCGTTTCTGCACGCAGCGCAGATCGCGCGCTATGTCGACGGGCGCGACACCTCACGCCCTGATGTGGTGGCCGGGATTGCCGCCATGGTGGCCCGTGCCCATGGGCACAACGCCCGGACGAGCGCGTGGCGGGCGCGGCTGGCTGAGGACGCCGCGTTGCACCGGGCCACCACTGCGAGGGTCGCCGGGTCACGGGACCAGATGGACCTGCTGGGCATCCGGGGCGTGCCGCAGCTTGCCCTGCATCTGCCGGACGAAACCCGCCTGATCGACACCAGCGCCCTCTATGCGGGAGGCGAGGCCCTTCTCTCCGAGGTCGCGGCCCATCTGCCGCAACGCCTGCCCTGACATCAGGCCGCGCGGGACATCGCTGTCACAGACCGCCGGGACCGAACAGGCACCTGTCCTGCAACTGGTGAAACGCGCTGATCCGGATGCGGAAGCGGAAGCGAGGGAGTATGCGATCACGCCATGTTATATAATAACATATTGTAATGGCAGAAAAATTTAGCGACCATCACATCGCTGTGATAATGTCCCGCTATGCGTGCCCCGGAAGATTAGATCTGATGGAGCTCACTCATGAAAACCTCTGCTCTTGCCGTCATCGCTGCGATGACCGCCACTGGCGCTTTTGCGCAGGACATTTCTCAGGCTGACAGCGAGTGGTTCACCGCCGGTCAGGCCACCATCGAACAGCGGCTGGCGCTGCAGCCCAACACCAACCGGGCACGCAATGTCATCCTGTTCAGCGCCGACGGCAACGGGGTCGCCACCAACTATGCGATCCGGCTGTTCGCGGGCCAGCAGGCCGGTGGTCTGGGCGACGATCACGTCCTGCCCCACGAGACATTTCCCAACATGGCGCTGGTCAAGACCTATACCGTGAACGGCCAGACGCCCGATTCGGCGCCCACCGCCTCGGCCATGCTGACCGGCGTGAAAAGCAAGAACACCATGATCAACGTCGATGGCGATGTCGCCGTGGGCGATTGCGCCAATCTGCCCGGCAACGAGCTGACCACCCTGTCGCAGATTGCCAAGGACATGGGCAAATCGGTGGGCATCGTCACGACCACGCGGCTGACCCATGCGACCCCGGCTGCGGCCTATGCGGCCACCGTGCACCGCAACTGGGAAGACGACAGCCTGATGCCCGCAGATTGCAACACGCAAAAGGACATCGCCGCGCAGTTGTTCGACGCAATGGAAAGCGGTCTGATTGATCTGGCCCTTGGCGGCGGACGTCAGCATTTCCTGCCGGCCGACGTGACCGACGATGAGGGTCGCATGGGCAAGCGCACCGACGGTCGCAACCTGATCGAGGAAATCACCGCTCTGGGCGGCCAGTATGTCTGGAACAGCGAGGGTTTTGCCGGTCTGGGCGCGACGGGCAACGCACCGATCCTTGGCCTGTTTGAAGCCTCGCACATGCAATACGAGCATGACCGCACCGACGAGCCGTCGCTGGCCGAGATGACCTCGGCTGCGATCGAACGGCTGTCGGCCAATGACGAGGGCTATTTTCTGTCGATCGAGGCGGGCCGCATCGACCACGCCAACCACGGCGGCAACCTGCACCGCGTGCTGAGCGACGGCGTGGCCTTTGCCGAGGCTGTGCAGACCGCCATCGACATGGTCGATGACAGCGACACGCTGATCATCGTGACCGCCGACCACGCCCATGCCCTTGCCTTCAACGGCTATTGCGGTCGCGGATCCGACATCACCGGCCTGTGCATGGCCGTCAATGACGAGGGTGTCGAACATACGGGAGAGCCGGAGCTGGCTGCCGACGGCAAGCCCTATACCGTCGCGGGCTATCTGAACGGCGCAGGTTCGGTTCTGGTCGAACAGGAAGACGGCAGCTTCTCGGGCACGCGTCCCGACGATCTGACCAACGAAGCGGCGATGGACCCCGACTATCTGCAGCAGGCGCTGGTGCCGATGGACTCGGAAACGCATTCGGGCGCCGATGTCGCCGTCTATGCGAAAGGTCCCTGGGCGCATCTGGTCGGCGGCACCATCGAGCAGAACGTGATCTTCCACGTCATGAACTACGCGATGACCGCCGAGTAATCCGCCGCATCACCACCGGGCGGGCCCTGCTCAGGCGGGGCCCGTCATTTGTCATAGACCTGTCAGGTTTACCTGCTACCCGACCGCCAAAGGAAGCCCGATGTCCCGACTGTCCCGCCGCACGTTGCTGTCGATCCTGCCCGCCCTGCCGCTTGTGGCCGCGCTGCCCGGCAGGGTGCAGGCGCAGGAGGGGCCGATCCGGCTGCGTGACCTCTATAACCGCGACCTGAGCTTTTCCGATCTGGCCCTGTCGCAGGAAGGGGAGCGCATCACCATCGCGGGTTTCATGGCGCCGCCCTTGCGGGCCGAGACGAATTTCTTCGTGCTGACCAAGATGCCGATGGCGGTCTGCCCGTTCTGCGAACCCGGCATGCCCTGGCCCGATGACATTCTGGCCGTCTATGCCAAGCGCGTCGTCAATGTGGTGCCCTTCAATGTGCCGCTGGAGACGACGGGCGTGCTGGAACTGGGCGATTATGTCGACCCGGAACTGGGCTTCTATTCCAAGGTCCGGCTGAGCGACGCGACCTATGCCCGTGCCTGAGACCGGCCATCCCGGTCTGGCGCTGACGGTGACGGGCCTTGATCTGAGGGCACCGGAAGGACGGTCGCTGGCCCTTGTCCCCGACCTGTCCATCGCCCCCGGCACCTCGGTCGCCATCCGTGGTCCGTCGGGCGCAGGAAAATCGACGCTGCTGCATGCGCTGTCGGGGCTGATGCGCCCTGCCGCCGGGCGGGTGCTGTGGGGCGGCAGCGACCTGACCGCGATGGATGACGCCGCCCTGACCCGGTTCCGGCGCGACCATGTCGGGCTGATCTTTCAGGATTTCCTGCTGTTCGAGGAACTGGGCGCGCTGGACAACGCAGCCCTCGCCGCAGCCTTCCTGCCGCGCGCAGACCGCGCGGCGCTGCGCCAGCGGGCGGCGCAATGGCTGGACCGGCTGGGTCTGGGACCGGCGGGCACGCGCCGGGCCGACAGCTTTTCGGGCGGCGAGCGTCAGCGGATCGCGGTTGCCCGCGCGCTGGCCAATGACCCGCCCGTCATTCTGGCCGATGAGCCGACCGCCAGTCTGGACCGCGCCAGCGCCGACCGCCTGATCGGTGATCTGGCCGCCCTGTCGCGCGGCACGGGCCGCACCCTGATCGCCGTGACCCATGACGCGGCGCTGTCCGACCGGCTGGACCGGGTCCTGACCATGGCCGAGGGCCGCATCGTCGAGGATACGGATGCATAGCGTGGCCAATCTCTGGGCGGGCCTGCCCGCCACCGCACAGGATATTGTGCTGGCGATCCTGCTGTTGCTGCCGGGTCTGGCGACCGGCGCGCTCGTGCTGCGCGGCTTTGCGCCGTGGCGGCTGGTGCGCGCGATGCTGCGCCGGTTCAGCGCCTCGAATGCGGTCTTTGTCGCGCTGATCGCCGTCTCGGTCGCCATCGGCGTGGGCCTCACCGCGCAGGAACGCGGGTTGCGTCAGGGCAGCGCGCGGGCGGCAGAGCGGTTCGACCTGATCCTTGCCGCGCCGGGCAGTGAGATCACCACCATGCTGGCCGCCGTCTATCTGCAACCCTCGGCCGTGCCGCTGCTGACCGGCGCGCAATATGCCGAGGTTGCCGCCAACCCCGATGTGGTTCTGGCCGCCCCCATCGCCTTTGGCGACAGCTATCAGGGCGCGCCGGTCGTCGGCACCACCGCCGAATTCGTCACCCATCTGGCCGGCGACCTGCCCGAGGGCCGGATGTTCGCCACCTCGGCCGAGGCGGTGGCCGGTGCCTATGCCCCCGTCGCCACCGGCGACAGCTTTACCCCCGCCCATGGCCACGGCCCAAGCGCCGAACACGATGCCCATGCAGGCGCCGATTATACCGTCACCGGACGCATGGCGCCCACCGGCAGCCCCTGGGACCGCGCCATCCTCGTCCCGGTCGAGGGCGTGTGGGAGGTTCACGGGCTGGCCAACGGCCACGCCCTGTCCGAAGGCGACCGCATCGGCCCTCCCTTTGACGCCGACTATTTCCCCGGCACCCCGGCCATTCTGGTCCGCGCCGACTCTCTGGCCGGTCACTATGCGCTGCAATCGCGCTATTCCCGCCCCGATATGATGGCCTTCTTTCCCGGCACCGTGCTGGCGCAGATGCACGGGCTGATGCGCGACGTGCGCGAGGCGATGTCGCTGCTGGCCGTGGTCACGCAGGTGCTGGTCACCGTCTCGATTCTGGCCGGGCTGGTCATCCTGACCCGCATCTTTGCGCGCGGTCTGGCCCTGCTGCGTGCCATCGGCGCCGGTCGCCGCTTTGTCTTTGCCGTGGTCTGGAGCTACAGCGCCACGCTGATCGCCGCCGGATCGTTGGCCGGGCTGGCGCTTGGCTGGCTGGCCGCCAGCGTGTTTTCGCGCATCATCACCGCCCGCACCGACATTCTGGTCACCGCCACGGTGACCTGGACCGAGGTGCATCTGGTCGCAGGATTCGTCAGCCTGACCCTGCTTCTGGCCCTGTTGCCCGCGCTGGCCGCCACGCGGCGCCAGCACATCGCCGATCTTCGCAGCTGATCCAAAAGGACCCCCTCCATGCGTCTCATTCCGCTTGTCGCCGCCCTGATCCTGACCGCCGCGCCGCTGGCTGCCCAGCACGGTCACGACCACCTGTCCGAGGCCGACGGGCTGCGCATTCTGCACGCCTGGACCCCGGCCACCTCCGGCCCCGAGGCGCTGATCTATATGGAGATCGAGAACGGATCGGACCACGCGCTGACCCTCACCGGCGCCGAGACCGAAGACGGGCAGCGGGCCGATCTGGTGGGCTATGAATATGTGAACGGCGTCGAAACCTGGCAGGTCCTTCCAGAGATGCCTGTCGCTGCGGGCCAGCATCTCGACCTTGAACCGCGCGGCCTTGCCCTGCGGCTGTCCAACCTGACCGCGCCGCTGGCCGAGGGTGACGAGTTGGAGATCGAGGTGATGTTCGGCGATCTGCATCTGGACGTGCATGTCGAGGTCGAAGCCGCAGGTGCCACCGCTCACCGCCATGCCGGTCACAGTCACTAGTCACCCGGATCTGCAGTTCGCCGCACAGGTTCTGCTGCGTTCGCTGGCAGAAGCGTCTGACCACTGACGGGGCAATGTCGCCGATGCTGCACAAAGCGCAAGCGATCCTCCGGGTCAGGTGCATTTCGCTCTGATCACGTCCCGGCTGGATCGGCGGCGTTTCCGCAGCACCGGGCGCGCCGCCCGCAGGGTCGGGGATCTGATGGGTCGCCTGATGCCACCAGACGCGCGGGCTGCCCGGTGAACAGCCAGACCTGAATGCGATCGCCACTAAGGCCGCTGTATCGCCGGAGGCATCGGCACGGCCTTCTTGAATCAGCCGAACGCCACATGTGCAGAGTTCGGTTCACCTGCAATTCTGCCGTCCAGTCGTCTGCCACCTTCACGGCGGAATTCTGTCCGGAGTACCGCCGACCGAAAGCAGGCGGCACTCCTGCGGCAGAACCCGGTTCTGCCGCAGGCCATGCAATCCCGCCTCAGGATTATTCCTGCGGCATCGCCTCGATCGAGATGGTCACCTGAACCTCGTCGGACACGGCAGGTGCGAACATCCCCAGATTGTAGTCGCTGCGCAGCAGCGTCGTGGTGGCATCAAAGCCCAGCCAGGGCTTGTTTTCCATCGGATGCGTGCCCTGCTGGTTCAGCGTGGTGTCCAGAACAACGGACTGGGTCACGCCGTTCAGCGTCAGGTCACCCGTGATCAGCGCAGTGGTGTCGCCCGTCACTTCGATCCCGGTCGAGACAAACGTCACCTCGGGGGCGGCGGCCTCTGATCCGAAGAAATCGCCCGACAGGAAATGTTCGTCACGACCCGCAAAGCCGGTCATCAGCGAGGCCACCGGAAAGCTGGCTTCGACCGACGAGGCTGCCGGATCCTCGGGGTCAAAGGTGATCACGCCGGTGATGTCGCCGAACATGCCGGTGGTGGTCGAAAACCCAAGGTGGTTGTAATCGAACACGATCTGGCTGTGCGAGGTGTCCAGTTGATAGGCCTGCGGCTCGGCCAGGGCGGCGCCGCCTGCAAGAGCGAAGGCGGCAATCAGTGCTGTGGTCTTGAGCATCATGGTCTCCTTTGAATATGTACGCAGGTTTCTCTGAAAGCAGGGCACGGGGCAACTGGCGATCAGCGAACATGACCTGTCAGCCTGCGCACAACCGCGTGGGGTCAGCGTTGTGCCCGCAGGCTGATCGCCAGATCGACCTGATAGCCCACGGTCGTCTCGTCGCCATAACCCGCGCCGACCTGCCAGTCGCGGCGGTCCATCACCGCCTGCCCCTGCATGCTGGCCACGCCATCGGTGAATTCCAGCGTGAAGGGCAGGATGACGGGCATCGTCTGTCCGCGCAGTGTCAGCGGGCCCTCGGCCACAAAGCCCGCGCCGTCGGGACGGATCGTGCCGTCGAAAACGGCGGTCGGATGGGCGGGCACGTCAAAGAATTCGGCCCCTTTCGCCTGATCGGTGACGGTGCCCACCGTGACGCTGTCCATATTGATCGTCACGCGGACATCGCCGGTGCCGGTGTCGGGATCGAATGTGATCGCCGCCGTCCAGTCGGAAAATCCGCCCTGCACGGCCGATCCCATCTGGCGCACCGTAAAGCCCAGCTCTCCGTCCAGCACCTGCCAGTCGGAGGCCGCCTGTTGCAGCTGGCCCGACGGGGCCGGGTCGACGGGCCGGGTCGCCACGGCCCATGCCGCGCCAGCGCCAAAGACCGCAAACGCGATCAGCGCGGGCATCAGATGGCGTGCGGCAATCCCGTCACCCGCAGGCCGGCCACGGGTCATCCGGGCCAGCACGCCGTCGCCGTCGATCAGCGCATGTTTCAGCGCCCCCGCCACATGCAGCGCGACCGACCCGATCAGCAGCCATGCAAAGATATGGTGGACCGAGGCCATGGTCATCGCCAGCGCAGGCGATTTCGGGACCAATGGCAGCCCCTGACCCAAAGGCCACAGGATCGGCGCGTAACCGTCCGTGGCCGCATGTTCGATCCAGCCGGTCACGGGGACCAGCACCATCGACGCATAGAGGGTCCAGTGAACCGCCTCGGCCATCAGCGTCTCGGCGCGGCGGCGGGGATGGACGGGCGCGGGACGGGTCTGGGTCAGCGCCCAGCCGATCCGCGCCAGCGCGACGGCCAGCGCCGCAATCCCAAGCGATTTGTGAAACGAGAAAACCTGCACCTTCAGGGCCATCTGGTCCAGGGGGATGCGGACAGCCCACAAGCCCAGGGCGATGTTGGTCAGGATCACGAATGCGGTCAGCCAGTGAAGGCTGCGGGCAACGCTGCCATAGCTGCGGAGGGTGTTCTGGCGCATGGAGGGCCTTTGATTTACGGTCACACCTGCCTTAACCCAGCCCGCGCGGCAGAGAAATCCGCCCCGCCGCACATGTGCTGTGCGGGTCGTCACAATCCGGTGCAAAGCCCCCCGAATATCCACGTCTGCGCGGCCAAAGCGGCAGATCAAGGCGTTAAGGGTCAGGTCTTGCCCGAACTCATCATGCAGGCTCAGACTCCTCCCCGAAAACCCACGAACCTGACGCAGGACCATCACCACAGGCTCTGCCAGTCCTGCCCAGACCATCTGTGATCCATCGGAAGGCGATGGGCTGTGGTTTTCCTGCCGCGCTTCGACCCCGATCCTTCAATGTGCCAGAGGGCAGGGCATCCCATCTGCACTGCCGCATCGGTGAAAGCCGGTTCCGACCTTCGCTTCTGCAAAGGACATATCGCGGGGTTCACGACCTGCAATGACATGGCGGAACGTGTCGATTCAGCTCTGGTCTCCCCGATCTCGACCGGCCTGACGTTACAGAGCGATGGTATCATCGGGGCCGGGCCACATCACAGGGTCGCCGCGGGACCTGTCGCGGCACTCGCCACCCCTGGCGCTGCGTGGTAATGGCGGCCTTGGCTGGCCCGATACCGCACAGCTGATCCTGGACCAATGTCGTCCCTGCCCAAGACAGAAAGACAGCGCCCTATGTTCAGTCAATCCTCCCTCGGACGTTTCACCATTCTTGCGACTGTGTTTATCGGCACATTCGCCTTTGCGCTTCTTGCGGTTTTTGTTGCCTCATGGCTGGCGATTCCGGCGCTGGCGCTGGCGTTCCTCAGCCTCGTGGGAATCCATGATATCTATCAGACACAGCACGCGGTGCTGCGAAACTATCCGATCGTCGGGCATATCCGCTATATGCTGGAAAGCATCCGCCCCGAGATCCGGCAATACCTGCTGGAAGGCACGCATGACGAAGAGCCGTTCAGCCGCGAGGCCCGCAGTCTGGTCTATCAGCGTGCCAAGGGCGTCGAGGACAAGCGCCCGTTCGGGACCACGCAAAAGGTCTATGAGGCGGGATATGCCTGGATCACCCATTCGGTCGTTCCGCGCCAGATCACCGATACCGATTTCCGGGTCAGGATCGGCAATGCAAGCTGCACGCAGCCTTATGACGCCTCGCTCTACAACATCTCGGCCATGAGCTTTGGGGCGCTGTCCGGCAATGCGATTTCTGCCCTGAACGCTGGTGCCCGGCTTGGCGGCTTTGCCCATGACACCGGCGAGGGGGGCATCAGCCAGTATCACCGCGCCGGGGGCGGCGATCTGATCTATCAGATCGCATCGGGCTATTTCGGCTGCCGCACGCCGGATGGTCGTTTCGATCCGCAGGCCTTTGCCGCGCAGGCCGCCGATCCGCAGGTCAGGATGATCGAGATCAAGCTGAGCCAGGGCGCCAAGCCCGGACATGGCGGAATGCTGCCCGCCGCCAAGATCACCCCCGAAATTGCCCATGCCCGCGGCATTCCGATGGGCATAGACTGTATCTCGCCCGCCGCGCACAGCGAATTCTCGACGCCGATGGGTCTGGTGCAGATGATCGGACGGCTGCGCGAACTGTCGGATGGCAAACCCGTCGGCATCAAGCTGTGCATCGGTCACAGGCGCGAATTCATGTGCATCGTCAAGGCGATGCTTGAGACCGGCATCGTGCCCGATTTCATCGTGGTGGATGGCAAGGAGGGCGGCACAGGCTCGGCCCCGCTGGAGTTTGCCAACCGGGTCGGCATGCCGATGCGCGAGGGGCTGCATTTCGTCCACAACACCCTGCGCGGTGCGGGGCTGCGCGATCAGGTCAAGATCGGGGCCGCAGGCAAGATCGTCAGCGCATTCGACATCGCGCGCGTGCTGGCGCTGGGGGCGGACTGGTGCAATTCGGCGCGGGGCTTCATGTTTGCGATCGGCTGCATTCAGGCGCAGGCCTGTCACACGAACAAATGCCCGGTCGGCATCGCCACCCAGGACAAGCTGCGCCAGCGCGCGCTTGACCCCGAGGACAAGGGCCAGCGCGTGGCGCGGTTTCATCGCAATACCCTGCATGCTTTGGGCGAACTGGCCAGTGCCGCCGGGCTGGATCATCCGACCGAATTTCTGCCCTATCATCTGATGTTCCGGCAAGAGGCGAGCAGTTTCATAGATGGCAACGAGATGTTCGCGTATGTTCCCGAAGGGTTTCTGCTTGCCCCTGAACGGCACCCCGATCTGGCCGAATGGCATGACCGATGGGACCGTGCATCGGCGCAAAGCTTTGCGCCGCCGATGATCCCGCATGGGCCGTTCACGCGAAGCAAGCCAGAGGCCATTCTGGCCCTAAGCGCGGGCTAGGCTCCGGGACAATCGACTGGCCGCCAGCAAGGAACGGTTGCCGCAACGTGTTTGCCTTGAGGGACAGCCTGCCGCGTCGGTCATACCCCGAGACGACGCGGCGCCCGGCCTTCAGGCGGCCAGACATGATCCGGGCCCGCGCGTCCACACCTCCATGTTCAGGCTGTTCAGAACCACGGTCTTCAGAATTTCTGCAACCTGCGGGCGCGGACATGCGTTGGCCCGCAGCAACCTCTCCGTTGAACCGGCGTGGGCCATTCCGTCAATGCAAGAGGTTAATCCATGAACAGCACGCTGGATCACATGACCGGACCCGAAAGTCCGGGACGCGGCATATCGCGCCGGCAGCTTCTGGCCGGGGGGATCGCCGCCGGCGCGGCGGTGACGATCAGCGGCTGCGGCCGGTCGGCAGTGCCCGCAGAGGGCCGCGTGAACGTGGCGATCATCGGCGGCGGCATCATGGGCGCGACGCTGGGGGCCATGATCAAACAGCTGCAGCCTGACTGGCAGATGGCCATGTTCGAACGGCTGGACGCCCCCGCGCGCGAAAGCTCGGGGGTCTGGCACAATGCGGGCACGGGCCATGCGGCGCTGTGCGAGCCGAACTATACGCCGGTCGAGAACGGTCAGCTGAACATTGAACGCGCCATCCCGGTGAACGAGCAGTTTCAGGTGACGCGGCAGTTCCTGGCCTCGATGGTCCGCATCGGCGAGATGAGCGAGCCGCGCCGGTTCATCAACTCGGTCCCGCATATGGGCTTTGGCCTGGGGGCCAGCCAGCAGGAATTCCAGCGGCTGCGCCATGAACGGCTGACCGAGAACCCGCTCTGGGCCGGAATGGAGTTTTCGGCAGAACACGGCCGGATCGGGGAATGGGCGCCCCTGCTGGTCGAGGGCCGGGACCCGGCCGATCCCATCGCTGCGACATGGCACCCGATGGGCACGGATGCAAACTGGGGCGAGGTCACCCGCCAGCTGGTGGCCTCGTTCGAGGCGCATGAGAATGCGCAACTGCTGCTGGGAACCGAGGTCGAGGATCTGGAACGCAATGCCGACGGGTCCTGGCGCATCACCTTCCGCAACCGCGAGTTCGATACCGGGCTGCGGGCCATCGACGCGGACCGGGTCTTTAACGGCGCAGGCGGTGCGGCCCTGCTGCTGCTGCAAAAAAGCGGCATCCCCGAGTCGAGGGACTATGCCGGCTTTCCGGTTGGCGGGTCCTTTATCGTCAACGAAGACCCGGCGGTGGCCGGGCGGCATCTGGCATGTGCCTATGGCCGGGCAGAGTCGGGCGATCCGCCGATGTCGGTGCCCCATCTGGACACCCGCTACATCGACGGCGCGCGCAAACTGTCGTTCGGGCCCTTCGCGACCTTCTCGACCAACTTTCTCATGCATGGCAATCCGACGGCGCTGTTCCGGTCGATCAACACGTCGAACCTGCGCCCGATGGTCAGTGTCGGGCTGAACGATTTCGGGCTGGTCACCTATCTTGCCGGTCAGGTGATCCAGACGCACGGCGCGCGCATGGATCAGTTGCGAAGCTATTTCCCTCAGGCCCGGGATGATGACTGGCGGCTGATACAGGCGGGGCAACGGGTGCAGATCATCAAGCGCACCGAAAACGGCGGCGGCAATCTTCAGTTCGGCACCGAGCTTGTCACCTCACAGGATGGCACCTTCGCGTCCCTGCTGGGCGCCTCGCCCGGCGCATCAGTGGCGACCTCGATCATCCTCGATGCCCTGGCGCAGATGTTCCCCGAGGAATACGCCTCGCGGGAATGGCAACGGGCGCTGCGTCGGCTGATCCCGTCCATCGGCACGACGCTGCACCAGAACCCCGACATGCTGTCGGATGTCTGGGCCTATACCAACGAGTTGCTGGAGCTGCGCAGTCCCGACGAACTTCGGCAGATGACGCTCTAGCTGATCGGTCCGCTTTGGCCTACGGTCCGCGCGGACCGATCAGCATCAGCCCGGAAAGCGCCAGCAGGAAGGCAGCGCCGGACGCGACGGTGCGGACCCCGTTCCAGACCTGCCATGGCCCGGAATAGGCTTGCCAGATCGCCGTGGCGCTTTCGACATCATCGGGGATGGCGACCGCCGCCAATGCCTCGTTCATCGGAACATTGACCAACATCGTCAGCACGAGGCCCAGGCCCAGATAGACGATCGCAGCCGCCGCGAACGCGGCGGCGCTGCGCCGGTGGTGCCGGATCAACAGCAGCCCCGCGACCGCCGCAAGCGCAAACGGGGTTCCGAAAAACGCCGGGGCAAAGACCGCATTCCTCACCGAGGCGTTCATCGCCTGCATGGCGCTGATCGCCACGCGCGGGTCAGCCGCGTCCAGCCCCCACATGGTCGAACAGACCCACGCAAAGAAAAATCCAAAGATCGCGGCATTCAGTGTCAGCGCCAGAAAGATCATGGCGCAGGTCAGATGCTTCATCTCCGCTCTCCGGTTCAGTGGCGTACAGATCAATACGCCTTTCACTCAGACGTACCCAAGTGTACGGGAAAAGGGAAGAACTTTCGGCGGCCTCCATGAACGAACGCGAGCGACAGGAACGACACAGCGCAATCAGCCGCGCGGCCTATGACCTGCTGGCCGGACATGGCTATGCCGGCACCTCGATGCTGCGCATTGCCACGGCGGCGAAAGCCTCGAACGAGACCCTCTATCGGTGGTATGGCAACAAAGAGGGGCTGTTCCGGGCGATGGTCGAGGACAATGCCGCCGAGACCCGCCTCGTGCTTTTGCGCGCGCTGGAGCACGGGGGCTGTCCGCGCGAGACGCTGGAACGCGTCGCGCCGGTCTTTCTCGGGATGCTGCTGGGGGACCGGGCGATCCTGCTGAACCGTGCCGCTGCCGCCGACCCGACCGGAGAACTGGGCGCCGCCATCTCGGCCGGGGGGCGCGCGCAGGTCATGCCGCTTGTGACCGGGGTTATGAACCGGATCTGCACCGACAGCGACCTCCAGCCCGCAGAAGCCACCCGGCTGTTCATCAGCCTGCTGGTCCAAGATCGGCAGATCAGGCGTATCATTCACAATTGCCCGGCCCCGTCGCAGGCAGAGATTGACGCCAGCTGCGCCAGATCAATTCAGATCTTCTACCGGCTGATTGACAACGGGGCAGGCAGCGGTCCCCGCAGCCGGTCAAATGCATGATCCTTTCCTGACCATCAGTCAGGTCCGCGTCGCCGCAATGCTGCTGTATCAGACCCGGCACATCACGATTTACGCGCCAGAATAAAGGGCCGGGTGTCCCTGCCTTTGGTGCCATGGCGCTCGGTGGCAAGGATCTGGAAACCCGCCCCGCTGATCAGCCGCACCAGATCGTCCGCGCCAAGGACACCGACATGTGGCGCCAGCCCTACGGCACCCATGACCGGAAGCAGGACGCTTCGGATGAGGACGTTCATATCCGCAAGGCAGGGGGTCTTGGAGACGAACAAACCACCGGGCCGGAGCAATCCATGGATATGGCGCAGCGTCTCCTGAGGAGAGCGGACAAGGTGAAGATAATTGAACCCGAGAACCGCATCGAACGCTGCCGGCCCGGACATCAGGCTTTCTGCCGTCCCGCTGCGGAACACGAGACCGGGGACAGGGCTGAGCGCGGCCTTTTCCTCGGCAATCGCAATCATCTGCCCGGAAATATCGGTCGCGAGATAGCTCTGCACGTCCCCGGCAAGCCGCAAAGCGGTTGTTCCGGTCCCGCAGCCCAGTTCCAGCACCCGGTCATCGCGGCTCAACACCTCGCGGGTTCGGTCCAGCGTCCGTTCGTACCCGCCCTGATCCGAGATCTTTGCCTTGGCATATCGTCGCGACGCCCGGTCCCAGAAGCGGGCATCCTTTGCTGCTGTCATGCTGAAGCCCCCCATCCTGCTTCGGGATTAGCATATATCCTGCACATGACAATTGCCGAAAAACGCACCGATGCATGACACCGATACATGACCGGACCTGACCGGAACCATCTTCGCGCCGTCCACGAAACAGAGATCACCGCTTGATCGAAAGGGTCACTGACCCGGTGATGGCCTCCGAGACGGTTCGGCCCGCGCAGGCGACCACATCATCCGACCCAAGCGAAGGTCGCTCTGTCAACCTTCGGTCTCGCCCGGTTCCGGCGGTGCCCAATCCGCCAGAAGCCCTTCGGCCAGCATGCGAAAGGCCTCCTGTGCTTTGGGCAGCATCGCGGCGGGCTGGTCGCAGGCCGCCACCCAGAGCGCCGCATTGAGCGCGGCGCCGTTCAGCAGGCGCGAGGCCGCCTCGACGTCCACAGGCCGCAGCACGCCTTCGGCCAGCAGCTGCGCCACCGCCGAGCGGGTCGCGTCGAGACAGCGGTTCTGGCTGGGCCAGTGGGCCGGATCCCCCAGCACCGCAGGACCGTCGAGCAGGACGATACGCTGCACCTCGGGGTCAAGCGCCATCTCGATATAGGCGCAGCCTTCGGCCAGAAGACCGCCCCACAACGTTCCGGCAGCGGCACCGACAGTACCGGCCCGGCCAGCCATCTCGGCATCAATCTGATCGACGACCGCCGCAAAGAGGCCCCTCTTGTCCCCGAAGTTGTGATAGAGCGCCCCGCGCGTCAGGCCCGCCGCAGCCGTAAGATCGTCCATCGACGTGGCCGCAAAGCCCTTTTCGGCAAAGGACCCGCGCGCCGATGCCAGCAGCCTGCGGCGCGTCCCCTCCATCATTTCTGCGCGCGTTCTTCTGACCATATCGCCTCCGGATACATACGTTGCGTATTCTATTTACATACGCCCCGTATGCCGATAGATTTCAGATACGCAGCGTATCTTGAAATTCACCCCCCGAAAAGGCGGCCTCGCGCGCAAGGCTGCTTTTTCCCATCCCGGCCCCACGCCTTGCCACATCAAAGGATTAACCCATGGCACTTCGCCACGCGATCTTCCCCGCCAGCTCTGCCCGTCACGCGCTATATGAGGCGCATGGCTATTCACCCGCCGTGCGGTCGGGCGACCTCCTTTTCGTCTCGGGCCAGGTCGGAAGCCGGGCGGATGGCTCGCCCGAAGACACCTATCTGGGCCAGGTTCAGCGCGCCTTCGACAACCTCAAGGGGGTGCTGGATGCAGCCGGTTGCAGCTTTGACGACATCATTGACGTCACAACGTTCCACACCGACCCCGAGACGCAGCTCCCGGTTCTCATGCCGGTGAAAGAGCGGTTCTTTCCGGTCAGGCCATTCCCCAGCTGGACCGCCGTTGGCGTGACCTGGCTGGCGGGCTTCGACTTCGAGATCAAGGTCATCGCTCGCATCCCCGCCCCATGACGCGCGGCACGCCCCACAAAGGGTGCGTTCGTCCGGCCCCACAGAGAGGCCACTCTTCCTGGCAGGAGGCGCGCAAACGATCAGTCCGGAGTCAGGCAGGCCGCCGCAACCGGGCTTGTACCGTTTAACGGCAAGGTCCTATCGTTGATTTTTCCGGGCGGCCGCCTGGTCTGTGCGGTCGCCCGTGTCTTCGAACAGGCTTAACCATGTCCGCAGGCTTTCATCCAGCTGGGTGCGCAGCGCCGGAGGCAGCGGCTGCAACAGCCGGTGCTGATTGGCGACGTGCTCGGACACGACCCGATCAATCAGGGCGTGTCCCTTCGAGGTCAGCGCGGCAACCGATCCGCGACCATCCTCGGGGTTGGGGCGACGCTCGATCAGGCCCGCCGCCTCCAGCCGGTCGAGGCGATTGGTCATTGTGCCCGAGGCGACCATTGTCCAGCCGATCAGCGCCGAGGGGCTGAGCGCATAGGGCGCACCCGCCCGCCGCAGCGTGGCCAGCACATCAAAGCCCGCAGCCGTCAGGCCGTGGCGCTGATAGGTCCGGCCAAGTTCCTCGGACAGATGATCGGCCAGCCGTTTGAGACGGCCCATGAGGCCCATGGGCCCGACATCAAGGTCGGGCCGCTCCCGGCGCCATTGCTGCAAGATGCGGTCCACCTGATCCATGACCAGCAAATGCATCACATCTATCTTGACGTCAAGACAAATGCCCCACATATCTCGACATCAAGATAAATGGAGCACCCCCATGTCCCGCCAGACCGACATTCTGCTTGCCGCCTGCGCGCCCGCAATCTGGGGCAGCACCTATATCGTGACCTCGCAGATGCTGCCTGCGGGTTATCCGCTGACGGATGCGGCCTTGCGGGCGCTTCCGGCGGGGCTGGTGCTGATGATGGTGACGCGACACCTGCCGCCCGCCGCCTGGCTGGGACGGCTGGCCGTTCTGGGCGGGCTGAATTTTGCGGTTTTCTGGGCGGCGCTGTTTGTTGCGGCCTATCGCCTGCCGGGCGGCGTCGCCGCGACGCTGGGGGCGGTGCAGCCCATGATCGTGCTGCTGCTGGCGCGGCTTGCGCTGGACGCGCCGCTGACACGCCTGCGGCTGGCGGTGGCGCTGGCGGGCATCGCGGGTGTTGCGCTGCTGGTGCTGGGGCCCCGGATGCAGCTTGACCCGGTGGGCATCGTCGCGGCGCTGACCGGCGCCGTGTCGATGGCCTGCGGCGTGGTTCTGACGCGCAAATGGCGGCCCGATGTGCCGACCCTGACGCTGACCGCGTGGCAGCTGACAGCGGGCGGTCTGCTGCTGGCCCCCGCCGCACTGTGGTTCGAGCCGCACCTGCCGGTGCTGAGCGGCGTGAACATTCTGGGCTTTCTGTGGCTGGGCAGTTTCGGGGCGGCCATCAGCTATTTCTTCTGGTTCCGCGGGATCGAGCGGCTTGGCCCCTCGGCCATCACGAGTCTGGGTTTTCTCAGCCCGCTGACTGCCGTGGTTCTGGGATGGGCCATTCTGGGCGAGACCCTCAGCCCCGTCCAGCTGACCGGAGCGGTCATCGTCCTGATCTGCGCATGGCTGGGCACCCGCCCTGCACCCGCATCCTCAGGAGGCTGAAGGCCCACGGCCCCAAGGCCGGTGCCCGGCCATGCGCCGCACGCGATGACGACGCCGGAGGAAGCCGCACGCTGTTCCGGACGCAGATGGCGCGCCTCTCCAGACCGGATTGATCGCAACCGCGTCCATATCCTCGGGGAAGCCTGGGCCGCGATCAGGCATGCAGCTGGGTCTCGACGCGCAACCAACCGCCGCCTTCCGCATGACAGCTCGTGTTTTCCAGCAGCGCCAGCATGATCTGGCGGTATCGCGCCGGGTCGCGCAGGGGCCGGTCTTCGTTCTGGCCGGGCACCCGTTTCTGAAGGGTCTGCGCGAATTCGGCCTCCACCGTCCGGTCTGTATTGTCGCTGCACTGCTGCTGATTCCGGGCCTGTCCGCCGCTCAGGATGACGCTATGGCGAAGATCGTGACGGCTGCATCCGGTCATCGCGAAGTTGCGCCGCGAACTGCTGGGGCTCCAACGGGCGGCTCAGAAAGAACCCCTGGAATGTCGTGCACCCCATCGCGGCCAGCAGGCTGTGCTGTGCCTCGGTCTCGATCCCTTCGACCGTCACGGAAATGCCCGTCGCCCGCGCCAATCCAAAGATGGCCCGGACAAGGCGATCCGATTCCTCGTCCATGCCAAGGCGCGCCACAAATGTCCTGTCGATCTTGAGGCAGTCGACCCGATGGTCACGCAGATATTGCAGGGATGAGTTGCCAGTCGCAAAGTCGTCGAGAGCAATCCTGATACCGATAGTGCGAAGCCGGCTGAGGGTATCTGCGATCTCACGGCTCTGTTCGAGCACCGCATTCTCAGTGAGTTCCAGCTCCAGCCGCGGGGGTGGAAGGCCGGTGCTTTCCAAAGTCCGAAGCACCAACGGGATGAATTCAGCATGTCGCAGTTGTATCGGAGAGACGTTGACGGCGATCTTGGGCAGGTTCGTGTCGGCCGCAAACTGACAGGCCGTTTCAAGCGTCCAGCGTCCCAGCTTGTCGATCAACCCCCGTTCCTCGGCAATGCGGATGAAGATCTCGGGGGACAACGGGCCATGGCGGGGATGATCCCAACGGCACAGGGCCTCGGCGCCGGTCACCTGCCCGTCTCTGTCATAAAATGGCTGATAGACCAGTCTGAGCCCTTCCCCGGTTTCCAGCGCCTGCCGCAGGTCGGACCCGATGGCGCTCCGCTGCTTTGCCGGGGCTGTCAGATTCTCGTCGAACAGGTTGAACCGCCCTTTGCCTTCAGCTTTGGCCCGGTAGAGCGCCATATCGGCCCGCCGGACGAGTTCGTCCGGGTCAGCGAGCGGGGTGCTGGTCCTGACGGCCCCCACGCTGGCACCGACACGGCTGGAATTTCCCAGCAACGAGTATGGACGTGACAGGTCCTCCACGATCTTGGTGCCGATGCGTCGAAGCGCGCTGTCGTCGTTCATGTTGGACAGAAGCAGCATGAATTCGTCCCCTCCGATGCGCGCGACCGTGTCTGACGCGCGCACGAGTTCTGACAACCTGTTTCCGACTTGCCGGATCAGCTCGTCTCCGGCCGGGTGGCCCAGAGTGTCATTGATCCGCTTGAATCCGTCCAGATCGATGGCCAGAAGGGCTAGGGACTGACCGTCCTGCCCTGCAGTGCGCATGGCCTGCGCAAGCCGGTCGTGAAACAGCGCCCGGTTCGGGAGGCCGGTCAAAGCGTCATGGTTCGCCAGAAACCGGGCCTGCGCTTCGCTGACCTGCAATTGCCCCGAGACACGCAGCAGATGTCGGATAATCCACCATATCAACAGTGCGAAGGCCAGGCCGCTTCCCAGCAGCACTGGCAGCATCCGCATCACCAGTCCCGATCCTGGCCGCTCTGGCTGCCAGACAAGCCAGGCTATGGCGTCCCCGGACGACGCATTCACAGGAATGCCCGCCATCCCGCCACCCCTGGGAGCACTGTCAAATGCCACATCCGCAAGCTCGATCGGCTTGCCGATTGCCTGCGCAAGACCAAGGTCCAGATAACGCACCGCAACGTGCAATGCTTCCGTACCGGGCGTTTGCGCCATCTCTCCCGTATCAGAAACGATGGGAACCACACTGACGATGGCCGCGCCGCTGTCAAACCGGACAGGAGCTGCGATCGACGCCTCGGCAAGCGCCTGATAGGGATTGTCAGATCCTTCGCTGACCTCGGCCATCGCCGCCCGAAGCTGCATCACCAGCGGCGCGATGGCCTCGCGCCGGATGTCGTAGGCTTCGGGCGAAAGGCGCGTGCCTGCGACCGATGCGAAAAACGGCCTGTTCCGATGATCCAGAATGTAGCTTTCGTTGTGCCCGAAATAGCTTTGCATCCAGGCACCCAGGTTCGCATCCATCCAGTCGTGATCCCGGAGCCCGGTTCTGAAAACTGCGTCATCCCAGATCGTCGCGCTTCGCTGTTGCTCGGGAAGGTGCGCGACGGCGGCAGAGAAATTGCCTGCGGCAAACCGTTCCTGTCGTGCCACAGCATTCATATCGGCCCTGTGAACCGCGTCCCGGCCCACGAATATGAGACACAGCATTCCCGTCGCCAGCACGACGAGGACGGACCCGGTGATCTGCACCGAAAGCGAGTGGCGTTTGTTCAGCCGCTGCAAATGGACCTCCAAACGTTTATGTGCCCTGTGCCGCCTGCCGGGCCAGCAGGCCAGACCAGCGCCCAGCCAGTTCCGACAAAATCCGCAAGTGATGATCAAATCATACCGAACCGCATTTACAAAAGCACGCGGCGTTGCGCAGCTTCCGGCAGGCGGCGACCGGCTTCAACCCGGCTCTGCACGACACCGGGTCGCCCGCATCAGGCGCAGGGCGGCCCCTTGCAGGATCCCACCTGACAGCACAGGCATGGCCTGCGTGTTTCGCATGATGGCGGGCGTGACGTCAGCGGGTGATGGGCGCAGATTGCACGCGATGATGACCGTCTGTTTCACGCGCGCGCGGACAGCGATTTCGCGGGTTCGTGAGCAAGTCGTGTTGCCTTAGGGACTTGGGCTATGCAACCCTGAGATGCCTGACAATTACCGGTGAAACATGTCTCTGGACCTTGATGACCTCTATCGCCTGTTGCGCACGTCCCACCTCCAGACACAGGGGGTGATTGATACCATCCGCGACCCGCTTCTGGTGCTCGACAACGAGCTGACGATCATTAGCGCCAACCCCGCATTTTACCGCATGTTCGAGACCAGCCGCGACGACACTGTCGGTGTTGCGTTCCACGAACTGGGCGATGGCCAGTGGAACATTGACGAGCTGCGCCTCATTCTCGAAAAGGTGATTCCCAACAGCGCCTCGGTCTTTGACTATGAGGTGACGGCAAAATTTCCTGCCATCGGGCAGCGCACGATGCTGCTCAGCGCACAGCGCATCGCCCAGCCTGGCAGCGGACGTCGCATCCTGTTGCTGTCGATGGTGGATGCCACCCTGCGACAACAAAAGGAGGAGTCGCAGAGCAACCTGATCGGCGAGCTGCACCATCGCCTCAAAAACCTTCTGTCGGTCACCCGCGCATTGGCCCGCCAGACGAACGTAAAGGATCGCACGGCGGCAGAATACCGTGACGCCTTTCTCGGCCGTCTTGATGCGCTGGGAAAGGTTCTGGAAGTGACCGCCAAGGAGGACATGGCAGAACTGCCCGCCTTGGCGGAAACGGTCCTCGCGCCCTATATGGGGAAAAGAAACGCTGTCGTGCTGGAGAAAGGGCCGAAAGTGTCTCTGTCCGCGCATGAGTCGATGGCGCTGGGGATGATCCTGCATGAGCTGGCGACGAACGCGGCCAAATACGGCGCACTTTCCGCACCCGATGGCCGGGTGACCATCGTCTGGACCATCAGCGATGAAGAGATCGGACAACCTCATGTCAACCTGCGCTGGCGGGAAAGCAATGGTCCGGAAGTGACGTCACCAACGTCGACCGGCTTCGGCACGCGCCTTATCCAGTTCACCGCAGAAAGCGATCTCGGCGGTCGCGTTGAGCAGATCTATGAGCCGGATGGCCTGGTTGTCACCCTCTCGTTTCCCCTGGGCCCGGTCTGATGCGAGCTGTTGCCTGCGCCCGCAAACAGGATTCTGACATTCTGATGCCGGTTGTCCTGCATGATGTGCATGAAACTCCTGGAAACTGCCGTTCGGGGACCCTCCGGGATCTGCACAAACTCCGCTTCGCTGACGATCAGCACTCCGGCAATTCCGTCGTGCTTGCTGTTGGTGCGCAAGCGGTGCGTCAGCCATGCTGTCCGGCGCATTGCATTTGCGCCCCGTTGACGTGCGACCGGCAGGTTCACGGCGCGTCCACGCTGTCGGCCAGACTGACCGTCAAAGCGCCATGGACCCGCCTTGCGACAAAAGCGATCCGCGTCACGGTCAGACCGATGCGCTGACAGCAGATCCGTACATGTGCCTGATTTCAGGCGCTTTGGTCATTGCCTGCCGAAGAGAACTGCGCATACTGCCGGGAAAATCGGTGAGACTGACAAATGCACCTCTTGCTTGTGGACGGACTGAAGCCCTTTTCCGTGCTGGCGGGATTCATCGTCGTGCTTCTGGTCACAGAGATCGCCTTGATGCTGATCGGGCTGTCCAGCAACATCGAGGTGGAGGGCGCGGGCGAAGGGCCGGATGTGGCCGCCGGTTTCGACGCCGGGGTTTACGACAGCATCACCCTGCCCGAGACCGGAGTGCTGACCGAGGCAGAGCTTGCGACACTCGATCTGCCGCCGAACGCACCCCCGCGTGGCCCGTCACGCACAGCCCGCCTGCTGCGCCTGGCCGGTCTGGGCCACGGGCCGCTGCTGGTGTCGCTGACCTGCATCGCCTCGGGCATCTCGTCCTGCGGATACTTCCTGCAGCTGTCGCTTCAGGCGGCCACCGGAGCCATGCTTCCGGCAGGCCTTGCCCTGGCCATTGCGCTTGTGCCGGGGCTTTTGCTGGGCGGTCGGCTGGCCGCCTTCGCGTCGCGTCTGATCCCCTCGTTCGAATCCCACGCCATCTCGGGGCAGACCTATAACGGCCGCCGGGGCCATGTGGTGATCGGCGAGGCGCGCCGTGGCGAGCCTGCGCAGGTGCGCTGGCGCGACATGTACGGCACCACGCACAGCCTGATGGCCGAACCGCTGCGCGACGGCGACACCATCGCGGCCAATACCGAAGTTCTCATCGTCAAGACCAAGGCGCGGCAACCGCGCATCGTTTCCATCAGCACAAGCTGAGCCCTGTTCCGCTGAAAGGAGTTCTCCGTGGATTTTCTGGCTGTTTTCATTCCCGGCGCCATCATCGTTCTGGCCCTTGTGGTGCTGGGCCTCATCATGGTGCGGCTCTATTGCCGGTCCACCCAGGAAATGGCGCTGGTCCGCACCGGTGCCGGCGGGCTCAGGGTGGTGATGGGCGGCGGGATCATCGTGCTGCCGGGCCTGCACGACCTGCTGCGCGTCAACATGAAGACCATGACCATCACGGTCGACGGCGGCGACGGGCTGATCACCAAGGACAGCCGCCGGGTCGATGCCGCGGCGCAGTTCTTCATCCGCGTGGCACCCGATATCGACGCCATTGCCCGCGCCGCACAGTCACTGGGCCAGAACACAAATGATCTGGGCGCGATCCGCAGCCTGCTGGAGGGCAAGGTTCAGGACACCATGCGCGCGATCACCGCGGGGATGGACCTGATCGAGCTGCACCAGTCGCGCGCCAGTTTCGTGCAGAAGGTACAGCAGACGCTGAACAACGACCTCAGCCCCAACGGGCTGGAACTTGAAAGCGTTGCGCTGACCAAGCTGGACGAAACGCCGATCAGCAAGCTGGACGAGAACAACACCTTTGACGTGACAGGCATGCGCGTCCGCTCGGCCATCGTGTCCGAGCAAAAGAAGCAACGGGTCGTGATCGAAGAGTCCGCGGCGCTGGAAATCGCCCGCACGCAGCAATCCAACCGCATCCACACGCTGGAGGTGGAGCGGGTCGAGGCCGAGGCGACGCAGGCGCAGCGGATTGCCGTCTCCGAACTGGAGGCGCGGGCCGCACGCGAGCAGACCCGCATCGCCGAAGAGACCGAGCGCCTGCGCGAGGTCGCCCGGATCGAACGAGAGCGCGGCGTGCGCACGGCACAGATCGAACAGGAACTGACCCTCCAGATTGCCCGTCAGGAATCGACGGCCAGCGTTGCGCTGCAATCGGAAAAGCAAAGCCGCGCCGAAGCGCAGGCGGCGCTTGCCCGCGCCGAAGCCATCACCGCCGAAGAGGCCATCAACACGGCCAAGCTGACCGCCATCGCAGAGCGCGAAAAGACCATCGAGATCATCCAGGCCGAGAAGGACGCCGAGAGGGAAGCGACATCCGTCCGCGTCCGCGCCCGGGTCGAGCGAGAGGCTGCCGAAGATCAGGCGCTGGCAATCATCGCCCATGCACGGGCCGAAGCCGACGCCATCAAGATTGCCGCCGCCGCCGAGCGCGAAAAGGGCGAGGCCGAGGCCTCCACCATCCGCGCCAAGGTCGAGGCCGAGAACTCTCTGTCGTCCGAGGTGATGGATTTCAAGCTGCGCCTTGCCAAGATCGAAGCCCTGCCCGCCATCATCCGCGAGATGGTGGAACCTGCGCGGCACATCCAGTCGTTCCGCATCAATCAGGTGACCGGCATGTCCGGCAGTGCGCCCGCAACCGGCGGGGCCGAGGACGGCGCACGAGGGGGGGCAGGAGGGGGGATCGTCGATCAGGTCATGTCCGGCATGCAGCGCAATGCCGTGGCCATGCCGATCCTGACCGCGCTCGGCAAAGAGGTCGGGATCGACTTCAGCAAGGGCATGGACGGAATCGCGGCCTCTGTCTCTGACATGTCGGAACGACCCGGCGAGACGTGACCGACCAAAACGCGGCGGCACAGGCATGCGGACGGCGCGCCATCAACGCCAGATCAGACCGATCGTCGCCGCGTTGCCGCAACCGCCGCCTGCAGGATGGGCCGGCCTCAACGATCCGGGCGCGGCACAGGCCCTGAAAGGGCTTTCGGCAGCACCTGCCGTTCCGCCCGGATCCGGTCCGCGCGTTCAGCAATGCCGGTCCGGCGGTTTGCGGCCCGCTGCCTTGCCGTTCGCGAATCGCATCGAATAGGGCTATTCAGGCAGTCCATTGCAGATTGCATCGGAGAAGACGTGGCCCGACCGAATATTCGCCGCAACACATGATGCAGAGGCCGGACATGCCGCGCCAGCCGGTTCAACGCCCCCATGCGTGACATCAACATCAAGGCGATCGAATATTTCGAGACTGTCGCCCGGCAGGGGTCGGTCACCGGAGCCGCCGCAGAGCTGGGCGTCACGCCCTCGGCCGTCAGCCAGCAACTGCGCCTGCTGGAAGAGCAGTTCGGCGTCCGCCTGTTCCGCCGCGAGCGGCGCAAACTGATCCTGACGCAGGAAGGCGACATCCTGTACCAGACCGCCACCCACGCATTCGGCGCGATCCGCAACGCCCGCAGCGCCATCACCCGGCAGCGTGACCTGCGCAACCTGATCCTGCGCGTCAGCCCCAGTTTCGGCGTGCGCTGGCTGGGACCGCGCATCGGCGCCTTTCTGACCGCCAACCCGGAATGGGCCATCCGCGTCGATGCCACCCAGGATTTCACCGCCTTCGAGACCGAGACGGTCGATTTCGACCTGCGCTATGGCCATGGTCAGTGGGCGGGCTTGTCGGTCATGGGGGTGATGCACGATCTGGTCATGCCGATGTGCAGCCCGGATTATCTGGCCCGGCTGCGCGCCATGTCGGACGATCCGGCCGGGCAGTTGCGCCATGCCGTGCTGATCGACAGCGTCAAGACGATGTTCCGGTGGGATCTCTGGCTGGCGCTGAACCGGGTGGATCTGCCGGATCTGACCTATCCGATGGCGTTCGACCGGTCCTCGATGTCGCTGGAGCTGGCGCGGCAGGGCATGGGGGTGGCGCTGGACAGCGTGAACCTGTGCCTGCCCGACATCCGGCGTGGCGATCTGGTGCCGCTGTCGACGGCGTTCGAGGTGATCGACTTTCCCGCCTATTGGATGGTCTGCCCGCCGCGCCACCTGAACCGCCGCATCGTGGCCCGTTTTGCCGACTGGATCAGCGCCGCAGCGCAGGCCCATGAGGCCGAGGCGCGTGCGACGCTGGCAGACCTCGGCTGCCGCTTCCGACAGGCCGATCCGCCCGGCCTGCCTGGCGCCCCCTAGTAGATCGTCAGCGCCGGCACATACGAGATCAGCAGCAACACCGCCAGTGCGACCAGATAGAAGGGCACCAGCGCGCGCACCGTCTCGCCGATCCCGACCCTGGCGATCCCGGCGGATATGAACAGCGTCGTGCCCACCGGCGGGGTATAAAGGCCGATCGACAGGTTCACGACCATCATCAGGCCCAGTTGCACCGGGTCCAGCCCGATGGCCTGACCGATGCCCACAAACAGTGGCCCCAGCAGCAAGATCGCCGCAGGCAGGTCAAGAAAGGCGCCGATGATCAGCATCACCAGATTCAGGGCCAGGATGACCATCCACGGTTCGGACAGCGTGCCGGTGACCCAGACCGCCAGTTCCTGTGGCACCCGCTCGGCGGTCAGCAACCACTGGATCGTCGACGAGGCCATGATGATCAGCATCACCGCGCCCGTCATCATCGCCGTCTCGACCGACGCCCGCCATGCGGCGCGCAGCGTCAGGTCGCGATAGATCAGCCCGCTGATGACCAGTGCATAGGCCACCGCCATCACGCTGACCTCGGTGGGGGTGGCGACCCCGAACCGCAGCGTGCCGATGACGAAGACGGGCATCAGCAGCGCGGGCACTGCCATCAGCAACTGGCTGCGAAACGCGCGGAAACCGCCTTCCAGCGGCGCGCGGGGCAGGTCGCGGCGGCGGGCGACCCACCAGACACAACCGAACATGCCCAGTCCCAGAATCACGCCGGGCAGGATGCCCGCGACGAACAGGTCGATGATCGACACATTCGCCACCAGCCCATACAGGATCAACGGGATCGAGGGCGGGATCAGCACCGAGATGGTCGAGGATGAGGCGTTGACCGCGGCCGCAAATCCGCCCGGATACCCGGCCTTTTTCTGCACCGGGATCAGCGCGTTGCCCATCGCCGTGGCATCCGCCACCGCCGAGCCTGACACCCCCCCGAACATCACCGAGCCGATGACCGAGACCTGTCCCAGCCCACCCCGCATATGACCGACAAAGAGGCGGGCGATATTGACAAGATACTCGCCGAACCGCCCCTGCATCATCAGACTGCCCGCCAGAATGAAGAAGGGGACCGCCAGCATCGGAAAGCTCTGCGTCGGCGAATACAGGCGCTGCGCGATGACGGCCATCGGGCGGCCCTCCATCCACAGGGCGAATGCGGTGCCGCCCAGCATCGCGTGGGCCACCGGCACCGCCAGCGCCATCAGCGCGAAAAAGACCCAGATCATCGTTGTCGTCATCGGATCATCCTTTCAGCTGAGGCTGTTTGCAGCCGGATCGCGGTCCCAGGTCAGCCCGCCCAGAACCACACGCAACAGGTCAAGCGCGGCGATCAGCGCCATGCCCCCGAAGGCGTAGACCAGACTGGCGTAACCCCAGACCTGCCGGATGCCCAAGGTGGACAATGTCTGAAACTGCGAGGCGCGCAGGATCGGCTGGCTGCTCAGCAGCACCGACAGCGAGATGACAAGGATCGCCACCTGCACAACGCCCAGCAGCGCCCGCGCCCCGCGTGGCCGCAGCACTCCGGGCAGCAGCGTGATGGCGATATTCGCACCGTTTGCGGCGGCGATCACGACGCCGCCCGCGACCAGCCACGGCAGCAGCACCGCGTGGATTTCGTAGGCCCAGGGGATACCACTGGAAAACGCATAACGCAGGATCACATTGACCAGCAACGCGCCGAACATGAAGGCAAGGCAGGCGACCGCAATCACCTTGCCGCTGCCCTCGATCAGCCATGCCAGCCCGCGGCCCGCGCGCAGGATCAGAGGGGTCACGCCCCCCTGCCCTGCCTGCGGCTGACCCGGTGTCATTGGCCCGACGCGGCGCGCAAAGCCTCGACCAGTTCGGGGAAGTTGGCCGCATGGCGTTCATAGACCCCCGTCGTGGCCGCGATATAGGCGTCACGGTCGGCCTCGGCAAAGGTGACACCTTCGGCCTCCATCGCGGCGCGCAGGCTTTCCTCGGCCTCAAGCGAGGCCTGACGCTGGCGCGCGCCAGCCTCGGCTGTCGCCTCCAGCGCGCAGGTCTGGGTGGCCTCGTCCAGCCCCGACCACCATCCCAGACCCGCAACGACCGGGGTGGATTCGTATTTGTGCCCGGTCAGCGTGATGAATTTGGTGATCTCGTGGATCTTCGAGGAATAGATATTGGTCAGCGGGTTTTCCTGCCCGTCGAACACACCCGATTGCAGCGCGGTCGGCAGCTCGGAAAACGACAGCGGCGCAGGCGAGGCCCCGAGGGCCGAGAAAATGTCGATCGTCATCTGATCGGGCGGCGTGCGGATGTTCATTCCGGCCAGATCCGCCGGGGTCGCGACCGTCTTCGACATGTGGCTGACATGGCGGATGCCGTTGTCCCAGAACCCCAGAATCTTGAGCCCCGCGTTCTGCGCCTGTGCGTCCAGCATCTGGCCGACTTCGCCGTCCATCACCTCCCATGCGGTGGGCAGATCGGGGAACAGGAAGGGCAGGCCAAGCAGGCCGATTTCCGGCACCATCTGCGACAGCGCGCCCTGACTGTTGGCAGAAACATGGATGATGCCCGCGCTGGCCGAGGTCAGCATTTCGACGTCATCGCCCATGGTGGCAGCACCTGCCACGTTGACGCTGGCGCCCTCGGAACAGGCGGCGAAGGCCTCGGCCCATTCATTCGCGGCGACATCGCGCGGATTGCCGGGCGCGGCGCCATGGGCAAAGATCACCTCTTGTGCGCCAGCCGCCCCCGTCAGGGCCGCGGACAGCGTCAGAGCGGTGAGAATTTTCTTGGTCATTGGTCAGTCCTCCCATTTGATTGATATGTCACCCGCCGGCCCCTCCAAAGGCCTGCGGCTTCGTCGTCAGTGGATCAGCGCGCCGCCGTTCACATCGACCTCTGTGCCGGTGCAATAGGCCGACAGGTCAGAGGCCAGAAACAGCGCACAGCCCGCCACGTCGCGCGCCTCGCCCGCCCGCCCCATCGGGATGCCCGACAGGATCGTCTCCATCATCTCGGGCGTCAGCTTGCCTGCGGTGATGTCGGTGGCGATGAAACCGGGGCAGATCGCGTTGATGCGGATCTGGTCGGGCGCGAATTCGCGGGCCATCGCCTTGGTCAGACCCAGCACCCCCGCCTTGGCCGCCGAGTAATGCGGCCCGCCGAAGATGCCGCCGCCGCGCTGCGCGCTGACCGAGGACATGTTCACGATGCTGCCACCGCCGTTCTTCTGCATGACCGGCACCACCGCCTGTGTCATATACAGCGTGCCGCGCAGGTTCACATCGAGGACCGCATCGTAATGCGCCGCCTCGATCTGCAGCGATTTCAGCGGCTGCGTGATGCCTGCGTTGTTTACCAGAATGTCGATGCGGCCCCAGGCCAGCGTCAGCCGCTCGATGACGGCCTGGCAGGCCGCCTTGTCGGTCACGTCGCAGGCCAGGCCCAGATGGCCCGCGCCAAGATCATCGGCCGCCGCCTGCGCCGCGCCCTCGTCCAGATCCAGGATCGCCACCGCCGCGCCGTGATCGGCAAACAATTGCGCCGTGGCCTTGCCCAGACCGCGCGCCGAGGCGGCGCCGGTGATGATCGCGTATTTACCGTCCAGAAGTCCCATTCTCATCCTCTCCCTCTCTGGCCTACAGCCAGCCCTTGATCTGTTCGGCCACCCGGTCGACGGACAGCCCATACATGTCGTGCAAGGTCGGCAGCGCACCGGCCTCGAGAAATTCATCCGGCAGGCCGATCATACGGAATTGCGGCGCCACACCCTCCAGCATCAGCGTGGTGGCGACAGCCTCGCCCAGCCCACCGATCACGGTGTGGTTCTCGGCGGTGACGACCAGACGGCCACCGCGCCGCGCCTCGGCCAGGATGGTGGCGCGGTCCAGCGGCTTGATCGTGGGGACGTGCAGCACGGCCACCCCGATCCCGTCCGCCTCCAGCCGGACGGCGGCATCCAGCGCCCGCATCGTCATGATCCCGGTCGAGATGACCAGCACGTCGCCCCCCTCGCGGATCATCTGCGCGCGGCCCAGCTCGAATTTGTAGTCGGGCTTGTGGCGGCGCAGCACGTCCGGAACCTTGCCGCGCAGCAGGCGGGCATAGACCGGGCCGGGATGGGCGGCCATTGCGGGCACCATGCCCTGAATATCCGCCGCGTCGCAGGGGTCGATCAAGGTCATGTTGGGCAGGCCGCGAAAGATCGCCAGATCCTCGGTCGCCTGATGGCTGGGGCCATAGCCGGTGGTCAGGCCCGGCAGGGCGCAGCAGATCTTGACCGGCAGGTTCTCCTCGGCGATGGCCATGGCGATGAAATCATAGGCGCGGCGGCTGGCAAAGACCGCATAGGTGGTGGCGAAGGGCAAAAAGCCCTCGCGCGCCATCCCGGCCGCCGCGGACATCAGCAGCTGCTCGGCCATGCCCATCTGAAAGAACCGGTCCGGCATCGCCTGCGCCAGAATGTGCATGTCGGTGTATTTGGCCAGATCAGCGGACAGGCCGACAACGCGGTCGTCCTTTTTCGCCAGTTCGATCAGCGCGTGACCGAACGGCGCGGGCACGGCATCGTAGCCTTCGGCGGCCAGCGAGGCGATCATCGCCGATGTGGCGGCGCGGGGGCCCTCGGGGGCGTGGCGGGCCTCGTATTTGCGCGCCTGGCTTGCATGGGTCATTGCGGTTGTCCTTGGTCCAGAATGGCCAGCGCGCGGTCCCATTCCTCGGCCTCGACGCGCACGAAATGGTTCACGTCACGGGCTTCCAGAAAGGGTACGCCCTTGCACATGGTGGTGTCGAACACGATCACGCGGGGCTGGGTCCCGGCATGGTTGCGGGCGGCATCGAACGCATCGCGCACGGCGTTGATATCATTGCCGTTGACGCGCTGCGTGTACCATCCAAAGGCCACCCATTTGTCGGCCACCGGCTCGGCGGACAGAACCTGCGTGGAAGGCCCGTCCGCCTGCTGGTCATTGAAGTCCACCAGACAGATCAGGTTCGACAGCCCCTGCGCCGAGGCCGACATCGCGGCCTCCCAGGTCGAGCCTTCGCCCAGTTCGCCGTCCGACATCAGATTGATGACAAATGCGGGGTTCTTCTTGCGCTTCAGACCCATCGCCATGCCGACGGCAATGCCCAGACCGTGACCCAGCGAGCCGCCGGTGATCTCCATCCCCGGCGTATAGGACGCCATGCCGGACATGGGCATGCGGCTGTCATCCATGCCATAGGTCTCGATTTCCTCTTCCGGCAGGATGCCCGCCTCGATCAGCGCGGCATACAGCGCGATGGCGTAATGGCCGATCGACAGCAAAAAGCGGTCGCGCCCTTCCCATTCGGGGTCTTCGGGACGAAAATCCATCGCGTGAAAATAGGCCACAGCCAGCACATCGGCGATGCCCAGTGCCTGACCGATATAGCCCTGCCCCTGCACCTGCCCCATGCGCAGGGCATGGCGGCGGATCGCCCATGCCCGGCGGGCCAGCGAAATGTTCGACCCGTGTAAGGGCCGTGTCATTGCGGTCATGTCGTCCTCCCCTGCGACCAGTTGCCATGACGCTAGCTGAAAGACGGCACCGCGTAAGGCAGTAAAAATTAACAAACTGTGTAGAAAAACTGAATTGTAACGGCGCGCCACTCAGGCAAGGTCGCGCAACGCAGACGGGAGGGGACGCGCATGAAACTGGGACTGGGCAGCTATGCCTTTCGCTGGAACATCGGCATCAGGGATCAGTACCCACCGCAGCCGATGACCGCCTTGGACCTGCTGGACGAGGCGCATGCGCGCGGACTTGGTGTCGTGCAATATGCAGACAACATGCCGCTGGACCGCCTGTCCGAGGCCGCGCAGCACGCGCTGGCGCAGGCGGCCCATGATCGCGGCATCGCGCTGGAACTGGGCACCCAGTGCTTTGATGCCGACGAGGTCGCGCGCTATCTGGTCATCGGCCAGCGGATCGGTGCGCGCATCCTGCGCGTGGCGCTGGACGAGGCCGATGCGCATCTGCCGGTGGCCGGTCTGGCCGCGCAACTGCGCCCGTTGCTGGACAGGGCGCGAACCGCCGGTCTCCGGATCGCGATCGAAAACCATTTCAACTATCCCTCGCCGCGCATGGTCGATCTGCTGGACAGCGTCGACGATCCGCAGCTGGGCGTCTGTCTGGACGTGGCAAACTCCATCTGCGCGGGCGAATGGACCGAGGAAACCGTCGGCATGCTGGCCCCCTATACGATCAACCTGCACCTGAAGGACTACGTCATCACGCCCGACCCTTATGGCGTGGGGTTCCGCATCCGGGGCGTTCCTTTGGGGCAGGGCCGCGCGCCGCTGGAATGGGTGCTGGCGCAGCTGGCCCATTGCCCGCCCGACACAAGCTGCATTCTGGAACATTGGCTGCCTTTGGGCGACGATCCCGCCCGGGCCCGTGCCGCAGAAGGCCCGTGGCTGGACCAGACCGTCGCCCATGCCCGCCGCATCGTCACCTGAGGGAGGAGACACCATGACCGACCACTGCACCAAGCGCCTGCTGAACGCACCCGAGACCATCGTGACCGACGCGCTGGAGGGCATGATCGCCGCCCATCCCGACCTGCTGGCGCTGGAGGGGCCGACGCGGCGGGCCGTCGTCGCCGTCGACGGCCCGCGCGAGGGCAAGGTCGGGGTCGTCATCGGCGGCGGCTCGGGCCATGAACCGGCCTTTGCGGGCTATGTGGGCCGGGGTCTGGCCGATGCGGCGGCGGTGGGCAATGTGTTCGCCTCGCCCGGTCCGCAGCAGATCATGGACGCCGCCCGCGCTGTCGATGGTGGGACGGGCGTGCTGTTTCTCTATGGCAACTACACCGGCGACGTGATGAATTTCGACATGGCCGCCGAGGCGTGTCAGGCCGAAGGCATTCCGGCACGG
This sequence comes from Paracoccus sp. (in: a-proteobacteria), assembly GCF_046289755.1. Taxonomy (GTDB): domain Bacteria; phylum Pseudomonadota; class Alphaproteobacteria; order Rhodobacterales; family Rhodobacteraceae; genus Paracoccus. The sequence continues at coordinate 60,254 of NZ_JBKBVD010000002.1, read as the reverse complement.
TCCGTCGCGGTGACCGATGACGTCGCCTCGGCCCCTGCCGGGCGGGAAGGCGAACGGCGCGGGATCGCGGGTGATTTCTTCGTCTTCAAGGTTGCGGGCGCCGCCGCCGATGCGGGCCGTGATCTGGACGGCTGCGTGGCGGCCGCGCGGGCCGCCAATGCGGCCACACGCTCCATGGGGGTCGCGCTGACGCCCTGTTCCATGCCGCAGACAGGGCGTGCGCATTTCGACATCGCGCCTGACCGGATGGAGATCGGTATGGGAATCCATGGCGAGCCGGGCATGCGATCGGGGCCTGTGGGCACTGCCGACGCGGTGGCGGACGAGTTGCTTGGCGCCATTCTGGACGATCTGGGCCTGACCGCAGGCGACCGGGTGGCGGTGCTGGTCAACGGCCTGGGCGCGACCGGACAGCTTGAGCTGTATGTGCTCAATCGCCGGGTGGCGCAGATACTGGCCGCACGCGGCATTGCGACCCATCGCACCTGGGTCGGCGAATACTGCACCTCGCTGGACATGTCGGGCGCCTCGGTCACGGTGATGCGGCTGGACGAGGACCTGACCCGGCTGCTGGACCATCCCTGCCGCACCCCTGCCCTGACGGTCGGCAGCGCGGTGACAGCGCCCGCCACCCGCCGCATGCCGCGTGTGGTCCGGGCGCCGGCGGTCACCACCATCGCGCAGGACCGCGACCAGCTGGCGACGGAGGGGACGGTCACACCGGATGTCTTCCGCGCCATGATGCTGGCCGCCGCACAGGCGATCCGCGCGCAGCGGGACTGGCTGTCGGAGCTGGACGGGATCATCGGCGATGGCGATCACGGCATCACGATGGAGATCGGCTGGACCGCCATTGCCCGCGTGATGAACGAGGCCCCCGCCGACGAGACGATCACACAGCTTTGCACGCGCATGTCGGCGGCCTTTCTCGACGCGGTCGGCGCCTCGACAGGGCCGCTTTACGCCAGCGCATTTCATGAGGCTGCCCGGGCTGTGGCCGACCGGCTGAACCTTGACGGCCCCGCCATGGCCGCATGGATCACAGGCATCTGCGACGGCATCCTGTCGCGCGGCGGTGCGCGCCCCGGCGACAAGACGATGATTGATGCGTGGCTGCCCGCCGCCGAGGCCGCGCGCGCCCATGACAGCGATCCGTCAGCTTGCCTGCGCGCCGCCACCGCGGCCGCGCAAGAGGGCCGGGACCGCACCGCTGACATCGAAAGCCGTCGCGGCAGGTCTGCCAAGCTGGGCGCCCGGTCGATCGGTCATATCGACCCGGGGGCGGCATCAGCGCATCTGGTCATCTCTGCGATGTATCAAAGCCTGCGTCCCGCATCGGGCATCTGAGACAAGCTCTTTTCCCGCTGATCTGACACCTGGGACCAAAGCCGCTCAGCCGGGTCACGCTTATCTTCACGCTCTGGCCTGCCAGAGCGCAGGAGCATGCTGGCAAACCCGAAGAAGCTGTATCGGCTCACCCGCGAAGAAGGGCTTCCGGTCCGGCGCAGGCGGGGCCGCAGGCGTGCCCGGGGCACACGCCCGCCAATGCCCCTGACCCCAATACCCATTCAGCACTGGTCGCCGGACTTCGTGCAGCCCTCATGCCGAAAGCTCTCGGGGCTGTATCGTCGTCACATCAACCCGTCTCTGGCTTTGCTGTTTGTCAAAATGGCATGGCATCTCGCGTCCGGAACTGACGCAGGTTAGTTGCCTGTGATCACGGCGGTGATAGCAGGACCTGTCGGGTCTTCGGTCTCGTGGACACCTTCGATGTCGGTTCCAGGCCGATCATGGCACTCATTGGCATGAGTCGGCTGACAGATGCTCATGCGAGCGTCATCACAGATCTTCTGATATATCACTGGAGCAGAACATGCCCACTCCGCTTTCGGCCGCAACGATCGCAATCATCAAAGCCACGGTTCCGCCCTTGAAGGCACATGGGCCTGCCATTGCCACGACGATGTATCGCCACCTCCTGAAAGACGAGAGCATCGCAGCGCTGTTCAACCACGCGAACCAGACGACCGGCGCGCAACCGCTGGCCCTGTCGCAGGCAGTGATTGCCTATGCTGAAAACATCGACAATCCCGGTGCCCTCGGACCGGTCATCGAGCGGATTTCGCAAAAGCATATCGGATACGTGATCCTACCGGCTCACTATCCCTATGTCGCAGATGCGTTGCTGACGGCGATCAAAGAGGTTCTGGGCGATGCCGCGTCGCCCGAGGTTTTGGCCGCGTGGGGTGAAGCCTATTGGTTTCTCGCCAATGTCATGATCGACCGTGAGACCGAAATCCGCGCTGAAATCCTTGCGCAGCCGGGCGGCTGGACGGATTGGCGCCGCTTCGTCATCAGCGATCGGCACGCCGAGGCGGACGAGATCGTGTCGTTCACCTTGCGGCCGGAGGATGGCGGACCTGTCGTGCCGCACCAGCCGGGGCAGTATCTGACGCTTCGTCTGGACATCGCCGGTCTTGCGGGCGTCAAGCGCAACTATTCCGTGTCGGGGGCGCCCGATACCTCGGAATACCGCATCACCGTCAAGCGCGACCACCATGGTCAGGCATCGGCATTCCTGCATGACAAAGGCACCGTCGGAACCGTGCTGGAGATTGCGCCGCCAGCAGGCGATTTTCAGTTGCCCAAGGATCAGAAGCGGCCGCTTATCCTTCTGTCCGGCGGCGTCGGGTTGACCCCGTTCGTCAGTATGATGGAGGTGATTTCGACGCGTCATCGTGACGTTCAGGTCTACTACGTCCATGGCGAGACCGACCGGGCGCATCATGCTCTGGACAGAGAGGTTCTGGATGCTGCGACGCGGCACGGGAATGCGGTCGTCACCACGTTCTATGAAACGGGTTCCGAAGGCTCGTCCGGGCACGGACGGATCACGATGGAATGGTTGCTGGCGAACACCCCGGTGGCCGAGGCCGATATCTATCTTTGCGGCCCGCGCCCGTTCCTGCGCCATTTCGTCAGCGGTCTGGTCGAAGCCGGCGTATCTGCCGCCCGGATCCACTATGAATTCTTCGGGCCTGCCGATGAACAGCTTGCAGCATGACGGCAGGATACCGGAATGAAACTGATCTTTCACAAGGGTGATCCCGTCATCAAGCCAGCCCGGATCGCTGCGCCGAGGGATCGGGATGTCTCATCTGTTCGGCTATCTGGGTGCCGTCATCGCGGGCTTTCTGCTGACGGCTGTTCCGAACTGAACCAGACGGCCTCGCCCATGACGGCCGCGATGTACTCCGCATTGATCATGGCCGTCATGGCCCGTGTCGCTGCCGGATCGTGGGGCACCAATCCTGATTTATGGTATATTGCATCAGGCGCATTATGGATTGCGGCCTTCGGCAGTTTTGCCTTGGGTTATGGCCGCCTGCTTTGCCAGTCAATTAAAAGAGTATAGAATGACCAATGAAAATTCGATGCGTGAACGTGAAATCGCGTTTCACTTATCTTCCAACAGGCCAGAGGCAAGATCAATATATGGATTCGGTTTTGCAAAATTCTCCAGCGCAGCCTGATCAGAGATCGTAACACGCATTCCCTCCACAAGAACGCCGTAAGGTTGAAGCGATTTGAAACCACGGCTCAGGTTCTCGGGCGCCATTCCAAGAATCGACGCCAGCCTTCGCTTCTCGAATTCCATATTGAACCCGGGGCCACCGCCGCAGCGTTTTTGCTGACGCAGCAGGTAATTTGCCAGACGTTCCAGCGACGTTCTGAGCTTGAGGTCCTTCTGGGCTCTGATGACCGAGCGATAGCGGCACGAAAGCTCAACCACGATGGCACGGGCAAAATCGCTGCTTTCCACAAAGGTCGTGCGCACGTCCCCGCTTGGGATCAGGGCAATCCGGCTTTTTTCCAGCGTCCGGGCAGACATCAGATAGGGCCCATCGGTGATGGTCGCCGCAAGAATGAAGGTCGATATGGGTCGAACCGTCTCAAGACTGGTTTCCCGCCCGTTCCAGATGGAGAAGAGATCGACGGATCCTGACAGCACGATATGCAGAAAATCGCTTCTTTCCCCCTCGGTGATCATTTCGGTTTGCGGTGGAAAATTCTGCAGATACGCGCCGCGCATCAGCCGGTCCAGATGAGCCTCTTCCATCGCGGCAAATATCTGCAGCTGGCGAATCTCTTGATAGACCGAGTCGGGAAGCCGTCTCTGCATCTCGCATCCTTGCCGGAACGCACCAATGGTATGGTTGATATTTGTCATGCACAAGGTTGATTATCAACCGGCATCGGTCGTGATTTATCAAACAACCGACCTCGAATTAAGATCCGGAAAATTGTTTTGCTCCAAAAAGCGGCCTTATTGATCTGGATCAACTTCGCCACATGCAGCGCAGGCGATCACCGTCTCAGCCCTGATCTGGGTCAGGCTTGCCGTGATGGCTGGAGACACCGCGATGCAGACTACGACGATTTCCTCATCCGCCGATCAGCAACGCGCCCTGGGGCTGAGCACGGTCGCCTTCACCGCCTGCTTTGCCGTCTGGACGATCTTTTCGATCATCGGCGTCGCCATCAAGGCAGAGCTGGGCCTGACCGACACCCAGTTCGGCCTGCTTGTCGCGACGCCCGTCCTGACCGGCTCGGTCACCCGCCTGTTCCTTGGGGTCTGGACCGAACGATATGGCGGTCGGATCGTCTTTCCGGCCCAGATGATCCTGACCGCGCTGGCCACCTTTGCGCTGACGCTGGCCGACACATACCTGATGTATCTTGTGGCGGCACTGGGCGTCGGTCTTGCCGGGGGTTCGTTCATCATCGGCGTCGCCTATGTCAGCCGCTGGTATGATGCCGGGCATCAGGGCACCGCGCTTGGCATCTTCGGCGCAGGCAATGTCGGCGCGGCCGTCACCAAATTCGTGGCCCCCTTCGTCATGGTCGCCTATGGCTGGCACGGGGTCGCGTATATCTGGGCGGCCGCACTCGCGATCATCGGCGTGCTGTTCTTTCTGCTGGCCAAGGACGATCCCGCCCTGGTCGAGCGGCGGCGCACCGGCGCCAGCGCACCCTCGTTCGCCGAGCAGTTCGCGCCGCTCAGGAACCTGCAGGTCTGGCGCTTTTCGCTGTATTACTTCTTTGTCTTCGGGGCCTTCGTCGCGCTGGCGCTGTGGCTGCCGCATTATCTGGTGGATGTCTACGGCGTGGACATCCGCACGGCGGGCATGGCCGCGGCCTCGTTCAGCCTGTCGGCCTCGCTGTTCCGGGCCTATGGCGGGCATCTCAGCGACAGGTTCGGCGCGCGCAGGGTCATGTACTGGACCTTCGGGTTCTCGATGCTGTTCCTGTTCATGCTGTCCTATCCGCCGACCGATTACGTCATCGCCAGCAACAGGGGCCCGATCGCCTTTTCCACCGCCATGGGGTTCTGGCCCTTCGTGGCCGTCCTGTTCGCCCTTGGCTTTTTCATGAGCCTGGGCAAGGCGGCGGTCTTCAAGCATATCCCCGTCTATTATCCCGCCCATGTCGGCGCCGTCGGCGGTCTGGTCGGCATGATCGGCGGCCTTGGCGGCTTTGTCCTGCCGATCAGCTTTGGCGCTTTGCTGGACCTGACCGGCATCTATACCTCGTGCTTTGCGCTGCTTTTGCTGCTGGTCGCGGGTGCCCTGATATGGATGCATCTGTCGGTCCGCGCCATGGAGCGTGCGGCCATGGGTCCGGTCCTGGACGCGCTGCCGCAACTGCCCGAGATGCAGTCGATCCACGCCTCCGGCCAGGTTGCCGTGCCGCATGTCCTGCAGGACTGGCACCCCGAGGATGAGCAGTTCTGGGCCAGCACGGGTCGCCGGATCGCGCGCCGCAACCTGTGGATCTCGATCCCGGCGCTGCTGCTGGCATTCTCGGTCTGGATGGTCTGGTCGGTGGTCGTCGCCCGGCTGCCCGCGATCGGGTTTGCCTTCACCTCGTCGCAGCTGTTCTGGCTGGCCGCCCTGCCCGGCCTGTCCGGCGCGACATTGCGGATCTTTTACAGCTTCATGGTGCCGATCTTTGGCGGACGGCTGTGGACCACCCTGTCGACCGCATCGCTGCTGCTGCCCGCGATCGGCATCGGTTACGCGGTGCAGAACCCCGACACGCCCTATCTGATCTTCCTCGTGCTGGCGCTGCTCTGCGGTCTGGGCGGCGGCAACTTTGCCTCGTCGATGGCCAATATCGGCTATTTCTTTCCGAAATCCGAAAAGGGCAATGCGCTGGCAATGAATGCCGGGCTGGGCAATCTGGGTGTCTCGGTCATGCAGTTCCTGGTGCCTCTGGTCATCACGACCGGGGTCTTCGGCGCGCTGGTCGGACAGCCGCAGATCATGTCCGATGGCGGTCAGCTATGGATGCAGAATGCGGGCTTCATCTGGGTGCCGTTCATCGTCATCGCAACCGTGGTGGCGTGGCTGGGCATGAACGACATCGCCGATGCGCGCGCCAGCTTTGCCGATCAGGCGGTGATCTTTACCCGCAAGCACAACTGGCTGATGTGCATCCTGTATACGGGCACCTTCGGGAGCTTCATCGGCTATTCGGCAGGCTTTCCGCTGCTGACGCGGCTGGCCTTTCCCGACATCAACGCCCTGAATTATGTGTTCCTTGGCCCGCTGGTCGGGGCCCTGTCCCGCGCGGGCACCGGATGGATCAGCGACAGATGGGGCGGCGCGCGCGTCACCTTGTGGACCTTTGCGGCCATGATGGTCGCGTCGTTCGGGGTCATCTTTTTCCTCAACGCCCTGTCATTCGTCGGCTTCTTTGCCTGCTTCATGGCCCTGTTCTTCCTGACCGGGGTCGGCAATGCCTCGACCTTCCAGATGATCCCGATGATCATGGGGCGCGAGATCCCGCGCCTGATGCCGGGCCTGAACGCCGCTGAGCAGCAGCGCCAGATCGCCATGGAATCCGGCGCGATCACCGCCTTCACCTCGGCGGTGGCGGCCTATGGGGCGTTCTTCATCCCCAAGGCCTATGGCACCTCGATCGCGATGACCGGCTCTGCCGTGGGCGCGCTCTGGGCCTTTCTTATCTTCTACGCACTCTGCGTCGTCCTGACCTGGGCCTTCTACACCCGGTCCGGCGGACTTCTGAATGACAGCCACATGGCCCGCGCGACAGCCGCCGCAGCCGTCGTCGCATAATCCATAAAGGATCGCCACATGAGCCATCTTCTCGACAGACTGAACTTTTTCAAAAGCCGCGAGCTGGAGTCGTTTTCGGATGGCTGGGGCCAGACCACCAACGAAAGCCGCGAATGGGAGGATGTGTATCGCAACCGCTGGCGGCACGACAAGATCGTGCGATCCACGCATGGGGTGAACTGCACCGGGTCCTGTTCGTGGAAGATCTATGTCAAATCCGGCATCGTCACCTGGGAAACGCAGCAGACCGACTATCCGCGCACGCGGGCCGGGATGCCCAACCACGAGCCGCGCGGCTGTGCGCGGGGCGCGTCCTACAGCTGGTATCTGTATTCGGCCAACCGGGTGAAAAACCCGCTGATCCGCGGCAGCCTGATGCGGGCATGGCGCAAGATGCGCGAAACGCTGACCCCGGTCGCCGCATGGAAGGCCATTCAGGACGATCCGATCCTGCGCGCATCCTATGTCACGACCCGTGGCAAGGGCGGCTTTGTCCGCGCCAGCTGGGACGAGGCGACCGAGATCGTGGCGGCGGCCAATGCCTATACCGCCAAGACATATGGACCCGACCGGGTGTTCGGCTTTTCGCCGATCCCGGCCATGTCGATGGTGTCCTATGCGGCGGGGTCGCGGTACCTCAGCCTGCTTGGGGGGACGTGCCTGTCCTTTTATGACTGGTATTGCGACCTGCCCCCCGCCAGCCCGCAGACCTGGGGCGAGCAGACCGACGTTCCCGAAAGCGCGGACTGGTACAATGCCGGGTTCCTGCTGCTGTGGGGATCGAACGTGCCGCAGACGCGCACGCCCGACGCGCATTTCTATACCGAGGTGCGGTATCGCGGCACCAAATCGGCCGTCATCAGCCCCGATTATTCCGAGGCCGCCAAATTCGGCGACATCTGGCTGAACCCGCAGGCGGGCACCGATGCCGCGCTGGCCATGGCCATGGGCCATGTCATCCTGCGCGAGTTTCATCTGGATCGTCAGGTTCCCTATTTCGAGGATTACACCCGCAAATACACCGACATGCCGATGCTGGTGCGGCTGGAGGACCGGCACGGCACGCTGGTGCCCGGACGCCTGCTGCGCGCCGAGGATTTCGACGGTGCCCTGGGCGAGACCAACAACCCCGACTGGAAGACCGTCGCCTTCGACGAGGGCAGCCAGAGCATCGTCGCGCCCAATGGCTCGATCGGGTTCCGGTGGGGCGAAGAGGGCAGGTGGAACCTCGAAGACCGCGCCAAGGGGGCCGAGACGCGCCTGCGTCTGAGCATGATCGCGGACGGCGACCATGATGAGATCGTCGGCGTCGATTTCCCCTATTTCGGCGGCGCGGCCACGGGCGCCTTCGTCAAGACCGACCATCCCGACGTGCTGACCCGCAACATTCCCGCAACACGCGTGACACTGGCGGACGGGTCCACCGCGCTGGTCGCGACCGTCTTCGACCTGTTCTGTGCCAATTACGGGCTGGACCGGGGCCTTGGCGGGCAATGGGTGTCCGCCGATTACGCCGATGACGTCCCCTATACCCCCGCATGGGCCGAAAAGATCACCGGGGTCGCGGCGGAAAAGATCATCGCCGTCGCCCGTCAGTTTGCCGGAAACGCCGAACAGACGCGCGGCAAGTCGATGGTCATTCTGGGGGCCGGGATCAACCACTGGTATCATATGGACATGGCCTATCGCGGCATCATCAACATGCTGGTGATGTGCGGTTGCGTCGGTCAGGAGGGCGGCGGCTGGTCGCATTACGTAGGCCAGGAAAAACTGCGTCCCCAGACCGGATGGCTGCCTTTGGCCTTTGCGCTGGACTGGCACAGGCCGCCCAGACAGATGAACTCGACCAGCGCCTTTTACGCCCATACCGATCAGTGGCGATATGAGACGCTGAGCCCGGCCGAGATCCTGTCGCCCACCGCCCCCGAGGGCGACTGGGATGCCTCGCTGATCGACTACAACATCCGCGCGGAACGCATGGGATGGCTGCCGTCGTCTCCGCAGCTGAAGACCAATCCGCTGGAAGTGTCCAAGGCCGCGAAGGCCGCGGGCAAGGATGTCAGGGATTATGTCGTCGAAGGGTTGAAATCCGGCGATCTGCAGATGTCCTGCGAAGACCCGGACGCGCCCGAGAACTGGCCCCGCAACCTGTTCATCTGGCGGTCGAACCTGCTGGGTTCCAGCGGCAAGGGGCATGAATATTTCCTCAAGCATCTGCTGGGCACCGATCACGGCGTCATGGGCAAGGATCTGGGCGAGGAAGGCGGCGTGATGCCGAAAGAGGCCGTCTGGCACGATCAGGCCCCGCGCGGAAAGCTGGACCTGCTGGTGACGATTGATTTCCGGATGTCCACGACCTGCGTCTATTCCGACATCGTCCTGCCCACGGCCAGCTGGTATGAAAAGGACGACATGAACACCAGCGACATGCACCCGTTCATTCACCCGCTGCAGGCGGCGGTCGACCCGGCCTATGAGAGCCGCTCGGACTGGGACATTTTCAAGACCATCGCGCGCAAATTCTCGGACGTGGCGCCCGAGGTTCTGGGGGTGGAAACCGACATCGTTCAGGTGCCGGTGCTGCATGACACGCCGGGCGAACTGGCCCAGGCTCATGTCCGGGACTGGAAAAAGGGCGAATGCGACCTGATCCCCGGCAAGACCGCGCCGAATTACATCGTGGTCGAACGGGACTATGCGCAGATCTACAAAAAGTTCACCTCGGTCGGCCCGCTGCTGGAAAAGGCGGGAAATGGCGGCAAGGGGATCACGTGGGACACAGGGCTGGAGGTCCAGCAGCTGCGCGACCTGAACGGCACGGTGCTGGACGAGGGCGTGTCCAAGGGCCAGCCGAAACTGGAGACGGCCATCGACGCCTGCGAGATGATCCTGATGCTGGCCCCCGAGACGAACGGCCATGTCGCGATCAAGGCGTGGCACGAGCTGGAAAAGCCCACCGGCCGCCAGCACGCCCATCTGGCCGAGGGATCGCACCACACCAAGATCCGCTTCCGCGACATCGCGGCCCAACCGCGCAAGATCATCTCGTCCCCCACCTGGTCGGGGATCGAAAGCGAGACGGTCAGCTATAACGCGGGCTATACCAACGTCCACGAGATGATCCCGTGGCGCACCCTGTCGGGGCGTCAGCAGCTGTATCAGGATCACCTGTGGATGCGGGCCTTTGGCGAGGGTTTCGTGGGCTATCGCCCTCCGGTGGACCTGAAGACGATCACCAAGGCGGTCAACAATGACGCCGCCGAAGGTAATCCCCATGTCGTGCTGAACTTCATCACGCCGCATCAGAAGTGGGGCATCCACAGCACCTATACCGACAACCTGCTGATGCTGACCCTGAACCGCGGCGGTCCCGTGGTCTGGATGTCCGAGATCGATGCGGCCACCGCCGGCCTTGTCGATAACGATTGGGTCGAGGCCTACAACATCAACGGCGCCCTGACCGCCCGCGTGGTCGTCAGCCAGCGGATCAAGCAGGGCACGCTGTTCATGTATCACGCCCAGGAAAAGATCGTGAACACGCCGGGGTCGGAAAAGACCGGCCACAGGGGCGGCATCCACAATTCGGTCACCCGCACGACGCTGAAGCCCACGCATATGATCGGCGGCTATGCCCAGCTGTCCTATGGCTTCAACTACTACGGGACCGTGGGCAGCAACCGCGATGAATTCGTGATCGTCCGCAAGATGAAGAAGATTGACTGGCTGGATACCCCCGCAACCCAAAAACTGGAGGCAGCGGAATGAAAGTTCGTGCGCAGATCGGCAAGGTTCTGAACCTTGACAAATGCATCGGGTGCCACACCTGCTCGGTGACCTGCAAGAACGTCTGGACCTCGCGCGAGGGCGTGGAATACGCGTGGTTCAACAATGTCGAGACCAAGCCCGGAACGGGCTATCCGACCGATTGGGAAAACCAGAAGCGCTGGAACGGCGGTTGGGTCCGCAATGCCAAGGGCAGGCTGCAGCCCAAGCAGGGCAGCAAATGGCGCATCCTGGCCAACCTCTTCGCCAATCCCGACCTGCCCGAGATCGACGATTACTACGAGCCGTTCGATTTCGACTATGACCACCTGAAATCCGCGCCCGACATGGATCACTTTCCCACCGCCCGGCCCCGCTCCAGGATCACCGGCGAGCGGATGGAAAAGATCGTAAAGGGCCCGAACTGGGAAGAAATCCTGGGCGGCGAGTTCTCCAAGCGCAGCAAGGATTACAACTTCGAGAACGTGCAGAAGGAAATCTATGGAGAGTATGAAAATACCTTCATGATGTATCTGCCGCGCCTGTGCGAACATTGCCTGAACCCCACCTGTTCGGCGGCCTGCCCCTCGGGCGCCATCTACAAGCGCGAAGAGGACGGCATCGTCCTGATCGACCAGGAGAAATGCCGGGGCTGGCGGATGTGCATCTCGGGCTGTCCCTACAAGAAGATCTATTACAACTGGGAAAGCGGCAAATCCGAGAAATGCACCTTCTGCTATCCCCGCATCGAAAGCGGCCAGCCGACCGTCTGTTCGGAAACCTGCGTCGGGCGGATACGCTATCTGGGCGTGATCCTGTATGACGCCGACAAGATCGCCGAGGCTGCGAACTCGGAAAAGGTCACCGACCTCTACGGGGCGCAGATGGACGTGTTCCTGGACCCGAACGACCCCGAGGTGATCGCTGCCGCCCTGCGCGACGGTGTCCCCGCCGACTGGATCGAGGCCGCCAAGATCAGCCCGATCTGGAAGATGGCGATGGAATGGAAGGTCGCCTTCCCGCTGCATCCCGAATACCGGACCTTGCCGATGGTCTGGTACATCCCGCCCTTGTCCCCGATCCAGAACGCGGCGCAGGCCGGTCAGATCGCGATGAGCGACCAGATGCCGGACGTGCGCAGCCTGCGCATCCCCGTGCAATATCTGGCCAACATGCTGACGGCGGGGGACGAGGAGCCCATCGTCACCGCGCTGGAGCGAATGTCGGCCATGCGCCTTTACATGCGCGCGCTCAGCGTGGACGGCGTCCGCGATGAAGGTATCGCCGCCCGCGTCGGCATGTCGGGCCGGATGATCGAGGACATGTACAAGATCATGGCCATCGCGGATTACGAGGACCGGTTCGTCATTCCAAGCGCGCATCGCGAGCAGGTCGAAGACGGCGAGGATGTCCGCGGCGGCTGCGGCTTTACGGATGGCAACGGCTGCTCGACCGGATCGGACAACAAGTATTCGATCTTTGGCGGCAGGAAGAAGAAAAACTTTGCCCTTCCCGTGGAGGCGTTCTGATGATGGACCGCACGATCAAGGCCATTTCCCTGCTGCTCAGCTATCCGACCGCCGAGTTGCAGGACGGCATGCGCGAGATCGGGGCGGTCATCATGTCCGATCCCCGGCTCAGCGCCGCATTGCGCGGTGATCTCGGCTCGGTGATCGACCTGTTGGCAAGGGGCGACCTCTATGAGGTGCAGGAACAGTATGTGATGCTGTTCGACCGGTCGCGCACCCTCAGCCTCAACCTGTTCGAACATGTTCACGGCGAAAGCCGGGAACGCGGCGGGGCGATGGTCAGCCTGCTGGAAACCTATCGTGCGGCGGGGTTCGAACCCGACACGACCGAACTGCCCGACCACCTGCCCGTCCTGCTGGAATACCTGTCCACGCGCCCCGAGGCCGAGGTGACCGAGATCCTGCAGGACGCCGCGCATATCTTCGCGGCCATCGCCGAACGTCTGGTGCGCCGCGAAAGCCCCTATGCGTCCCTGTTCCCCGCGCTGATCCAGCTGGCCCATGCCGAGGCCGACAGTGCCGCCGTGGCCGAACTGCTGTCCCGGCCCGACGACGACCCGACCGATCTGACCGCCCTCGACGCGGTCTGGGAAGAGGCCGAGATCACCTTTGGCCCCGACCCGAACGCAGGCTGTCCGCAGGTGCGCGACATGCTGGCGCAGATGGACCCCAAAGCGCCCGCGGATGCCCGCAGGCCTCATGCTGCTGACGTGGAGCAACGCTGATGTCCGGCAATTATGACCTGAACTATCTGATCTTCGGCATCCTGCCCTATGCGGTGCTGGCCGTCGCCCTGATCGGCACCATCGCGCGCTATGAACGCGACCCGTTCACATGGAAGACATCCTCCAGCCAGTTGCTGCGTCGCAAGCAGCTGATGTGGGGATCCATCCTGTTCCATGTCGGCATCATCATTCTGTTCTTCGGCCACCTGATCGGGCTGTTCACCCCGGTCTGGGTGCTTGACAGCCTTGGCATCGCGCACAGCCTAAAACAATGGGTGGCCGTCATCCTGGGCGGCGTGGCGGGGCTCGCGGCCTTTGTGGGGGCGAGCATGCTGCTGCACCGGCGCCTGTTCGACACCCGCATCCGGGTCAATTCCAGCTTTGCCGATATCGGCATCCTGGCGATCCTGTGGCTGCAGATCGTCATCGGTCTGGGGACGATCGTGCTGACGCTGGACCATATGGACGGCGGCATGATGGTGCTGTTCATGACCTGGTCGCAAAGTGTGATCAGTCTGGAGCTGAACGCATGGTTGGAGGTCATCAACGTCCATTGGCTCTACAAGGCCCATATCGTTCTGGGGATGGTCATTCTGGCGCTGTTCCCGTTCACCCGGCTGGTCCACATGCTGTCGGTGCCGATCCGCTATGTCACCCTGCGTCGCGGCTATCAGGTCGTGCGGACGCGCCGCATGCGCCCGCTGGAGGAACGCAGACTGGCCTATGACGCGGTGCAGGCCAAGACCGGCCCCTCGATCACCACACCGGCAGAGTGAACGCCATGGCAACCTCGCTTTTCCCCGATGTCGTCGTGAACGGCGAAACCATTCCCTCGGCGGCCATCGCCGCCGAGGCCCAGAACCACGCGGCGCCCAAGGGCAAGCCCGGCCTTGCCTGGCGCAAGGCGGCACAGGCGCTGACCATCCGCGCCCTGCTGCTGCAAGAGGCGGCGCGGCGCGGGCTGACCCCTGATGTCCAGGAGCTGGCACCGGGCCGGTTCGAGGCCGAGGACGAATCCGTCATCAGGATCCTTCTTGAAGACGCCTTGGACGTGCAGCCGGTGTCCGATGCGGACATCAAGGCCGAATGGGCCCGTGATCCGGGCCGGTTCCGCACCTCTCCGCTGTGGGATGTGTCGCACATCCTGTGCGCCAGCGATCCGCGTGACGCCCAGACCAGTCACGCGGCGCAGATGCGGGCGCAGGCCTTGCTGGGCCGGATCGGCACCAATGCCAAAAGCTTCGCGGCCCTTGCCGCGCGCGAAAGCGATTGCGGGTCCAAATCCGCAGGCGGTGCCCTTGGCCAGCTTGGCCCCGGCGACACGGTTCCCGAATTCGAAAGCGTCCTGCGGTATCTGGATGAGGGCACGACCACCGAGGCCCCGGTTCAATCCCGCCATGGCTGGCATCTCATCCGGCTGAATGCCGTTGCCCCATCGACCGTGCTACCCTTTGACAACGTCGCCCCGAAGATCGCTCAGGCGCTTGAAAAGGCGGCATGGGCCAAGGCTTCGAAAGAGTTTGTGGCGCAGTTGGGCGCACGAAGCGCGATCGCAGGCACGAACCTGATCCCGATCTGAACACCTGACGGTGCCGCTGCTGTCGGCTCTGTCTCCGTCGAGTTCCAACCCTTTCAGACCCCCGCACCACCCTCGGTGCCGGACGAAGGAACGCTTGCATGAACCTTGCTTACATGATGGCCCCCGGTCGTGGTGATGCCGATCTTATTCTGGCTCAGCTTGCGCACCATCTGGCGCTTCAAGGTCTGGAATGCTGCGGCACGGTCCAGATCAATACCGAACGGGAGGACAACGGACCGTGCGACATGGACGTCCGGGTTTTGCCCGACGGGCCGGTCATGAGGATAAGTCAGGATCTGGGCCCCTCATCGCGCGGATGTCGTCTGGATCATGGGGTGCTTGAACAGGCGGTCGGGCTGGTATCGACCCGTCTTTCGCAAGGCGCCGATGTTCTCATCATCAACAAGTTCGGCAAGCACGAGGCCGAGGGTCGCGGATTTCGCCCCTTGATTGCCGACGCGCTGGAGCGGGGCATTCCTGTGATTGTCGGGCTGAACGCATTAAATCTGTCTGAATTCGAAGCGTTCAATGGCGGGATGGCCGTTCAGCTTCCGGCAGATTGCAACAGCCTGGCGGCATGGGTCTGTGCGACAGCCGCCGACGTTTCGGAATGATCATTCACGCCAAGAATGTCGGTTTCCGGCGTCAACGACTGTTTTCAGATGTTGATGGCAGGGTCCGGCGTGACGCTGGTCGAAACACCGCGCGCCACAAGCTGCCCTGTCCGCTACAAGGGTGGCCTGCCCGCCACGGGGAGATGATGGGATTGCCGAAATCACACCTCTCATCGGGGACACGGCGATGCCGCGCGGCATCATCCGATCTGCGCCAGGAAGGTTGCAAGACAATCGGAACTCAGGGGACGCCGGCCGTCTGACGCCTCAGGCGATGCCGGGTGGTCGCCGGACCGAGTTTCCGCCCTTGAGGATGCCGCCAATCAGGTCGGCTACAGCCTTGTGCAGGGCGGCGTCTCCATCGGTTCCGGGATCATTCGCATGAGCAGCCGCTGCATCCTGCAGAATGCCGACGATCTCATGTTCCGGAAGAATCTTGTGGTCGTTCAGCGCCAGAAGCAACGATTCGCAGATCGCAAGCGATGCGTGTCCGGCCACGTCGGGTATGTTGGGCATTCGCAGACCTTCCATCAGCAAATCCGGCCCCCTGGCAAAATGCCAAGACACGTGAAAGCCATGATCACCATGACTGATCCCTGCGACGCCGGACTGATGCAGATCAGGCGATGCCACGCATTGTGAAACCGGGATCCGGCGCGGAACATACCCACGCCCCGCCCGTTGTGACAGGACATCCGAAGGGAATATGTTCATTGTCACCCGTGCAGACACCGTTCGCGCGCAAGCTGGGCGCATTTGTGGCACTATCGCCCGAAGAGTTTTCCGTTCTGAACCGGCTGCACAGCAGGCGGAGAGTTTTCCCGGCAGGCTGCGACATCGTGCATGAAGGGCAGGCAGATCAGGCGGCCTATATCCTCGCCTCGGGATGGGTCTGCTCCTACAAGCTGCTGCCGGGCGGCACGCGCCAGATCGTCGACTTTCAGATTCCGGGCGATTTCCTGGGGCTCCGCTCAGTCCTGTTCCGGACTGCCGATCACAGCATCGAGCCTGTCACCCGCATCGAGGCCTCGGAGGTTCTGGGCCCGGAACTGCTGGAGGCCTTCAACGCCACCCCCCGTCTGGCTGCCGCCGTGCTGTGGGCCGCCTCGCGGGACGAGGCGATGGTGGTCGAGCACCTGGTCGGCATCGGGCGCCGCGATGCGCGTGAACGCACGGCGCATTTCCTGCTGGAGCTGGCCGCGCGGCTGAAGCTGGTGGGCATGGCCACGACCGCCGGATATGCCTGCCCCTTGTCGCAATACATGCTGGCCGACGCGCTTGGCCTCAGCGCGGTCCACGTCAACCGCGTCCTGCGGGAACTGCGCGAAGCCGGGCTGGTCACCTTTCAGCACGGGCAGGTCACCTTCCACGATTTCGACGGTCTTGTGACCCTGGCGGATTTCGATCTGCATTATCTGGATCATGACGGCCCTCTTTTGAAGTGACTAACCAGTTCAGGTCCTGATGTGCATCAGGACCAGCCGTCCCGATCCGTTTAAAACTGGATGGCACGCGGTCGGCGCGATGCCGGTCCGAACCCCAGTTGGAAAGTGACATGAACAGCTATATCGCCAATATCGCGCAGATGACCGTGGCCAATCAGGACTTTCGCCACGTGATTTATACGACAAACCGCCTTCAGCTGGTGCTGATGTCGCTGTCGCCCGGTCAGGATATCGGGACCGAGACGAATCCGGACCACGACAAGTTCTTTCGCATCGAGGCGGGCAGCGGAACGATCGTCATCGACGGCGTGAGGTCAAAGGCCGGGGCGGGTCATTGCATCATCGTGCCCGCAGGCGCGGCTCTTGATGTCATCAATGACGGCGCTGAGCCGCTGCGCATGTCCACGATCTATGGGCCCGCGCAGCATGTCGGCCACCTTGTCCAGGCAACCAAGGCCGAGGCCGACGCGGATGCCGCGCATGACACCCCTCAGGCGGCAATGTCGCAATGACATCCAACCGGCGCGGCGCGGTCAGCCCTGCATGATCCACCGGCCCCGGTCCGATCCGCCACGCGCCGGAAGGCTGGGCGGTTCTGTTCCAGACCCCGAGCCTGCCCATCGCAATCAACGCCACGATCCGGCTGCCGGCAATTCGCGCCATCCGGGTATCGCACGAGGGCCCGGTGTCATGCCAGGGACGCGGTGCCCCGGTTGCCGACCGGCCCGGAAAATCGCCATTGGGTCTGCGCGCACAGTCCGGTATCCCGGACCGGGACCGCACATCGCGGCCTGACCCGGATCGGAGACGGTCATGAAGACCCGCAGGCGCCTTCGACATCCCCTCAGATCGGCCCGCGCCCTTGTCGCGCATCGCCGTTCGGCGGGCAGCGATCTGGTGCTGGGCACCATCCTTGCGGCTGTCGCGGGTGCGGCGAATGCAGGCGGGTTCTTTGCGCTTGGCCACTATACCTCGCATATGACGGGTTATCTGTCCGCGCTGGCCGACAATGTGGCAATCGCGAACCTGCGGGTCGCCCTGATCAGTGCGACAGCCATCTGCGCCTTCGTCTCGGGCGCGGGGTTTTGTGCGATGCTGATCAACTGGGCGCGCAGCCATGCGGGCCATCGCCAATATGCGTGGCCGCTGGTGGTTCAGGGCGCGTTCCTTGCCTGCTTTTCCTTCGGCGGCCTCTTGACCGGCGAGATCGGGCGCGTCTTTTCCCTGACCTGCCTGTGCTTCATCATGGGGCTGCAGAACGCGACGATCACCAAGATCTCGGGCGCGCGCATCCGCACCACCCATGCGACGGGCATGGTGACTGATATCGGGATCGAGCTTGGGCGTGCGGCCTATGGCCTTCTGCGCCCGCTGTCCGGCGTGACGGGCGACAGATCCAAGCTACGGATCCTGACGCAATTGGTGGGTGCATTCCTGCTGGGTGGCATCCTTGGCGCGACGGGGTATCACCTGATGGGGTTCCTGTTCTCCATTCCCCTGTCGGTGATCCTGCTGTCACTGGGCCTGCCCGCTGTTCTGGCGCGGCCTCGTGTCCGGTTCTGACTGTCACGGGGCGATGCCTCATCCGGACCGCCCTCGTGTCCGGGCCGAGGGCCGAGGCGACCACCGCGCAAGGTCCGCGTCACGGAAATGACGGGCAGGGGTGGCCAGTTCCTCCTGCCCGCATCTGGTGTTCAGCGGCACCTCCAGATCAGCTGGCGTTGATATCCAGAACGATCCGCGCCGCGACCTTGCCATGCTCCAGACGGTCCAGCACATCGTTGATCGCGCTCAGCGGCTGCAGCTCGACCTGCGCCTTGACCTTGCCATCGGCGGCAAAGGCCAAAGCCTCGGCCATGTCCTGCCGCGTGCCCACGAAAGACCCGCGGATGGTGATGCAGTTGGCGACGACATCGAACAGCGGCACCGGAAATTCGCCTGCAGGCAGGCCGACCAGTGCGCAGGTGCCGCGCTTGCGGGTCATTGCGATGCCCTGATGGAAGGCGGTCAGCGAGGGGGCCGTGATCAGCACACCATGCGCGCCGCCATCGGTGCCTTTGCGGACGGCATCGACCGCGCCCTCGGCCCGGGCATTCACCGCCAGATCGGCGCCGAGAGTCCGGGCCAGCGCCAGCTTGCCCTCGTCGATATCGACGGCGCAGACCTGCAGCCCCATCGCCTTGGCGTATTGAATCGCCAGATGTCCCAGACCGCCCGCGCCTGAAATGACCACCCAGTCGCCCGGCCGGGTGTCCGTCACCTTCAGCCCCTTATAGGTCGTGACGCCGGCGCAGATCAGCGGCGCGGCCTGCTGGGGCGACAGCCCTCCGGGGATATGGGCCACATAGTCCGGATCGGCGAGGATGTACTCGGCAAAGCCGCCATTCCGGGTATAGCCGCCGAATTCGGCCTTTGCGCAGACGGTTTCCCATGCCGACAGGCAATGTTCGCAATGGCCGCAGGCGGAATAGAGCCATGGCACACCGACACGGTCGCCTTCCTTGACGATGGTCACACCGGCGCCAAGGGCCACGACGCGGCCAATGCCTTCATGGCCGGGGATGAAGGGCGGGACAGGCTTGACCGGCCAGTCGCCGCGGGCGGCATGCAGGTCGGTGTGGCAGACGCCGCAGGCCTCGGTCTTAACCACGATCTGGCCGGGACCGGGGGTGGGGATGGCGGTCTCGCGCAGTTCCAGCGGCTGGCCGAAACCGGTGACGAAGGCGGCGTGCATCATTTGGGTCATGTCGGGATCTTTCATGTGAGAAAAGCGGATGTCAGGGGCTCAGGCCGCCCGCGTTCAGGGCGGCAGGACCAGCACCTGATGCACGGCCCCGTCCAGCGGCACGAAGGCGCAGGCGCAATGGGTGGCGGGGCCGGGGCCTGCGTCGCGGCGCACGGTAATGCAGATCTCGGTGCCGTCGATCTTCAGCCGGGCCGAGAAACCGGGCCAGCCGCCGGGCAGGCGCGGGGTGACGACCAGATGCCCGCCCCGGCGGCGCAGGCCCAGAATGCCCTCGACCGCCGCGCGCGACATCCACGCAGCCGAGCCGGTATACCAGCTCCAGCCGCCCCGGCCGCTATGCGGGGCAACGGAATAGACGTCGGCGGCAACGACATAGGGCTCGACCCGGTAGCGGTCGGCTGCGGCAGGTGTCAGGGCATGGTTGACCGGGTTGACCATCGCCATCAGCCGCGCGGCAGCCGTGCCGTTGCCCATCCGGGCATGGGCCAGAATGGCCCACATCGCGGCATGGCTGTATTGCCCGCCGTTTTCGCGCAGACCCGGCGGATAGCCTGCGATATATCCGGGGTCCTGCCCGACCCCGTCCCCGGCCCCGTCAAAGGGCGGCGTGAACAGCAGCACCAGACCGGGATCGGGGCGCACAAGCTGCTGTTCCAGCGACGCCATCGCCTGTGCCGCCCGCGCCGGATCGGCCTGCCCCGACAGCACCGCCCAGCTTTGGGCGATACTGTCGATGCGGCAGGCGGGCGAGGTCGCGGCACCCAGCCAGCTGCCATCGTCAAAGGTCGCGCGCCGATACCATGCGCCGTCCCAGCCCTCGCGCTCCAACGCGGCCCGCAGGCTCTGTGCGTGGGCCCGCCAGCGCAGACCCGCAGCCGGGTCGCGGGGCCGGGCAAGGTCGGCAAACCGGGTCAGCGCATCCAGCAGCAACCAGCCCAGCCAGACGCTTTCGCCGCGGCCCTGTTCGCCCACACGGTTCATGCCGTCGTTCCAGTCGCCCGTGCCGATCAGCGGCAGGCCAAGCGCGCCTGTCCGCGCAATGGCCCGGTCCAGCCCTAGCGCGGCATGATCCCACAGCGTCACCCGCAGCGGCGACGTGTCGGGCTGGAAAAACGCATCGTGCTGACCCGGTGTCAGCGCGGGCCCCTCCAGAAAGGGCAGATCCTCGTCCAGCACGGCCCTGTCGCCGGTCGTCGCGACGTAATCGGCCACCGCATGGGCCAGCCAGACGCAATCGTCCGAGATCAGCGTGCGGACCCCTTGCCCCGAATGCGGCAGCCACCAGTGCTGCACATCGCCCTGCGGGAACTGGCGTCCTGCCGCGCGCAGAAGATGACGGCGCACGCGCGAAGGCTGGGCCAGCGTCATCGCCATGCCGTCCTGCAGCTGATCGCGAAAGCCATAGGCGCCGCTGGCCTGATAAAAGGCCGCCCGCGCCTGAATGCGGCAGGCCAGCGTCTGATAGGGCAGCCAGCCGTTTACCATGATGTCCATGGCACGATCCGGCGTGCTGACCTGCACGGTGTCGGTGATGGCGTGCCAATGTGCCTCGACCCGGGCCAGCAGATCGTCGCAATCCGCGGCGCGCAGCTGCCCGATCAGCGCCTGCGCCGCCTCGGGCGAGGTGGTCTGGCCCAACAGATGCGTCACATCGGTCGTCTCGCCGGGCGCCAGCGTGATCCGGCACTCCAGCGCCATGCAGGCGTCCAGCCCTGCGCCCACACGGCCCGACAACTGGTGCCCCCGCAGCGTCGCCACCGGGCAGCGCAGATCGCCTGCCGGTCCCAGAAACTCTGCACGGTCGCCTGTCATCGCGGTCTGGCGGCCCAGCAGGTCGGCGAACATCACCCGGTCAGGAAAGGCCACGTTCCATGGATTGCGGGCCAGCAGCGCGCCGGTCTGCGGATCAATGCCGGTCACCACATGAGGGGCCGAGGCGTCGCGGGTCACGCCCATGACCGGCTCGGTATAGACGATGACTGTCAGGTGCCGCGTCGTCCGGCCCCCGTTCCGCAGGCCAAGCCGCGAGATGCGGACGGGATCCTCCAGCGGCACGAACTGCAGCAGATCCAGTTCCAGACCGCCTGCATGATGCTGAAACCGGCTATAGCCGAAACCGTGGCGGGCGACATGGCGTCCGGGGGCCGCCAGGGGGCGCGCGGTGGGGGAAAAGACCTCTCCGCTGTCATCGTCGCGGATCAGGAAGGCTTCGGTCGCGGGATCGGTCACGGGGTCGTTCGACCAAGGTGTCAGGCGGTTCTCGCGGCTGTTCCCGGCCCAGGTGCAGCCCGCGCCTGTGGCCGAGACGTGAAACCCGAAGCCGTCATTCGCAATCACATTGATCCACGGCGCAGGGGTGGCCTGACCCTGTTCCAGAATGATCACATATTCCCGGCCGTCGCGGGCAAAACCGCCGGTGCCGTTCCAGAACTCCAGCGAGCCGGCAAGGCCCGTCGCGGCATCCGTCACCGGCGCAGCACTGCCGGTGGCGCGGCCAGCGGGGCGTGTCCCGGCCACCGCAACCGGCCCGGCGCGCATCGCCGCCACCTGATCGGCCAGCGTGCCGCCCCGCGCAGACAGGACAACACGCGCCGTGGCCAGCAGCAAGGCCGTGACCTCGGGCGGCAACAGATCGCGGCGCAGGGCGTGGGTCTGCCCGCCCGGATCGGCGGTCCCTGCGGCGCGCGGGCGGCTGCCGCGCAACGCCGCCTCGATGGCCGATTGCAGGCCCTGAACATAGGATGCGGGATGCTCGTTCAGGATCACCACATCGACGGCCAGCCCTTTCATGCGCCAGTATTCCTGCGCCAGCAGGATCTGGTCCACGGCTGACATGTCGGCCTCATCGTCGATCCGCATCAGCACGATGGGCAGATCGCCCGAGACGCCCTGTGACCACAGCACCGACTGCTTGCCCGCACCACCAGCCCCCGCCTCACCAGCCCCCGCACCCCCGGCCATGGTCGCCGCCGACATGCGAAACCGCGCATCCGGGATCAGGACCGGCGCGGTCAGCGCCTGAAACGCCCCTGCCTGAGCCGTCGTGATGCCCAGATGACGCAGCTGCACCTGCGCCTGTGTCCAGGCCAGCGTCCGGGCGCGGTCCACGGCATTGCGGTCGTGGTGGCGGTCGATCAGGTCGATCAGCGCCTCGCGCGTGTCTGCAACAACCGTCCACAGCGCCAGCCGCGCGGTTTCCCCCGGCGCGATGGAAATGCAGTGGCGCAGGGCAAAGACCGGGTCCAGAACGGTGCCCAACCCACCGCCAAGCGGTCCCCCCGCCAGCGCATCCGCATGGGACAGATCGTTGTCGCGACCAAGAAAGGCCGCACGGTCGGTCTCGTATTGCAGGGGGGCCAGCAGCCGGGCCTCGGTCACAATGAACTGCGCAGTCCAGATACGGGCCTCATCGGGGGATCGTGGGCGGCGGGTGGCGATCAGCGCGCCGTATTCGGCCAGATATTCGGTCTGCACGAACATCCGCGCAAAGGCCGGATGGGCGGCATCGGTGGCGGGTGTGGTCAGGACCAGCTCGGTATAAGAGGTCAGTTCCAGCCCGACCGTCTCGCGCGCAGCCGAGGTCAGGGTCAGCATCCGCACCTCGGCATCATCCTCGCCCGAGACCAGAACCTCGACCGTGGTGGCAATCCTGTCGTCGTGGCGCGAGAACAGCACGCGATCCTCGAGGAGTTCGATCCGGCGGCTGTCGGCGGGACCGCTGCCCCCGATCCCGGTCAGCCGGCCGGTCTGCAGGTCACGCATCCACAGGCGGATGCCCCCTGTGTCGCGCGCGGGATCGGCCTGCCAGCGGGTGATGGCCAGCGGCCCCCACCGGCTGAACCCGCCGCCCTGCGCCGTCAGCATGACCGAATACCGCCCGTTGGACAGAAGATGCATCTGCGGTGGTCCCGGCGGCGCCCCTTCGATCAGGGCCAGCCGCTGCATGTCGCCGGACAGGGGCGTGGCGCGCAGCCTGTCCAGATCGGGGCGCGGCGCGCTGGTCTGCACATTGCGGGGCAGACGTTCCTGCAACAGCAGCTCGGCGGCCCGGATCATCGGTTCGGCGTGAAAGCGGCGGCGCATCCGTCCATTCTGCAGGACATTGGCGACAGAGACGATGGTCATGCCCTGATGATGCGCCATATGGCTGTCGATCACGACAAAGTCCTGTCCGACAGGCCGGCGCTGCGGCGTAAAATCCACAGCCTCGTAAAAGCCATAGGGTCCGGTTGCACCAAGTGAGGCCAGTCTGCGCAGGTTTTCCCACGCGCCGCGGGGATCGACCATCGCGGCCAGTGCCGTGGCATAGGGCGCGATGACCCGGTCCGCAGCCAGCCCGCGTTTCAGCCCCAGATCGGGAATGCCAAAGCTGGAATACTGATAGTTCATGGCCAGATCACGGGCGTTGAAGCCGGATTCGGACACCCCCCATGGCAGGTTCCGGCTGTGGGCATAGCGTTGCTGCGCACGCACCGATTGCAGGTTGGACTGCGCCAGCAGGCTGCCCTGCGGCTCATCCATGACAAGGATCGGCATCAGATATTCGAACATCGACCCGGACCAGGATCCAAGCGCCGGGCCACCCGGCAGCAGCACCGCCGTGCGGCCAAGCCGGAACCAGTGCGTCGCGGGAACGTCGCCCTTGGCGATGGCGAACAGGCTGGCCAGCCGCGCCTCGGATGCCAGCAGGTCGTAGCAGGCCTGATCGCGCGTGTTGTCCTCGGCGGAATGGCCGATGGACAGCAGCTTGCGTTCAGGATCCAGCAGAAACCGGAAATCCATGGCCATCGCCATGGCGCGGGCCTGCGTGGCAAGGGCGTGGAGGCGCAAGGTCAGCGCTTCATGCGGGGGGGCCAGCCCTTCGGGTGGGGGGCCCAGCGCGGCCTCGGCCCGATGCTGCAGCGTGCCCACCCAAAAGCGCGCCTCGTCCTGATCAGGTCCGGCGGTCAGCCCGGCCCCCGCCTTGCGCGACAGGCGCAGGATGGCGGGCCAGTCGGGGCCGTCGCCGGGGGCGGTGACCGCCGCGGCGATCTGATCGGCAAGCGCGATCTGCGGCGCCGACCCTGCCAGGGCAGGCCGGGCCAGATCCAGACTGTCCAGCAGGCCGCGCCTGTCATCCGCCACCGACCCGGTCACGGCCCATTCGTCGCAGGTCTGCGCCAGCGCGATCAGATGACCGGCCAGATTGCCGCTGTCCACGGTCGAGACATAGCGCGGCTGCAGCACCCCGCCGTTCTGCGTGTCATACCAGTTGAACAGATGTCCGTTCAGTTTTTCCAGCGACGCGACCGTGGCAAGCGTGCGCTCCAGCCGCCCGACCGCCTCTTGCACGCTGATCCAGCCGAAATCGCGCGCCGCCACGCAGGACAGCAGATACAGCCCGATATTGGTCGGTGACGTGCGTGCCGCCGTGAAAGGCACCGGCGTTCCCTGATGGTTGTCCGGTGGCAGATGGGAATGCTCTGCTGTCACGAATGTCTCGAAATAGCGCCATGTGCGGCGTGCGATCAGGCGCAGGTCATCGGCGGCCTGCGCAGGCAGCGGCGCGGTCGCGCGGTCGCCGTCGCGTCCCGACAGGGCCGCGATCAGGGGCGCGGCCAGCCACAGCGCCGCAAAAGGCAGGATCAGCAGGGCCGATGCCGGGGCGGCCACCACTGCGGCCGAGCATATCACCACCGCCAGCCCCAGCCCCCCCGCCATGCGGCGCGTCAGCCCCGCCACCGAGGGCACGGGCCCCAGCTGGTCTTTCGCCGCCGTTGTCCATTCCAGAAGATGCCGGTGCGAGACGTGCATCCGCCACAGCGCGCGCCCGATCGCATCCCCCATCCGCCAGGCCGTGTCAGGCAGGAAGGCCAGGTCCAGCCCGACATGCCGGATCGCGGAGACGCTGTCCCGGCCGGTCTGTCGCAGATGGCTGCGCGCGTCGGGGGCCGGACCGGCGGGCACCATCCCCAGCATCGCAGGCAGCAGGACCGGCACCGCCAGCGCCGCCAGCAGCAACGCCGTGGCCACCACGGCCAGCGCAGGCGGCAACAGCCAGCCAAGGCCAAGCGCCGCCATCATCGCGGGCGCCAGCAGCGAACGGCGCAGCGTGTCGGCGATCTTGATCCGCCCCAGCAGCGGGGTGGCCGGGTCCGACACCCGGCCCGCAAGCTGCCAGTCGCCCCGCGTCCAGCGATGCTGGCGCGCGGCGGCCAGATCGTGACGCTCGGGGAAAGCCTCGACCAGTTCGACATCCGAGGCGAGGCCCGCGCGGGCAAAGATCCCTTCCAGCAGATCATGGCTGAGGACGGTATCCGGCGCGATCCGCCCCTGCATCGCCGCCTGAACCGCATCCACATCATAGATGCCCTTGCCTGCAAAAGACCCCTGCCCGAACAGATCCTGAAACACGTCCGAGGCCGCCGAGGCATAGGGGTCCATGCCGCCCGGTCCCGCGGTGCTGCGCAGATAGGGGGTCGAGACGGGGCCGATGGCCGGCGTGACGCGGGGTTGCAGGATCGCATGACCGGCCACGACCAGACCGACCTTCAGAACCGGGCGGTTCAGCGGATGGGCCATCTTGCCGATCAGGCGCGCGGCCACGTCGCGTGGCATCCGGGTATCGGCATCCAGCGTGATGACATAGCGCACGGCATCGGGGACAGGCAGGCTCATCGGGGCAAAGCTGGTCCCGGTGGCGCCGCGCAGCAGGCGGTTCAGCTCCTCCAGCTTGCCGCGCTTGCGTTCCCAGCCCATCCAGACCCCTTCGGCGGGATTGAGGCGGCGCTGGCGGTGCAGGTGCAGAAAGCGCGGACCGGCGGGACCGGGCCGATGGCGGGCGTTCAGGCAGGCAATCGCATCACTGGCCTGCGCCAGCAGGGCCGCATCGCCGGGCATCACCTGCGCAGGCGCATCCGCGCCATCGGTCAGCAGGGCAAAGGTCAGATCGCCCCCGGTGCCGGACAGATGGTGGATTTCAAGGCTTTCGAGATGGCGGGCAAGATCAGCGGCATCCGTCATGATCACCGGCACGACAACCATCGTGCGCAGATGCGACGGCACGCCCGCCCGCAGATCCAGCCCCGGCAGCAGGGTGGCGCCGACGCAGCGCAGCACCATCATGTCGGTCAGCGCGACGGCCAGCGCGCCAAGCGGCATCACCATCGCCAGCAGCCACGGCCAGACCATCCCGCCCGCATCCCGCATCAGCCATGCCGCCAGCAGCACCAGACACAATGTCCCCACCCCGATCAGCCCCAGATAGCCCGCAAGGCCAGAGGCCGGGCCCAGCCTGCGCAGCCACAGCCGCGCGGGGGCGCGAAATCCGATCGCCCGTTCGAACGCGCCGCGCCCCTCGTCGATCAGATGCCAGCCCGGGTCAGAGGCCCGGTCATCCGGGTCGGCCGCCTGCGCAAGCGCGATGGCGCGGCAGGCCAGCGCGATCTCGGGCTGACCGCTGCCGCGCGACAGTTCCTCGATGGCGCTGCGATAGAGATTGCGGCTGGCGAAATCCATCGCTGCATGGCCGGGGTGACGGCGCAGACGCGCCTCAACCAGACTGACATCCTCGAACAGGTCATTCCAGTCGGTCGCGGACAGCCCGCGAAAGGCGGTGATCACATTGCGCAGCGAGACGTTCGAGGCGCCCAACCGGTCCTGCGCGTGACGGACCACGCTGTCGATGCTGGCGCCCTGCCCCGCCAGCCGTTCCTGCAGCCAGCCGATGGCGGGGTTGGTCAGGGGGTCGATATTGCGCAGACGCTCGGCCAGTTGAGCCGCGAACAGCTCCGGCAACGGATCAGTCGAGACCTGCGACAGCAACGCCTGATAGGCCTCGCCGGGCATCAGGATGCGGTCGGCCAGCAGATCAGCCGCGTCGCGCGCCGCCCGGCCGCAGGTCAGCTGGTCGGCAAGTCGGCGCAGGTTCTCGATCAGGACGATGCGCAGGGTGATCGACACGGCCCACAGCTCTCCGGTCGTCAGCGGCT
Organism: Paracoccus sp. (in: a-proteobacteria); assembly: GCF_046289755.1. Lineage (GTDB taxonomy): Bacteria > Pseudomonadota > Alphaproteobacteria > Rhodobacterales > Rhodobacteraceae > Paracoccus. Next base: position 32,742 of record NZ_JBKBVD010000002.1, on the reverse strand, counting down.
CGATTGTCTGATAGGAGATCAGGAACCGGCGCAGAGCCTGAGCGTCGAAATGGCTGTCGGTATGGGCCACAAAGGCCCAGGCCAGCCCGAAGACGCGCGGATAGCCCGCGAACGGCCCGGCCTTCAGCCTGGGCAGCAGCCTGTAATAGCCGGCTGGCAGATCGACGCGGATTTCGCGGATCTGAGCCTCGATCAGATGAAAATTGTCCAGCAACCAGTCGGCCGCAGGCACCATCGGCTGGCCAGCGGCAGCCTCTCTCGCATGATCACGACAAACGCGGCGCAGGGCCCGTGCGTTGTCTTCCAGCCGGACATGCAGGGAAAAGACCTTCGGCGGGCGGGTCGTCACGGTCTGATCGGCCGCCAGCGTCAGGGCATGCTGTTCCAGCCGTTCAATGCTGAACAGCTCGGACCGGACGGGCGCCGTATCGGACCATGGCAAAGGAAAACTGCGCGATCGCGGAGAGAGGGTCCGGACAGTTCTGTCGAAAAAGCGCGCGATGCTGACGGGATCGGCCATGGAACGGACTATTTTTCCTTTCCGGGCGGTTGCGCCATGGGGCGCAGACCCTCGTCAGACATCAGGGCGGGGGCATCGCCGGTCCCGAGTTTGAGCTGTCTGGTCTGTTTGACCTCGCGATTGCCGTGCTTGCGTTCCTTACCCATGGATCATCCCTTGTATCGAGGCGTCTGTGACGCAGCTTTTCGCGTATATGGCCCGGCCTGCGTGCCAGACGCCTGCGCCCGGCAAAGACCGGCGCCGTCCGCATTCGCACAGACTGTCAGGTTCACGGTGGGCACGGACTGATCCAGAGCAGCCCCGCGCCGGAATTTTCCCGCGTCACGGAAACGGCTCTTCCTCGATCTGGGTGGTGTCGCGGCAGCATGCGGGCTCTGATCAGCTCAGCGTCGGCCGATCTCGGACATTACCCGCTTCAGCGGGGTCAGCCGGTTGATCCGGCCTTCGGTCTGGCCGTCGCGCCGCGGCAACCCGATGAGCCGTGCCCGGCATCAATGCCCGCGACAAGCAGGGCCGTGTCGCCGATGCACGAGATGCGCAGGTCTGGCACAGGCTTTGGAGTGCCCGTCCTGTCTGCAAATGCTATGCTTGCCGCATCTTCGGTTGCCTGACCGGGCAGGGCATCGGCAAAAAGGCAGGAATGAAATATGACCCAATCTTTCGGGCGCCTTGTGGAGCGGCAGATTCAGAAGGCCCTCGCCGAGGGCAAACTGCGGGGCCTGAAAGGCGAGGGAAAGCCGCTGCCCGACCGTTCGGGCGAGGCTTTCACCGACATGGCCACAGCTGTGGCGGTCCGCATGATGGCTGAAGCAGGCGCATTGCCCGAGGAGTTCAAGATCAAGAAGGTGCTGGAAGCCGCGAAGCAGAGCTACGTGGAGGCAGAGGGCGACGATGCCAGGCGCGTCGCGATGGCTCTGATTGCTGACCTCCAGCAGCGGTACAATATTGCCGTCGAGGCAAGGCGGCGGTTCATGGGGTCTTAGGATCTGTCCCGATACAGACCGGATCAGGCGCGTCCCCGGACCTTGGGAAAAAAGCGCTGAACGCGCCGCCTCTGCTCTGCGCTCAGCCAGCGGTATCGCACATCTCTGTTGCGCAGGCCGGGCGTGATTCACCTGCCCGGCAGGTCCGCGATGTCGCCTTGCAGGGGCTGACACAGGCGGACCGGCGCCATGCCGTTCAAAGCCCATTCGTGTCGAACGCAAAGAACACCTCGGGCAAAGTGCCCTTTGTCGCGTTCAGGGCAAAGACATAATCCGACCGTTCAGTGCGCATTTCGCGGCAGGGGATCTGGACAAAGCCGTTCATCCGGCTGGCCCCCTTGCTCCACATGAAGCCAACCCCCAGCCGGTGGGTCACGGCGTCCAGAACACCGTCGCGGGTGTCCAGCACGATCGAGGCGCGCGGCACCAGCCCGGCACCCCTGAACGCTTCGTCCACCAGCCGCTGGGTCGATGACCCCGCGGTGCGAAAGATCAGCCGCTCCTGCAGCAGGTCAAGGCATGTGACCTCGTCGCGCCCGGCAAGCCGGTGGCCCGGATGGACGATCGCCACGACCGACTGGCTCTGGATCTTGCGGCGTCTGAACCGGGGATCGTCGGGAACCTCGGGAAGCACCGCGACATCGACCCGGCCCTCGGTCACGGCCTGAAAGATCTTGCTCCAGCTGCCCATCTCGATCGTCACGTTCACATTCGGGAAATGGCCCTGAAACGCGCCGATCAGCGCCATGCCCGGCAGCGGATTGCCAAGGCCCACGCGCAGCTCTCCCTGTTCCAGCGTGCTGTGCTGCGACAGGATCTGGGCAATGCGCAGCCCGGCCTCCTCGATTGCGCGCGAGGTCTTGTAGATGTCCTGACACAGCGCCGTGGGGACCATATCGTTGGCCACGCGCTTGAACAGGCTGGTGTCCAGCGCCTGTTCCAGATCGCGCACCTGCTGGCTGATCGTCGCCTGCGACACCCCGATGCGACGTGCAGCGGCGGAAAAGCTGCCGGTTTCCATCACGGCATTCAGCGCACGCAGGCGGGCAAGTGTCAGGGCCGCAAGGGCCTCTTTGGGCAACAAGGTCTTCATTCCCCCGCTATAGGAATAGCCTGTAACCGTAACATGACTGTCGCAGTGCGTTCCTATGAGGTCCCTCGAACAGAGCGAGAGGGCCGCGCATGGCAACCATCCAATTCCAGGACATCCGCAAGTCATTCGGTGAGACCGAGGTGCTGAAGGGGGTCGGTCTCGACATTGCCGATGGCGAGTTCCTGTCGCTTGTCGGGCCGTCGGGATGCGGGAAATCGACGCTGCTGCGCATTCTGGCCGGGCTTGAAAGCCAGACCAGCGGATCGGTGCGGATCGGGGGCCAGCCGGTGGACGGGCTGCACGCCGCCGACCGCGATCTGGCGATGGTGTTTCAAAGCTATGCGCTTTACCCGCATCTGACGGTGGCCGAAAACATTGCCGTGCCTCTGGCCATGCGACGGCTGTCCACGGCGCAGCGCCTGCCGCTGATCGGCCGCGCGCTGCCCGGCAGCCGCGCGCTGCGCGCAGAGATCGCCGCGACCGTGCGCGATGCGGCCGGGATGCTGGACATCACGCATCTGCTGGACCGCAAGCCGGGGCAGCTGTCGGGCGGGCAGCGCCAGCGGGTTGCCGTGGGGCGCGCCATTGTCCGCGACCCTGCCGCCTTTCTGCTGGATGAGCCGCTGTCCAATCTGGACGCCAGGATGCGCGTGCACATGCGGTCCGAAATCGCCCAGCTGAACCGCAGCCTGGGCGCCACATTCGTCTATGTCACCCACGATCAGGCCGAAGCGATGACCATGTCGGACCGGATCGCTGTGATGATGGACGGCGAGCTGTTGCAGGTCGGCACCCCGGATGCGCTGTATGACCATCCGGGTGACATCCGCGTCGCGCAGTTCATCGGTTCGCCTGCGATCAACATTCTGCCGGTGGACACCGATGCGGGCGGCGCCATCCACCATCACGGCGCGATGACCGGGCTCTGCGCCGCCGCGGGCGCGGTCGAGCATATCGGCATCCGTCCCGAGGCGCTGTTTCCCTGTGATTCCGGCGGGCTTGTGTCGGGCAAGGTGCGGCTGATCGAGAACCTCGGGTCGGATCTGTTCGTGCAGCTTGTGGCGCCGGGCGTGCCGCTGCCGGTGACCCTGCGCCTGCCGCCCTCTGACCGGGGCAGGGTCAGGATCGGCGATCTGATGCAGCTGCGGGCCGATCCCGGACGGGTCTGCGGCTTTGACGTCGCGGGCAAGGCGGCGCCGCTTGTTTCGGCCGCAAAGGTCCACAGCCATGTCTGAGGTCCTGTCCGCGTCCCGCCCTGCGCCGAGACAGGCCGACATCGCCCGCCCCGAACGCCGCCAGTCCCGCACCGGCATGGTGCTTTTTGCCCCGGCCCTGATCCTGCTGGTCGTGATCCTGATCGTGCCGGTGGCGGCGGCGGCGCTTTTGTCGCTGACCGACTATACCCTGGGCCGTCCGGGCTTTGACTGGGTGGGCTTGCAGAACTATGCCGATGTCTTCACCGGATCTACCTATCGCCGGATGATCGTGACGACCGTGCTCTATGTCATGATCGTGGTGCCGGCATCGGTCTTTCTGGGACTGGGATCGGCGCTTCTGATCCGCTCGCTGAAGGTCGGGCAGTCCTTTTACAAGACCGTCTATTTCCTGCCGGTCATGGCCTCGCTGCTGGCGATGGCCATCGTGTGGGAGTTCGCGCTGCACCCGACGCTTGGCATCGTCAACCAGACGCTGGCGATGGGCTGCGGCTCGGCGCTGGAACTGTGGCCATGGTTCGCGCGGGGCTGCGCCGACGGTTTTCCGCTGTGGCTGGGGGACCGCGACTATGCGCTGTATACGCTGGCCTTCATCGGCATCTGGCAGAGCTTCGGCTTCAACATGGTGCTGTATCTGGCGGGCCTGACATCGGTGCCGAACGATCTGTATGGCGCCGCCTCGATGGATGGCGTCAAAAGCCGGTGGGAGCGGTTCCGGCTGGTGACATGGCCGATGCTGGGTCCGACAACGGTGTTTGTCGTGACCATCAGCACCATCCGGTCATTTCAGGTCTTCGACACGGTCGAGGCGCTGACCCGCGGCGGCCCCGCCAAATCCACCTATGTGATGATCTACGCGATCTACGAAAAGGGCATCGCCCATAACCTCGTGGGTCTTGGCGCCGCGATCACGGTTCTTTTCCTGGCCTTTGTCATGCTGATCAGCCTGGCCCAACGCCGCTTTGTCGAACGCAAGGTGCATTACAAATGACTCATCGCTTTTCCACCCGCCAGACGCTGGCCCATCTGCTGCTGATCCTTGGCGCGGTGATCGTGCTGCTGCCGTTCTATGTGATGATCTCGACCTCGTTCAAATCACCGGCCGAGATTGCGACCAGCACCGGCGGCATGTTCGGCGCGCAGGCCCTCGTTGCCGATCAAAGCTGCATGAACCTGGGCGGGGCCGAGGCGGATTGCCTCGTGCGCCCGGTGATCGACAACTACACCCAGGCCTTCACCAAGGCGCCGCTGTGGCGCTATATGCTGAACGGCGTGATCGTCACCCTGTCGATCTTTGCGCTGCAGACGCTGATCGCCGTGCCTGCCGCCTATGCGCTGGCCAAGCTGAAGTTCTGGGGGCGCGAGGCCGCCTTTGGCCTTGTGCTGTTCTGCCTGCTGATCCCGGTTCATGCCATTGCCCTGCCGCTGTATCTTGCGCTGGCCAGGCTGGGGCTGACCAACAGCTATGCGGCCCTGATCGCGCCGTGGATCATCTCGGCCTTCGGCATTTTCCTGATGCGCCAGTTTTTCATGACGGTGCCCGACGATCTGATCGACGCGGCGCGGATGGATGGCATGGGCGAATTCTCGATCATCTGGCGGGTGATGCTGCCCGCCGCGATCCCGGCGCTGCTGGCCTTTGCGATCTTTTCGGTCGTGGCGCATTGGAACGACTATTTCTGGCCCCGGATCGTCATCACCGGCGACCGCAGCCTGTTCACCCCGCCCCTGGGCCTGCGCGAGTTCAAGGGCGATCTGGGCGACAATTTCTATGGGCCGATGATGGCGACGGCGACGATCATCGCGGTCCCGCTTGTCACGGCCTTTCTGCTGGCACAGCGCCGGTTCATCGACGGCATCACGCTGTCGGGCATGAAGTGACCCCTTTCCCCCCTCCCCTCCCCTCCGCTCAAGGACATTCAAGATGAAACACCTGTCTTCGCTGACCGCAGCCCTGCTTACGACCGTTGCCGCCACACAGGCACAGGCGGTCGAGATCGAAGTGGCCTACGGCTATTCCGCCACTTTCGATCTGACGATCGAACGGATCATGCAGGATTTCGCCCGGGCGCATCCCGACATCACGGTCACCTTCCGCGCCACCTATGAGAACTATGAGGACGCCACCAACACCGTCCTGCGCGAGGCCGTGGCCGGAACCCTGCCCGATGTCTCGTTTCAGGCCCTGAACCGTCAGGCGCTGCTGGTCGAGCGCGGCATCGTCAAACCCCTCGACCCCTTCATCGCCAACGAGCCGGATTTCGAGACCGAGGGCTATCACAAGGCGATGCTGGACCTGTCGACCTTTGACGGCATGATCTACGGCCTGCCGTTCTCGGTCTCGACCCCGATCAGCTTTTTCAACATGGACATCCTGCGCGCGGCGGGCGTCGAGACCGTGCCAGCAACATGGGACGAGGTGATCGAGGTCTGCCACAAGATCAAGGCCACCACCGACAAGGAGCCGCTGTACTGGGAATGGAACATCTCGGGCAACTGGCTGCTGCAGGCCGCGATGTGGAGCCAGGGCGTGCCGATGATCAAGGACGGCAAGCTGAACATGGACAATCCCGAGGGACTGAAGGCGCTGGAACTGGCCAAGGCGATCTTTCAGGACTGCGGCATGAAAAACGTCATCGGCGGCGACGCGGCAAAGACGCTGGCGGCGGGCGATCTGGGCATGTTCTTCAGCTCCACCGCCTATGTCGGCTTTGTTGACCGCTCGAAGATCGGCGACTGGGAATTCGTGACCGCACCCTATCCCGGCATCGACGGCGCCCCGCAGGCGCTGCCCGCAGGCGGGAATTCCGCGATGCTGACCTCGCAATCGGGTGACCCGGAGGTGCTGCAGGCGGCATGGGAGTTCATCAAGTTCGCCACATCGGGCGAAGGCGCTGCCACTGTGGCCCTCACCACCGGCTATGTGCCGCCGAACCGGGTGGCCAATGCGCTGCTGATGGACGATTTCTACGCGGCCAATCCCAACAAGCTGACCGCCGTGAACCAGCTGCCGCTGCTGTCGGAATGGTTCGCCTATCCCGGTGACAACGGGCTGGCCGTGACGCAGGTGATCGAGGACCATCTGGAATCCATCTTCGTCGGCGATGCCGGGGACATGGAGGCCCTGCGCGATGAGATGGTGGCCGAGGTCAACGCGCTTCTGCCGCGCTGAACCTGCCCGGCTCTTGTTCCTGTTCCCGACCGGCGCGGCGAATGATGGTCGCCGCGCCTCCCTTGCAAAGGACCTCAGATGTCTGACCCCCTCCGCTTTGCCATTCTCACCGATCTGCATTTCGTGCCCGAAGGCCAGACGATCTATGGCTTTGATCCGCGCAACTGCCTGCGCCGGGCGCTTGATTTCCTCGACACCCTGCCACAGGTCGATTTTCTGGTGATCGCGGGCGATCTGACCGACCGCGCCGAGCCTGCCGCCTATGACAGCCTGCGGGCCGTGCTGTCCGGCCTGTCGGTGCCGGTGATCCTGATGGTCGGCAATCACGACGCCCGCGCGCCGTTTCAGGCCGCCTTCCCCGACGCCCCCCGCGACCGCGACGGCTTTGTGCAGGGCCTGCACATCTTCCGGCAGGCCAGTCTGATCACGCTTGATACCCTCTGCGAGGAAACGGACGGTCATTTCGGACGTCTGTGCGCCAGACGGCTGGACTTTCTGGAGACAGCCCTGCGGCAGGCCCCTGCCGACCGGCCGGTTCTGCTGTTCCAGCATCACCCGCCGATGAACCTGTCGATCCCGCCGATGGACGCGATCCGCCTGCGCGATGACGAGGCCGAGCGGGCCGTTTTCGAACGCGCAGGCCGCAGGCCCGATTACCTGTTCATGGGCCATGTGCACCGCCCGATCTCGGGGCTGTGGCACGGCATCCCCTTCCACATCCAGCGCGCGCTGATGCATCAGGTGCATCACGAATTCGACCAGCCGGGGCGGATCATGGGCTCCATCGAGGCGCCGGATCTGGCCTATGTCACCGTCACGGCGGGCAACATCCTGATCCACGACTGTTTGTTTGCCTATGATGGCCCGGTCTACGATCTTGAATCGCCGGACGCTGCTGCGGTTGCCACCCCCCTGGAACTGGAGCGGCATTGATGCGGCTTGACGATTACGACGCCTTTCTGTGCGATCTGGACGGCTGCCTGATTTCCGGCTCGGTGGTTCTGCCGGGGGCGCAAGAGCTGCTCGACTATGCGGGCGACAGGCTGATCATTCTCAGCAACAACTCCACCGATACGCCTGATACCCTGTCCGCGCGTCTGAATATGCTTGGCCTGCGGGCACCGGCTGCGCGGATTGTTCTGGCAGGCACTGCCGCGCTGGATCATCTGGCGCAACTGCCCGACATGCGGCTGCGCCTCTATGGCAGCGACGCCTTGCGGAGCTATGCCGAAAGGCTGGGCCTTTCGCTTGAAGATCACGATCCGACGCATGTTCTGCTGACGCGGGACGAAGGCTATGACTACAATGATCTGCGGGACACGCTGGGTCTGCTGGTGAACGGGGCCCGGCTGTTCATCGCCAATCCCGACGAAAGCCACCCCGGCGCTGATGGCGCCCCTGTTCCCGAAACCGGCAGCTTGCTTGCAGCAATCCTCAGCATTCTGCCGGATCTGCCCTATACCGTCATCGGGAAGCCCGAAGCAGGGCTGTATCTGGCGGCATTGGCCCGTCTTCCCGACACCCTGCGCCGCGTTCTTGCCATCGGCGACAATCCAAAGACGGATGCCGCAGGCGCCCGGCGGCTGGGCCTTGACTGCGCGCTTGTCGGCCCGCGCCATGGCACCTGGTCAGATCTTGGACATCTGCTGGGCGCTGGCACCAAAGGGGAAAGCCACGCCCTGTCGGAAGCGATGCGGTCACAGGAATTGCAGATCGCGCAGCGCACAGGCCCCTGACCCGGCTTGTCACCCGCCTTGTCACCCGATGGGCCACCTCGGGCGCTGATATGCATCAAGGACGGCGCCGATCACCGGGCCTAAGTTGCAAGGACAGCAGCCATCGTCCGGACACGGACATTCATGGGCGCTGCCAAACAAGATGCGATAAAGCGCCATGGTGCCGATATGAGAAACCGACCCGGAGGAACGACGACCTCGGGCAGGTTCCCGACACCGGCGCGCGTCGCAATCTGCACCACAGGAGCCGCGCCATGATGCGCAGACGAACCATTCTGATCGGAGGCGGCCTCGGCGGCCTGGCCCTTGGTGGCGCGGGCTGGCTGCGGACGCGCGCAGCGGCGGACATGTCCGCCCATGCCGCGGGTCTGCGTCAGCCGTTGCCCGCAGCAGCGTCCACCCGCGATCTGATCCGCTATGCGACGCTGGCCGCGAACGGGCACAATACGCAGCCCTGGCTGTTCCGCGCAGACGCGCGGGGCATCGACATCCTGCCCGACCTGACGCGCCGGACCCCTGTTGTGGACCCCGACGATCACCATCTGTTCGCAAGCCTGGGCTGTGCGGCGGAAAACCTTGCGCTTGCCGCAGGCGCGCGGGGGCAAGCGGGCCAGATCCGCTTTGACGCCAATGACGGCGGCAAACTGCGCGTCGATCTTGGACCTGCATCCGCAGGGGACACGACCCTGTTCGACGCCATCCCACATCGGCAGTCCACGCGCTCTGACTATGATGGCAGCAAGGTCAGTGCGGCTGATCTGTCCCGGCTTGCAACGGCGGCCGCGGTGCGCGGGGTCGATCTGGTCCTGATGACGGAACGGGCGCAGATCGACCGATTGCGTGACCTTGTGATCGCGGGCAACACCGCCCAGATGGCCGACCCGGCCTTTATGGCCGAGTTGATGCACTGGCTGCGGTTCAACCCGACCGCGGCGATGACGACCGGCGACGGCCTGTACAGCGTCGCCAGCGGCAACCCCGCCCTGCCGGACTGGCTGGGACCGCGCCTGTTTGACATGGCCTTCACCGCCGAGGCAGAGAACAGGAAATACGCCCGCCAGATCGCATCTTCCTCCGGGATCGCGGTGTTCGTCGCGGCACAGGACAACCCCGAACATTGGGTGCAGGCCGGGCGCGCCTGCCAGCGATTTTCCCTGCAGGCGACCGCGCTGGGGCTGAAGACCGCCTATATCAACCAGCCGGTCGAGGTTCCCGGCCTGCGGGCCGATCTGGCCTCACTGGCCGGTCTGCCGGGGCGCAGGCCCGACATCGTGATGCGCTTCGGGCGCGCGCCCGCGATGGCCATGTCGGCGCGCAGGCCGGTCGATCAGGTGATGGCCTGAGGGGCTGACCCTGCCGCTGCCCCTGTCGTGTGTTGCACCCGACGCGTCGGCGCGGCCGGTCGGGTCATCTGGCTGGCGGCCGCAATCAGTCAAGTCAGTTCAGATGAACGTCGACAGGTCCTGCTCGGGAACCGATGCGCCGTTGGTGGCCGCCAGACGCTCCAGCTTGTTCAGCAAGTCCCGGTACCGGGTATTGTGGGTGTAGGCACCGATTGCTGACACGATAAGCTGCCAGTCGTCCTCGGACAGAACGGTTCGCAATGTGGACACGCAACGGACCGGCGGCATCGGAACACGGCTTGATATATGAACAGGGGGCAAAATATTATCTTTCGTTGCTTCGGGATGCACGTCCCGGTCATCATGCCGGGACACCCGCCGGGTTTTCCTCGTTGCGGACGAGCACCCCCTCACGCCGAGGGTTCGAAACGCCGCATGGTCAGTTCAAAGACCTCGTCGTCGTCCGGGGCGGGTAGCGCGCTTTCCAGCAGAACCCTTTCGCTCTTGCCGTCGATTTCGATCTGCCCTTCGCTGTACTGATCCAGCTGTTCCTGAGTCATGTGCGTGCTGATCCGAAGTCTGATGTAATCACCCCCGGTCTCAATGATCTCGCCCTCCAGTTGCGGGCCGTCTTCCAGTGTGAAGGTCGCGTTACTCATCATCCATTCCCCGGTTCGCCTGCATCAATGCGCAGGGAAGGAACGCGCACCAGCCGGTCCGGATCCATGCGCGCGCCAAACGAGCAGGATTTAGGTCCGATACTGTGACGAACGCCTCCGCAGAGTTCCAGATGGCCCCGGCGGTCACCTCGGCGATCCCGTCGGCAGGGAACGCAGCGGCAGCCTCGCGAGATGGCGAACCCGCAGTGGAACGCCGCAGGGCACCATGAGCACCGATGACCGCGAGGTCTGCAACGTCATGCTCGGGCTGATGAAGACCTGCCGAAAGCGCGGCGTCCCGTTCTTCGCCCATCTGGGCGATCGCCTTGGCCGCAGCCAGACCGACGCAGGCAGTCCCTTCCCTTCGGCACCCGTCGTCGCCCCGCTCACCTGAACAGTGGCACCCGGAAGCCTGCCCCGGCGACGCTCTGCCGGAAGGCCCGATCCCGATAAATTATCCTTCCACCAAGGGAATTCCACATTCAAACGCGCATAATTATTATAATTTGCAGATTACCTATGCGTTTTGAAAGGCTGCGCTTCAAGGTCTTTGTCCAGCCGCGCCGCGAATCTGCTGCGCCACCGCTCTCACCCTGCCCGGCCCCAGCAAACACGGGCGTTCCGGCTCAGCGCGGCCACTGCACAGGCCCTTGCATCCGCTTTCAAACGGTCATTTACTTGCAACATCATAAATCGCAAAGGCGCCCTTCCCCATGCCCCTGATCGGCTATGCCCGCGTCTCGACCGAAGATCAGACCCCCCTGCCCCAGGTGCAGGCCCTGACCTCTGCTGGCTGCTCTGACATCCACGAGGAACAGGCCTCGGGCGGCAATCGGGCCCGCCCCGTGCTGGCCCGCCTGCTGGACCGCATCGGCCGGGGCGACACGCTGGTCGTGGTGCGGATCGACCGGCTGGCACGATCGCTGTCGCATCTGCTGGAGGTGATCGAGCGGCTGGAGGCCAAAGGCGCGTTCTTCCGCTCGATCCAGGACCCGATCGACACCGCCAGCCCACAGGGCAAGTTCACGCTGCAGGTTCTGGGCGCCGCCGCCGAATTCGAACGCGCCCTGATCCGCGAGCGGACAAAGGCCGGGCTGGACAGCGCCCGCAGCCAGGGCCGGATCGGCGGCAATCCCGGCCTGCGCGCCCGCGACCCGGCGGCGTTGCGCAAGGTCCGCCTCGCCCGCCACGACGGCTACATGACGAGACTGGCCGAGACCGCGACCGAATGGGTGCCGCATGTGCGCCGCCTGCGCCCGGACATGGCGTGGGAGGACGTACTGCGCATCATCAATGCGCCCCTGCCCGAGGCCCGGCGCTGGACACAGGCGCGGCTGCTGCGCGCGGTGAACGCCTATATCCGCGACGGATTTCTGCCCCGGACCGTGCTGGCCCGCGCCCCCCGCCGAAATACCGACGACCGCCTGCCCGCCCTTGTCGCCGCCATCAAGGGCGCCGATCCCGACATCACCCTGCAGGCGATCTGCACCCGGCTGGAAGCCATGCGAGAACGCACCCCGCGCGGGCGGACAAGCTGGCAGCCCTCGTCCGTCAGGATGCTGCTGGAGAGGGCTGTGAGGCTGGGGCTGCTCAGCTGAGAGCATTCCCCCATGCGCCTCGATGGCGCGGCCTAGCGACAGGATGCGCCTCGGCACCTGCCCCGCGCCGCGGCTGGTTTCGCAGCGAAACCAGCCTTGTTCAGAACCGCGCAGTCCACCAACCACCTCAGGGCCCGAAAGCCGTCCATATGCCCGCCGGAGGTTTCGCTGCGAAACCGCTATCGCTCCAGCAGCGCGCGGATTTCCAGCATCAGGCTATCCATCAGATCGCCGGTGAGCGGGGCGCCCTCAAGACGCAGAAGGTAGCCCTTGCTGTCCTCGGATCGCCTGATTGTCACGCCGCTGGAGGTGCGCAGCGTCTTGTCGTCGATCCAGCCGTGAACGGTGGCCGGCTGGCGCTTGGGGCGCCCTCCCCGGCTCGGGTCGCGGACCGCTTGCTCCTGCACGCGGATCACGGGTTCGATGGCCAGCCACTCGTCATCGGCATCCGCCGGCGCGGCCTGCGACAGGGCCAGCCGCAACCGGCCCTCGGCGCCCTGACGCAGCGCGGTGGCCAGTTGCAACCCGCGCCGTTCGGTCAGCTTTTCGGGGAAGTGCAGCATATCGCCCAGCTCTTCAAAAATCAGCGCAAAAGAGCGGATCTTGGACCGCTTGGCCTTTGAGCCCGAGGAAAACAGCTTGTCCACCGCATCTTCGGTATTGGCGAAGGCGCCGTGATTGGCGGCAATCACGGCGATGCGGCCCCGTTCGAAATGGCTGAGTTCCTCGCGGACCTCGTTTTCCTCGATCATCGAGACAAAGGCGTTGGCGCTGTCGGATCGCGGGCGGATGATGGCGCGGATGGTGCGGTATTTGTCGGCCTCGGTCAGTTCCAGCAGGCCGCGCGTCGCCAGCAGGCGGCGATAGCCCGACAGCAGGCCATAGCGCTGACCGTCCCTGCCCGTCTGGTCCAGCTCGAACACCTCGACCGGCAGCCGCAACCCGTGGGCTGCGATCGACTGGCGCAGCTCGAGCATCTCATCCTCGCCCATGGTCATGCGGTCGCGGATCATGGCATCGGCGTCGATCTGCTCCAGCGGGATCTCGGTCAGCAGCAGGCCCTGTTCCTGAGCCGCGTGAAAGCGCGCGGCGTCCGCCTCGGCCCGCGCGCGGGCGGCGCGGGCATCGGTGCCATCGGCCTGCGCGTGCGAGGCGCTGTCGGCGGCCACCTGCGCAATGGGTGCGATGCCCCTAACCGGCAGCACACGGTCAGGGGTTTCGCTGCGAAACTGAGCCTCGATGCGGCTGAGGTCTTCGTTGCTGGGGGCTTCCAGCCGCCTGCGCTTAACCATCCTTGGGGTCCTCCTGTCCCGCCTTGTCCATCTGAAGATCGCGCCACCATGCGCCCAGGATCAGCTCCTTGACCTCGGCCCAGGTGCGGTCAAAGGTCTCGCGCCCGCGGACATAGGTGTCACGGTTGAATTCGCGGTAATCGGCCTCGTAGATGCCGTTCACCTGTTCGCCCGCCTGTCCGACCATGGCGGTCAGTTCCTGCCGGTAGGTGGTCATGAAGTCGCCGAAATAGGCCTGAATGACATTGGCCAGATCGGTCTGCTGCCCGGCCTCGAACCGGGTGATGATGGCGCGGACAGCGTCCCATTCGAACCGCATCTCGGGCAAGCCGTCGCGGCGGCGGGCGGCGTTTTCGCCATCCTCGACGCTGGCAAAGGTCGAATAGAGCATATCAAAGAACCGCCCGGTCGAGTCGAATTCGAGGAAGGTCGCGCCAAGCGGAACCAGCAGGATGTCGGCCGCCGCCAGCGCATTGATCGTCAGATAGCCGAGGGCAGGGGGGGTATCTATGATAATGATGTCGTATTCGTTAACGATGCGGTCGTTGGTCAGCGCGTTCGACAACGCATCCCACAGCGGCCAGCCGCGCAGACCCATGCGCCAGACCGGCACCTGAAACTCGGCCCAGTAGAGGTTCAGCTGCGCGCCCAGAAGGTCGATATTGGGCCAATGCGTCGGCTGAATCACATCGCGGGCGGTGATCTTCAGCGCCTCGGTCAGGGTCTCGTCGAAGGGCAGGGGGGGCTGGCCTGCGGCGTCGCGGACGCGGTTTTCGTCCTGCAGCGCCAGCGCGTAATCCTTGGCCAGCAGCGGGAAGGCGGTGGACCATTCATCGGCCACCTGACCGCCCATGATCGAGGTCATGCTGCCCTGACTGTCCAGGTCGATGACCAGCACCTTGTAGCCGTCCAGCGCTGCCGACATGGCCAGATGCGCGGCGGTCGAGGTCTTGCCGACGCCGCCCTTGAAATTCGCGACCGCGAGGATCTTGGCGGGCAGGCCCTCGGGGCGCCAGGGCCGGTATTCGCGGTCGGAGGCGCCTTCGGTCGCGAAGTGGTCGCGCAGACGCAGCACCTCGTCGAGGCTGAACCATTTGGAGTTCCCCTCGCCGGTGCCCTGCGGCAGGTCGGGATATTTGCGCAGCACGCGGCGGAAATGGGCGGCGGCGACGGGGATCAGATAGCGGCAGATCTCCCATGTGGAAAAGCGGCGCAGGCGCTTGCGGCCGTCGGGGGCATAGCCACGTTCGGCCAGATCCTGACGGCCACGGGCCGCGAAGGCGGCGGCGCGGGCGAATCGGGCGGTGCCGATCGGCTCGGACAGGCGCTTGGCGGCGCGGGCCGGGTCGATGCTGAAATAGGGGGGAAGCGGTTCTTTGCCTGACATCTCGTTCCTGCTGCGATGTATCATGTTCGGGCGTGCCTTGGCCGAACTATCGCACATCAAAGCGGGGAAGTGAATCGCTCAGGGCCGGTTTCGCCGCGAAACCCCCGATTCATGCCTGAAAAAGGCATCATAAAGCTTGTAGAGTCTTTAAGATCTTTAGAATCTTTGCGATGGAAATATCTTTTAATCAGAGTGCCTTATTGCCAATCCGGTGCCTGTCTACAGGATGAATGGTCCCCGTTTGCAGGATGACAGGTGCCCGTCTGCGGGGCGCGGGGCACCGATTCGCAGGATCAGGGGTGCTGATTCACGGGATTGCCCAAATAAGACCGGGAAACGCCCCGGAACGCCCGATCCTTGTGCCCTGCGATCCCGGAAACGGGTTCCTTTCGAGGCGACGAAGGGCCTCAGGTGCCCGGATACGGGGGGGCCGGAAAGGGGCTTATGGTGCCTGAATGGCGGTTGCCGACAGGTGCCTTTTGCGGCAAACTGACGCAAAGCAAGAATGAGCAGAGCCATGGACGACATCCCCCGCGACCAGTTGTCGGGCGCGCTGAGACGCGGCGCCGTCAAGAAACATGTGGCCGCGATCCACGTGTCGGGCAAGCTGACATTGCTGCAGCGCAAGCTGTCGAATGTGCTGCTGCTGAACGCCTATGATACGCTGACCAGCCGCCAGAGCCACCAGATCGACGCGCGCACGCTGTCCCTGATGATCGGCTATAACAGCAATGACATGGACACGCTGAAACAATCGCTGCGCGGACTGGTCGAGACGGTGGCGGAATGGGACATGCTGGATGAGAAGGGCCAGCAGGAATGGGGGGTCTCCAGCCTGCTCAGCTATGCCAAGCTGAAGGGCGGCATCTGCGAATATGCCTATTCGCCCGCTTTGGCCGAAAAGCTGCACGATCCAAAGGTCTTTGCGCTGATCAATCTGAACATTCAGCGGCGGTTCACCTCGGGGCATGCGCTGGCGCTGTATGAGAACTGCTATCGGTTCGTGCGGACCGGATCGACGGGCTGGTGGCAGCTGGACCTGTTCCGGCGGCTGATGGGGGTCGAGGGCTCGGCCTATTACGAGGTGTTCAAGCAGCTGAACGCCAAGATCATCAAGCCCGCCGTGGCCGAGGTGAACAAGACCAGCAATATCATCCTGACGCCCGAGACGAAGAAGCAGGGCAGGGCGGTCACGCAGATCCGGTTCCTGATCCGCGAGAACCCGCAGCTGGCGATTCTGGATATGGATGACGGCGAGGGGATGCGGCACGGCCCGGTCTATACCCGCCTGCGCGCGCTTGGCGTCAGCGACCGGCTGGCGCGGCAATGGCTGTCGGCGCATGGCGAGGAACAGGTCGCGGCCCGGCTGGACTATGTCGAGACGCGCAAGAATGTCAAAAGCAAGGTCGGCTATCTCAGCGCGGCGCTGGACGGGAATTTCGGCGCCGCCGAGGGGACGGCCGAGCCGGTCGAGGCCAATCCGCGTGCCGAACGTCTGCGCCGCATCCTTGAGGTCATCAAGGCGCGCACCCCGACGCAGCGCGACGCCGACAAGCGGCTGTTCCTGAGCCAGCTGACGGACCCCACCGCGCGGGCGGATTTCGAGCGGCACGGCTGGATGTCGCCGCTGAATGCGGCGCGGATCGCGGGGTTCTGGGAAGAGATGTCTCCGGGCCTGTTCGGCGATCTGGCCACTTAGCCCGGTGGGGCGCTGACGGCGCCGGGGTGGTGCCGCCGGCACGCAGGCGCCGGCGGAGGGTCTCATGGCCGGGGGTCAGTCGGCGATGACGTCCTGGCGCTGCTGGCCCAGCCCCGCGATGCCCAGTTCGACCACATCGCCCGCCTTGAGAAACCGCTGCGGGCGCATGCCCAGACCCACACCCGGCGGCGTTCCGGTCGAGATCACGTCGCCCGGATGCAGGGTCATGAACTGGCTGAGGTAATGGATCAGGAACGGCACCTGATAGACCATCGTGCGGGTCGAGCCGTTCTGCATCTTTTCGCCGTTGACGGTCAGCCACATGGACAGGTCCTGCGGGTCTGCGACCTCATCCGGGGTGACCAGCCACGGCCCGATCTGGCCGAAATTGTCGCAGGATTTGCCCTTGGTCCACTGGCCCGAACGCTCTGTCTGAAAGGCGCGTTCGGACACGTCATTGGTGACCGCGAAACCGGCGACATGCGACATGGCGTCGGGCTCGGCCACATATTTGGCGGGTTTGCCGATGATGACGGCCAGCTCGACCTCCCAGTCGGTCTTTTGCGATCCGCGCGGGATGATGATGGGATCATGTGGGCCGCAGATGGCGCTGGTGGCCTTCATGAAGATCACCGGCTCGGGCGGGACATCCATGCCGGATTCGGCGGCGTGATCGGCATAGTTCAGGCCGATGCAGATGAATTTGCCGGTGCCCGCGACGGGGGGGCCGAGGCGGGGGTTGCCGTCCACCACCGGCAGGCTTTCGGCGTCCAGCGCCGCCAGCCGGGCCAGCGCGTCGGGATACAGGTTCGCGCCCGACAGGTCGGGGAGATGGGCGGACAGGTCGCGGATGGTGCCGTCGGTGTGCATCAGGCCGGGTTTTTCGGCGCCGGGAGGGCCAAAGCGAAGCAGTTTCATGGGGGTTCCTTCCAGATCAGAGGGACCAGCCGCCGTCGATGCAGACGGCCTGTCCCGTGGTATAGGTGGCGGTGGCCAGATAGACGGCAAGGTCGGCGATTTCCTCGGGCCTTGCAATGCGCCCCAAAGGCTGGCGGGCGACAAAGGCCGCCCGCGCCGCGTCATAATCGCCGGTGGCCGCCAGCCGTTCGTCCAGCGAGGGCGATTGCACCGTGCCCGGACAGATCGCGTTGCAGCGGATGTTCTGACCGACATAGTCGGCAGCGACCGATTTGGTCAGGCCCAGCACCGCGGCCTTGGTCGTCGAATAGGCAAAGCGGTTGGGCACGCCTTTGACCGAGGAGGCGACCGAGGACATGTTGATGATCGACCCGTGCCCGCGTTCGATCATGCCGGGCAGCACCGCGCGGATGGTGCGCACCATCGCGCGCACGTTCAGGTCAAAGGCGAAATCCAGATCGGCGTCGGGCATGTCCAGCACCGAGCCCGCATGGACCACGCCCGCGCAGTTGAACAGCACGTCCACCGGCCCCAGACTGGCGCAGAATTCCGCCACCGCCGCGCTGTCCAGCACGTCGAGGCGCGCGGTGCGGCAGCCCTCCAATCCGGTCAGACCGTCCTGATTGATGTCGGTGGCGATCACCGTGGCGCCCGCGCGGGCAAAGGCCAGCGCGCTGGCCCGGCCGATGCCTTGGGCGGCGGCGGTGATCAGGACGGTCTGTCCTGCAAGGGGGGTCGGGGTCATCGAGGGTCCTTTCATCTACATCACCGCGCCGATCTGCCAGGGCACGAATTCGACCGCGCCAAAGCCCTGCGCCTCGCTTTTGGTTTCCTCGCCCGAGGCCACGCGCAGCATCAGTTCAAAGATTTCGCGGCCCTTGGCGGGCAGGGGGGTGCCGGACAGGATGTCTCCGCAATCGACATCCATGTCCGGTTCCATGCGCCGCCACAGATCGGGGTTCGAGGCGATCTTGATGCAGGGCACGGGGCGGTAGCCCGAGACGCTGCCCCGCCCGGTGGTGAACGCGATCAGGTTCGCGCCCGAGGCCACCTGCCCGGTGACCGAACAGGGATCATAGCCGGGGCTGTCCATGAAGACGAAACCGGGCTGGTCGATGGGTTCGGCGTATTTATAGACCGCCGACAGGGGGGCCGCGCCGCCCTTGGCCACCGCGCCCAGACTTTTTTCAAGGATCGTGGTCAGCCCGCCGCGCTTGTTGCCGGGCGAGGGGTTGTTGTCCATCTCGCCGAAATTGCGGGCGGTGTAATCCTCCCACCAGGCAATCAGGTCCATCAGTTTCGCGCCCGTGGCGGGGTCGGCGCGACGGGTCAGCAGATGCTCGGCGCCATAGATCTCGGATGTTTCCGACAGGATCGAGATGCCGCCCTGCGCCACCAGCAGGTCGGATGCGAGCCCCAGCGCCGGGTTGGCGGTGATCCCCGAATAGCCGTCCGAGCCGCCGCATTGCATGCCAAGCACCAGTTTGGACGCGGGCGCCGGTTGCCGGGTGGCGCGGTTCGCCTCGGCGGCCAGTTCGCGCAGCACGGCCACGCCCTTGTCGACGGTGGCGCGGGTGCCGCCGGTCTGCTGGATGGTCATATAGCGGAACCGGGCGCTGTCTTTCAGCGCCTGACGGTCGATCAGGTCGGGGATCTGCATGACCTCGCAGCCTAGACCAACCATCAGGATGGCACCGAAATTGGGGTTGTGGCCATATCCGGCGATGGTGCGGAACAGCGTCTCGTACCCCTCGCCCTTGCCGGACATGCCGCAGCCGGTGCCGTGCACGATGGGCACGATGCCGTCCACATTGGGGTAATCGGCCAGCCAGCCCTGCCGCGCAGCCTCGTCCGCGATGAAGCGCGCGACCGATCCGGCGCAGTTCACCGAGGTCAGGATGCCGATATAGTTGCGCGTCCCGACCCGCCCCGAGGGGCGGTGAAAGCCGCGAAACGTGGCGGGCGCGTCGGGGCGGGGCAGGGGGGTGATGGCGGTGCCAAAGCGTTCGTCCTGATGATGCGCGCCCATGCCGAGGTTCTGGACATGGACATGGGCGCCCGCTGCGATGGCCTGGGTCGCCACGCCGATGATCTGGCCGTATTTCAGCACCGCCTGACCCGGCGCGATGGGCGCGATGGCGACCTTGTGGCCCGCCGGGATCGGCTCCACGGTGGTCAGGCCGCCGGTCACGCCGCCTGTCAGGGGGCTGCCTGCGGGCAGGGCCTGCAGCGCCACCATGATATTGTCGCGGTCGTGCAGGCGAAGGGCGGTCGGAGCGGTCACGCGGTCACCAGTATCTTGACGATGTCGTCGCGGTCATGGACCAGCGCGGGAAAGCGCGCGGGCAGTTGGGCCAGCGCCACCACGTCCGAGATCATCGCCCCGGTCGGAATGGCGCCGTCGCGGATCGCGGCGATCACGCGGTCGAAATCGGCGCGCAGGGCGTTGCGGCTGCCGATGATGCGGGCCTCGCGCTTGTGGAACTCGGCGTCGGAAAAGCGGATGTCGCCCTTGACCACGCTGACCAGAACGGTGGTGCCGCCATGGGCCAGCAGGGGAAAGCCTGCCTCGATGGCCTGCGCGCTGCCGGTGGCGTCGAACACCGCGTCAAACCCCTCGGCCAGATCGCCGGTCAGGATGTCGTCGCCGGGGCGGTGCAGGCGGTCAAACCCGCAGACCCGCTGCGCCAGCGCCAGCCGCTTGTCGCTGAGATCCATCAGATGGACCTGCGCGCCGGCCAGCCGCGCGAAGATCGCCGTGCCCAGACCGATCGGCCCCGCGCCGGTGACCAGCACCCGGTCTTCGGCGCCGATGCCTGACCGGGCCACCGCATGGGCACCGATGGCCAGAAATTCGACCATGGCGGCCTGCTGGGGCGTCAGGCCCTCTGCAGGATACAGATTGCCCGCAGGAACGGCGATGCGGGCGCACATGCCGCCGTCGCGATGCACGCCCAGCACCTGGATCCGCGCACAGCAATTGGGCTTGCCCCGCAGGCAGGCGCGGCAGGTGCCGCAAGAGAGATAGGGATTGACCACGACCAGTTGGCCCGCGTCGGGACCGTGGGCGATATGGCCCGACAGCTCGTGGCCGATGACGCGGGGGTAATCCAGATAGGGGTGCTTGCCCTGAAAGATGTGATAATCGGTGCCGCAGATGCCGATGGCCGCGATGTCGACCAGCACCCAGCCTTCGGGCGCGACCTCGGGCCGGGGGCGGGGTTGCACCTCGAACCGGCCCGGCGTCACGCAGATGCCGCAATTCATCATGTCGCGGGCTCCGTATTGCGGGCGTGCCAGTCGTCGGGCAGGGCGCCCTTGACGATCAGGCTGAGCACGTCGTCCTTGCTGATCTCGGCGATGGGATGTTCGCCCACGACGCGGCCCTTGTTCATCACGATCACCCGGTCGCACAGCTCGAACACGTCATGCAGGTCGTGGCTGACCAGAAAGATGCCGATCCCGTCCGCCTGCAGCTTGCGGATCAGATCGGCGACCATCGCGGTTTCCGAGGGGCCAAGTGCTGCGGTGGGTTCGTCCATGATCAGCACGCGCGTGTCAAAATAGATCGCCCGCGCGATGGCGATGACCTGCCGCTGGCCCCCCGACAGGCTGGAGACCGGGTCGCGCAGGTTCCTGAAATTGGGGTTCAGCCGCGCCAGCACCTCGCGCGCGGCGCGCAGCATGGCGGCGTCGTCCAGATTGCCGAAGCGGGTCGTCAGTTCGCGGCCCAGAAACAGGTTGGCGGGCGCGTCCAGATGGTCGGCCAAGGCCAGCGTCTGATAGATCGTTTCGATCCCCACAGCGCGGGCGTCGTTGGGTTCGGCGAATGTCACCGCCTGACCGTTCACGCGGATCTCGCCCTGGCTGGGGGTCATGGCGCCCGACAGGATGCGCATCAGGCAGGATTTGCCCGCGCCGTTATGGCCCAGCAGCCCCACGACCTCGCCCGGATACAGACTGACCGAAACATGGTCGACGGCGCGCACGCCCCCGAAGTGCTTTTCGATGTCGATCATTTCGACCAGCGGCTGTGCCATCCCGGCCTCCTTTCGCGGTGGAGGGCGGGGGCCGCGCGGGCCCCCGCCCGTGGATCAGTAGAGGACGTTCTGCGCCTCGTCCGAGTCGATGTTGGACTGGTCGACCATCACCACGCCGGTGTTGATGAAGTCCTCGACCGTCTCGCCCGCCAGCACCGCCATGACCGTCTGCACGCCCATCTCGCCCATCGCGAACGACCCCTGCACGGCGGTCGCGGTCAGCACGCCCTCGCGCACGAACTGTTGCAGATCTTCGTTGCCGTCGAACCCGAGCGCCACCAGATCACCGGCCTTGCCCGCCTGCATGATCGCCCGGCCCATGCCCACGGCGGTCGGTTCATTGGCGCCGAAGATCCCCACCAGATCGGGGTTCGAGGCCAGCATGTCGGTCGTCTGGTTCAGCGCATTGGCCATCTGGCTTTGCGAATACAGCGGGCCGACGATCTCCAGTTCGGAATTCGCGGTCAGATAATCGGTGAAACAGCCCACGCGGCCGATTTCCGACCCCACGCCCGCGACATAGGACATGATGCCGACCTTGCCGGTGGTGCCGGCCTCGTCGATCATGCGCCGCGCCACCTGCTCGCCCGCCGCACAGTTGTCGGTGGACAGGAAGGCCTGAAAGCTGCCCTCGGCGCCGTCGCCCAGGGTGCTGTCGATGATGACGACCGGAATGCCGGATTCGTAGGCGCGGCGCACGACCGGGATCAGCGCCTCGGGGTCGGACGGCGCCAGCACCAGCCCGGCCACGCCGCGGTTGATGGCGTTCTCGACCAGATTGACCTGATCGGCGACCGCGCTTTCCGAGGCCGGGCCGTCAAAGCTGAGCGTGTGTTCGGACTGCCCCCCGATCGCGGCCTGTGCGCCCAGATTGACGTTCTGCCAGAAGTTCGAGTTGGTCGTCTTGACGATGACGGCGATCTCGCCCGCCTGCGCCGCGCCTGCACTCAGCGCAAGGACGGCCAGTCCTGTGGTGATCTTGTTCATGGTTTCCTCCTCCGTTGATAGTCTGGGTCAGCGCCGGTTGCGGACCTGGTCGATCCAGACGGCGCCGATGACGACAAGGCCGATGACGATCTGCTGGATAAAGGCCGACACGCCCGACATGTTCAGCCCGTTGCGCAGGATGCCGATGATGAAGGCGCCGATCATCGTGCCCGCGATGGTGCCCACGCCGCCCGACAGGGACGCGCCGCCGATCACCGCCGCCGCGATGGCGTCCAGCTCATACATCACGCCCTCGCTGGGTTGGGCGGTGACAAGGCGCGACATCAGCACGTTTCCCGCCAGCCCGGCCAGCGCGCCGGACATGGTGTAGGCGTACATCTTGGTCCAGTCGACCTTGACGCCGGAGAGGCGCGCGGCCTCTTCGTTCGATCCGGTGGCATAGATGTGGCGCCCGATCCGGCGGCGGCGCAGCAGATAGGTGGCGGCGATCGCCACAATCAGCAGCAGGATCGCCGGATAGGGGATGCCGGGAAAGACCACGCGGGGAAAGCCGTTGGGCTGCATTTCGACCACCCGGAACAGCGCGCCGTTGCCAAGCCGCCCGAACCCCTCGCCCAGTTGCGAGATGGGGGCGGCGCCGGTCAGCTGCAGCGCCACGCCGCGCGCGATCAGCATCATCCCCAGCGTGGCGACAAAGGGCGGGATGCGCATCCGGGTGATGACAAAGCCGTTGAACGCGCCGCAGGCCGCGCCCGCCATGACGCCCAGGCACATCGCGGGCACCACCGGCACCCCCGCCTTGACCGCCATCGCCGAGACCACGCCCGACAGCGCCAGCACCGAGCCGACCGACAGGTCGATCCCGCCGGTGATGATGACCATCGTCAGCCCGATGCCCAGCAGCCCGATGACCGAGGTCTGCAGCAGCACGGTCAGCCCGTTATTGACCGACAGGAACGACGGGCTGGCCATCGCAAAGCCCGCGATCAGCAGGATCAGCGTCAGCAGGGCTGACACCCGGTGCAGCTGGTCGCGGGCGATCATCAGGCGGCGTTCGCCCTGCCCCTCCCAGGGCTTGCTTGCATCCGACATCGTTCCTCCCCGACCGATCGTATGATGTAGGGCCAGCATGTGCAGCCGGGCTTGCATCTGTCAACGGTTTTTAATAATTTAGGACAAATACAGAGCGAAGGGGCCGGTATGGCACGCAACGACAATCGTTACCGCGAGGCCTATAACCGGCTGCTGGATTACTGTGCGACCCTGCCCGCGGGCGCGCAGGTCCCCTCGGAGGCGGGCCTGAGCGAGGTGGCGGGCGTCAGCCGCACCGTCGTGCGCCGCTGCCTGACGCGCATGGCCGATTTGGGGGTCATCGCGTGGGCCGGGCGCGACAAGCATCTGCTGCGCGCCCCCGGACCGGGCGACCGCATCGCGCATGAAGACATGGCCGACGGGCGCGAGCATCTGGAGCAGCGCTTTCTGGACTGGGTGCTGCGCTTTGACGTGCCTGCCGACACGCCGCTGTCAGTGGCGGAACTGTCGCGCAATTTCGGTGTGGCGCAGCACGATCTGAAAGAGTTTCTGGCCGGTCTCAGCCGCTTTGGTCTGGTCGCGCGGCGTCCCAGGGGGGGCTGGATGCTGCGCGGCTTTACCAAGGATTTCGCGATCGAACTGTCCGATTTCCGGCTGGTGCTGGAACTGGACGCCATCGCCAAGGTCGCCGAGGCGCCGGTCGATCATCCGGTCTGGCCCGAACTGGCCCGGCTGCGCGCCGCGCATCTGGCGCTGGCCCAGCAGATCGACACGCATTTCCACGAATTCTCGAAGCTGGACGAGGCGTTTCACGCGGCGATCAACTCGGTCGTCCGGAACCGCTTTGTGGCCGAGTTTCAAAAGGTCATCTCGCTGATCTTCCACTATCATTACATGTGGGACAAGGCCGAGGAAAAGCAGCGCAACAGCGCCGCCATTCAGGAGCATCTGGCCATTATCGACGCGCTGGAGGCGCGCGACACCCCCCGCGCCGAGGCGGCGGCGCGGCGCCATCTGCGGACCTCGAAATCGACGCTGCTGTCGTCGCTGCGCCACCACGATCTGGGCTAGGGGCGCATCGCCGCCAGGTTTCGCTGCAACGTGGCGGGGTTGGCCGTGCCCAGCAGCACCGAGGTGGTTGCCGGATGTTCCTGGGCAAAACGCAGCGCGGCAGTGGCCAGCGGCACGCCCTGTGCCAGCGCCTCGGCCTGCAGGGCCGCCACGCGGTCCAGCACATCCTGCGGGGCAGGGCCGTAATCATAGGTCGCGCCGGGCACGGGTCCGGTGGCCAGAATGCCCGAATTGAAGATACCGCCCAGAATCAGGCTGGTCCCTGCGGCATGGCATCGGGGCACAAGCACGGCTTCGGCCGAACGGTCCAGCAGGGTCAGCCGCCCGGCCAGCAGGATCACGTCCAGCGGCCCGTGATCCATCACGTCCAGACAGATCTGGCATTCGTTCACGCCCAGCCCGAAGGCGCCGATGCGGCCCGCCTGCTTCAGTCGCACCAGCCGGTCATAGCCCGAGCCCAGAAAGACCTGCAGATGCGCCGCATTGGCCGCGCCATGGGTGTAGCGTCCCAGATCGTGGACATAGACGATGTCGATATGCCCGACGCCAAGGCGGCTCAGGCTCTGGTCCAGACTTTCCTCGATCCCGTCGCCGGAATAGTCATAGCGCACGTCGTTCTGGGCCGGGTTGATATAGCCGTCTGCCTCGGTGATGGGTGCTGCGGCGGGGGACAGGACACGCCCGACCTTGGTGGACAGGACATGACCCTGCCGCCCGGCCAGAAAGCGCCCCAGCCGCTGTTCCGACAGCCCGCGCCCGTAATGCGGCGCCGTGTCGAAATAGCGGATGCCCGCCCGCCATGCCGTGTCCAGCACCTGCTGTGCCGTCTCGTCGGTGATCTGACGATAGAGGTTGCCGATGCTGGCGCAGCCGAACGAAACTGCGGTCACGGTGACGCCGGTGCGGCCGATCCTGTTGGTTTTCATGTCATCCCCTTGCCGGTTGCGGCCTGTCTGCGGGCGCTGTTGACAGATGCCCGTCTTCGCTATTACGGTTTATTATTATTTCATACACTGACGACGGCAAGGACGAATCCGTGATCATTGACGCCCATCAGCATTTCTGGCGCATCGCGCGCGGCGATTATGGCTGGATGGATGACAGCACCGCCGCGATCCGCCGCGATTTCCTGCCGCGGGATCTGCTGTCGCTGGCGCGCGCGGGCGGGGTCAGCGGCACCGTGCTGGTGCAGGCCGCCCCGACGCTGGCCGAGACGCTGTTTCTGCTGGAGCTGGCCGACCGGACGCCGCTGGTGCGCGGTGTCGTCGGCTGGATCGACCTGACCGGGGATGTGGGCGCGCAGCTGGCGCGGATCGCGCATCCGGCGCTGCGCGGCATCCGGCCCATGCTGCAGGACATTCCCGACAGCGGCTGGGTGCTGGATGACCGCGTGGTTGCGGGGCTGCGCAGGGTGGCGGATGCCGGGCTGCGCATGGATGCGCTGATCACGCCGCGCCACCTTCCGGCCATCACCGCGCTGGCGGACCGGCTGCCGGACCTGCCGCTGGTCATCGACCATTGCGCCAAGCCGGTGTTCAGGCAGCTTGATGCCGGATGGCGGGCCGGAATGACCGCGCTTGCCGCGCGGCCGCAGGTCTTTTGCAAGCTGTCCGGTCTGGCGACAGAGTTCGGTCCGGGCTGGTCTGCCGACGGCCTGCGTCCGGTGTTCGGGCATGTGCTGGCGGCTTTCGGGCCCGGGCGGCTGATGTGGGGCAGCGACTGGCCCGTGCTGCGGCTTGCGGGCGATTATGCCGGTTGGCTGGCGGTCGCCCGCGCGTTGACGGCATCACTGTCGCCCGAGGACCGCGCCCTGATCTTTGGCGGCACGGCCACGCAGTTTTATGGCCTGACCCCCTCGGAGAGCGGGCCGGTGTGAAAGGAACGACGATGCAGCGAATGGCCCATGTGATCGGACTGCGCCCCGAACACGCAGACGCGTATATCCGGCTGCACGCCGCCGTCTGGCCCGAGGTGCTGGACCGGCTGCGCGCGTCGAACATCACCAACTATTCCATCTTTCTGCGCCAGCCCGAGAACCTGATGTTCAGTTACTGGGAGTATGTCGGGCGCGACTTTGCCGCCGACAGCGCCGCCATCGCGGCAGATCCGGTGACACGGGACTGGTGGGCGCTGTGCGGTCCGATGCAGGCGCCGCTGCCAAGCCGCGCCGAAGGCGAGTGGTGGGCGCCCATGGCCGAGGTCTTCCATCTGGGCGCCAGCGACGGGACCTGAGCCGCCATCAGGATGGCCAGGGGGCGCCGGTGCGCGGGCTGACCGGAACCTGACAGAGGTTGTGCACCAGCGGGCAGGATCAGGCAGGCCACAGCACATCGCTGATGGAGGGTCTGCGCGGCAACCGCGTGGCGATGATCTTTCAGGACCCGATGACCGGCCTGAACCCGGTCCTTTCGCCAGGGGCCGCGCCCGCAGGATCGGCTGATCGCCGCTGGAATTGTACGCCCTTGTGACTGCCGAGGGCGAGGTGATCTGGACAATCGCGCAGCCGATCGTCATGACCCCTACGACCGACTACAAATCCCACCTCTGGCCCGATGGTTGCCGGCAGGGTCTCATCCGCTGTCCGGGCGGGTGACGCACGTGCCGCTCATCACGCGGGTGTCCCGCATCCGTGCCCACGCCCCAGCGCGTGGGCGCGTTCAGTTCTGCATCGGAGAAAGTGCCGTGCCCCGGAAACCTCACGGCTTTGCCGTCGTCGCGCGTTCCAAATGGCTGCGTCGCCGGATGTTTGCCCGCGGCAGCCAGATCGGCTTTCTCGCGCTGGCCATTCTGGTCGGCGGGATGGCGGGGGGCGTGGTCAGCCTGATCAGCGCCGCCGCACATCTGCTGCACAGCCTGCTGTTTGGTGTGTCCTACGGGGCCGGGCTGAGTGGCGCGCGGCTGGCGGCGCATTGGCATCTGGTCGCGATCCCGGTGGCGGGCGGGCTGCTGACGACGCTGTTTCTGCGCCTGCGCCGCCGCACGGGCAGCATCGTCGATCCCATTGAGGCCAACGCACTATATGGCGGGCGGATGTCGCTGACCGACAGCATGTGGGTCAGCGCGCAGAACCTGGCCTCCAACGGGTTCGGCCTCTCGGCGGGGCTGGAGGCGGCCTATACGCAGCTGTCGTCAGGGCTGGCATCCAAGCTGGGTCTGCAGCTGAAACTGCGGCGCGAGGATATGCGCGTGCTGGTCGGCTGCGCGGCCGCAGGCGCCATCGCCGCCGCGTTCGGCGCGCCCCTGACGGGCGCGTTCTATGCGTTCGAGCTGATCATCGGGACCTACAGCACCGTGTCGCTGGCGCCGGTGATCGCGGCGGCGATTACCGCCATGCTGGTGTCGCGCGCCCTCTGGGGCGACCCGTTCACGATCGAGGTGGGCCAGATCGGTCTGATCACAGCCGTCGATTTCATGCCTGCGCTGCTTTTGGGCGGGGTCTGCGCGGTCCTTGGCATTCTGGTGATGATCTGCGTCGTGCGGATCGAGCGTCTTGCGACGGCCAGCCGCATCCCGGCCTGGCTGCGCCCGGCGGTCGGCGGCGCGCTGGTCGGGTGCATCGCGCTGATCACGCCGCAGGTTCTGTCGGCTGGGCACGGGGCCATGCACTTTAATCTGGAGCATGACGTGGCGTGGACGGCCCTTCTGGCGCTGTTCTTCCTCAAGGCGGCCAGTTCGGCGCTGACCATCGGCTGGGGGTTCCGGGGCGGGCTGTTCTTTGCCTCGCTGCTGCTGGGGGCACTGATCGGCAAGGCTTTTGCGGTGCCCATGGAGTGGCTGCTGCCGGGAATGCTGTCGTCCTCGGCGCTGGCTGTGATCGGGATGAGCGCCTTTGGCGTGGCCGTGATCGGCGGCCCGCTGGCGATGACCTTTCTGGCGCTGGAGGTGACGGGTGAATTTCCCATCGCGGCGCTGGTGCTGGCCGCGTCGATCACCTCGTCGCTGGTCGTACGCCAGACCTTTGGCTATTCGTTCAGCACATGGCGCTTTCATCTGCGCGGCGAATCCATCCGCAGCGCGCATGATGTGGGCTGGATCAGGAACCTGACCGTCGACCGGCTGATGCGGCGCGACGTGGTGACGGCGCGGTCGGACATGACCCCGGACGAGTTTCGTCAGGCGTTTCCGCTTGGCTCCACGCAGCGGGTGATCGTTGCGGATCAGGACAACAGCTATGCCGCGATGGTTCTGGTGGCCGAGATCCATGCCGATGCCGATGCAGCCGGGCCGCGCCGCGAGCTGAGCGATTTCTTTCGCCAGCAGACCGATATCCTGCTGCCGGCCATGAACGCCCGTCAGGCCACCGCCCTGTTCGAGAGCAGCCAGACCGAGGCGCTGGCCGTCGTCAGCGACCGGGTCGAGCGTCGCGTTCTGGGGCTTCTGACCGAGGCCCACACCCTGCGGCGCTATAGCGAGGAACTGGACAAACAGCGCCGTGACATGACCGGGGCTGCCGAGTGATGTGTCTCCAGACAAGATCGTGACCGCGTCTTTGGCGCCCGGTCTTTACAGCCGAAGCCGGCTGTGGACTTCTTCCCGAGAGGCTACTGTTGACAAGTATGGTAGTATACCCAAGCTGAGTGAACGGTAATCCGCGTGGAGGCGGTTCCCGGACGGACGGAGGAAAAATGACCAGCAGGGTTCCCTATCAGCAGCTTGAGGACACAATCGCGCAGGCCTTTGTGAATGCAGGCATGAGCGCGCAGAAGGCCCGGATCAGCGCCCGCTTTCACGCCGAGGCCAGCACCGATGGCGTCTATTCGCACGGGCTGAACCGCGTGCCGCGATTCGTCGAATATCTGACCAAGGGGCTGGTGGATGCGGATGCAGAGCCGGTCATGGTGCGCCAGCTTGGCCCGATCGAGGTGCTGGACGGCCAGCGCGGGCCGGGCATCCTGAACGCGCTGCAGGCCACCGACCGGGCGATGGAGCTGGCCGCCGGGCATGGCGTCGGCATCGTGGCGCTGCGCAACACCACGCACTGGATGCGCGGCGGCGCCTTTGGCTGGCACGCGGCGGATCGCGGCAAGATCCTGATCGCCTGGACCAACACCGAATCCTGCATGCCCGCCTGGGGCGCCAGCGACACGCGTCTGGGCAACAACCCGCTGGTCATGGCGGTGCCGCGTGCTGACGGGCATGTGGTGCTGGACATGGCGATGTCGCAATATTCCTATGGCAAGCTGCAGACCACGCGGCTGAAAGGGGCGCAACTGCCCTATCCCGGCGGGTTTGACAGCGAGGGCAACCTGACCTCGGACCCCGGCGCGATCGAGGCGTCGCGGCGCATCCTGCCCACCGGGTTCTGGAAAGGCTCGGGGCTGACGATCCTGCTGGACGTGCTGGCCGCCGCCCTGTCCGAGGGCCGGGCCACGCATCAGATCGACGCGCTGGATCAGGGCAGCTGCACCGGCTGTTCGCAGATCTTCATCGCCTTCGATCCCGACCGGCTGGGCTCGGCGGCGCATGTGCAGGAGATTGTCGATGGCATGGCCGGTTATGTGAACGGCTCGACCCCGGCCGAGGCCGGGGGCCGCGTCACCTATCCGGGCCAGAACACGGCGCGCACGCGGCGCGATCACCGTGAAAACGGCGTCATCGTCGATGACGGCATCTGGCAAGAGGTGCAGGCGCTGGCCCGGACCTGACCCTGCCTGCCCGGACCGCAAGGCATGGGCAGGTTCATGATCGCCAAGGGAGGAGGCACCCCGTGACGGATCAGGCCCCGGCCTGATGGCGCGTCTGGCAGAGCAGGCGCTGAAACTTCTCATGGTGCTGTGCATCCTGACCATGAGCGTGCTGGTCCTAACCAATGTCGTGCTGCGCTATGGCTTCAACTCCAGCCTGATCGCGACCGAAGAGATTGCGCGCTATGCCTTTGTCTGGCTGACCTTTCTGGGCGGCATTCTGGCCTTCGCGCGCAACCACCATGTCCGCATGGACCTGTTCGTGAACATGCTGCCCGGGCGCCCGCGGATGGCGGTGTTTCTGGCGGGCGACATCATCATTCTGGTCTGCTGCTATCTGATCGTGCGCGGCTGCTATGAGCTGGCCTCGCTGAACATGATCAACCGCCTGCCGGGCACCGGCATGTCGGTCGCCTGGCTCTATGCCGCAGGCATCCCCTTTGGCATCGCGGTGGCGGGGCTGGTGCTGCGCCAGATGCTGCGGCGCCTGACCGGCAAGGATGAGGGGCAGGGCGCATGAGCATTGCAATCTTTCTGGCGGGGCTGTTTCTGGCCATCGTCATGGGCATTCCCATCGCGCTGACCCTGCTGGTCGCCGCCGTCGGGCTGATGATGCATCTGGATCTGTTCGATCCGCAGATCATGGCGCAGAACCTGATGAACGGGGCCGACAGCTATACGCTGCTGGCGATCCCGTTCATCATCTTTGGCGCGACGACCGGCGTGTCGATCTCGCAGCTGTTTCTGGCGGGGATCGCGCCGGGGGTGATGATGGGCGTGGCGCTGGCGATGGTGTGGTGGTGGCAGTGCCAGACGCTGGACCTGACGCCGATGCCCAAGGCCACCCGGCGCGAGGTTCTGGTCTCGGTCCGCTCGGGCCTCTGGGCGCTGATGCTGCCCGTGATCATCATCGGCGGCTTCCGCTCGGGGATCTTCACGCCGACCGAGGCGGGGGTGGTCGCGGCCGCCTACGCCATCTTTATCGGCACGGTGGTCTATCGCGAGCTGTCGTTCAAGCAGCTGTATGACGTGTTCTATAACGCCGCCGAAACGACAGCCATCGTGATGCTGCTGGTGGCGGCCGCCGCCGTGTCGGCCTGGCTGATCACGATTACCGATTTCCCCGCCCAGATCGTGAGCCTGCTGGAGCCGCTGATCGGCAATCCGATCCTGCTGATGGCAATGATCATGCTGGTGGTGATGGCTGTCGGCATGGTCATGGACCTGACGCCGACGGTGCTGATCCTGGATCCGGTGCTGATGCCGGTGGTGATCGCCGCCGACATCAACCCGGTCTATTTCGGGGTGATGTTCATCCTCAACTGCTCGATCGGGCTGATCACGCCTCCGGTGGGCAATGTGCTGAACGTCATCGCCGGGGTGTCGCGGCTGCCCTTTGACCGCTGCGCGGTGGGGGTGCTGCCCTATCTGGCCGCCATGCTGGCTTTGCTGGCGCTGTTTGTTGTCTTTCCGGGTCTGATCATCACGCCGCTTGAATGGCTGTTCTAGGGTCTGTTGAGATTCAGCGCGAGTTGATGAGGGCGGCGACGGCATAGATCATGGCCTTGAACGAGGTGTCTGTCTTGTCTGCTCGCATGGGGATGCGCTTGAACTCTTTGAGTTTCATGAAGAAGTTTTCGATCAGGTGGCGGCACTTGTAGATTTC
The DNA here is from genome assembly GCF_046289755.1 of Paracoccus sp. (in: a-proteobacteria). Classification (GTDB taxonomy): domain Bacteria; phylum Pseudomonadota; class Alphaproteobacteria; order Rhodobacterales; family Rhodobacteraceae; genus Paracoccus. The sequence goes on along the minus strand of NZ_JBKBVD010000002.1, from coordinate 687 downwards.
CGGGTCGATGGGGAGGGGCACGAGGCGTTGTGGCCGCTGCGAGATGCAGATGATCGCACCGCGCGCGTTCATGTCGGCGATGATCCAGTTGCTGTCGAATGCCTTGTCGGCCAGCATCGCATCAAAGCTGATGCCCTCGATCAGCGGGGCCACGCCGACCGTGTCGAAGCGATGTCCGGGCAGCAGCGTGAAGCGGACGAGATTGCCAAGCGCATCCGTCAGCGCAAGAATCTTGGTCGTCCAACCGCCCTTCGACTTGCCTATCGCCTGACTTTGAGTCCCCCTTTTGCGCCCTGTCCGTGGCGGTGAACTTTGACGATGGTGCCGTCGATCATGGCCATCTCCATGTCCGGCTCGTCAGACAAGGCATTGAAAAGGCGCTCGAAGACACCCGCGATGCCCCAGTCCCGGAAGCGGCGGTAGACCGAGTTCCACTTGCCGAACTCGGCCGGAAGGTCGCGCCACTGCGCCCCGGTCCGTGCAATCCAGAAAACACCCTCCAGAAACAGCCGGGCGTCCCCACCCGTCCGGCCAGGATCGGACTTCTTGCCAAGACAATGCGGCTCGATCTTCGCCCACTGGCGATCCGTGATGATGTAGCGGTCAACCGGCATCCAAACCTCCTATTTGGGAAGTTTGAATCAGAAATCAGAACACTTGGGAATCCTGATACTCAACAAGCCCTAG
>NZ_JBKBVD010000053.1:0-22941 GCF_046289755.1 Paracoccus sp. (in: a-proteobacteria) | reverse complement strand
CTCAGTTGGTAGAGCATCGGTCTCCAAAACCGAGGGTCGTGGGTTCGAGTCCCCCTGCCCCTGCCAGGTCAGGCCATCAGGCGAAGGGTTGCAAGCCGGGGCGTGGCTGGTTACATCACCCCCAGCACATCCAAGGAGCCTGAGCCGTGGCCAATCCTGTCCAGTTCATTAACCAGGTCCGCGCCGAGGCGGCAAAGATCAGTTGGCCCACGCGCCGCGAAGTGATCACGACGACGATCATGGTCTTTATCTTCGCCTCGTTGACCAGCCTGTTTTTCTTTCTGGTCGATCTGGCGATCCGCACGGGTCTGACGCAGGGACTGCGGTTGATCAGCGGCTGAGGCCGGGCCTGCGAACGGACCAGCGGGGCTTGCATTTGGCCGCCGGGGGCGGTATGTGCCCCGAACTGTCCGGCAGACGGCGTGCATCGAATTCGCGTGCGCGCCGCTTTCAATTTTGTCGGATGTATTTGAATTCAGAGCGTTGCGCATATCCTGCGTGATTCTCGGGGAAGAAGCAGGGGTCGATCGAGACATGGCAAAGCGTTGGTATTCGGTCAGCGTCCTGTCGAACTTCGAAAAGAAGGTCGCCGAGGCTATTCGCCAGGCTGTCGCCGAGAAGGGTCTTGAGGACCAGATCGACGAGGTGCTGGTGCCGACCGAAGAGGTCATCGAGATCCGTCGCGGCAAAAAGGTCACGTCCGAACGGCGCTTCATGCCGGGTTACGTGCTGGTCCACATGGACATGTCGGACCGCACCTATCATCTGGTGAACTCGATCAACCGCGTCACCGGGTTTCTGGGCGCGCAGGGCAAGCCGATGCCGATGCGCGACGGTGAAGTGAACGGGATGCTGAACCGCACGGGCGACGGGGAACCGGCCGCACCGCGCAACCTGATCCGCTTTGACGTGGGCGAGAAGGTGAACGTGACCGACGGTCCGTTCGAGGGCTTCTCGGGCATGGTCGAGGAAGTGGACGAGATTTCGTCGCGTGTGAAGGTCACCGTGTCGATCTTTGGCCGGCCCACGCCGGTCGAACTGGAATTCACGCAGGTCACCAAGGCCTCGTGATTGGTTGCGGGAGGCAACGGTCGTCTGACCCGAGCCGCACCGCTAAGTCGGCCCCCTTGCGGGCCTGATGATAAGGAGAAGGCCAGATGGCCAAGAAAGTTGTCGGCAGCCTGAAGCTGCAAATCAAGGCGGGTCAGGCGAACCCGTCGCCCCCCGTTGGCCCGGCTCTGGGTCAGCGCGGCATCAATATCATGGCGTTCTGCAAAGAATTCAACGCCAAGACGCAGGAGATGGAAGCGGGCTCGCCCGTGCCCGTCGTCATCACCTATTACGCTGACAAGTCGTTCACCTTCGAGACGAAGACGCCGCCCGCGTCCTTCCTGCTCAAGAAGGCGGCTGGCCTGAAGCCGGTGGGCAAGCGCAACCGCGCCAAGGGCTCTGACAAGCCGGGCCGGACCAATGCAGGTTCGGTGACCGTCAAGCAGGTCCGCGAGATCGCGGAAGCCAAGATGAAGGATCTGTCGGCCAATGACGTCGAGGCCGCGATGAAGATCATCGTCGGCTCCGCCCGGTCGATCGGTCTCGAGGTGAAAGGCTAAGCCATGGCAAAACTGTCCAAGAAAAAAGCCGCCGCCCGCGAAGCCTTTGACGGCAAAGCGAACCTCACGGTCGAGGATGCGGTCAAGCTGGTGAAATCCGCAGCTTCCGCGAAATTCGACGAAACCGTCGAGATCGCGCTGAACCTGGGCGTTGATCCGCGCCACGCCGACCAGATGGTCCGCGGCGTCGTCACCCTGCCCGCAGGCACCGGCAAGGACGTCCGCGTCGCCGTGTTCGCCCGTGGCCCCAAGGCTGACGAAGCCAAAGCCGCCGGTGCGGAAATCGTCGGCGCCGAAGACCTGATGGAGTCGATCCAGTCCGGCAAGATTGATTTCGACCGTTGCATTGCAACGCCGGACATGATGCCGCTGGTCGGCCGTCTGGGCAAGATCCTGGGCCCGCGCAACCTGATGCCGAACCCCAAGGTCGGCACCGTGACCATGGACGTGACCGCTGCGGTCAACGCGGCCAAGGGCGGTGAAGTCCAGTTCAAGGCCGAAAAGGCGGGCGTCGTCCATGCCGGGATCGGCAAGGTCTCGTTCGACGAGGACAAGCTGGTGCAGAACCTGCGCGCCTTCGTTGACGCGGTGCAGAAGGCGAAACCCACGGGCGCGAAAGGGACTTACATGAAGAAAGTCTCGATCAGCTCGACCATGGGTCCGGGCGTGTCGGTGGACGTTCCGTCCGCGACCGGCGCCTGAGGCCAAAGAATTTCCCGGCGTCCGATCCGTTCGGTGCCGGGGATGGCGGGGCGCGCCATATGCGCCCTGTCCTGTCCGAGACGGAGGGTGCCGGGAAACCGGCTTAATGTCCTTCCTGAGATGGGGAAGCATTTTTCCGAAGGCCCCCTTAGCCGGGGAACCTCCTTCGGGTGATCTTGCCCTAGCGGACCCGACCCGGCCCTGACAGGCCGGGGAAAGTGAGAGCGGGGGGAAACCCCCAACTTGGAGTGAAACCGTGGATAGAGCACAAAAAGAACAGGTGGTCGACGAGCTCGGCCAGATCTTTGAAAGCTCTGGCGTCGTGGTGGTTGCCCACTACGAGGGGATGACGGTTGCACATATGCAGGACCTCCGCGCGCGCATGAGCGACGCCGGTGGATCGGTTCGCGTTGCCAAGAACAAGCTCGCCAAGATCGCCCTGGAAGGTAAGCCTTGCGCAAGCATCGCTGATTACCTGACGGGCATGACCGTGCTTACCTATTCGGAGGATCCCGTGGCAGCTGCCCGGATCGCCGACAAATACGCCAAGGAAAACGACAAGTTCGTGATCCTGGGCGGTGCAATGGGTGACTCGGCTCTGGACCCCGCCGGTGTGAAAGCCGTCGCTTCGATGCCCTCGCGTGAAGAGCTTATCGCTCAGATCGTGTCGTGCCTCGGTGCGCCTGCCTCCAACATCGCCGGTGCCATTGGCGCGCCTGCTTCGAACATCGCGGGCATCCTCAGCACTCTGGAAGAGCGCGAGGCTGCGTAAGCAACCCCATTCCTTCGCGTGGTCGATGACCCGATGTTGGAACATTAACTGGAAAGAACGGAAAAATGGCTGATCTGAAGAAACTTGCCGAAGAAATCGTCGGTCTGACCCTGCTGCAGGCTCAGGAACTGAAAACCATCCTGAAAGACGAGTACGGCATCGAGCCGGCAGCCGGTGGCGCCGTCATGATGGCGGGCCCTGCCGCTGCTGCTGAAGCTGCGGAAGAGAAAACCGAATTCGACGTCGTGCTGACCGAAGCCGGCCCGAACAAGATCAACGTGATCAAAGAAGTTCGCGGCATCACCGGTCTGGGCCTGAAAGAAGCCAAGGACCTGGTCGAAGCTGGCGGCAAAGTCAAAGAAGGCGTCTCGAAAGCTGATGCCGAAGAAGTGAAGAAAAAGCTGGAAGATGCCGGCGCCAAGGTCGAACTGAAGTAATTGACCCTTGGGTCGGTCGCTTTGACCTATTGAACAGGGCAGGGTCCGGGGTTTCCCGGTCCCTGCCGAACCTGTCTTGAAGGGCGGTCCTGATACGGACCTTCTTTCAGGGCATGTTCGAGGTTCGGGAGCTTCGCGGTGGGACGCGCGGCACGAATGGAACCTCATCCCTGCATTCGTATGCCACGCCTTGGGGGCCCCGACCCGATGCGCGCGCGAAGACGAAAGGTGACGAGACCCCATGGCGCAAGCTTATGTCGGCCAAAAGCGTATCCGGCGCTATTACGGCAATATCCGCGAAGTTCTTGAGATGCCGAACCTCATCGAGGTTCAGAAATCCTCGTATGATCTGTTCCTGAACTCGGGCGAGGGAACCGGCCACAATGATGGCGACGGCATTCAGGGCGTGTTCCAGTCGGTGTTCCCGATCAAGGACTTCAACGAGACCGCCGTTCTGGAATTCGTGAAATACGATCTGGAAAAGCCGAAATATGACGTGGACGAGTGCCAGCAGCGCGACATGACCTATGCCGCGCCGCTGAAGGTCACCCTGCGTCTGATCGTGTTTGATGTCGATGAAAACACCGGCGCCAAATCGGTCAAGGATATCAAGGAACAGGACGTTTTCATGGGCGACATGCCCCTGATGACGACGAACGGCACGTTCATCGTGAACGGCACCGAGCGTGTGGTCGTGTCGCAGATGCACCGCTCGCCCGGCGTGTTCTTTGACCATGACCGCGGCAAGACGCACAGCTCGGGCAAGCTGCTGTTCGCCTGCCGCATCATTCCCTATCGCGGCTCGTGGCTGGATTTCGAATTCGACGCCAAGGATCTGGTGTTCGCGCGCATCGACCGTCGCCGGAAACTGCCCGTCACCACGCTGCTCTATGCGCTTGGCATGGACCAGGAGGGCATCATGGATGCCTTCTACGAAACCGTGAACTACAGCCTGCGCCGCGAGGGCCGGTCGCAGGGCTGGGTCACGCGCTTCTTCCCCGAGCGGATGCGTGGCACCCGTCCGGCCTTTGATCTGGTCAATGCCGAGACCGGTGAAGTCATCACCAAGGCCGGCGAAAAGGTCACCCCGCGTCAGGTCAAGCAACTGGTCGATGCGGGCGAGCAGGTGAACCTGCTCTTGCCGTTCGAGCGGATCGTGGGTCGTTTCGTCGCCAAGGATCTGGTCAACGAAGAGACCGGCTTTATCTATGCCGAAGCGGGCGATGAGATCACCGCCGAGTACAACAAGGAAGGCGACCTGTCGGGTGGCATTCTGAAGGTGCTGCTGGACAACGGGATCGACGAAGTGCCGGTGCTGGACATCGACCACGTCAATGTCGGTCCCTATATCCGCAACACGATGGCCGCCGACAAGAACATGGGCCGCGACGGCGCGCTGATGGACATCTACCGCGTCATGCGTCCGGGCGAGCCGCCCACCGTCGAGGCCGCGTCGAACCTGTTCAACTCGCTGTTCTTCGACAGCGAGCGTTACGACCTGTCCGCCGTGGGCCGGGTCAAGATGAACATGCGTCTGAATCTGGACGCGCCCGACACCCAGCGGACCCTGCGCCACGCGGATATCGTGGCCTGTATCCGTGGCCTCGTGGAACTGCGCGACGGCAAGGGCGAGATCGACGACATCGACCACCTGGGCAACCGCCGGGTCCGCTCGGTCGGCGAACTGATGGAGAACCAGTATCGCGTCGGTCTGCTGCGCATGGAACGTGCGATTCGTGAGCGTATGTCGGGCGTCGAGATCGACACCGTCATGCCGCAGGATCTGATCAACGCCAAACCGGCTGCGGCGGCGGTGCGTGAATTCTTCGGCTCCAGCCAGCTGTCGCAGTTCATGGACCAGACCAACCCGCTGTCCGAAGTGACGCATAAGCGCCGCCTGTCGGCCCTTGGGCCGGGCGGTCTGACGCGCGAGCGTGCGGGCTTTGAGGTACGCGACGTTCACCCGACCCATTACGGCCGGATGTGCCCGATCGAGACGCCGGAAGGTCAGAACATCGGTCTGATCAACTCGCTGGCCACCTTTGCCCGCGTGAACAAATATGGCTTCATCGAGACGCCTTACCGCAAGGTCATCGACGGTCAGGTCACCGACGACGTGGTCTATATGTCCGCGACCGAGGAAATGCGTCACACCGTGGCGCAGGCCAACGCGACGCTGGATGCCGAAGGCCGTTTCACGGACGAGCTGATCAGCACCCGCCAGTCGGGCGACTTCATGCTGAACCCGGTGGATGCGATCGACCTGATCGACGTCTCGCCCAAACAGCTGGTGTCGGTCGCCGCCGCGCTGATCCCGTTCCTTGAAAACGACGACGCCAACCGCGCTCTGATGGGCTCGAACATGCAGCGTCAGGCCGTGCCGCTTCTGCGCGCCGAGGCGCCGTTTGTCGGCACCGGCATGGAGGCGACCGTGGCCCGCGATTCGGGCGCCGCGATCATGGCACGCCGCAGCGGTGTGATTGATCAGGTCGATGCGCAGCGGATCGTTGTGCGTGCGACCGAAGACATGGGCGCGGGCGATGCGGGCGTGGACATCTATCGTCTGCGCAAGTTCAAACGCTCGAACCAGTCCTCGACCATCAACCAGCGCCCGCTGGTGAAGGTGGGCGAGAAGGTCGTGGCCAATCAGGTCATCGCGGACGGTCCCTCGACCGACCGGGGCGAACTGGCCATCGGTCGGAACGTGGTCGTCGCGTTCATGCCGTGGAACGGCTACAACTATGAGGACTCGATCCTGATCTCCGAGCGGATTCACCGCGACGACGTGTTCACCTCGATCCATATCGACGAATACGAAGTGGCGGCCCGCGATACGAAACTGGGGCCGGAAGAGATCACCCGCGACATTCCGAACGTGGGCGAAGAGGCCCTGCGCAATCTGGATGAGGCCGGTATCGTCTATATCGGTGCCGAGGTCGGACCGGGCGACATTCTGGTGGGCAAGATCACCCCCAAGGGCGAAAGCCCGATGACGCCGGAAGAAAAGCTGCTGCGCGCCATCTTTGGTGAAAAGGCCAGCGATGTGCGCGACACCTCGCTGCGTCTGCCGCCCGGCGCCTATGGCACGATCGTCGAGGTCCGCGTCTTCAACCGTCACGGTGTCGACAAGGACGAGCGCGCCCTGCAGATCGAGCGCGAGGAAGTCGAGCGTCTGTCGCGCGACCGCGACGACGAGCAGGCGATCCTGGACCGCAACATCTATTCGCGGCTCAAGACGCTGATCCTGGGCAAGACCGCGGTGAAAGGTCCCAAGGGCATCCGCTCGGGCACCGAGATCACCGAGGATCTGCTGGGCACCATGTCGCGTGGTCAATGGTGGCTGCTGGCCGTGTCCGAAGAGGATGTGGCCAAGGATGTCGAGGCGCTGAACCAGCAATACGACACCCAGAAAAAGCTGCTGGAAGCCCGCTTCGAGGACAAGGTCGAAAAGGTCCGTCAGGGCGACGACCTGCCGCCGGGCGTGATGAAGATGGTCAAGGTCTTTGTCGCCGTGAAGCGCAAGCTGCAGGCCGGTGACAAGATGGCCGGTCGTCACGGCAACAAGGGCGTCGTGTCCAAGGTGGTCCCGATGGAGGACATGCCGTTCCTGGCGGATGGCACCCCCGTCGATCTGGTTCTGAACCCGTTGGGCGTGCCGTCGCGCATGAACGTGGGTCAGATTCTGGAAACCCATATGGGTTGGGCCAGCCGCGCGTTGGGCCTGAAAATCGACGAGGCGCTGGAAGATTATCGCCGCAATGGCGACATGACCCCGGTCCGCGAGGCGATGCGCATCGGTTACGGCGACGAGCTTTATGCCGACACGTTCGACGGCATGGACGATGAGACGCTGCGCGAGCATGCCGATACGGTGCGCACGGGTGTGCCAATCGCCACGCCGGTCTTCGACGGTGCCAAAGAGGCTGACGTGAACGACGCGCTGCGGCGCGCCGGGTTCGACACCTCGGGCCAGTCGGTGGTGTTCGATGGCCGCACGGGCGAGCAGTTCGCGCGTCAGGTCACCGTGGGGATGAAATACGTCCTCAAGCTGCACCACCTTGTCGATGACAAGATGCACGCGCGTTCGACCGGTCCGTATTCGCTGGTCACTCAGCAGCCTCTGGGTGGTAAGGCCCAGTTCGGTGGCCAGCGTCTGGGTGAGATGGAGGTCTGGGCCCTTGAAGCCTATGGCGCCGCCTACACCTTGCAGGAAATGCTGACCGTCAAGTCGGATGACGTGGCCGGCCGCACCAAGGTCTACGAGTCGATCGTCAAGGGCGAAGACAACTTCGAGGCTGGCGTGCCGGAATCGTTCAACGTGCTGGTCAAGGAGGTCCGGGGTCTGGGCCTCAACATGGAACTCCTGGATGCGGAAGAGGAGGAGTGAGGGCCTAAGGCCCCCACTTCACCCCATCCCGTGCCCTTCATTAGGAATTGAAAATGAACCAGGAACTCGCCACCAACGCGCTGAACCCGCTGGCCGCGCCGCGTCAGTTCAGCGAAATCAAGATCTCGCTGGCCTCGCCCGAAGAAATTCTGGCATGGTCCTTCGGCGAGGTGAAAAAGCCCGAAACCATCAACTACCGCACGTTCAAGCCGGAACGTGACGGTCTGTTCTGCGCGCGCATCTTTGGTCCGATCAAGGATTACGAATGCCTGTGCGGCAAATACAAACGCATGAAATATCGCGGCCTCGTCTGCGAGAAATGCGGCGTGGAAGTGACCCTGCAAAAGGTCCGCCGCGAGCGGATGGGCCATATCGAACTGGCCGCACCTGTCGCCCATATCTGGTTTCTGAAGTCGCTGCCCTCGCGCATCGGCCTGATGCTGGACATGACGCTGCGCGATCTGGAACGTATCCTCTATTTCGAGAACTACGTCGTGATCGAGCCGGGTCTGACCGACCTGTCCTATGGCCAGTTGCTGAGCGAAGAGGAATTCCTCGACGCGCAGGACAACTTTGGCGCCGACGCGTTCCAGGCCGATATCGGTGCGGAAGCCATCCGCGCGATGCTGGCCAATATTGATCTGGCGGCAACCGCCGAGCAGCTGCGCGAGGACCTCAAGGAGGCCACGGGCGAGCTGAAACCGAAAAAGATCATCAAGCGCCTGAAGATCGTCGAGTCGTTCCTCGAGTCGGGCAACCGTCCCGAATGGATGGTGCTGACGGTCATTCCGGTCATCCCGCCGGAACTGCGCCCGCTGGTGCCGCTGGACGGTGGCCGGTTCGCGACCTCGGACCTGAACGATCTGTATCGCCGCGTCATCAACCGCAACAACCGCCTCAAGCGGCTGATCGAGCTGCGCGCGCCCGACATCATCGTGCGCAACGAAAAGCGCATGTTGCAGGAATCGGTCGATGCGCTGTTCGACAACGGCCGTCGCGGCCGCGTCATCACGGGCAACAACCGTCGCCCGCTGAAATCGCTGTCGGACATGCTGAAGGGCAAGCAGGGCCGCTTCCGCCAGAACCTTCTGGGCAAGCGCGTCGACTTTTCGGGTCGTTCGGTCATCGTGACTGGCCCGGAACTGAAGCTGCATCAATGCGGCCTGCCCAAGAAGATGGCGCTGGAGCTGTTCAAGCCGTTCATCTATTCGCGGCTTGAAGCCAAGGGTCTGTCCTCGACCGTCAAGCAGGCCAAGAAGCTGGTCGAAAAGGAACGCCCCGAGGTCTGGGACATCCTGGACGAGGTCATCCGTGAACACCCGGTTCTGCTGAACCGTGCGCCCACGCTGCACCGTCTGGGCATTCAGGCGTTCGAGCCGATCCTGATCGAAGGCAAGGCGATCCAGCTGCACCCGCTGGTCTGTTCGGCCTTCAACGCCGACTTTGACGGCGACCAGATGGCTGTCCACGTCCCGCTGAGCCTTGAGGCCCAGCTGGAAGCGCGCGTGCTGATGATGTCGACGAACAACGTTCTGTCGCCCGCCAACGGCGCGCCGATCATCGTTCCGTCGCAGGACATGATCCTTGGCATCTATTATGTCACGATGATGCGCGAGGGGATGAAGGGCGAAGGCATGGCCTTCTCCAACATCGACGAGGTCGAGCATGCTCTGGCCGCGGGCGAGGTGCATCTGCACGCCAAGATTCAGGCGCGCCTGAAGCAGATCGACGAGAATGGCAACGAGGTGTGGAAGCGCTTTGAAACCACGCCGGGCCGTCTGCGGCTTGGCGGCCTGCTGCCGCTGAACGCCAAGGCGCCGTTCGAGCTGGTCAACCAGCTGCTGCGCAAGAAAGACGTTCAGGTCGTCATCGACACCGTCTACCGCTACTGCGGTCAGAAGGAATCGGTGATCTTCTGTGACCAGATCATGACGCTCGGGTTCCGCGAGGCGTTCAAGGCCGGCATCAGCTTCGGCAAGGACGACATGGTGGTGCCCGACAACAAATGGACCATCGTGGAAGAGGTTCAGGATCAGGTCAAAGAGTTCGAGCAGCAGTATCTGGACGGTCTGATCACGCAGGGCGAGAAGTACAACAAGGTCGTGGACGCCTGGTCGAAGTGCAACGACCGCGTGACCGAAGCCATGATGTCCACCATCTCGTCGAAGAAGTTCGACGAGAACGGCGCCGAGGAAGAGCCGAACAGCGTCTATATGATGGCGCACTCCGGTGCCCGTGGTTCGGTCAACCAGATGAAGCAGCTGGGCGGCATGCGCGGGCTGATGGCCAAGCCTTCGGGCGAGATCATCGAGACGCCGATCATCTCGAACTTCAAGGAAGGTCTGACCGTTCTTGAATACTTCAACTCGACCCACGGCGCCCGCAAGGGTCTGTCGGACACCGCGTTGAAGACGGCGAACTCGGGCTATCTGACGCGGCGTCTGGTCGACGTGGCGCAGGACTGCATCATCCGCGAACATGATTGCGGCACCGAACGCGCGATCACGGCATCCGCTGCCGTGAACGACGGCGAGGTCATCTCGCCCCTGTCCGAGCGGGTTCTGGGTCGCACCACGGCCGAGGATGTGCTGGTTCCGGGCAGCGACGAGATCATCGTCCGCGCCAATGACGTGATCGACGAGCGCAAGGCCGATGCCATCGAGGCGGCGGGCGTGCAGACTGTGCGCATCCGCTCGGCCCTGACCTGCGAATCCGAGGACGGGATCTGCGCGCTGTGCTATGGCCGCGATCTGGCCCGCGGCACGCTGGTCAATATCGGCGAGGCTGTCGGCATCATCGCCGCCCAGTCGATCGGCGAGCCGGGCACCCAGCTGACGATGCGGACCTTCCACATCGGCGGCATTGCGCAGGGTGGTCAGCAGTCGTTCCAGGCCGCCTCGCATGAGGGCACCGTGTCGTTCCGCAACTCCAGCATCCTGGGCAACGCCAATGGCGAACAGGTCGTGATGTCGCGCAACATGCAGCTGCTGGTTCTGGACGATCAGGGGCAAGAGCGCGCCAGCCACAAGCTGTTCTACGGTTCGAAGCTGTTCGTGACCGAAGGCGAGCGTGTGGTTCGCGGCGGCAAGCTGTTCGAATGGGACCCCTATACCCTGCCGATCATCGCCGAAAAGGCGGGTGTGGCGCGCTTTGTCGATCTGTTGTCGGGGATCTCGGTCCGCGACGAGACCGACGATGCAACCGGCATGACGCAGAAGATCGTGACCGACTGGCGTTCCGCGCCCAAGGGCAGCGATCTGAAGCCCGAAATCATCATCATGGATGAAAACGGCGAGCCGGTGCGCAACGATCAGGGCAACCCGGTCAGCTATCCGATGTCGGTGGATGCGGTTCTGTCGGTCGAAGACGGTCAGGACATCAAGGCCGGCGACGTGGTGGCCCGGATCCCGCGCGAAGGCGCCCGGACCAAGGACATCACCGGGGGTCTTCCCCGCGTGGCGGAACTGTTCGAGGCCCGGCGTCCCAAGGATCACGCGATCATCGCGGAAATCGACGGCTATGTGCGGTTCGGCAAGGACTACAAGAACAAGCGCCGCATCAGCATCGAGGCCGCCGAAGAGGGCGCGCCGCCGGTCGAATACATGGTGCCGAAAGGCAAGCACATCCCGGTGCAGGAAGGCGACTTCGTGCAGAAGGGTGACTATATCATGGACGGCAACCCGGCGCCGCATGACATCCTGCGCATCATGGGGATCGAGGCCCTGGCCGACTATCTCATCGACGAGGTGCAGGACGTCTATCGTCTGCAGGGCGTGAAGATCAACGACAAGCATATCGAGGTGATCGTTCGCCAGATGCTGCAGAAGATCGAGATCCTGGACGGCGGCGAGACCACGCTGCTCAAGGGCGAACATGTCGAGCGTGACGAGTTCGTCGAGGAGAACGCCAAGATCGAGGCACGCGGCGGACGTCCCGCCACGGGCGAGCCGGTCCTGCTGGGCATCACCAAGGCGTCGCTGCAGACCCGCAGCTTCATCTCGGCGGCGTCCTTCCAGGAGACGACGCGTGTGCTGACCGAGGCTGCCGTTCAGGGCAAGCGCGACAAGCTGGTGGGCCTGAAAGAGAACGTCATCGTGGGCCGCCTGATCCCGGCGGGCACCGGTGGCGCCACCACCCGCGTGCGCCGCATCGCGACCGAGCGTGACCAGACGGTCATCGATGCCCGCCGCGCCGAGGCCGAGGCGGCTGCCGCTCTGGCCGCGCCGGTGCCGGACACCAGCGAGGCGTAAGCGCCCCGCCCATATGACTGCAAAGGCCCGGCCCAGTGCCGGGCCTTTGTCATTGCTGGCAGGGTGCAGATAGTTCTGCCTTCAGCGGTAGGGAAAATTGCGTGAAATCAGTGGGGCCTGTTCCCGATGCAAAGGCGGGCTTGCCTTTCCTGTCACAAAGGTCTGCCTCTGATGGGCCACAGCCCAATCTCCGCCCCGTGTTTTGATCCGGTCCGACATGTCGTGGCGCTCCTTCCTGTTCCGCCAGTGGCGAAGCCATCCCTGCTTTTCACTTTGGATGACCTCATGTCATCCGAAGGGCAAAGCAGGGTGGGCGCAGCCCGACCTGCGGCCGGACGGTGATCTGACACACGGGGCCGGAGCGGTGAAATTGGGAGGGACCCGCGCGCTTGCGCGTGGGAGGAACCGGATTTCTCCGTGGAGGCTGACGCGCAGCGGCACCAGAGCCCGTGTTCAGATCGCCGGCCGGATGGCAGGCGGAAAAAAGAAATGAAAGATCGTCAGCGGTGCCAGAGCGAAGCGGAGGCGCGGCTGTCCACTGGATCAGCGATCGCGGTGCCCGCGATCACCATATCTTTCGAAAAGCCACCTCTCAGCGGCCTGGTCGCATCGACGCGAAGAGCCCACACCGGATCTTGCTGGTTGCGGTGGGACATAGCGGCTAATCTGTCGTCCATGACAGGAGAGACGCCATGACAGAAAAAAGCCCTGACAGCGCAACACTTCCCCGCGCCGACGCTGAGGGCATTGTGAATGTGTTGGGCTTGGCTGAAAATCTGAAGACCGAGATGCGCCATAGCTGGTTGTCGAATGGCCGGCAGGAAAGTGTCGCGGAACATACGTGGATGATGTCAGTGGCGGCCGTCCTGATGGCCCCGCACCTTCAGCATTCTGTCGATCTGGGGCAGACCCTGAAGCTGATCGCACTTCACGACATAGCGGAGGCCATTACCGGGGATATTCCATACTTTGAGGAAAGCGCCCGTAAAAACACCAAGCTTGCCGATGAAGCCGAAGCAATGGAAGCAATGCGCGGAATGCTTCCAGCGGCTTCGGGAAGACTCCTTTTAGAGCTATGGCGCGAATACGAAGACTGCGAGACCGCAGAGGCAAAGTTTGCGCGAGCCCTCGACAAACTTGAGGTACAGCACCAACACAATCTTGCGGATCTACAGACCTGGACCGAACAGGAATTGTGTCTCGTCTACACCAAGATGGACCGCGAATGCGCCCACGATACAGCATTGATGACCCTACTTGCTGTCATCAGGTCAAGGGCAGAGAAGAAGATGCAGCAGGGTGGCATTGACCTAACCGAGATCAAGGCGCGCCTACCCTGACCAACCGCTCCATTCCCGCATAGCTGACGCCAAGGCGGCACACATGCATCGACGTGAAGAGCCCTGAGCAAACTAAGGGGTAAGGAAGAAGTGGATGGTTAACGCACCTAAGGCGATACTTTTTGACTTGGACGACACAATTCTAACCGAGGGTGATCGGCTCATCATACTGTTATTAGTGGCTGAGAAACTAGCTCACCGATTGGTTCCCTATAGCCCCGTAGCCATAGCCCACGCACTGGAAAATGCACTGGAAGCGTTCTGGTCTTCTCCTACGCATTCTAAGACAGCACGGCTCGGTTCCCACATAGGCATTAGGCAGGCACGAGAGTTGGTGATCTCGAACACTTTGCAAAAGCTCAACCTGCCTGACACTCATGTGGGCCCTGTCTTCTGCGACCTGTTCTCACAAGCCAGGACGGCTAGCGCCCGTATGTACGATGGAGCGAGGATCACGCTCGAAACGTTTCGACAAATGAACGTCCGGCTTGCCCTTGTAACAAATGGAGCGGCTGACGTTCAAAGAGAGAAACTGGAACGCTTTAATCTAACGCCGTTGTTTGACCACGTTCAAATTGAAGGTGAAATGGGTTTCGGCAAGCCTGATGAGCAAACCTATCTTCACGCAATGAAGGCCATGGATGTTGAGCCTGCGGGGACGTGGATGGTCGGCGACAATCTCGAATGGGAGGTGGCAGCTCCACAGCGACTCGGCATTCGTGCCATTTGGCACGATCACCGTCGCAGAGGCCTCCCACCGGATTGTCATGTCCAGCCCGACCATATCATCCTTGAGTGGAGTGAATTGCTTCCTTTAATCTGTCGTCCATGTCAGGAGAGACGCGATGACAAAACAAGTCCTTCGAGAGAACGTAATGATAAACATCCGCCCGGTCTGTCTCGGAGATCTTGATGCGCTGTATGCCATTTCCCTTGCCACCAGCTATGCCGGTGGAGATGCATCACATCTTCACAATGATCCGCAGATAACCGGGCAGATCTACTCCGCCCCGTATGCCGTGCTTGAGCCGCATCTCTGCCTCGTTATCGAAGATGCCAAGGGTGTTGCGGGCTTTGCCGTGGGAACGATCAACACACGGGCATGGGAGGATCGGCTTGAAAAAGAATGGTGGCCGCATCTCCGTGTGCGCTACGCCGATCCCGCAAGAGGATCAAAGGATGCATGGTCGGCGGATGAGCGTCGTGCCTTCATGATCCACCACCCGTCACGAGCGCCAGAAGCGCTGCTTTCTCAGTTTCCGTCCCATCTTCACATGAACCTTCTTCCTCGGATTCAAGGCATGGGGTTCGGCGCGGAGATGTTTGGGAGATGGCAGGATATGGCTGTCAAACGGGGGAGCAATGGCATCCATGTCGGGGTCAATCCCGCCAATAAGCGTGCAATCGGTTTTTGGGAAAGCCTCGGTTTCACCGAGCTTCGCCTCGAAGGTGTGGAACGGAACCGGACCATCTGGATGGGTTTCAGCTAAAGACGAGGCCCCATGGTCTGTCTACGCGATCTATAGCTGTTCTTGGAGCGTCCGCTTGGTCCGCATAGCTGCCGGTCAACCACCGGCCTCATCCGTCTGCTTTGCGGGACGAAGCAGACATTGGAAGGTGGTCGGCACCTGCACTTAGTACGTCGTCAATTTGAAGTTGGAAAAACTTGTACGAAGGCGGCATCGCCGCTGGCGGAGAACAGGACCGCCCTGCTTTTCTGATCGCGCTTGGCCCATGAAAGTGCCTCGATCCGGCCAAGAAAGGCACGGCCAAGGCTGCCCGCAAGGTGGGGGCGCCGTTCGCTCCAGTCCAAGCACTCGCGGCACAAAGGCACCTTCATTTTACGAAGATCTTCGAGATCAATCCCAAATTTTGCTACGAACGCAGCACCTGCAACTGTCAGCGTGACACCCGCGACGGCAGCGTCAAGAAAGCCCCTCTCCAGCAGGCTGTCGTAAAGGCGCGTACCCATATCGCCCGCAAGATGGTTGTAGCAAACCCGCGCCTTGCGAAGGCTCTCATCTTTTGGCCCGGTGCGCTTTCGTAAATGGCCTGTCCCTGCGGCAAGCCCCATCAGCGCTTCCAGCACATGCGCGACATCGTCGTTAGCTAGGGAAAAATACTTATGACGGCCCTGTTTGCGCGGACGCAGTAACCCGCCTTCTTCCATCTTGGAAAGATGCGAGCTTGCCGTCTGAACAGTCACACCAGCTTCCGCGGCCAGTTCACTCACGGTCAAAGCCTTGCCGCTCATCAAAGCGGTCAGCATGTTGGCCCGTGCAGGGTCGCCGATCAAGGCGGCGATGTAGGCTATATCAGGACCTTCTTTCATAGTTCGACGCTAGCCGAACCATTTGTCTTTCGCAAGAATGTAGAATTCTGGAACACCAGACCCAGAAGGACCACACGATGCTGACCTGTGTCATTCGCTATGATATCGACCCAACGAAACGTGCCCAGTTCGCCGAATATGCTCGCAACTGGGGGCAAGCCATCCCGCGTTGCGGTGCCGATCTGATCGGATACTTTGCGCCGCACGAAGGCTCCAGCTCCTTGGCCTATGGCATCTACAACGTGGCGAGCCTCGCCGACTACGAGGCCTATCGGGAACGACTGGCGGCTGATCCCTTGGGGCGTGAGAACTACGATTTCGCTCAGAAGGAGAAATTCCTGCTGCGCGAAGACAGGACATTCCTGAAACTAGTGTCAGCACCCCATGGCGCAGGCACTCAAGAATGATTGCCGTGATTTTCGAGGTCCATCCAGCGACGGGCCGCACGGACGATTACCTGCGCATCGCGGCGGTGATGCGACCGATGATCGAGCAGGTCGAGGGCTTCATTTCAGTGGAGCGGTTTCAAAGTCTGACGGACCCGAGCAAGGTTCTGTCCCTTTCGTTCTTTGAGGACGAGGCGGCGGTTACGCGATGGCGCACCGTATCTGCCCATCGCGGTGCGCAAGATAAGGGACGGAGCGATGTCTTTGGTGACTACCGCCTTCGCATCGCCCACGTGGTGCGCGACTATGGTATGTTTGACCGCGTCGAAGCGCCTGCGGACAGCAAACTGGCGCATGGGCAATGACCGCTGTGGGCTCTTCACGTCGATGCCGTGCCGACCGATGACTGTCCGCTTTCGTCAAGCTGGCAAGCCCGAGAGGCAGACTGCCTGACAGAAAAGGCAGAACTATGTGCCACAGAACAATTGCGGTTGACCGCATTCCGGTTGACCCCCGCCGCGCGCCCGCGATACTCGGGCCCAACGGGCAGGAGGGGTCATGCGCATTCAGGTTCTGGGGCTGTGCCGCTTTTCGATGCTGGTGCAGGGCGATTTCCAGACCACCGGCGATGATCTGGCCCGCAACCGCGCCATCCTCTATGACCCCGCCCGGATGGAACAGCGCCTGCGCTGGTTCGAGACGCTGTGCCTGCCGCCGCTGATGTGGCAGACCGATCCCGATTTTACCCTGATCGTCGCCACCGGCGAGGACCTGCCGCAGCCCTGGATCGGGCGTCTGCGCCGCATCGCCGAGGCCGTGCCGCAGATCCGGCTGGAACAGGTGCCCCCCGGTCGCCACGCCGAGATCTGCAAGACGCTGCTGGCCCGCCACACGGAACCGGGCGCCGATGTCGTGGCGCAGTTCCGCATGGATGACGATGATGCGGTCTGCCGCGATTATGTCGCCCGCGTGCGGCGCGACTGGCGGCTGGTGGCGCCGATGATGGGCGGGCAGGCGCCGGTCGCGCTGGATTACGGGCGCGGCTTCGTGCTGGAGCAGGGCCGCGACGGCGCCCTGTCGCTGCGCTGCGAGCTGACGCATTTCTGGGTGCCGGCGCTGACGCTGTATTTTCCCGGCGGCACGCCGCGTTCGATCATGAACTACCGGCACGACTGGATGTGGCGCTTCGTGCCCACGATCAGCCGTCCCGACGGGGTGATGTGGGTGCGCGGTTTCCACGCCAGCAATGACAGCCCCCGCGACCCCTATGGACATCGCCGCATCGAGATGGAGGATGACGAGGTCCGGGCCACGTTGCTGCGCCGTTTCGGCCTTGGCCGGGACGAGCTGTTCACAGCCCTCTCTGCGCGATCCGAAACCTCGCGGGCCTGAGCCCCCAACCCAAGCAAGGCCCCCATGGCTCCGTCCCTGATCTCTCCGCTGCGCCGCGTCCGGCCTGCCTCGATCCGCCCCGATCCGCTGCAACCGGGGGACAATCTGCGCGGGGCGGCGCTGATGTGCGCCTCGATGATCGGGTTCACCTGCAACGATGCGGTGATGAAGTTCGTGACGCAGGACATGCCGCTTTATCAGGCGATCACCCTGCGCGGGCTGATGGTCATGGCGGCGCTGGCGTTGCTGGCGCAGCGCGATGGCGGGTTGCGGCTGCGCATCGCGCCGGTCTCGCGCTGGCCGATGGCGCTGCGGGTGGTGGGCGAGGTCGGCTCGACGCTGCTGTTTCTCAACGCCTTGCAGCATATGGCGATCGGCGATCTGTCCGCGATCATGCAGGCGCTGCCGCTGGCGGTGATGCTGGGGGCGGCGCTGTTCTTTGGCGAGACACTGGGCTGGCGGCGCATCACCGCCGTCGTGGTCGGAATGGCGGGGGTGATGCTGATCCTGCGGCCCGGTACCGGCGCCTTTGGCATCTGGTCGCTGGTGGGGCTGGGCGCGATGCTGATGGTGACCCTGCGCGACCTGATCACCCGCCGCCTGGGGCGCGAGACCAGCTCGGCCACTATCGCGTTCTATGCCGCCGTCGCAGTGACGCTGATCGGCTTCGGGCTGAGCCTGGGGCAGGGCTGGGTGATGCCGCGACCGGGGCAGGTGCTGTTGCTGCTGCTGGGCGCGGGCTTTCTGACGGTCGGCTATATCTGCGCGGTCGCGGCGATGCGTGTGGGCGAGATTTCGGCGGTGGCGCCGTTCCGCTATACCTCGCTGCTGACGGCGATCTTTCTGGGGCTGCTGGTCTTTGGCGAATGGCCGGATATGTGGACATGGGCCGGCTCGGGGCTTGTCGTGGGGGCCGGGATCTATACGATCTGGCGCGAAAGCAGACTGGGGCGGCGGCGCTGATGCGGGTGCAGTTGCTGGGCCTGTGCCGCTTTTCCTATGTGGGATTGCGCGGCTATCAGGTCGAACATGCGACATATGAGGAACGCCGGGCCTATCTGTACGCGCCCGAGCGGCTGGCCCGGCGCTGGCTGTGGTTCACCGAGGTGGCCCTGCCGGGTTGGCGCGCACAGAGCGACCCCGATTTCACGCTGGTCGTGATGACCGGCCCGGACCTGCCCGAACCCTACCTGTCGCGTCTGCGCGCGCTGTGCGCGCAGATCCCGCAGCTTCGCCTTGAGCTGGTCCCCCCGATGGAGCGTCATCTGGCCGCCTGCCGCGCGGCCATCGCGCCGCATGTCGATCCGCAGGCCGATGTGATCGGCCATTTCCGCCATGACGATGATGACGCGGTGGCGCTGGACTATATCGCCGCCACCCGCCGCGATTTCGCGCAGGTCGCGGGGCTGTGGCAGGCCGAGGGCAAGCTGTCGCTGGATTACGGGCGCGGGCTGATGCTGCGGATCGAGGGCGGGCAGATGACCGTCACGCCGCGCATCTGTCACAATATGGGCGTCGCGCTGACCATCTTCCTGCGCCCCGACATGCCGGAAACCGCGCTGCATTACGACCATTCCAAACTGGCGCAATGGATGCCCGGCGTCTCGGTGAACAGGCCGCTGATGTTCATCCGCTCGATCCATGGCGACAGCGACAGCGGTTCGGCCGGGCCGGGCATGCCATGGGATCTGGACGCGGCCGATCTGGGCCGTCAGCTGCGCCAGCGCTTTGGCCTGCGCCGCGCCCTGCTGAAGGATCTGGCACAGCGTCTGGACTAGCGCACCGGACGGGCTTGCCGTGCCAGCCGGGCAGGGGGCGCTTGTTGACAGGAGGGGCGATTCACCTTATAGCCCCGCTACCCGGAACATCACTGTCCGGGTGCCAGAACCGATATGGTCATGATCCGGGCCATAAACGCCCCGATCCTCTGGAATTATGCCCGTCAGCCCTTTATGGGCCGGACGGGCTTGGCATTTTGCGATTCGCGCAAAGTGCCGTCGAGAAGCGGCGCAACCGGAATGGTTGCGAGTATTGACAGAGCAAGACGGGGAACCGAATGCCGACGATCCAACAGCTGATCCGCAAACCGCGGCAGCCGAAAGTGCAGCGCTCGAAGTCGCAGCACCTTCAGGGCTGCCCGCAGAAACGCGGTGTCTGCACGCGCGTCTACACCACGACGCCGAAAAAGCCGAACTCCGCTATGCGTAAGGTCGCCAAGGTGCGCCTGACGAATGGTTTCGAGGTCATTTCCTATATTCCGGGCGAAAAGCACAACCTGCAGGAACACAGCGTCGTGCTGATCCGCGGCGGCCGCGTCAAAGACCTTCCGGGTGTCCGTTACCACATCCTGCGCGGTGTGCTGGATACCCAGGGTGTCAAAGATCGTCGCCAGCGTCGTTCGAAATACGGCGCCAAGCGTCCGAAATAAGGAGAGGCATCCATGTCCCGTCGTCACGCCGCTGAAAAGCGCGAAGTCCTGCCCGACGCCAAATATGGCGATCGCGTGCTGACCAAATTCATGAACAACCTGATGGTTGACGGCAAGAAATCGATCGCCGAGCGGATCGTCTACAACGCGCTGGAGCGCGTCGAGACCCGTCTCAAGCGCGAGCCGATCGAAGTCTTCCACGAGGCGCTGGAAAACGTGAAACCCTCGGTCGAGGTGCGTTCGCGCCGCGTCGGTGGTGCCACCTATCAGGTGCCGGTCGAGGTTCGTCCGATCCGCCGCGAGGCGCTGGCCATCCGCTGGCTGATCACGGCCGCGGCCAAGCGCAACGAAAACACGATGGAAGAGCGCCTTGCGGGCGAGCTGTCCGATGCCGTCAATGGCCGCGGAACCGCCGTGAAGAAACGCGAAGACACGCACAAGATGGCCGACGCCAACAAAGCGTTCAGCCACTACCGCTGGTAAGGCAAGAGGATTCAGACCATGGCACGCGAATATCCGCTGCAGCGTTATCGTAACTTTGGCATCATGGCGCATATTGATGCCGGGAAAACGACGACGACCGAGCGTATCCTTTATTACACCGGCAAGTCGCACAAGATCGGCGAAGTGCATGACGGCGCCGCGACCATGGACTGGATGGAGCAAGAGCAGGAGCGCGGCATCACGATCACGTCTGCCGCGACCACCACGTTCTGGCAGCGTCAGGAAGACCCCACCACCGAGGGGACCTCTGACACCAAGTACCGCTTCAACATCATCGACACGCCCGGCCACGTCGACTTCACCATCGAAGTCGAGCGTTCGCTGGCGGTGCTGGATGGTGCGATCTGTCTGCTGGACGCCAATGCCGGTGTCGAGCCGCAGACCGAAACCGTCTGGCGTCAGGCCGACCGCTACAAGGTTCCGCGGATCGTGTTCGTCAACAAGATGGACAAGATCGGCGCCGACTTCTTCAACTGCGTGAAGATGATCAAGGAACGCACCGGCGGCACCCCGTGCCCGATCGCCCTGCCGATCGGCGCCGAGGACAAGCTGGAAGGCATCATCGACCTGATCAAGATGGAAGAATGGGTGTGGGAAGGTGAAGACCTTGGCGCATCCTGGTTCCGCCGTCCGATCCGCGACGAGCTGAAGGATCTGGCCGACGAGTGGCGGATGAACCTGCTGGAACTTGTCGTCGAGCAGGACGATGCCGCGATGGAAGCCTACCTTGAGGGCAACGAGCCCGACGAGGCGACCCTGCGCGGCCTGATCCGCAAGGGCACGCTGTCGCTGTCCTTCTTCCCGGTCACCGCCGGTTCCGCGTTCAAGAACAAGGGCGTGCAGCCGCTGCTGAACTCGGTCATCGACTTCCTGCCCTCGCCGCTGGACGTGCCTGCCTATATGGGCTTCACGCCGGGCGACGAGACCGAGACCCGCAACATCGAACGCCGCGCTGATGACAGCCAGCCGTTCTCGGGTCTGGCCTTCAAGATCATGAACGACCCCTTCGTCGGCTCGCTGACCTTCACGCGCATCTATTCGGGCGTGATGAAAAAGGGCGATCAGATGCTGAACGCCACCAAGGGCAAGCGCGAGCGCGTTGGCCGGATGATGATGATGCACTCGATCAACCGCGAGGAAATCGAGGAAGCCTTTGCAGGCGACATCATCGCGCTGGCCGGTCTGAAGGACACGACCACGGGCGACACGCTGTGCGACACCACCAGCCCCGTCGTTCTGGAAACCATGACCTTCCCCGAGCCGGTGATCGAGATCGCCGTCGAGCCCAAGTCGAAAGCCGATCAGGAAAAGATGGGCCTGGCCCTTCAGCGCCTGTCGGCCGAAGACCCGTCCTTCCGTGTGGAAACCGATCTTGAATCGGGCCAGACGATCATGAAGGGCATGGGCGAGTTGCACCTCGACATCCTCGTTGACCGCATGAAGCGCGAATTCAAGGTCGAGGCGAATATCGGCGCCCCGCAGGTGGCTTACCGCGAAACGATCAGCCAGCAGGCTGACATCGACTATACGCACAAGAAACAGACCGGTGGCACCGGCCAGTTCGCGCGCATCAAGCTGACCATCACCCCGACCGAGCCGGGCGAAGGCTATTCGTTCGAATCGAAAATCGTGGGCGGCGCGGTGCCGAAGGAATACATCCCGGGTGTCGAAAAAGGCATCAAATCGGTGATGGATTCGGGCCCGCTGGCTGGCTTCCCGGTCATCGACTTCAAGGTCGCGCTGACGGATGGCGCCTTCCACGACGTCGACTCGTCGGTGCTGGCATTCGAGATCGCGGCCCGTGCGGCGATGCGCGAAGGTCTGAAAAAGGCCGGTGCGAAACTGCTGGAACCGATCATGAAGGTCGAGGTCGTCACGCCGGAAGAATATACCGGCTCGATCATCGGTGACCTGACCAGCCGTCGTGGCATGGTCCGGGGGCAGGACAGCCGCGGCAACGCGAATGTCATCGACTGCTTTGTGCCGCTGGCCAATATGTTCGGTTACATCAACAACCTGCGTTCGATGTCGTCGGGCCGTGCGGTGTTCTCGATGCAGTTCGACCACTATGAGGCCGTGCCGCAGAACATCTCGGACGAGATCCAGAAGAAATACGCCTGATCTTGCGGCGGGGCATGAACCCCGCCACTTTACCAGCATAGAAGAACAAGGAGCCATTCCATGGCAAAGGCAAAGTTTGAACGGAACAAACCGCACGTCAACATCGGGACCATTGGTCACGTTGACCACGGCAAGACGACGCTGACGGCCGCGATCACGAAGTATTTCGGCGAATTCCGCGCCTATGACCAGATCGACGGCGCGCCCGAAGAAAAGGCCCGCGGGATCACGATCTCGACCGCGCATGTGGAATACGAATCCGAAGCGCGCCACTATGCGC
>NZ_JBKBVD010000052.1:0-23426 GCF_046289755.1 Paracoccus sp. (in: a-proteobacteria) | reverse complement strand
CATATTCCTTGGCCTCTTTGTGGCCGATCTGCCAGGGGCCGTCCATCTCATTGCCCAGACACCACATCTGCACGTTATAGGGATCGGCCACGCCATGTTCGCGGCGCAGATCGCTCCAATAGGTGCCCGAGGGGTGGTTGCAATATTCGACGAAATTGCGCGCCTCTTCGATGCTGCGGGTGCCCAGATTGACGGCCAGCATCATCTCGATGCCCGCATCCCTGGCCCAGCCCGCGAATTCGTTGATGCCCACCTGATTGCTTTCACGCGACCGCCAGGCCAGATCCAGACGCACCGGGCGCTGGTCAAGCGGGCCGATCCCGTCCTCCCATTTATAGGCAGACACGAAATTGCCGCCCGGATAGCGGATGGCCGGAATGTTCAGCCCCCGCACCAGATCCAGCACATCCTTGCGGAAGCCCTGCGCATTGGCAGTGGGGTGATCGGGTTCATAGATCCCGGTATAGATCGCGCGGCCCATATGCTCGATGAACGCCGAATAGAGGCGGTCGTCGATGCGGGCGATCGTGAAATCCCGGTGGAGTGTTGCACGGCCCTTCACTTGTCCCTCCCATGAAGACGTTAGCTGAGAGGTAAGCCACCGGGAGCTTATCAATCAATTGAGTTATGTGCCATCTGACTTTACATATTTGGCAACTTAGTGGCCCAGCATCGCCTTGACCAGCGTCAGCATCCGTTCGGCCGCCGCAGACAGGCTGCGGTCGCGCGGGCGCAGGATGTGATAGGGCTCGATTGCGATCCGCTGGCGGGTTTTCAGCAGCACCAGACCGGCAGAAAACGGCGGTTTCAGCAGCAGATCGGCCACTTCCTGCGTGACGACCGCAATGAAATCACGCTCGCGCAGCAGCGCCATGATGGCCACGACCGAGGCCGTCTTGATCACGTTCAGGGGCATGTCGATCCCCTCATCGCGAAAAGCGATCTCGATGGCGTGTCGGATCGGGGCGCCCTGCTCCTGCATGGTCCACGGAAACTCCGTCATATCCGCCAGCGACAACTGATCCCGCCCGGCCAGCGGGTGATCGCGGTTCACCATCAGCAGCACCGCCTCGTCGCGCGCGGGCGAGATGTCGAAATCGCGCGAATTGGCGTCGGGGCCAAGGCGGCAGATGGCGAAATCATATTCGCCCCGCTCCAGCCCCCACATCAGCCGGGACGATGACGACACATCCAGCAACACCTCGACCCGAGGGGCGACGCGTTTCAGTTCCAGCGATGCCGGGATGACAGCGGCCAGCGCGGCGCCCGTCACCGCACCGACCCTGACCGAACCGCCCTTGCCATCCAGATGCGCGATAAAATCCTGCGCCATCTGATCGGTGTCATGGACCAGCTTGTTGGCGTGGCGGCACAGCACGTCGCCGGCGGGGGTGGGCGTCATGCCCTTTGCGCTGCGTTCGAACAGCGTAACCTCCAGCCGGGTCTCGATCTCGGTCAGCATGCGCGAGGCGGCGGGCAGAGTCATGCCGCAAGCATCAGCGGCAAGGCTCAGCTTGCCAAGGCGCGCAATCGTCGCCATCAGCCGCAACTGCACTGGCCTGAGCGATCTGAGATACAGGTTCACCGCCCCCCCTTTCAGGTACCACCAGCGATTGTCGGCCCCCCCCGACCATAGGGCCGACGGCCGCGACGGCAAGCCGATGCCGTCGGGCAACAGCCGGCAGCGGAACCGGGGGACGCAGCCATCTGCACATCGACGTTGATCGCTGGACCGTACGGCACCGACAGATCGACCGTTGCCCATGTCACGGCAAGATCCTGCAGGCCCACGTCGATGCCATCGAACAGCGTGCCCTTATCCGCCCCGACGGTCGGTAATGCCTCTCTGTACATCAGGTTGATCGACGTGGTTGCCATTTCTGGATCAGAGATGGCCGTGTGAATTGGTGTAAGAGCGGACGACTGGAATTGGTCAACTTGGCGTGGGTTGCCAGCGAAAGGCGATGTGTCTGAGGAAGAGCTCTACTCGCCTGAAGGGGCATCGTTCCTGCGCCGGATCCCGTCGGTATCGTCTGCACCCCGCCCGACATGCGCAATAGCTGACCCACCGGCGCCAAGCCCGGTTTCAGCCCCCAGGGTCCCAGAATATGAAAGGCGCCTGTTGCGCCCGCGCCGCAAGTGACGCGGTCAGGGGAACGCTTGTGACGGCATCCGTGTGCAGCAAAAATACGCGCGCTGCACACTTGCCTTCAGGGCAGCAAAAATATATTTGATGCACATGCCACAAGATAACCCGATGACCGTCACATCCCATTCGCGCGCCGCTCAGGTGGCCTATCAGGATCTTTTGCGCCTGCATCTGGACGAGACCGCCTCGGACCTGATCGGCAGCATCGAAGAGCGGTCGCGAAGCGGGCGGGTCTATCTTTACGACAAGTTCCGCATCGGCACCCAGATGAAAAGCCGCTATCTGGGCGAGGCGACGCCCGAACTGCGCGCGCGCCTGGGACGCGCCGCCGCGCTGAAGGCTCAGGCCGGGGACCGTCGCCGGACGATGGCGCGGCTGGCCCGCGTTCTGCGCGCCGAGGGGCTGATCGCGACCGACCGGGATACCGGCTCACTGCTGCTGGCCTTTGCGCGGGCCGGGGTGTTCCGGCTTGGCGGCACCCTGGTCGGCACCGCCGCCTATGCCCTCTATCAGGGCGAGCTGGGCGTGCGCTTTGACAGCGAAGAGCTGGCGCAGACCGGCGACATCGACTTTGCCAGCTTTCAGCGGCTGTCGGTGGCACTTGGCGATCAGGTCGAAGAGAACCCCGGAGACATCCTGCAGACGCTGAAATTCGACCCGGTGCCGGGGGTGCAGGACCGGCAGGTCTGGAAATGGCGGCAGAACCGGGGTGCGGCGATGGTCGAGTTCCTGACCCCGGCCTTTGGCGACGAAAGGGTCAAACCGCTGCCGGCGCTTGGCGTCAGCGCGCAGGCGCTGAACTATCTGAACTTTCTGATTGCCGGGCCGATCCCGGCGATCGCGCTCTATCGCGCGGGCGTGCTGCTGCAGATCCCGCGCCCCGAACGGTTCGCCATCCACAAGCTGATCGTGGCCGACCGGCGCCATGGCGGCCCCGATCAGGCGAAATCGCGCAAAGACCGGGGACAGGCGGCGTTCCTGATCCGGGTTCTGGCCGAGGACCGGCCCGATGATCTTGCCGAAGCCTTCGCGGATGCGCAGTCCCGTGGCCCGCGCTGGCGTGACCGGCTGGAGGCCAGCCTGACACGAATGCCCGAGATCGCCAGGATCCTCACCGGGCTTGGTTAGGTCGGACCGTCTTCGGGCACAATGCGGCCACGCCGGACAGGATGGCTCACATCGCCCACACGGCGCCTGTCTGCTTGCGGACCTGCCGGTGAGGCGAGCTGCCGGGCCGTCACATGCCAGTATCCCTCAGCCATCGCCACATCAGGATGTGCGACTGATCTCGCGATGGAGAGTTGAGCGATGGCGACCAGGCTGCACAGCGATTTGCGCCACACTGATCTTGCGATGCAGCATGCCCGCCACGATGCGGCGTTCATCAAGTGTCAGATGCGATGCCAGGAGGGTGTCTCCTCGAACTGCGAAAGCCGGCCAACTATGGCGGGCCCCGCAGCTCCGCGCCCGGCTCAGCCCTCCGTTGTGGACTGCGCTGCGGGGGTGTTATGCGGCGGACAACCCCTGCGCGGGGATCATCCGGGGGGTGTGGGGCAGGGGTAAACCCGCCTCGCTGCGACCCGCCCGCAACGCCCGGTCGCGCAAAAATCCCCGTCCCTGAATCCGCGTTGACAGAATCCACTGCGGGCGTATGAGCGAAATCAGAGCCGCCCCGAAGAACGCAGATGCAGGCACACGGACCCCGTCAATGCCTTCGCCCCTCACCCGATGGCCAATCCGCGGCGGACCCGGCAGCCATCCAGTGCTGCGGGAAAACATGTGCTTATGTCATTGTCTGAATATACAGGCCGAAATATGAATCGTTTATTGTCCGATTTATGCACCCACCGAAGATATAACCTTTGTGAGATTGCTCAGCGAGAATGTGGAGGCCGCAATGCTTGATAAAACAAGCGGAAGCCGAACAAAGCTGCTGGCGGTAATTGTGCTGGCAGCCCCGATTTTATCGGCCTGCCAGCCGCCTCCGAAATACATGGGCGATAGGGAGGATCGAAGAAATGAAAAAATAGTGGAGAAAGCAATATCCGACATTAACCTTGGCAAAACAGAAGGCACCGCATGGGAATTTGCCAACAGACTGTATGGTCAAAACCCCAACATCTGTTTCTCAATAGATGACGCCATCGTCTGTCAGTCCAGAACAACCTACACGCAAGGAACTCTCGATCCGGCTCCTTTTGAACAAGTCAGCTCCTTGGCTGTTTATGCTGACGGATCGTCATGCAACTCATCGGAGAGGTATAGGCCGCAGAATCATGCTCTTTCTTATCTCACGTCACATTCAATAAAATATCGCGCGGTCGGCAAGAAAACGGTATCCACCAGGATAGATGGCTACAACGAAACCGTGAGATCCACTGCCTCCCCAGCCAATTTTTTACACGCATGCAATAGAGCATTCAGACGGCATCAATAACGTATGGTGTGAAGGATCTTACGAGGTCTGCAGGCGCTACCGGCATGGCTATGTCAGTGTCAATATGACCACCGGTTCATTTCAGGTGCATGGAGGAGACGTGACACCTGGCGCTGGCTCAGATCCGGCACGCGCGCGCCGTGGCCGACCTCAGGCTGCCCATTCAGCACCTGTGCCGGACCCTCGATCTTCTGAATTTCCCGCGTACTCATCAGAACAAGTCTCATAGCGATGTCCCTCGTGAGCCGCTGCGGGTCGCACAAGGGTCAACCATGAGGGCAAAGGCGACAAGACGACTTTGCCTCTACACCGACCCATTCGATAATCAGAGTTGTCTCACCCGATGGCCCGTCAGCCAGTGTCAGGAGGTCTCATCAATCACGATGGCGCGGCCATGCGGGGTGCGCCCTGTGGCCGCGGCGGTCAGTCGCCCTCTGGTATCGCGCGCGGCCGCCGTCAACCGGCCCACGCTGCCTGCAGGGGCGCGGGTCAGCTGATGGCCCGCGCGCTCCAGCGCGGCCAGCGTCGCCTCGGGCAGATCGCTTTCGGCCACCACGCCGCCCGGCGCGCGCGAGCGGGGATAGAACGAGGCGGGCATATGCGTGATGTGGAACATCGGTGCGTCGGCCGCCTGCTGCAGGTCCATGCCGTGATGGACATGGCGCAGCCAGAACAGCAGCTGCCACTGGTCCTGCTGATCGCCGCCCGGCGTGCCAAAGCTGATCCGCCGCCCGTCGCGATGCCATGCAAGGCTGGGCGACAGGGTCGTGCGCGGCCTGCGGCCCGGCACCAGCGCCGTCGGCGCATCCTCGTCCAGCCAGAACATCTGTGCGCGCGAATTGAGGCAGAACCCCAGCCCCTCGACAATAGGCGAGCTTTGCAGCCACCCGCCCGAGGGCGTGGCCGAGACCATGTTGCCCGCGTTGTCGATCACGTCCAGATGCACGGTGTCGCCGCGCGGGGCCTCGGCCAGATGGGCCATGGTCGGCTCGTAGACCGCGCCTTCGCGGCTGCTGAGCCGCTCCAGCAGCGCCGCCATATGGGCGTGTTGCGCGGCGAAACCCGGCACCTCGCCCGCGCGCAGGGTCATGTCGGCGCGGTCCCCGATCAGCGCGCGGCGGGCAAGGGCATAATCGGGCGACAGCAGCGCGTCCATGGGCACCGGCACCTTCAAGGGATCGGCGTAATAGGTCTCGCGGTCGGCCATGGCCAGCTTTTGCGCCTCGATCACCAGATGCGCGAATTGCGGGCCAACCGGGTCCAGCGCGGCCAGATCGTCGCCCGCCAGCATCGCGAGGCTCTGCAACAGCACCGGCCCCTGCCCCCATGGCCCGGTCTTGGCGATGGTCCAGCCGTGATACTCATGGGTCAGCGGCGCCTCATAGCCCGCCGCATAGCCCGCCATGTCGGCAGCAGTCAGCACGCCGCGATGTGCGTGCCCGCTTTCGTCCATCGCCCGCGTTTCGGCGCAGAACCGGCCGATGCGTTCGGCGACAAAGCCGCGATAGAACGCGTCGCGGGCGGCATCAATCCGCGCCTCGCGGGTGGGGCCCTGCGCCAGTTCGACGATCCGCCGCCATGTCGCGGCCAGATCGGGGTTGGCGAACAGACCGCCTTTGGCGGGCGGCTTGCCCCCCGGCATCCAGACCGCCGCAGATGAGGGCCAGTGTTCGGCAAAGAACCCCGCCAGCCCGGCAATCGCATCCGCCGCCCGGTCAAGGATCGGGTGGCCGTCTGCCGCCAGCCGGATCGCGGGGGCGATGATGTCGGACAGCTCCATCGTGCCGTGGTCGCGCAGCATCAGCATCCAGCCGGCAAAGGCGCCGGGGATCACGGTTGCCAGCAAGCCGTTGCCGGGGATCAGCGACAACCCCTCGGCCCGGTAATGCGCGATGGTTGCGCCTGCGGGCGCGGGGCCCTGGGCACACAGAACCGTCGCCTGACCGTCTTTCCACAGGATCGCGGGCAGATCGCCGCCGGGGCCGTTCAGATGCGGCTCGACCACCTGCAGGACCAACCCCGCCGCGACGGCGGCGTCAAAGGCATTCCCGCCCGCGCGCAGGATTTCGGCGCCGGTTTCCGTGGCGAGGTAATGGGTCGAGGCTATCGCGCCGGTCATCAGGTTTCCTTGGGATCAAGGGCGTCGCGCAGACCGTCGCCCAGCAGGTTGAAGCCCATCACCACCAGAAAGATCGCGGCGCCGGGCCAGATCGCCATCCACGGCGCCTGCGACAGAAAGTTCTTGGCGGTGGCCAGCATGCTGCCCCAGCTGGGCGCGGGCGGTTGCTGGCCAAGTCCCAGAAACGACAGCGACGCCTCGGCGATGATGGCGGTGGCGATGGTCAGCGTCGCCTGCACCAGAATCGGCGGGAACACGTTGGGCAGAATATAGCGCCCCATGATGCGCAGATGGCCCAGACCGATGGCGCGGGCGCCCTCGACATGATCCTCGGTCTTGACCGACATGACCTGTCCGCGCGTCAGGCGGATGAACACCGGCACCGCCGACAGGCCGATGGCGATCATCGCATTGGTCAGCGACGGCCCCAGAAAGGCGGCCAGCGCGATCGCCATGATCAGGAACGGCATCGCCAGCAGCGCGTCGGTGGCCCGCGCGATGATCTGATCGGTCCAGCCGCCGAAATAGCCCGCCAGCAGCCCAAGCGGCACGCCCACGGCCAGCGCGATCATCACCGACACCACCCCCGCCATCAGCGAGGCGCGCGCGCCCCAGATCATCCGCGACAGGATATCGCGCCCGATCTCATCCGTGCCCAGCCAGTGCTGGGCATTGGGCGACAGGCGGATCTTGCCCCAGTCCGTTGCGGTGGGGTCCGGGATCGGCAGCACCGGCGCCAGCACCGCCAGCAGCACGAAGAACATCACAAAGCTGCCGCCGACCATGGCGCTGCGGTTGCGTTTCAGCTTGCCCCATGCGCGGCTTTGGCGGCGGGGCGGATGGGCGAGGGTTGCTTGGGTCATAGCGCGGCCCTCATGCGGGGGTTCAGCAGGACATACAGAATGTCCGCCAGCAGGTTGATCAGGATAAAGCCGGTCGCGGTGACCAGCACCACGCCCTGCACCACGGCGTAATCGCGGTTGAAGACGGCATCGACGACCATTTTCCCGAAACCGGGGATGGTAAAGATCTGCTCGGTCAGCACCGCGCCTGCCAGCAATTCGCCGAACATCACCGCCGACAGGGTGATGATCGGCAGCAGCGCGTTGCGGAAGGCGTGGCGGCGGATGACGGTCTTTTCGCGCAGGCCCTTGGCGCGCGCCGTGCGGACGTAATCGGCCTGCAACACGCCCAGCATCGCGGACCGGGTGTGCCGCATCAGCGTCGCCGCCAGCGCGGTGCCCAGCACGATCGAGGGCATCAGCATGGTCTGGAAGCTGCGCACCGGATCGACCCATGGGCTTTCATAGCCCGAGGCAGGCAGCCAGCCCAGATTGACCGAGACCAGCAGGATCAGCATGATCCCCAGCCAGAAATTCGGCACCGACAGGCCCGACAGCGCCACGACATTGGCCAGATAATCCCAGAACGTGCCCTTTTTCACCGCCGACATGACGCCTGCGGGAATGCCGATCACCATCGCGAAAATCATCGACATGACCGCCAGCTGAATCGTGACCGGCAGCTTTTGCGCGATCAGGTCCGTCACCGGCAGGCCGGTGCGCAGCGAGATGCCCAGATCGCCGCGCATCACATCGCCCAGCCAATAGAGGTATTGCCAGATCAGCGGATCGTTCATGCGATACTGCTCGCGCAGCATGGCGATGGTCTCGGGGTCGCGGTCCTCGCCCGCCATCACCAGAATCGGATCTCCGGGCAGCAGCTTTTGCAGCATGAAGACGAAGATCGTCACCAGCAGCAGGGTCGGAATGGCGACCAGAACCCGGTTCAGGATGTAACGCAGCATGGCGGCGGGGCCTTTCTGAACTGCCCCCGCCCGGACAAGGCGGGCGGGGGCTTTGCGGTTTGGAAGGTCAGCCGGTCACGCCGCGCAGGCGGATGATGCCGTCTGCATAAGGCTCGAACCCTTCGATCCCCTGACGCATCGTGTAGAAATACTTGATGTGATACAGGTAGATCAGCGGCAGGTCTGCCGACAGGATGTCCCGCATCTGGTCATACAGCGCCTTGCGTGCGTCCGTGTCGGGTTCGGCACGGGCCTGCGCCAGCAGCGCGTCAACCTCGGCGTTGCAGTACTTCTGATCGTTGTTGCCGCCCTCGCAGGACACGAAGGGGTGGATATTCGCGTCCGGGTCAATGCGGCCCGACCAGCCCTGTTGCGACATGTCGAAATTGCCCGCCGCGTTTTCCGACAGCAGCGTGGCGAATTCGGTCGCGCGCAGCTGGATGTCAAATCCTGCCTCGGCGGCCATGGCCTGCACGACCTGCCCCTGCTGCATCGCGATGGGGTTGTTGGCGATCTGCATCTCGATGCGCAGCGGCGTGTCCACGCCTGCCTCGGCCAGCAATTCGCGGGCGCGGTCCACGTCGCGGGCGGGCAGCGGGTCGCTTTCGTCATACCAGGTGGTGCCGGGGGCGGCCCATTGGTTGCCGGGCACATACTGGCCTTCGAACACGACCTGATTCAGCGCCTCGCGGTCGATGGACAGCGACAGCGCCTGCCGGACCAGCGGGTTGCTGCCAAGCGGGCCTTCGGCGCGGCTGCCATTGCCGACGTTGATGGTGATGCCCTGATAGCCGATATTCGGAATCTCGAACAGTTGCAGGCGGCTGTCGTCACGGATCTGCGGCACGTCCGACGGCGCGGTGCGTTCGATAATGTCCAGATCGCCCGAACGGACGTTGGCCAGACGCACGGTCGTGTCGGGGATGGGCTGATAGATCACGCGGTCAAAGTGATATTCGTCTGCCGCCCAGTGATCCTCGAATTTTTCCAGCACGATGCGGTCGCCTTCGACGCGTTCGGCGAATTTGAAGGGGCCGGTGCAGACCGGGGCGGCGCCAAAGCGTTCGGCCGCAGCCTCGGCGGCGTCGGGCGAATACATCCGGCCCGCATGGTGCGCCAGTTGCGCCAGCAGCGTCACATCGGGGGCGTTCAGGGTGATGGTCAGCTCATGCTCGCCCGTGGCCTCGACTCCCTCGATCGAGGTCAGCTCCGAGCGGCGCGACGACTGCGGCAGCTCCATGTTGCGTTCCAGAACGCGGCGGGCGGTGTCGGCGGTAAAGGGGGTGCCGTCGTGATGCACGACACCTTCGCGCAGCATCAGGGTCAGCGTCAGGCCATCATCCGACCACGACCAGTCGGTCGCCAGTTCGGGGATGAGTTCCATATCCGTATTGGTGTTGAACAGCCGGTTGCACAGCGATTCATAGACCAGCGACGACACAAAGGTCCGCGACTGCGCCGGGTCCAGTGAATCGGGGTCTTCGTTCAGCCCGATGCGCAGATCCTGCGCGGCGGCCATGCCGCCAAGGGCTGCCGTGGTCAGCAAGGTGGCCATGAAGGTGGTGATTTTCATTTCATTCTCCCGGTTGGTTTCTTGTTTTCAGGTGGTCGAGTGGTCGCGCCACAGCGCAAAGCGCGCTTCGGTCGCGGCGCTGCGGGCGGGCACGTTCTGTGCCGCCGCATCCATCGGCGGCAGATCGCGCCAGTGGTGGCAGGCGGTCTGATGCGGATCAGAGGCGTCCAGCACCGGGCGCTTTTGCGAACAGATCGCGGTGGCGTGCGGGCAGCGGGTGTGGAACTTGCACCCCGAGGGCGGGTTCGCGGGCGAGGGAATATCGCCGCCCAGGGGCGCGATCTGGCCGCGTCCGCCGGGGCTGGGCACCGGGATCGCGGACAGCAGCGCGCGGGTATAGGGATGGCGGGGCTGGGAATACAGATCCTCGGTCGCGGCCAGTTCGACGACCTCGCCCAGATACATCACCGCCACCCGGTCGGCCATGTGACGGATCACCGACAGGTCATGCGCGATGATGATCAGGGTCAGGCCAAAGTCATCCTTCAGATCCTCCAGCAGGTTCACGATCTGTGCCTGCACCGACACATCCAGCGCCGAGACGGGCTCATCCCCGATCAGCAGTTTCGGCCCCGAGGCCAGCGCCCGCGCCACACAGATCCGCTGCCGCTGCCCGCCCGAGAATTCATGCGGATAGCGGTCGGCGTGATCGGGGCGCAGCCCGACCTTGCGCAACAGGTCCGCGACTTTTTCGCGGCGCTGTTTGCGGGTCAGGTCGGTATGGACCAGCAGCGGCTCGCCCACGATGGTTTCGACCGTCATGCGCGGGTTCAGCGACGAAAACGGGTCCTGAAAGATGAACTGCATCTGCGACCGCAACTGCCGCATCTGCGATGCCGACTGCTCGGTCAGCTCGCGCCCGTCATAGGTAACAGACCCCTCGGTCGGATCCAGCAGCCGCAGCAGCAGCCGCGCCAGCGTGGATTTCCCGCAGCCGGATTCGCCGACGATGGCAAAGGTCTCGCCCCGGTTGACCGACAGCGACACGCCATTGACGGCATGGATCACGGTCGGCGCGCCGAACACGCCCTTGCCCGAGGTGAACCGCTTGTGCAGGTCGGTGGTCGTCAGGATCACGTCGCTCATGCGGCACCTTTGGCGAAATGGGTTTCCAGCGGCGCCTTGATGCAGGCCACGCCATGGCCGGGGGTGATGTCGCGGGTGTCGGGGCGGCCTGCGTCGCATTCGGACGAGGCAAAGGGGCAGCGCGAGGCAAAGCGGCAGCCGGGCGGCATCGCCTCGGGCACCGGCACCGATCCGGGGATCGTCATCAGCCGCGAGGCGCCCTGCGCCCGCCCGGCCAGCGCCGGCATCGAACCCATCAGCCCCAGCGTATAGGGGTGCTGCGGGTCGTTGAAGATCGCGCCGACAGGACCGGATTCGACCACGCGGCCCGCATACATCACCGCCACATCATCGGCGATCTCGGCCACGACGCCCAGATCATGGGTGATCATCAGCATCGCGGCGCCGGTCTCGGCCAGCAATTCGCGCATCAGATCCAGGATCTGCGCCTGAATCGTCACGTCCAGCGCGGTGGTGGGTTCATCCGCGATCAGCAATTCGGGGTCATTGGCCAGCGCCATGGCGATCATCACCCGCTGGCGCATGCCGCCCGACAGCTGGTGCGGATAATCGTCCAGCCGCTTTTCGGCTGCAGGCATGCGGACCAGCTGAAACATCTCTAACGCGCGGGCGCGGGCCTGTTCGCGGGTGCAGCCACGGTGGCGGCGCACGGCCTCGGCCACCTGATCGCCGATGGTAAAGACCGGATTCAGGCTGGTCATCGGCTCCTGAAAGATCATCGCCATGCGGTTGCCGCGCAGACCCTCCATCTGCGAGGTGCTCTGGCGGGCCAGATCCTGACCGCGAAACAGCACCTGCCCGTTGGTGACGGTCGCGGCCTTTTTCGGCAGCAGCCCCATCGCCGCCAGCGAGGTCACGGATTTGCCGCAACCGGATTCGCCGACCAGCGCAAGAGTGCGTCCGGGGCGGATGGACAGGCTGACGCGGTCGATGAGGTCGATGGGCTGGCCCCGGAAGCGGATCGACAGATCGCGCAGTTCCAATGTGGGCGTGGCGGTCTCAGGCGTCATCGCCGGTCGTCTCCTCTTGGCTGTGGCGCAGAAAGATGCCGTGCAGTTCGGTCAGATGGTCGCGCATGGCCTGCCCCGCCGCCGCCCCGTCGCCCGCCTGCATGGAGGCCAGAATGCGGCGGTGGTCGTCCTGGGCATGGCCGGTGCCGGTGCTGGCACGCGCCCGCATCCGCAGCTGCCGGATGCCCTGATCGTGGCGCCAGGCATTGATGCGGTCGAACAGCAGCAGCAGCAGCGGATTGCCGGTCGCCTGCGCGATTTCGCGGTGCAGGGCGCTGTCCCACAGATCGGCGCTGTCGACATCCTCGGCGGTTTCGATCCGGGCAATGCAGGTCCCGATCCGGCGGATCACGTCGGGCGTGGCGCGCAGGGCGGCCAGCCGCGCCAGCGACGGCTCCAGCGCCAGCCGCGATTCGATCACATGCAGCAGGGTGGCCGGGCTGGCGGTCAGCGCCTGCCCCTGCGGGCCGCGCGGACGGGGCGGCGGCCCGGTAAAGGTGCCCGCGCCCTGACGGCGCCAGACCAGCCCCTCGGCCTCCAGCACCTCCAGCGCGCGGCGCACGGCGCGACGACCGACGCCCAGCTGCGCGGCCAGCTCGCGCTCGGGCGGCAGGCGGGTGCCCGCATCGGCGCCGGGCGCGTCCAGCAGGGCACGCACCCGCTCCAACGCGACGGCCGAGATCTCGGTCGGGTCGGCACCGGGCTGAGGGGGTGAACCATTATTCATTGGTTCAGCCTAAGGTTCGCATTGGTCCCGATGCAAGTGCTTTGTCACAAATTCGTGTCAGGCCCGCGCCGCTGCCTTAAAAACGGGCAGAGGCGCGGGCCTGCCGCGCCTGCCTGAAATCCGTGAAGGCCACCGCCGTCACGCACAGCCAAAGACCGGCAGCGCCACACCAGGCAGAATGCGATAGATCACATAGGGGATGACACTGACCGTGCGCAGCAGGCGCATCATCAGCGTCAGGGCCAGCAATGCCGCCAGAAAGGCAACCCGGCGGCGATGCCGGCCGCAAGGGCCACGCGGGCATCGGCCCCGGCCGCCCTGTCGCCGGGCAGCGGGAACCATGACTTTTTCTCGGGGTCGGGCTCGTCCTTTGGGATCGGCCAGACCGTCGCGACCGAGGATGAAGACTGGGATTTCTGATCCCCGGCCACATGCGATCGGGGCTTTTCATTCCCTCCGTGGCGGGCATCATGGGAAGATGATGCCCGTTCTGCGTTCTGCCATCCCGCCGCTGCGTCTTGCCGTTCTGCTGGGTCTTGTGGCTCTGCTGGCCGCAGGCGCGATGCTGGCTGCGCGGCAGGCCGGGCTGGCGCGGCTGGATGACGAATTGCAGCGCCGCCTGACCCTGACCCGCCACGCCGTCGCCACCCAGATCGAGCGCTATCGCTATCTGCCCGCTGTGGTGGCCGAAGATGCGCGCATCCGTGCCGCGCTGGACGGGGGCCCGGTCGATGATGCCAATCGCTATCTGCGCACCGCCCGCGATCTGTCGGTGGTGGATGAGATCTATCTGCTGGACGCCTCGGGCCGGACGCTGGCGGCCAGCAATTTTTCTGAGCCGGGCAGTTTCGTCGGCCATGACTATTCCTTTCGCCCCTATTTCCGGCAGGCCATCGCGCAGGGCGAGGGACGCTATTACGCGGTGGGCGTCACGACCGGGGTGCCGGGCTATTTTCTGGCCTCGCGCATCGGGCCTGCGCAGGCGCCTGTCGGGGTGGCGGTGGCCAAGGTCGATATGTCGGACCTGCCCCGGACCTGGGCGCGGGCCGAACAGGATATCGCGCTGGCCGATGATCTGGGGGTGGTGTTCCTGTCGGGCCAGTCGGGCTGGACCTATCGCCCGCTGGACCCGCTGGACGCCGCGGCGCTGGATCTGATCGGGGCCGAGAGGCGCTATGCCGGGCTGGAGATCGCGGGCGCCGCGCCCCTGCGCCCCGATCTGGCGCAGGCGCTGCGGCTGGCCGAAACCGGGCTGGAGCCGGATGGCTGGCGCATTGTCGCGGCGCTGCCGCTGGCCGGGGTGGCGGCGCAGGCGCGGCTGATCGGGGCAGTGGCGGCGCTGACCGGGCTGCTGGGCGCCGCGCTGGGGCTGGGCCTGTGGCAGCGGCGGCAGCTGATCCGCATGCGGCTGGACCAGAATGCCGTGCTGGAGCGCCGCGTGGCCGAGCGGACCGAGGCCCTGGCCCGCGAGATCGACGAGCGTCGCCGCGCCCAGCACGAGCTGCGCCAGACCCATGAAAGTCTGGTTCACGCCGCCAAGCTGGCGGTGCTGGGGCGGATGTCCTCGACCATCGTGCACGAGGTCAGTCAGCCGATTTCCGCGCTGGACAGCACGCTGGCGGCGGCGGAACTGCATCTGGCGGCGGGGCGGGACGCGCGGGCGGTGGCCAGCATCGGTTCGGCCCGCGATCTGCTGGTGCGGATGCAGAAGATGGTGCGCAACCTCAAACGGTTCGGCGCCCGCCAGCGCCCCGAGCCGCCCGAGCCGGTGGACATGGCCGCCGTGCTGACGGCCAGCGCCGAGGTGCTGGCCCCGCGTCTGCGCGAGCTGGGGCAAAGCCTTGTGCTGGACCTGCCACCCGGCCTGCCGGCGGTGCGCGGCCATGCCATCCGGCTGGAGCAAGTGGCGACGAACCTGATCCTGAACGCCGCCGAGGCCGCCGCCGCCGCCGAGGCCACCGAAACCGCCGCCGAAACCGCCCCCGAAACCGCCGCGCCGGGCGCGTCCGATCCGCTGCGCGCCAGCCTGTCGCTTGGCACCGACGGGCTGCGGCTGGTGATTGCCGATCGCGGGCCGGGGATCGACCCGGACATGCACGAGCGGATCATGGAACCTTTTTTCACCACGCGCCTGTCGGGCGAGGGGCTGGGGCTGGGCCTGTCGATCACGCGCAGCATTCTGGAACAGGCGGGCGGGCGGCTGGTCTTCCGGCCCCGCGACGGTGGCGGCACCCTGACCGAGGTGGAACTGCCGCTGTTCCAGACCCGCGACCGGCGGGCGGGCTAGGCGATGACGGACACACAGCGGGGCCGCATCGCCTTTATCGACGACGAGGCGCCGCTCTGTGCGGCGGCGGCGGACTGGCTGGGCGCCTCGGGGTTCGAGGTGCAGACCTTCACCGACCCGCAGGCCGCGCTGGCGGCGCTGGACCCTGCCGCCTGCGATTGCGTGGTGACCGATCTGCGGATGCCGGGCCTGTCGGGGCAGCAGGTGCTGGACGCCCTGCGCGCGCGCGACGGCGATCTGCCGGTGATCCTGCTGTCGGGCCATGCCGATGTGCCGGTGGCGGTGGCCGCGATGCGGACCGGGGCGCATGATTTCATGGAAAAGCCCTATCGCGCCGAACATCTGGTCGAGGTGCTGGACCGCGCCGTCGCCCTGCGGCGGATGCGGCGCGCGGCGCGGGCGCAGGGCTCGGCCCTGTCTTCGGAACGGCTGGAGACGCGGCTGGCGGGCCACAGCCCCGCGATCCGGCATCTGCGGCAGATGGTGGGCGCATTGGCCGATCTGCCCGTCGATCTGCTGATCGCGGGCGAGGCGGGCTGCGGTCGGCGGCTGCTGGCGCGCTGCCTGCATGATTTCGGGCGCCGCGCCCGGCGGCCTTTCGTGGCGCTGGATTGCGCCACCCTGACCGGACCCGAGGCCGAGGCCGAACTGCTGGGCCACGAACGCGGCCATCTGGCGGGGGTGACGGGCGCGCGGACCGGGCGGCTGGAACAGGCCCATGGCGGCACGCTGTTTCTGGCGGATCCGGAGCTGATGCCGCAGCCGTTGCAGGCGCGGCTGATGGCGGTGCTGCGCGCGGGCGAGGTGACGCGGGGCGGCAGCACCACGCCGCGCCCGGTCGATCTGCGCGTGATCGCGGGCACCGGGCCGGACCCGGCGGGCGCGGTGGCGGCGGGGCGGCTGCGGGCCGATCTGTATCACCACCTGTCGCCCGCCGCCCTGAGCCTGCCGCCGCTGCGCGCGCGGCGCGAGGATATTGCGCTGCTGTTCACCGGCTATGCGCAAGAGGCCGCGCGGCGGCTGGCGCGCCCTCTGCCCGAACTGCGGCCCGCGGATCTGGACCGGCTGGCCGCCCGTGACTGGCCCGGCAACCTGCCCGAACTGCGCGCCGCCGCCCTGCGCGCCGTGCTGGCATTGCAGCCGCCCCCGGCCCCCGACGCGCCGCTGCCCCTGCCCGAACGACTGGCGCGGATCGAGGCGCAGATCATCGCCGAGGCGCTGGCCGCTGCCGCTGGTTCCTCGGCCGGGGCCGCTGATGCGCTGGGTCTGCCGCGCCGGACGCTGAACGAAAAGATCGCCCGGCACGGGCTGCGCGCGGACTGATCTGGCGAAATAATGCCCGACGAAACTTACATCTGGCGAAACTCCGCCAGACAAGCCGGGTGTCAGGACAGGATTTGTCATACTATTTCAACGACCTGGCCGCAGCCTTAAATAAATCACGCGATCGTGTGTTCAAGGCTTGGGCAGGGCGGTTTCGCTGCTACCTTGGCCTTTGAACATCATGGGAGGAAACCGCATGTTCCATCGCATCGCTGCTGCCACTTCGGCGGCCGCCCTGTCGGGCTTTCTGGCCACCGCACCGCAAGCACAGGCGCAGGATTTCATCAATGTGCTGACCGGCGGCACCTCGGGGGTCTATTACCCGTTGGGCGTTGCCCTGTCAGAGATCTACGCGGCAGGCATCGACGGATCGCGCACGCAGGTGCAGGCCACCAAAGCCTCGGTCGAGAACCTCAACCTGCTGGCGCAGGGCCGGGGAGAGATCGCATTCGCCCTTGGCGACAGTGTCCAGATGGCGTGGGAGGGCAATGAGGAGGCAGGCTTTCAGCGCCCGCTGACCGAGCTGCGCGCGATTGCCGCGATCTATCCCAACTATATCCAGATCGTGGCCGATGCCTCGGCGGGTGTCACCACGCTGGAGGATCTGCGCGGCAAGACCCTGTCGGTCGGCGCGCCTGCCTCGGGCACCGAACTGAATGCGCGGGCGATCTTTGGCGCTGCGGGGATGAGCTATGACGATCTGGGCCGCGTCGAATACCTGCCCTATGCGGAATCGGCGGAACTGATCAAGAACCGGCAGCTGCAGGCGACGCTGCAATCCTCGGGGCTGGGCGTGGCCTTCATTCAGGATCTGTCGGCCACCCATGAGATCACCATCGTCTCGATCCCCGCAGAGGTGGTGGCGGCCATCGGTGAGCCCTTCGTGCCCGCGACCATTCCCGCAGGCACCTATTCCGGCATCGACGAGGATATTCCGACGGCGGCGGTCGGCAATATGCTGATCACCCATGAAGGCGTCAGCGAAGAGACCGCCTATCTGATGACCAAGCTGATGTTCGACAATATCGAACGGATGCGCTCTGCCCATGGGGCGGCAGAGGCGATCACCCCGGAAACCGCGCTGGACGGCCTGCCGATCCCGCTGCATCCGGGCGCCGAGCGGTATTACCGCGAAATCGGCCTGATCGAGTAACCCCCCCGGGCCCGCGCCGGTAGCTGCGCGGGCCTTCCCCTGTTCAGGAGAGCGCCATGTCCGCAACCCCCGTTTCCGGCGGGTCGTCCCGCCCTGCCATCGCCACAGCCGAACCGGCCCGCCTTGACCCCCATGCCGAAACCGAAGTGACCGAGGGCCTGCCCCCCGGC
The DNA here is from genome assembly GCF_046289755.1 of Paracoccus sp. (in: a-proteobacteria). Lineage (GTDB taxonomy): Bacteria > Pseudomonadota > Alphaproteobacteria > Rhodobacterales > Rhodobacteraceae > Paracoccus. The sequence continues at coordinate 5,585 of NZ_JBKBVD010000052.1, read as the reverse complement.
TTTGGCGCAGGGTTGCCCGGCCGCGTGGCCTTCTGGCTGGCCGTCACCTTCTCGCTGTTCCAGCTCTGGGCGGCGGCCTATGGCGCGCTGCCCAGCCAGATCGTGCGGGCGATGCATGTGGCCTTTCTGCTGCTGCTGGGCTTTGTGCTGGTCGGCAATCTGGTGGCAAAGACGCGCGGGGGTCAGGTGTTCTTCTGGGCGCTGGGGGGGCTGGGGTTTCTGACCGGCATCTATCAATGGGTCGAATATAATGACCTGATCCGGCGCACCGGGTTTCTGAACCAGATGGACCTGATCATGGGCACGGCGCTGATGGTGCTGGTGTTCGAGGGCGCGCGGCGCCTGATGGGCTGGCCACTGGCGATGATTGCCGGGATATTTCTGGCCTATTGCTTTCTGGGCCAGCATCTGCCCGCGCCGTTCATCCATCGCGGCTATGGCTTTGACCAGATCATCGAGCATTTCGCCTTTGGCACCGAGGGCATCTATGGCAGCCCGATCTATGTCAGCAGCGCCTATATCTTCATCTTCGTGGTCTTTGCCGCCTTCCTCGAACGGGCGGGGATGCTGAACCTGTTCAATGATTTCGCGCTGGGTCTGGTCGGCGGCGTGCGCGGCGGACCGGCGCAGGTGGCCACGCTGTCCTCGGCGCTGATGGGCACGATTTCCGGATCGGGCGTGGCCAATGTGGTCGCCTCGGGGCAGTTCACCATTCCGATGATGAAGAAATCCGGCTTCAAACCGGCCTTCGCGGGCGGGGTCGAGGCGACCGCATCCATGGGCGGGCAGATCATGCCGCCGGTCATGGGCGCCGTGGCGTTCATCATGGCCGAGACGCTGAACGTGCCCTATGCCTCGGTCGTCAAGGCGGCGATCATTCCGGCGGTGCTGTATTTCGGCGTCGTGTTCTGGATGGTCTGGCTGCAGGCCGGGCGCGACAACCTCAAGGGCCTGCCGCGCGCCAGCCTGCCCAACCCGTGGCACGCGGTGCGCGATCAATGGCCGCTGATCCTGCCGCTGGCGGCGCTGGTCTATCTGCTGTTCGCGGGCTACACGCCGATTTTCGCGGGCACGATGGGGCTGGCGCTGGTGACGGTGCTGATCCTTGGCACGCCGCTGGCGGCGATGATCGGGCCGCTGGCCTTCCGGCTGGTGTTCTGGGTGGCGCTTGGCCTCGCCTCGGCGGCGTTCCTGAAATACGGCGTCAACCTGCTGGTCATCGTGATCACCGGGCTGGTGCTGGCCTGCGCCGCCTTCAAGGGCGCGCGGCCCACCATCGGCATCGTCCGTGACGCGCTGGCCCAAGGCGCGCGCAACGCGCTGCCGGTCGGCATGGCCTGCGCCATCGTCGGCGTCGTCATCGGCACGCTGACCCTGACCGGCATCGCCTCGACCTTCATCGGTGCGATCATTGCCATCGGGCAGAACAACCTGTTCCTGTCGCTGGTCCTGACCATGCTGACCTGTCTGGTCCTTGGCATGGGCATCCCCACGATCCCGAACTATATCATCACCTCGTCGCTGGCAGGCCCGGCCCTGCTGGAGCTGGGCGTGCCGCTGCTGGTCAGCCATATGTTCGTCTTCTACTTCGGCATCATGGCCGACCTGACACCGCCGGTGGCGCTGGCCTGCTTTGCGGCGGCACCGATTGCCAAATCGACCGGGCTCAAGATCTCGATGCAGGCGATCCGGCTGGCGGCGGCGGGGTTCATCATCCCGTTCATGGCGGTCTATACCCCCTCGCTGATGCTGCAGGATGGCGGGCCCATCGCCGAGGCCTATGGTTACCCGGTCGAGGTCGCCTTCATCCTGCTGAAAACCGTGCTGGGGGTGGGGCTGTGGGGCATTGCCGTGGTGGGCTATCTGCTGCACCGCACCACGGTGGCCGAGCGGTTGCTGGCGCTGGCGGGCGGGGTGTCGCTGATCCTGGCGCTGCCCAATTCCGACGCGATCGGCTTTGGTCTGGCACTGGCCTTCATGGTGGCGCATTGGCTGCGGCTGCGCCGGGCGCGGATGGCCGCCTGATGCTGTGCATCGCGGCCAGCGCCACCATCCTGTCGCTGGCCGCGACCGAATTCACGCTGGACTGGACCCATTCGGTCGCCCGCACCCAATGGTGGGAACGCTGGCAGGTCAGCGCCGGGGGGCTGGAACTGCGCGAGGCCCGCATCACCGGCGCAGGCGCGGGGATGGAGCCGCCGCCGGATGCCGTCTGGCGCGACGGCGCCTGGCATTTCACCCCGACCCTGCCGCCACAGCGCGAATTGCTGCTGGCGGCATCGGGCGCGACCGGCAGCGGCTGGCGGCTCTGCACCGATCTGGGCTGCCACAGCTTTGACATGGACGGGCCGCCCCTGCGCCTCTGGTCGGCGCCGGACTGCGGCGACTAGCACCTGTGTCCAGACCATCGGCTTTGCCAGCCAGGCATGAGGGGTCGGCCCGGGAAGCGGCGCTGCAGCAGGGCAACCGCATCATTGCGCCAGCGCGGGCCATACCCTGACCTGACGGAACGTATCCACGGCTGCGCCCGGTCATAGCGAAGGGTCGGCGGCGCGTTCTGTGCTGTACCCGGCCCGCGGTGTTCTCTGGCTGAAAAAGATGCCTCCGGCACCGATGGCCGAGCAGAGCAGGGCACCGATAAACAGCCCCTGATAGCCAAGCTGCCCGGCAATCTGGCCGCCCAGAAAGCCCAGCACCATCCCGACAGCCGCATCCGTGCATTGGAAAATCGTAAAGTCCACCCCGGCCTGAGCGGGATCAGACCACCGCATGAAACGCGCATAAAGTGCGACAAACCCAAAGGCCAGCCAGGCATTCGAGCCGATCATCGTCAACACCGCCAAGGGCTGCAGGGGCAAAGCCACCCCCGAGGCGACAAGCAGGCAGTAGGTCAGGACCAATGCCTGCCCTGCCAGCGCGATCATCAGGACCGGCACTGTCCCCAGACGGGACACCACGAAACCACCGGCAACCGCTCCGGCAAGGCCGACGATCAGGCTGCCGGTCGCGCCGTACAGGCCCACCTGGCTGAGGGTAAAGCCCTGATCAACGAGGAAGGGGCCGAAAAAGCCCAAGGCGGACTTCATGGCCGCCACGAAGAACACGGTCAGCAGCAGCCCGCGTCGCACCTCGTGCCGGGCCAACGCGGCACGAAGGCTGGCGCCGCCCGGCTGGGGGGCACGCTTGGGCGAGGGCTGACGCAAAAGCAGGAATGGCAGGGTGCAGATCAGACTGATCCCGGCCAGAACGGCCAACCCGGCCTGCCAGCCAAGGCGATCAATGGCCACCAGCACCAGCCCTCCACCAAGCGCGGCTCCGATATAGGCGCCGCCGACCTGCGCCATATTGGCCCAGCCATAGGCCGATTGCGGAAACGCCTCGACCGCGTGGCCGTCACAGGCGATGTCGACCGTTGCCGTGACCGAGGCGATGACAAGCAGAACGACGAGCAGCGGAACCACCAGCGCCGCAGAGAACTGCATCAGCAAAGCGATTGCGATCAGAACCAGCCCCCCGCCGATCCCGATCACGGCCTTGGTCCGTGCGGGCGCAGCTGCGGGCCTGCGCCAACGCTCCAGCCATGGGCTCCAGAGGAATTTCAGCGCCCATGGCAGGACCAGCAGGGACAAAAATCCAACCTGATCCAGTGGCATCCCGCGCTGACGCATCACAGCGGGAAGCGCGGACCAGATAAAACCGCCCAGAACGCTTTGCGCCACATAAAGTCCGCCCAGAGAGACCAACGCCAGTGGCATCGCATGGCGAATTGCCCGGACCGCCATGTCAGAAGCGCCGCGAAAGGCTCAGATCAACCATGCGCGGCTCGTCGCGATAGCACCAGTTTCCGGTGCAGGTCTGGCCCTCGCGATCAAACAGGTTCTTGATGTTCAGTTGAACCTCTGTGCCCGGATGGCCGAACCCGGCAAAATCATAGCTCGCGCCCAGATCAACATAGGTCCGGCTGCCATTGCGGATGGTGTTCGCGTCATCACCATAGCTTTTCCCGATATAGCGGAGGCCCGCCATCAGGCCGGTCTGGGCAAGCCCCCCCGACGGCGCCTCATATTTGACAAAGATCGAAAGCGTGTTGCCCGGGACGCCCGACAGCGCGTTGCCTCTGGTTCCGGGGGCGCCTTCGTTGATGTCCACCTTCATATGCGCATAAGAGGCGATCAGGCTGACGCCATTGTCCAGGTTGCTGACCGCCTCGAACTCGACACCACGCGATGTCAGGTCATATTGCAGACCACGGTTGCGTCCATCGGCCCCGACGACAAGCGACATGCCGTTATCCTGACGAATATCGAACAACGCCGCCGAGATCACCGTCCGCTGATCGGGCATGTCGTATTTGACGCCGATTTCCTTCTGCAGGGCCTCGGTTGCCTCGGCCGGGCTTCCTGTCGGGTCGGTGCTGTCGTCAAAAACCTGCGCCACGTTGGGCGCGAACGAACTGGCGATATTGGCGTAGGGGATCAGCCCGTTTTCGAACCGGTACGAAGCCCCAAGCCGGGCGGTGAAGGCCTCGTCCTGCTGGCGGCCGCGGTTCACGTCACCGGTGGCAAAGTTAAGATCGGCATATTCGGTATCGACCCGGTCATAGCGCGCCGAGGCCGTGATCGTCAGGGCATCACGCTCGATCTGATCGGCGATATAGACGCCCGTCTGACGCTGCTTGCGCGAGGCGTAGAAGGGCGCGTCCGTGGCCTCGTTCGCCGCCTCTCCGGATGCGGTTCCGCCATAATAGGCATCGTATTCGCCACGGGTGTAATCCGCGCCGATTGCCAGACTGTGACTGAACGAACCGGTCTGGAACCGGCGTTCCAGCATCAGGTCCAGAACATGGGATTCGGCTGTCTCGTCATAGCGTTCCCAGTAACCGGGTGTCGTCGCCCCTGATGATGTCCAGCTGAAGGTTCGCCCCGGCACAGTTCACGCGCTGATGGGCGAGAATGGCGCGGGCAAATCGACGTTGATGAAAATCATCGCGGGCGTCTGTACCCCCGACCAGGGCGAGGTGCGCTTTGCGGGCAAGCCGCTGAATATACGCACACCTCGGGACGCGCTGAATTCCGGTATCGCGATGATCCATCAGGAACTGAACCTGATGAACACCATGGCCGTGGCCGAGAATATCTGGATCGGGCGCGAGCCGAAATACGGCTTTGGCCTGATTGATCACGGTGAAATGGCGCGGATGACGCGTGCGCTGTTCGCGGGTCTGGGCATTGCGCCTTTGGCGGCGGCGGCGCGCGAGGCGGGGCTGGACCGGAGCGCTGCCTGAGCGGCGCGGCGGGGGAGGGGGCAGAGGGGGGCGCCGCCCCCCATCCCGTGCCGGGATTCCCCCCGGGATATTTGAGGACCACTGCAGGAGCACAGGATGAGCACTCTACTTCGACGACCGTTCGGGACCTCGGGTGAGGTGCATCGGATCACGCCCGGCAATGCGGGATGGCGCTATGTAGGGTTTGCGCTGCACCGCTTGCGGGCCGGGCAAAGCGCGGCCGGGGCGACCGGCGATCGCGAGGTGATCCTGGTGATGGTCGAGGGCAAGGCGCAGATCCGCGCCGCCGGGCAGGACTGGG
>NZ_JBKBVD010000101.1:0-3710 GCF_046289755.1 Paracoccus sp. (in: a-proteobacteria) | reverse complement strand
TTCGTGAAACTCAGCATCACGACCTTGATCGTCGGGTAAAGGAAGAACACCGAAAAGATCAGCAGAAACGGCATCACCAGGATGATGGCCGCCCGCGTCTCACGGCTCTTGCGCCTGCTCTTTGACATCGTGGCCTCTTTTGCGCGGGGATCAGACCGGGGACAGCCTGCGCGGCGCCCCCGGTCATGTGGTCAGCATCAGTCCAGCAGCGACTGCAGTTCCTGTTTCATCTGCTGGGCGGCGTCCTGCGGTTCCAGATAGCCGTGCATCGCGGGCGAGACGAGGTTGTTGACCGCATCATAGATCGGCGAGGCCACCCCGGCGATCCGCGATCTGGGATCAAAGGCCGCGTTGTCGGCCAGCGAGGCATAGGTCGCGTTGGGCTGCATCTGCTGGTAGTCGTCGCTGTCGACGGTCGGCAGATAGGCCGGGATGTGACCGGCCCCGGCCCATGCCAGCGAATTCTGCTGCAGCCAGCCGATGGCGGTCATGGCGGCGGCGCGCGTTTCGGGGTCCATATCGGGGTTGTTGGGCAGCGCGATGGCGTGGGAATCGGCCCATGTCGCGGGCTGGTCCAGCAGTTGCGGCGCCTCATTGGCGAACCATTCAAACCCAAGCGTCCCCGCGTCGGCCTGATCCGAGAAGGTCGGAACCTCCCACACGCCATTGATGTGCATGATCGATCTGCCGCCCGAGAACAGCGCGACGGATGCCTCATAGGATGCTTGTTCGGGGATCAGCCCGGCCTCGCGCCAGTCGGTCAGGATCTGGATGGCGTTCACGGCCTTGTCCAGATTGTCGCCCGCCAGGACCTCACCATCGGTGATCATCTCGCCGCCCTGCTGGCGCAGCAACGTATAGAACATGCGCCACGTGCCGCCGCCGCCCTCGGTCTGGAAACTCAGCGGGTCGGAAAAGCCGTTCTCGCTGGCCCATGTCAGCAGCGCGGTCAGATCCTCGACCGAGGCGATGCCGGTCAGGTTGCCGTCAGCGTCCAGCCAGTCGGTGCCTTCCAGCGCGCTTCGGTTGTAATAGGCCACGACCGCGTGGACATCGAAGGGCACCGCCATCAGCTGCCCCTCATCATCCAGCGCCGCCGCCAGTGCCGGGGCGATGAATTCCTCGCGGCTGATACCGGCGGTCGCCAGATCCTCATCGGTGATCGGCGACAGCACCCCCTCATCCAGCGCAATCGGCAGGCGCGAGAGGTGATAGGTCATGATATCGGGGCCTTGCCCCACCGCGACCGAGGTGCGGACCTTGGTATAGAACGGCAGCCCCCATTCCGAGGTGGTGCCGGTGATGCGGATATCGGGATGTTCCTCGTTGAACTGCGCGATCAGCGCCTTCATGCGCACGCCATCCCCGCCCGCGAGAAAGTCCCACCATTCCAGCTCGACCGCAGCCAGCGCCGGGCCGGACATGCCCGCCACCAGTGCCGCGCCGGTCAGAAGCCTTGAAAGAATACCTGTCATTTTGTTTCTCCTCCTCCAGAAGACAAATGAATTGGTCTGATGTGCCTAGCGCAGCCGGTCTCCGCTCTCTGCAAAGACATAGATGCGGCCCGGATCGGGCGCGACGGTCTGCACCGTGCCGCGCATGCCGTGGCGGATGCCGTTTTGCTGGAACACGACCGCGCCGCCGTTTTCCAGCACGCCATGCTGATAGGACACGCCGCCCAGTTCCTCGGCCACATCGACCGCCACGCGCAGGCCCGGCCCGTCGGTCAGGGTCAGATGTTCGGGGCGGATGCCCAGAACGATGCCCGCCCCCACCGGCGGACGCGCCGCAACCGGGATGTCAAGGGCCAGGTCGCCTTGCCCCGCCACCTGCGCGGTGATGCCGTGATCGCCGTGACCCGCCACCGTGGCGTCGAAAAAGTTCATCGCGGGCGAGCCGATAAACCCCGCGACAAAGCGGTTCGAGGGGTCTTCGTACAGATCCAGCGGATTGCCCGATTGCTGCACATGCCCGCCCTGCAGAACAAAGATCTTGTCGGCCAGCGTCATCGCCTCGACCTGGTCATGGGTCACATAGATCATCGTCGCGCCAAGCGCCTTGTGCAGCCGCGCCAGTTCCAGCCGCATCTGCACACGCAGTTCCGCATCCAGATTGGACAGCGGCTCGTCGAACAGAAACACCTGCGGCGCGCGCACGATGGCACGCCCGATGGCGACGCGCTGACGCTGCCCGCCCGACAGCTGCCCCGGCTTCAGCTGCAGCTGATCGGTCAGGCGCAGGATGTCGGCGGCCTCGTTCACCTTCTGGCGCACCACATCCTTGCGTTCGCGCGCCAGACGCAGGCTGAATGCCATATTCTCGAACACCGTCAGATGCGGATAAAGGGCGTAGGACTGAAACACCATCGCCACGCCGCGCCGGGACGGGTCTTCGTCGGTCACGTCGCGGGCACCGATGCGGATGCTGCCCGATGTCGTATCCTCCAGCCCCGCGATCATCCGCAAAAGGGTGGATTTGCCGCAGCCCGAGGGGCCGATGAAGACGGCAAATTCGCCCTTTTCGATACGGATATCGACGCCACGGATCACATCGACCGCGCCAAAGGATTTGGTGACGGCGCCTAGCTCTACTCCGGTATCATCCATCCGTGGCCCTCCTCCCTGCAGCGCTGATCATTCCAGCGCGACCCGTATCAGGTGATAGGAAAAGGCCGGCAGACCGGCACGGATGCCATCGTCCGAAACGGTCAGCTTGTCGCCCTTGCGCGGTCTGATCCGGTCGGGATCGGCGCTGGTATTGGCCTCGCGCGCGCCGGTGCCGTCGCCGCCCAGAACCTGATGGTCGATCAGCTGCGCCCCCTTGAAGCCGTGCAGCGCCAGATCCAGCTCCATCACCTCATCGGGGTGGCGGTTGATCGCAAACACCGTCAGCGATTTGCCGTCAGGCGCCAGCACCGAGGCGATGTCGAGGTAATTGACGTCCTGCGCCACCTCTGCGTTATAGCGCGGCCCGTCCACCGCCACATTCAGCGCCGTGCCGCGCCCATAAAGGCTGGCGAACTGATAGGGGTAATAGATCGAGGTGGCCCAGGCCTTGCCGCCCTTTTCCGCCCGGATCGGCGCGATCACATTCACAAGCTGAGCGATACAGGCGATCTTGACCCGGTCCGACCGGCGGATGAATTCGTTCAGCAGCCCGCCCACCAGCAGCGCGTCTTCGAGGTTGTAATCCTCTTCCAGCAGCTCGGGCGCCTCGGGCCAGTCCCATTCCTGCCAGTTGCGGCTGTCCTGTTCGCGGTTGTGATACCAGACGTTCCATTCGTCAAAGCAGATATAGACGTCATTCCTGGCGCGCTTCTTGGCCTTGATGAAGTCGATCACCCCGCCGATGGCCTGAATATAGCGGCCCGTCTCGTCGATCTTGGCGAAATAGTTCAGGCTGTTATGGCTGCTGTTGCCGAAATATTTGTGCAGTGAGATGTAATCGACATTCTCATAGCATTCGTCCAGCACCTGCCGTTCCCATTCGGGGTAGCTGGCCATCCCGTCATTGGACGAGCCGCAGACGACCGTTTCGATGCCCTTGCCAAAGGCCTTGACGGCCTTTGATGTCTCATCCGCCAGACGGCCATATTCCTTGGCCTCTTTGTGGCCGATCTGCCAGGGGCCGTCCATCTCATTGCCCAGACACCACATCTGCACGTTATAGGGATCGGCCACGCCATGTTCGCGGCGCAGATCGCTCCAATA
>NZ_JBKBVD010000051.1:0-23833 GCF_046289755.1 Paracoccus sp. (in: a-proteobacteria) | reverse complement strand
TGGGAAACCGCACAAGGTCATCATAACGGCGGTCGCCCGGAAACTGGTCAACCTGGCTAACGCCCTGTGTAAAAGCCGTCAGAAATGGACGCCTTCGACCGCGTGAGGGATACAGTTGCTATCACCTCAGCCCGCATATGCGGCGCGATATCGGGCTGCCGCCCGAGCCGCCGCATATACCCCGGTACTACGAGCTGAGATGAGCCTCGGTCCGGGGCAGGGTCAGACCTGCCTCGGCCATCAGGCGGTCGGACTGCGTCTCGATCTCGGCTTCCAGCCGCGGCATCAGGCTGTCTTGCGGCAGATCGGGACCGATGGCGGGCAGAAACGCGACCACGGCGCGACCGGGGCGGATGCCCCAGCCGCTTTTCGGCCAGAACATGCCCGTGTTCACCGCCACCGGCACCACCGGCAGCCCGGTCGCGGCGCGGATCGTGGCGACGCCGTGTTTGTAGGGCCTGCGCTGCCCCGGCAGGGTGCGCGTGCCCTCGGGGTAGATGATCAGCTGCCCCAGCCCCTCGCCCGCCATCCGCTGGTTGATCGTGGCCGAGATGGCGCCGAGCGCGTCGCGCCCGCGCGTGCGGTCGATGGGGATGCAGCCGGTCTTGTAGGCATACCAGCCCATGATGGGCACCCGCATCACCTCGCGCTTCATGATGAAGGCGCGGCGGGGCACGGCATGGGCGATGACCAGAATGTCCCAGAACGACTGATGCTTGGCCGCGACGATGCAATCCGTGGCCGGGGGCATGCCGCGCACTTCGCAGGTCAGCCCCAGATGCAGGCGGGCGGCCCGGATCATATAGCCGATCCAGCGCGTCGCCACCGCATTGGCACCCGCGCGGCCCCGCATCAGCACCGGCACGATGCCGACAAGCCCGATCACCAGCGTCGCCAGCGCGATATGCAGATAGAACAGCACGTGCTGGACATGCTGCCACGCGGTCAGCGGGCCGGGCCGGGGACTGCCCTGGCGGCGGCTCATCTGACCGAGCCCAGCATCTTCAACGCCGCCCACCGGGTCGAGACAAAGCCCACGCCCGCCGCCACGACCGGGATCAGCAGCGGCAGCAGCCAGCCCCAGCCCTGAAAGGTCAACCCGGTCAGAAACCCGCCCGCGGCATTGGCGTTGGGCAGCAGCGCCACCCCGCCCATGCCCAGCAATGTGCCGATCGCCGCGCCGGTGGCCGCGCGGCGGGTGAAGCGGCGCACAAAGGCCGTGGCGATGGTGATGTCGCGCGCGCCGATCAGGCGCAGCACACTGATCACCTGACCGTTCGCCGCCAGCGCCGCCTTCGCGGCCAGCGTGATCATCGCAGCCGATGCCGCCCCGATCAGCGCCAGTGAGACCAGCCCCAGAAACCGCAGCCGCTGCGCCGCCGAGACCAGAGGCCGCCGCCATTCGCTGTGATCGTCCAACACCGCGCCGGGCGCCTCGGCCTCCAGCCGCAGGCGCAGGCCCTCGGTGTCGAAATCCGCGCTGGTCACCGGCAGGTCGATCAGCGCGGGCACCGGCAACGCATCGACCGGCATGTCGGGGCCGAACCACGGCTCGAGCAATGCGGCGACCTCGTCTGCGGGCAGCAGCCGGGGCTGGCCCACGCCGGGCGTCGTCGCCAGCACCTGCATGGCGGATTGCACCCGCCCCTCTTGCTGCGCGGATGGCGCGCTGACGCGCACCGTGACCGAGCCCGCCAGCTCGGACGACCAGCGATCGGCCAGCCGCCCCGTCGCCAGCGCCAGCGCCAGCGCAAACACCGCCAGAAACGCCATCGCCCCCGCCGAGAACAGCGTCAGCTGCGCCGTAAACCCGGTGGGTGGCACGATGCGGTCGCCCTTGCCGCCCTCGCCGCTCATCAGGCTTTGCAGCAGTCCCGTCAGCCGCGCCTTGCCGAATTCCTTGCGTTTCACAGATCCGCCCCCGCCAGATGCAACGTCCCGCCCGAGATCCGCAGAACCCGCGCCGAGACCTGCGCCTTGGTCGCGCGGATCAGGTTCAGGTCATGGGTCGCCACCAGCACGGTCTTGCCCGATTTGTTCAGCTCGATCAGCAATTGCATCAGCCGCATCGACATGTCCCAGTCCAGATTGCCCGTCGGCTCGTCCGCCAGCACCAGATCGGGCGACAGGATCACCGCGCGGGCCAGCGCCGCCCGCTGACGCTCGCCCCCCGACAGCGAGGGCGGCAGCGCGCGGGCATGATGCGACAGCTGCACCCAGCCCAGCAGATCGCGCAGCGCCTCCATATCCACATCCTCACCCGCCACGCTCAGCGGCAGGGCGACATTCTCGGCCAGAGGCAGGTGATCCAGAAATCTCGGGTCCTGATGCACGACGCCCACGCGGCGGCGCAGATGGGCGATGCCGTCGCGGTCCAGCCCGCGCATGTCATGGCCGAACGCCGTCATCTGGCCGGAACTGGGCAGCAGATCGGCATAGCACAACCGCAGCAGCGTGGTCTTGCCCGATCCCGACGGCCCGGTCAGGAAATGGAACATCCCCGGCTGCAGGCTCAGCGTCATGCCCGACAACAGCTCGGCCTCTCCGTGATAACCGAAGCCGACATCCTGCATTTCGATCACGCACCACCTCATTCATTGCTTTTCGGCCATTCTGTCGCGGCCTGACCGACCGGCGGCTTTGCAACCCGGCCCCGCGCTTGATAAAACAGCAGCAACGCGATTACGAGGGTCGGGATGTCTGAAATAAGGTTGATCTGTCCGGGTTGCGATGCCGAATACCGGCTGCCCCCGGACGCCATCCCCCCCGCCGGGCGCGAGGTCGAATGCAGCGCCTGTGGCCGCGTCTGGATGGCCTTTGCGCCCGCAGCCGGTCCGCGGCTGGACCTGAGCGGCTTTGCCGCACCCGAGGCCGCCGACAGCGCCACGCCGCCGCCGCCGCCGTTGCCCCCGCCCAGCAAGCGACTGCCCCCCAATGTGCTGAGTATCCTGCGCGAAGAGGTCGAACACGAACGCCGCCTGCGCGCCGCCGAGGCGGCAAAGCGGCCGGGCACCGTCTCGCCCGACACCACCGGGACCGAGGCCGACTGGCCCGCAACCACCGTGACCCTGCCCGCCGGAACCGCCCGCGCGATGATCGCCGCCCCGCAGCCGCAGCCGCCCCGTCTGGATCTGGCCGCAGATCCCGCATTGCTGCAGCCGCCGCAAGCGAACCCTCTGGCAACGGAAAACATTGAGCAAATCACCCCGGCCAGCGCTGAAGCCCAGACGCCTCAGGTGATCCGCCATACCCCACCGCCCGTGTCGCCCCGCATGATCGGCAGGGCTGCGGGCTATCACACCGGATTTGGTCTGGCGGTGATGGTGGCGGCCTGTTGCGTGGCCCTCTATCTGCTGGCGCCGGGGCTGGCGGACAATGGCAACAGCTTTGGCCAGCACCTGATGGAGCTGCGCCACGAGGTCGATCGCGGCAGGATGTGGCTGCAGGATCACGCCCGTTCGGTGACCAGCGCCCTGTCCGGCTAGGCCAGGTCCGCCTGAATCCGGCACCCCGCCGCGCCCCGTGGCATGGCTCAGAAACGGTCCAGCAACCGGCCAAGATAATCGCGCTCGTCCCGTGGGCGGCCCGGTTCTCCACTGCGGCGGCGGATCTCGTCCAGCAGATCGCGGGCCCGCCGGGCCGGGTCCAGCCCCTCGGCCAGAGGGTCGCCACCGGTGATCACATTTCCGCTACCGGGCCGCTGCCGCCCCAGCGGATCAAGCTGCGGACGCCCCTCATAGGGCGCACCGCCCGGCCCGTCCTGCGCCGACTGGCCCGGTTGCTGACCGGGTTCTTCACCGCCAGCGCCCTCCTGACCCTGCCCGTCCTGCCCCTCGCCCGCCAGCAGATCGCCAAGCGCCCGCATCCCCTCGCGCATCGACTGAATCGCGTCGGCCTGACGCTGCAAGGCCCCGCCCGCGTCACCATCGCGCAGCGCCTGCTCGGCCTCGTCCATGGCGCGGCCCGCCTCGTCCAACTGCCGGCGCGCGCGGTCCCCGGCCTCAGAGCCCTGCCCCGGCAACAAACCGCGCTGCTGGCCCAGATCCTCGCGCAGCGCGCGCTGCCGGTCGGCCAGTTCCCCCTCGGACGGCGCCTCGCCCTCCTGCTCCTGACCCTGGCCCTGCCCGAACTGGCGCTGCATATCGCGGAATGCCTCATCGGACAGGCGCTGCTGCTCGCGCAGCGTGTCGGCCAGACGGTTCATCGGCTGGCTGCCCTGACCGCTGCCCTCACCGCCCTCGCCCTGCTGAACCTCTAGGTTCTCCATCATCCGGTTGAACTGCTCCAGCAGGGCCTCGGCCTCGGCCATGCGGCCCTCGTTCATCAGCCGCTGGATTTCATCCATCATCTGCTGGATCTGATCGCCGGTGATCTGCGGGCCCCGCTGGCCGCGATCGGGGCTGTCGGTGCGGTCCTGACGCTGGCTCTGCTCGGCCAGCATCTGGGTATAGGCGTCGGTCGCCTCGCGCAATTCGTCCATCAGCCGCTGAACCTCGTCGGGGCTGGCGCCGTTACGGATCGCCTCGGACAGCTTCTGCTGCGCCGCGCGCATCCGGGCCAGCGCATCGGCCAGCCCGCCATCCTCCAGCTCCAGCGCGGCCAGCCACAGCGCCTCGGCCAGCCGGTCACGGGCCTCGGCCTCCAGCCCGTCCTCGCGCTCCAGCACCGCGACCGCGCCACGCAGATCGCGGTACAGCGCATCCTCGACAAAGCCCTCGGGGCGCCATGTCAGCGCGCGCAGGATCTCGGCGCTGCGGCGGGCATTCGCGCGCGACCACAGCAGATCGCGCCGCATCTCGGTCAAGGCGGCGGCCAGCGGATTGAAGAACCGCCGCCCCGGCAGCACCAGCGCGGCAGGCGCGGCATGGGCCACCTGTTCGATCCCGTCCTCGGCGCGCAGGGTCAGCGTCACCGGCAGGTTCGCCCAAGGGTGGCGGGCCAGATCCTCGGTCAGCTGTCCCTCGACGCGCCGCCGGTCACCGCGCGGCAAAGGCAAGGGCAGCGCGACCGCCTCGCGCGGCTCGGGCGCGACCGCCAGCCCGAAGCGCCGGTCGACCGCTGCCAGATCCAGCGCGATCACGGCATCGGCCTGCATGACGCCATGATCATCCTCGGCGCTGAAATCCTGGATCATCCGCCCGTCGGCACGGCGCTGCGGCGCCGCCCCGGCCCGGATCACGGGGGGATGATCGGGCAGTACGCTGATCTCGAACCGTCGGCCCGTCACCTCGACCGCGCCGCCTGTCTCGGCCCGGAACCGCGGCGCCAGCGGATCGTCCGACAGCGCCGGGCCGATATCCTGCACGACCCCGGCGGCCTCGCCATACAGCCGGAACGACAGAACGCTGCCCCTGGGCAGGATCAGCCCCTCACCCTCGGGCAGCGCGTTCAGATAGATCACCGGGCGGCGGGTATAGGCGGGCGGCTCGGCCCAACCCTCCCATGACGGCCCCGAGGGCGCGACGCCCGCCGCACCCGGCGTCGCAATGGTCGCGGCAATCGCGGACACGCCCTGCCCCATCTGCCCGGCGCCGCCAAACAGCAGCGCCATGACCAGCGCCACCAGCCCGGCCAGCCGCAAAGCATAAGGGTCTCGCGGCGCCAGATCCGCATGGGGCGGCACCGCCCGCGCCGCCCGCGCGGCCTGCTGCATCTGCACCAGATGCGCCTGCCACAACGCCCCCTCGCCGCCGATCGCGGCCCGGTCAGTCAACGCCGTCAGAGGGCGTCCCGGCAGGCTGCGGTCCAGCCGCTCAAGCGCCTCACGCGGGCGCACGCGCCGGAAGCGCAGCCCGCCCAGCACCGCCGCCACAATCACCGCCATCAACCACAGCCCGGCACCCCATGGCAGGGCCACCACCGGGACAGAGGCCACAACCCCCAGCCACAAAGCCGCAAACCCCACCGCCAGCAGCGTCGCCAACGGCCAGAAGGCCCGCGCCCCCCGCTCCCAGACCATGCCCCAGCGCGTCAGCCGCAGAGCGCGGCCAACCGGCCCCTTCTTCTTCACGGAAATATCCTCGGGGGTCCGGGGGCAGACAGCCCCCGGCGTATCGGCGTCGCGCAGGTTCCCGATCAAAGCCATGCCGGGATGCTATCGCGCCCCAGCATATCCTCATATGTCGGACGCGCCCGGATGACGGCGAAGTGATCGCCCGACACCAGCACCTCGGGCACCAGCGGCCGCGAGTTATATTCGGACGCCATCACCGCCCCATAGGCCCCGGCCGAGCGGAAGGCGATCAGATCGCCCGCCGCCATCTGCGGCAGTTCGGCGCCCTTCTGGAACGTGTCGCCCGATTCGCAGACCGGGCCTACGACATCATAGGGCTGCACGCCCGCCCCCAGCGCAGGCTCGGTCACCGGCACGGCGTCGTGATGGGCACCATACATGGCGGGACGCAGCAGATCGTTCATCGCGGCATCCAGGATCAGGAAATCCCGGTCCTCGCCGTTCTTCACATAGATCACCTGCGACAGCAGCACGCCGGCATTGCCGACGATATTGCGGCCCGGCTCGATCTCGATCTCGCAGCCCAGATGGCCCACCGTCTCGCGGATCACCTGCCCGTATTCCAGCGGCAAGGGCGGCGCGTTGTTGTCGCGGCGATAGGGGATGCCCAGCCCGCCGCCCAGATCCAGCCGCGTGATCGCATGCCCCTCGGCCCGCAACGCTTTGGTCAGCTCGGCCACCTTCAGATAGGCGGCCCGGAACGGCGCCAGATCGGTCAGCTGGCTGCCGATATGGACATCGACGCCGACGACCCGCAGCCCCGGCAGGCGGGCGGCCTCGGCATAGACCTCCTGCGCGCGGGAAATCGGGATGCCGAACTTGTTCTCGGACTTGCCGGTGGCGATCTTCTCATGCGTTTTCGCGTCCACATCCGGGTTCACCCGGATGGCGACCGGCACCTCGGCACCCATGCTGTCGCACAGCGCCGACAGGGCGCGCATCTCGGGTTCGCTCTCGATATTGAACTGGCGGATGCCGCCCTCGATGGCCATGCGCATCTCGGGCACGGTCTTGCCGATGCCGGAAAACACGATCCGGTCTCCCGGCACGCCCGCCGCCTTTGCCCGCGCATATTCGCCGCCCGAGACGACATCCATCCCCGCGCCCAGATCGCCCATCAGCTTCAGCACGGCCAGATTGCTGTTCGACTTGACCGCAAAGCAGACCAGATGATCGGTCCAGTCCAGCGCCTGCCGGAACAGGCCGAAATGGCGCGTCAGCGTCGCCGCCGAATAGACATAGACCGGCGTGCCGACCTGACGGGCGATGCAGGACAGGGGCACATCCTCGGCCCACAGCTCGCCGTCCCGATAGAGGAAATGATCCATCAGAGCCGCGCCGACACGCCCACACGCGCGTCGCCCGAGACCGAGATCCCCATCTGCTGCTCGACCGGGCGCTGCGGCGGGCCATCCACGCCACATCCGGTCAGCACCAGAATCAGGACCACCACCACCGCCACCACGATTGTCATGTTTCTCATGCCAGTTTCTCCTTCCAGCGGGCAATCTGCGCGCGCACCTGATCGGGCGCCGTGCCGCCATAGCTTTGCCTTGAGGCCACGGAATTATGCACCCCCAGCACGTTGAACACATCCGCCGTGATCGACGCATGGACCGAACGCATGTCCTCCAGCGTCAGATCGGGCAGATCGACGCCCCGCCCTTCGGCCATCGCCACCAGCGATCCGGTGACGTGATGGGCGTCGCGGAAGGGCAGACCCGCCTCGCGCACCAGCCAGTCGGCCAGATCGGTCGCGGTGGAAAACCCGGCCCCTGCCGCAGCTTCCAGCCGGTCGCGGTTCGCCGTCAGATCCGACAGCATCCCCGCCATCGCGGCCAGCGCCAGCATCAGGCTGTCGGCGGCGTCGAAGGTCTGTTCCTTGTCCTCCTGCATATCCTTGGAATAGGCCAAGGGCAGGCCCTTCATCACGGTAAACAGCGCCACCGTCGCGCCCAGAATCCGGCCGATCTTGGCGCGGATCAGCTCTGCCGCATCGGGGTTGCGCTTTTGCGGCATGATGCTGGACCCGGTGGACCACTTGTCCGACATCGACACGAACCGGAACTGCGCCGACGACCAGATCACCAGCTCTTCGGCCAGCCGCGACAGGTGCACCGCACAGATGGTCGAGGCCGACAGGAATTCCAGCGCGAAATCACGGTCGCTGACCGCATCCAGACTGTTGGCCATAGGCCGGTCGAACCCCAGCGCTGTGGCGGTCATCTGCCGGTCGATGGGATAGCCCGTCCCCGCCAGCGCGGCCGCCCCCAGAGGCGATTCGTTCATGCGCTTGCGGGCATCCTGAAACCGCGACAGATCGCGGCCGAACATCTCGACATAGGCCATCATGTGATGGCCCCATGTCACCGGCTGCGCCGTCTGCAGATGCGTGAAGCCCGGCATGACCCAATCCGCGCCCGCCTCGGCCTGCGACAAAGCCGCGCGGATCAGGGCGCGCAGCCCCTCGATGGCGGCGTCGCACTGATCGCGCACCCACAGCCGGAAATCGGTCGCGACCTGATCATTGCGCGACCGGCCCGTGTGCAGACGGCCTGCGGGCTCGCCGATAATCTCTTTCAGGCGCGCCTCCACATTCATGTGAATGTCTTCCAGCGCGGTCTTGAACGGGAAATCCCCCGCCTCGATTTCTGACAAGACGGTGAGCAGGCCTTCCCCGATGGCCTTTGCATCGGTATCGGTGATGATGCCTGTCGCGGCCAGCATCGCGGCATGGGCCCGGCTGCCCCGGATATCCTGGGCGTAGAGCCGCTGGTCGAACCCGATCGAGGCGTTGATCGCCTCCATGATCGCGTCGGGTCCGGCGGCAAAACGCCCGCCCCACATGCTGTTGGCAGAGGTCGCTGGCCGGTCTGTCATCAAGTTCGTCCTTCGGAGGTCACATGCTGCGTTCCGCCCTGCTTTATACGGCCCTTGTTTTCGGTGCAAACACCGCGCTTGCCAGCGACCCCGACTGGCAGGCCGCGCGCGAAGGCGGCCTGACCAAGCTGGTCGTGGCAGACACCCCCACCCCGGTCAGCGCGGTCGAATTCACCGACCCCTACGGCGGCGTGCATACCCTCGCGGACTGGCAGGGCAAGGTGGTGCTGCTGAACTTCTGGGCCACATGGTGCGCCCCCTGCCGCGAGGAAATGCCCGCGCTGGACGAATTGCAGGCCGAACTGGGCGGCGATGATTTCGAGGTGGTGACCATCGCCACGGGCCGCAATTCGGTGGACCGCATCGACGCGTTCTTTTCCGAGGTCGGCGTCGAACACCTGCCCGTGCTGCTGGACCCCCGCCAGCAGGTCGCCCGCGACATGGGCGTTCTGGGCCTGCCGGTCACCGTGCTGATCGACCGCGACGGCAACGAGGTCGCGCGCTATCTGGGCGATGCGGACTGGGCGTCAGAGGCGGCCAAGACGCTGGTCGGGGAGCTGGTCGGCGACCCGGACGGGGAACCGGTCGCAGAACCAATCGGCGAGCCGGAGAGCGAGCCGGTCACCCCAGCGCCGTGACCTCGGCATGGCGGAAACAGCCGGTCAGGTGGTCATTCACCAGCCCGTTGGCCTGCATGAACGCATAAACCGTCACCGGCCCGCAAAACCCGAACCCCCGCGCCTTGAGCGCCCGCGACAGCGCCACCGATTGCGGGGTCTGGGCCGGGACATCGGCCATCGAGGCGGGCCGAGTCACCGGCGCCCCCTCCGCGAACGACCAGATCCAGCCCGCAAAGCCACCCGATTCGCTGGCCTCGATCTGCTGATAGGCACGGGCGCCGCGCACCGTCGCCTCGATCTTGCCGCGATGGCGGATGATGCCGGGGTTCTCCAGCGCGCGGGCGATGCGCGCCTCGTCCCACAGGGCGATACGCTCGGGCGCGAACCCCTCGAACTCGGCCCGGAACGCCGCGCGCTTTCGCAGCACGGTGATCCAGCTCAGCCCGGCCTGAAACCCCTCCAGCATCAGCGATTCCCACAGCGCACGCGCGTCGCGCTGCGGCACGCCCCATTCGCGGTCGTGGTAGTCGACATAGGCAGGATCGCTGCCGCACCATCCGCATCGCTCGACCATCCGTTAACCCTCTGCCCAGAAAATGCTGCCTGTTAACGCCAGCTTAGGCGATGATGTGTCTAGTGCAAGTTGACCGACGACAACGAGGCCCCGACATGAGCGATATGTCCCAGGAACCCGGTTCGCCGCTGGACAGCGCGATCCTGCATCAGGACCGCATCACCATCTCTGCCGTGCGCGCCGCGGTCGAGAGGGGCAGCGGCGTTCTGGCCTTCCAGCCCATCGTGCAGGCCCGCCAGCCCACCCGCACGGCGTTCTACGAAGGGCTGATCCGCATCATCGACGATACCGGGCGGCTGGTTCCGCTGAAGGATTTCATGCCCTATGCCGAGACGCGGGAACTTGGCCGCCAGATCGACTGCATGTCGCTGTCGCTTGGCATCCAGACATTGCAGGAAGACCCCGGCCTGCGGCTGTCGATCAACATGTCGGCCCGCTCGATCGACCACCCGCAATGGCGCGACACCCTGCGCCGCGGCCTGTCCGAGGATTCGACCCTGGGTGAGCGGCTGATTCTGGAAATCACCGAAAGCTCGGCCATGGGCATGCCGGAAGAGGTTCTGGGCTTCATGTCCGAGGTGCAGACCGAGGGGATCAGCCTGGCGCTGGACGATTTCGGGGCGGGCTATACCTCGTTCCGCTATCTGCGCGACTTCTGTTTTGACATGATCAAGATCGACGGGCAGTTCATCCGCAACATCCCCCGCCTGCGCGACAATCAGGTGCTGACCCGCGCCCTGCAATCCATCGCCGGACAGTTCGAGATGTTCACCGTCGCCGAATCGGTGGAAACGGCAGAAGAGGCCAGCTTTCTGATCGACCTCGGCGTCGATTGCCTGCAGGGCTATTATTTCGGCGCACCCACAATCGCGCCGCCCTGGCGAACGCCGCCTTCGGTTGCGACGCGTTGAGCTGATTCCGGACAGCCATCAGGGCCCCCTGTGCGAACCATCCTGCTTGACGCGAGGTTATTTAACCGCATCCTGACCCGGATTCGCCGGTGATCCCGGCTGAAATGGGAAGGAGCCCTTCATGACTAAAGCCGTAATCGTCGCCGCCGCCCGCACCCCGGTCGGCAGCTTCCTCGGGTCGTTTGCCGGTATTCCGGCGCATGATCTGGGGGCTGCGGTCCTCAAGGAGGTGGTCGCACGGTCAGGGATTGACCCCGCCGAGGTCAGCGAGACGATCCTGGGGCAGGTGCTGACCGCCGCACAGGGCCAGAACCCGGCTCGTCAGGCGCATATCAAGGCGGGCCTGCCGCAAGAGGCATCCGCATGGCTGCTCAATCAGGTCTGCGGCTCGGGGCTGCGCGCCGTCGCGCTGGCGGCGCAGCAGGTGGTGCTGGGCGATGCGCGCGTGGTGCTGGCGGGCGGTCAGGAAAGCATGTCGCTGTCGACCCATGCCGCCTATCTGCGCGCAGGGCAGAAGATGGGCGACATGCAGTTCATCGACACGATGATCAAGGACGGTCTGTGGGATGCCTTCAACGGCTATCACATGGGCCAGACGGCTGAGAACGTCGCCAATCAATGGCAGATCACGCGCGAGCAACAGGATGAATTCGCGCTGGCCTCGCAGAACAAGGCCGAGGCCGCGCAGGTGGCAGGCCGCTTTGACGACGAGATCGTGGCCTATACCGTCAAGACCCGCAAAGGTGACACGGTTGTCGACAAGGACGAATATATCCGCCACGGCGCCACGCTGGACAGCATGCAGAAACTGCGCCCGGCCTTTGCCAAGGATGGCTCTGTGACGGCGGCCAACGCCTCGGGCCTGAACGACGGCGCCGCCGCCGTGATGGTGATGACCGAGGACGAGGCGGCGCGGCGCGGTCTGACGCCGCTGGCGCGGATCGCCTCCTATGCCACGGCGGGTCTGGACCCGGCGATCATGGGCACCGGCCCGATTCCCGCCAGCCGCCGCGCGCTGGAAAAGGCCGGCTGGTCGGTGGCCGATCTGGACCTGATCGAGGCCAACGAGGCTTTCGCCGCGCAGGCCTGCGCCGTGAACAAGGAGATGGGCTGGAACCCCGAGGTCGTGAACGTGAACGGCGGCGCCATCGCCATCGGCCACCCGATCGGCGCCTCGGGCTGCCGTATCCTGAACACGCTGCTGTTCGAGATGCAGCGCCGCGATGCGAAAAAGGGTCTGGCCACGCTGTGCATCGGCGGCGGCATGGGCGTCGCGCTGTGCGTCGAGCGCTGATCTGACCACGCTTGCGGGCAGGATTTTCCTGCCCGCAGCCTCGCTCTGGCAGCCCCCTGCCCATCAGGGCGGGCGGCGCCGGGTTGCCTGCGCAACGCCGCCCCGCAGCCGACATCCGGCCACTGTGACACCGGTAATTTGGCCAAAAAATACAGGCAATTGCCTTGCAGATGCGCGATTGCCCCCTTAGCCTCACCCGAAGGGACCAGCTAACCGTAAAGGGGGGAACATGTCGAAAGTTGCACTTGTCACCGGGGGATCGCGCGGGATCGGCGCGGCCATTTCAAAGGCTTTGAAGGATGCGGGCTATACCGTCGCCGCCAACTATGCGGGCAATGACGAGGCCGCGCGCGCGTTTACCGAGGACACCGGGATCAAGACCTACAAATGGTCGGTCGCCGATTACGATGCCTGCGCCGCGGGCATTGCGCAGGTCGAGGCGGATCTGGGCCCGATCGCGGTGCTGGTCAACAATGCCGGCATCACGCGCGACGCCATGTTTCACAAGATGACTCCGCAGCAGTGGAAAGAGGTCATCGACACCAACCTGACCGGCGTGTTCAACATGACCCACCCGGTCTGGCCGGGCATGCGCGACCGCAAATTCGGGCGGGTCATCAATATCAGCTCGATCAACGGGCAAAAGGGTCAGGCGGGTCAGGCCAATTACTCGGCCGCCAAGGCCGGTGATCTGGGCTTTACCAAGGCCCTGGCACAAGAGGGCGCCCGCGCGGGCATCACCGTCAATGCGATCTGCCCCGGCTATATCGGAACCGAGATGGTGCGCGCCATCGACGAGAAGGTGCTGAACGAGCGGATCATCCCGCAGATCCCGGTCGGCAGGCTGGGCGAGCCCGAGGAAATCGCGCGCTGCGTGGTGTTTCTGGCCTCGGACGACGCGGGCTTTGTCACCGGCTCGACCCTCAGCGCGAATGGCGGTCAGCTTTACGTCTGACCCGCGGCCCATCTGACGAAAGCGGCCCGCGCGATCAGCGCGGGCCTTGTTCATTCGGGCCTTGTCGTCGTTTCAGGAGTCAGTGGGCCAGACGTTCGATCTGTTCCTTGATCCGCAGCTTCTGCCGCTTCATCTCGACAATTTCGAGATCGTTGGTTCCGGGACTTTTCTGTGCACGTTCAACGGCATCGGACAGAACCTGATGCTTTCTGCGCAGCTCGTTGACATGGGATGAAATCGACATTCGCGTCCTCCTTCATATCTGACAGACAAGGCGAGTGCATCATAGCTTTGCGATTCTGTCACGCAGGTTTCGCATTCGCCCAGCAGATCGGCGCCCCGTCGCGCAGAATGGCGGCAGCGGCGGCGGTCAGATCCTCGCCATCGCCCGCATGGCGGGCCTCGGCATGCAGCACGAACGGGGCCAGCAGCCGCAGCGGCGTCCGTGCGCCCTTGCGCGCTGACAGCAGCACGCGCCCCGCATCCCGCCCCTGCCGCGCCGCCAGAGGCAGCACCATCAGCGCCCCCGCGCGCCCCGCAAGCCCGGCGATCAGCCCGTCCAGACGGTCGGCACGCTGGATCGCGGTCAGCCAGCCGCCCCGACGCAGCCGCCGCAGACCGGTCTCCAGCCACAGTTGAAGCGGTGTGACCTCTTGACGCGCGCAGGCCCGGCCCGGATCGGGCGCGGCGGTGCCGCTCAGAAAATAGGGCGGGTTCATGATGACGTGGTCGAAGACCCGCGCCCGCAGCGGTTCGGGCGGGGCGGCCAGATCGCCGGTCAGCACCTCGAAGGGCAGCGCGTTGGCGACCGCGTTCCGACGCGCCAGTTCGGCGTAATCCGCCTGTTGTTCCAGCCCGGTCAGACGTGCGCCGGGCACCCGCCAGCCCAGACAGAGGCTGGCCACCCCGGCCCCGCAGCCCAGTTCCAGCACCGTGTCGCCAGCCTGTGCGGGGCAGGCGGCGGCCAGCATGACGGCATCCGCGCCCGAGCGATAGCCGCGCACGGGCTGTTCGATGCGCAGCCGCCCGCCCAGAAATCCGTCGATGCGGGTCTCAGCCATCCAGACCCAGGTCGCGCAGGATCGAGCGGGCCATGAACTCGTCGCGGTCCGCGACCATGACCCGGCGCGGCAGAATCCCGATCGAGACCTCCAGCACACTCATGTGCTGATCCATCTCGAAACAGCGGATTCCCTCGGCCTCCAGCAGACTGGTGGCGGCGGAAATGCGGACGGGATCGGTGCTGCGGAACAGTTCTTTCATCGCGCGGAAGGTAAGCGGCGGTTGCGCATTTGTCGATGCCGTGGCAATGCAAAGCCGCAGTAACGGGGTATCGTGATGACCGTGCAGGAGAATGTTCACAAGCCGCTGGATCGACTGGCCGAGACGCTTGCCAGCGAGATGGCGGCGGTTGATGCGCTGATCCGGGACCGGATGGCCAGCCAGCACGCGCCCCGCATTCCCGAAGTGACCGCCCATCTGATCGGCGCGGGCGGCAAGCGTCTGCGGCCGATGCTGACGCTGGCTGCGGCGCGGCTGATGGGTTACGCGGGTCCGTGGCATGTGCATCTGGCTGCCACGGTCGAGTTCATCCACACCGCCACCTTGCTGCATGACGATGTGGTCGATGAAAGCCGCCAGCGGCGCGGGCGTCCGACCGCCAATCTGCTGTGGGACAACAAGTCCAGCGTGCTGGTCGGCGACTATCTTTTTGCCCGCAGCTTCCAGCTGATGGTCGAGCCGGGCAATCTGCGCACGCTGGAAATTCTGGCCAATGCCAGCGCCACGATCGCCGAGGGCGAGGTGCTGCAGCTGACCGCCGCGCAGGACCTGGCGACGGATGAAAGCGTTTATCTTCAGGTGGTTCGCGGAAAGACCGCCGCCCTGTTCTCGGCTGCGACCGAGGTGGGCGGGGTGATTGCAGGCGGCTCGGCCACGCAGGTGCGGGCGCTGTTTGACTATGGCGATGCGCTGGGGATTGCGTTCCAGATCGTGGACGATCTGCTGGATTACGGCGGCGCGACCGAGACCATCGGCAAGAATGTCGGCGACGATTTCCGCGAGCGCAAGCTGACGCTGCCGGTGATCAAGGCGGTCGCCCGGGCCAGCGCGGAAGAGCGTGCCTTCTGGGCCCGGACCATCGAGGCGGGCGACCAGCGCGAGGGCGATCTGGAGCACGCGCTGACCCTGCTGGACCGGCATGGCGCGATGGAGGCGGCGCGCGCGGATGCGCTGGATTATGCGGCGCGGGCCAAGGCCGCGCTTGGCGTGCTGCCCGCACATCCGGTCCGCGACCTGCTGTCGGATCTGGCGGATTTCGTCGTCAGCCGCGTCGCCTGATACCCCCCTCACAAGGCGTCCACAGTCAGTGCACCGGGCGTGCACCGACTGTACACAGCTATGACATGGCTGAATTTTTCGGCGCTATGTTTCGGCGCTATGTTTCGGCGCGGCATCCGTTGACCCCGAAATGCCGAAGGGGCGGGCCGCTTGCGCGACCCGCCCCCTCTCCGGGAAGAGACCCTGGGTGGCTTATTTGGCCTGCACAAAGTCGGGATAGGCTTCCATCCCCATCTCGCTGATGTCCAGACCGCTGATCTGGGCCTCGTCGCTGGCACGGATGCCCATCGTCGCCTTCAGGATCATCCACACGATCATGCTGGTGACGAAGACGAAGGCACCGATGGCGACCACGCCGACGAGCTGGTTGACATAGCTGGCGTCCGAATTGGTGGCCGGAACGATCAGCGTGCCCCAGATGCCCGCGACCAGGTGGACCGGGATGGCGCCGACGACGTCGTCGATCTTGAACTTGTCCAGCAGCGGGACGGTCACGACCACCAGAAGACCACCGATCGCGCCGATCAGGACCGCCGCCGGGATCGACGGGGCCAGCGGCTCGGCGGTGATCGACACCAGACCGGCCAGCGCGCCGTTCAGCACCATGGTCAGGTCAACCTTGCCATAGATCACCTGCGTCAGGATCAGCGCCGCAACGGCACCGGCCGAGGCCGCCATGTTGGTGTTCACGAAGATGCGGCTGACATCGGCCACGTCGTTGATCGTGCCCATGGCCAGCTGCGAGGCGCCGTTGAAGCCGAACCAGCCCATCCACAGGATGAACGTGCCCAGAGTGGCCAGCGACAGGTTGGAGCCCGGCATGGGCTGCATCCGGCCATCGGCGCGGAACTTGCCGTGGCGGGCGCCCAGCACGATGGCACCGGCCAGCGCGGCAAAGCCACCTGCGGCATGCACCAGCGTCGAACCGGCGAAGTCGGAGAAGCCCATTTCCGACAGCCAGCCGCCACCCCACTGCCAGCTTGCCTCGATCGGGTAGATCAGGCCGGTCAGCACGACGGTGAAGATCAGGAAGGGCCACAGGCGCACGCGCTCGGCCAGGGTGCCCGACACGATGGAGGCGGTGGTGGCGCAGAACATGAGCTGGAAGAAGAAATCCGAACCGATGGAGAAACCGGCGTCCAGATCGGCCCCGGCGACGGGATCAAGGCTGGCAAAGCTGAAGATCTGTCCGATCCAGCCGCTGACGGTCCAGCCGTCGCCGGGATACATCAGGTTGTAGCCGATGATCCAGTACATCAGACCCGCAATGGAAAAGAGCGCGATGTTCTTGGTGAGCTGGGTCGTGACGTTCTTGGACCGCACGAGGCCGGCTTCGAGCATGGCAAAGCCCGCCGCCATCCAGAACACGAGGATGCCGCCGATCAGGAACAGCAGCGTGTCGAATACATAGGCCACATCCGCGCTGACCGCCTCGACAGCGGCGGCTGCCATTTCGGGATCGGTGGGCAGGGTGGCGTCCTGCGCGGCAGCGGGCACGGCAAAAAGCGCCAGCGCCGCGACCAGTCCGGGAATCATCTGTTTCATCAGTCGTCACCTGTCTTCTGGTCATGCGGCCGCGAAGTTCCGACCGCCATCGCTGCTTTGATCCTCAAAACCACTGCCACTGCACAAGAGACAGGCGGGATGCTGCCGCACAGAAACGCTGCTTGCCCTGAAAGCGGGCGGACTGGCGGCGCAATGCCCGATTCATGGGCAAATCACGGATTGGTCAGCGCAATTCCATCGCTGCGAATCTTCCTGTATGCTGCGTCACAATATGGCCGGAGGAACGGCCGGGCAGGAAAGCAGGCATGAAGAAACCCACCGGCACCCCGAACCGAACGGGCAAAGGCCCCGTTGCCGAAAAGCGCAGCTTTTCCGAGAGCAAACCCGACACCCCCGCGCGCAAGGTCAAGCGCCACCGGACCCGCCCGCCCCGCCGCGGCGGCATTCTGGGCTGGATCGTCGGTCTGATCGTGCTGATCTGGCGGATCATCTGGGGCTCGGTCTGGCGGCTGGGGATGGTGGTTGCGCTGATCATCGGCTCGGCCACCGCCTATTTCTACGCCACCCTGCCCGAGGCCGAAGAGCTGTTTGACGGCCGCGCGCGCGGCAGCGTGACCATGCTGGACCGCGATGGCCGGGTCTTTGCCTGGCGCGGCGAGACCTATGGCGCCGTGTCCAGCGATCAGATCGCGCCGGTGCTGCGCGAGGCCGTCATCTCGGCCGAGGACCGGCGGTTCTATCGCCATCTGGGCATCAGCCCGCGCGGCATCGCCAGCGCCGTCCGCATCAACCTGGCCGAGGGCCGTGGCCCGCTGGAGGGCAATGGCGGCTCGACCATCACGCAGCAGGTGGCCAAGCTGCTGTGTCTGGGCGAGACCTTTGACCCGACGCGTTTCGCCAACGAGGCCGAGTTCGAGGCCGAGTGCCGGTCGGGCGGCGTCTGGCGCAAGATCAAAGAGGTGCCCTATGCCTTTGCGATGGAGGCGAAATACAGCAAGGACGAGATCCTCAGCATCTATATGAACCGGTCCTATCTGGGCGGGGGCGCGCGCGGCTTCGAGGCTGCAAGCCAGGTGTTCTTCAACAAGCCCGCAAGCCAGGTGAACACCTCGGAGGCGGCGATGCTGGCCGGGCTGCTGCCCGCACCCAGCCGCCTTGCGCCGACGGCCAATCTGGAACGCTCGCAGAACCGGGCCCGTGTGGTCATGGGGCTGATGCACGAAGAGGGCTATCTGAACGATGCGGAACTGGCCGCGGCGCGGGCCAATCCCGCAACCCTGTCGCAGGCCGCGACCGCGCGGGCGGGCGGGTATTTCGCCGACTGGCTGATGGAATCGGGCCCCGGTTTCCTGACCAGCGAGACGACCGAGGACGTGACCATCACCACGACCTTTGACCAGCGCATCCAGCGTGCCGCCGAACGGGCGTTGCAGCGGGTGTTCGACGAGAAGGTGCGCGACGGGTCCGCATCCGAGGCCGCCGTTGTGGTCATGTCCGCCGATGGCGCCGTGCGCGCCATGATCGGCGGACGCGATACCCGCGTGAACGGCGTCTTCAACCGCGCCACGCAGGCCAAGCGGCAGACCGGCTCCAGCTTCAAGCCGTTCGTCTATGCGGCGGCGCTGGATGCCGGGTATTCGCCCTCGGACATCGTGCAGGACGCGCCGCTGACGATCCGCATTCCGGGCGGGCGCAGCTGGGCGCCGCAGAACTACAGCCGCAATTTCCGCGGCGCGGTGACGCTGACCACCTCGCTGGCGCAGTCGCTGAACACCTCGACCGTGCGCCTGCAGGAGGCCGTGGGCCGCGATCAGGTGATCCGGGTCGCGCGCGATTTCGGCATTGTCAGCAACCTGACCACCAGCCCCTCGCTGGCGCTTGGCGCGTCCGAGGCGACGCTGCTGGAGCTGACCGGCGCCTATGCGGGCATCAGGAACGGCGGCACCTCGGTGGCGCCTTACGGTGTGGTGGAACTGACCATGCGCGGCGATGACCGCCCGCTGATGGGCCAGACCGGCGGCTTTGGCGGGCGGGTGATCAGCCAGCGCGCGGCGGGGCAGCTGATCTACATGATGCAGCAGGTGATTTCCTCGGGCACCGGCACGCGGGCGAAACTGGGCGACCGCCCGGTGGCGGGCAAGACCGGCACCACCAGCAGCTATCGCGACGCCTGGTTCGTAGGCTTTACCGAGCAATATGTGACCGGCGTCTGGATGGGCTATGATGACAACACGCCGTTGCAGGGCGTGACCGGGGGGGGCCTGCCCGCCGAGATCTGGCAGGCGGTCATGTCCGAGATCCATGAGGGGCTGCCGGAGCTGGCGCTGTCCACCGTCTCGCCCGATGGCAGCGGGATCATCATGTCCAGTGGCGATTCGACGCCGCGCGTGGTCACCAGCGGTTCGGCCGACGATCCGCTGGCGGCGGCGCTGGCAGGCGTGATGAACAGCGTCGAGGCCGAGCGCAGCGGCCAGCCGGTCCGCGAGGTGATCGCGCCCACCGAGATGAGCGGCAGCGCGCAGACCCCCGGCGCCAGCACCAGCGCCAGTTCGGATGACGCGCTGACCCGGGCCTTGCAGGGGATTCTGGGCGGCAACTGACGACACCTTGCCCTGCCGCGCGGCTTGACGCGTGGCAGGGCGGCGCCTTAGCCTTTTGGCGATGGTGACCAGGGGGGAAGGCGCCGATGACCTCGCGGCCGGGTCCGGATCAGGTTGTGGTGGGGGGCCTTGCGCTGTCGATGATCTGCGGCACGGTGCTTTGCCATTCCCGCGGCCACATTTCTGCGACGGCTGCCCTGTGGATCGCGATCGGGCTGGGGGTGGTCGCCTATGGGTGGATGGTCGAGGACTATCTGCGCCGCAGCTATTTCAAGGTTCTGCTGATCCTGCTGCCGCTGCTGACGGTGGTGGGCGCCGCGATCCACACCTGGCTGGTTCCTGCGGGTGGTGGCATCCCCCGCAACATGCTGCCCGGCCTTGTGACCGGCAGTCTGATCGCAGCGGGCTGGATCGCCAGCGCCCTTGTGAAGGTGCTGACCGATGAAGAGGAACGCGTCAAGCGTCGGCGCGACGTGTTGCGCGGGTTGAGCAGCGAAATCTTTGCCTATGTGGACAAGATGGACAACCAGCCCATCGACGATCACGCCATCAAGGTGCAGGAGCGGATCCTGTCGGGAGCACGGGATGAAGCGGGCCGTTGGGTCGCCTATCACCCCTTTGCGACCCGCGAAAGCGAACCTCAGGCGTTTGAAAGCGCCTCGGAAGTATTTCGGTTTCTGGGCGAAGAGACGTCAAAAACCGTGTTGCGATTCTACGCCGAACTGGCCGACATGCAGGTGCTGATCGAGGACATGCGCACCGACCTGCACCGCAACCTCTCTGCCGAAAGGCGAATCGCCGTTCACGAGGAACTGACTCGTCGCAGGAAGGGCACGTTGCGTTGGGGGCTGAAGGCGCTGGTGGAAATCAACAGGGAGCTTCGTCTGGACCGCCCCGAAGACATCCCGCGCTCGGGGCACAATCCAGAAATCGTTCCATAAACAGAATATCCGTGGGCGGCTGTCTGCGTGGACAGCGCCCAAGGGGAGACGGTCGAAAACCTTCAGAAATCGCCGCTGATCGGGCGTTCGGGGGTCTTTTCGGGCATGTCTGCGCGTGGATCCATGTCGGCGACTCCTCTTGTTCGCTGCAAGATATAGCGTGAAAGTGGCTGAAATTCAAGTTTACTGTGACTACCCCGCCTGTTGCAGATCGGCGGTCAGCGCGGCCACGCTGCCCTGACGGAGGGCCAGCATCGAGGCCATCTCGGCGCGTTCCGATGCCAGCATGTTCACGCCCTCGATGATCAGGTTGAAGAACCGGACATCGCCCGAACGGTCGGACACATGCCATTCGACCTGCATCGGCGCCCGGCCCCGCAGATGGGCGACCGAGGTGACCGCGACGAAACTTTTCAGCGGCTGCGCGCCGGTCACCTCGACCCGCGATCCGACGAATTCGCGGAACCGCTTGCCGTATTTGCGCCCGACATAGCCCTGAAACGCCTGCTGGTAGGCGGCCAGTTCCGCCGCCGGGGTCTGCCGCGCAACCGGCCCCAGAACCGAGCGCGCCATCACATCGACATCGGCATAGCGGGCGAACACCTCTTCGAATTCGCGGAAGATCTGCGCCGGGGGGTGGCCGGTGTTGATGACGTCATAGACCTCATCGACGGCGCGCTGGATATGGGCGCGGGCGGCGTCGACACCTGCGGCAAAGGCCGGGGCTGCGGGCAGGATCGCGACCAGCCCGGCGCAGGCCAGAAGGCCCAGAACGCCGCGCCGGTCATAGCGGGTGGTCGCGGCAAAGCGGCCCGTCCGGGCGGGGCTAGTCGTCGTAGGGGTCGAAGGCACCCTCGTCATCATAGGGGTCGAAATCTGCACGCTCTTCTCCCAGTTCGTGGCGGCGGTTCATCAGCCAGATCAGCCGCAGTTGCGCATAGCTATCCGCACTGCCCTGCAGAACGCTATCCACAGTGTCGCCAAATCGCGCCCGTTCACCGGCTTTTGACACAACGCGCAGCGCAAAGGCCGCCTGACGGTCGCGGCCCGACAGCACATGATTGACCGGATCAATGGCCAGATCGACCACCCGCCCGGCCGCATCGCGCACAGTCGAGGGACCGATCAGCGGCAGTTCCAGATAGGCCCCCTCGGGGAGGCCCCAGACGGCCAGCGTCTCGCCGAAATCGGTGTCGCGTTCGGTCAGGCGCAGGTTCTCGCCCGCCGGATCGAACAGCCCGCCCAGCCCGACGGTCGAATTCACCAGAAAGCGCGCCAGGTTGCGGCCCGCCACATCCGGCCGGCCCTGCAACAGCCCGTTCACCGTCTTGCCCGGCAGCGACAGGTTGCGGCCCGCATTCACCATCATCTGCAAGGGCCCGATCGGATCGCCCGGCGCGTGGGCGCGGCGCGGGGCATCGTCGCCGCTGCCGCGCAGACGGTTGGCCACCGGGCTGAGCAGCCGGGTATCGACCGCCTTGTTGAAGCTGTGGACGCGGCGGTTCTGCGCCTCGAAGGGGTCGTTGATGGTGATCCCGTCCTGCGTGACCGGGCGCTGCGCGCAGCCCGCCAGCAACAGGCCGATAAAAACGAATGTGAGGGCCGGTACGCGCAAGGATTTCTTCACTTTCATGCGTGATGATGCGGTCAGGTGGTGCCAGCGGGATGATGATCCGGTGATAGGGATGCGGCCTTCGCGGCACAAGTCCCGGTTGCGTCATCGCGCGGCACAGGCGGCCCCGTGGGCGGAAAACGGCAGGGTAAAGGGTAAGAAACATGGCGATTGACGCCGCAAATCAGCGGGGCGCCGAGGAATTGCGCCGGGCGCGGCAGGCGGGGCTGGGGCTGCTGGTGGCGGTCGGCCTGTTTTCGGCGGTGGTGAACCTGCTGATGCTGACCGGGCCGATCTTCATGCTGCAGGTCTATGACCGGGTTCTGGCCTCGCGCTCGGTCGAGACGCTGACGGCGCTGTTTCTGCTGGTCGCGTTTCTCTATCTGCTGATGGGGGCGCTGGATCTGTCGCGCAACCGGGTGATGGGCCGGATCGCGGCGCGGTTTCAGGACCGGATGCAGGGGCGGGTCTTTGCGGCATCGCTGCGCGAGGGGGCGGCGCAGGGACCGGACAGCCCGGCTGCGGGCGGCGTGCGCGATCTGGATGCGGTGGCGCGGTTTCTGGCCTCGCCGGTGATGATGGCGGTGTTCGATCTGCCCTGGGCGCCGCTGTTTCTGGCGGCGATCTTCATGTTTCACCCGCTGCTGGGGGTGGTGGCGCTGGCGGGCGGGCTGGTGCTGGTGGCGACGACCGTGATGACGCGGCGGCTGACGCGCGCGCCCTTGCAGAACGCGGCGCAGGCGGGGGCGCAGGCGCAGCGCATGGCCGATCTGTACCGCGATCAGGGCGAGGCCGTCAGCGCGCTTGGCATGCGCGGCGCGACCTTCACCCGCTGGCTGCGCCTGCGCGACGAGGCGCAGGGCCATGCGGTCACCGGCGCCGACCGGGGTGCGGCGCTGACGGTGTTTTCCCGCAGCTTCCGGTTGTTTCTGCAAAGCGCGCTGCTGGCGGCGGGTGCCTGGCTGGTGCTGCAGCAGCAGCTGACGCCGGGCGCGATGATCGCCAGCTCGATCATGATGGGGCGGGCGCTGGCGCCGGTCGATCAGCTGGTCGGCGGCTGGCCGGGCCTGCAGGCGGCGCAGGATGGCTGGGCGCGGCTGTCGACGCTGCTGTCGCGCCAGCCGCCCGAGGGGGCGCGCACCCGCCTGCCCCGCCCCGAGGCCCGGATCGAGGCGCGCAACCTGACGCTGGCCCCGCCCGGCGAGGCGGTGATGACCCTGCGCGGGATCAGCTTTGCGGTGGCGCCGGGACAGGCGCTGGGGGTGATCGGGCCGTCGGGATCGGGCAAGTCCACGCTGGCCCGCGCGCTGATCGGCGCCTGGGCCCCGGCGGGGGGCTCGGTGCGGCTGGGGGGTGCGACGCTGGACCAGTATCCGCCCGACGCATTGGGGGCGCTGATCGGCTACCTGCCCCAGCAGGTGACCCTGTTCGACGGCACCGTGGCCGAGAATATCGCCCGGCTGGCGACCGCGCCCGACCCCGAACAGGTGGTCCGCGCGGCGCAGGCGGCGGATGCGCATCAGATGATTCTGGACCTGCCGCAGGGCTATGACACGCGCCTCAGCCAGACCGGCGGGCGCCTGTCGG
>NZ_JBKBVD010000100.1:0-3850 GCF_046289755.1 Paracoccus sp. (in: a-proteobacteria) | reverse complement strand
TGTATTGCAGCTCTGACGGCGTGCGTGGTCGTGGCGCTTCCATGACGAACCTGTCCCATAGGGCATCCCTCCATTCCTTTGAAAGGATCTCACCATCAAACCGTGGGATCAAACACATAGGATGCGGGGATGCAGGCCAGTCTGCCTTGCCGAAGACCAATCCCTGCGCCAGCGGGCAGCAGCGCTCTGGAGCAACTTCGTGGGGTCCGGTCCCGACGTGGCAGGACATGCCGATGTGGTGCTCGTCCTGACACCGCAATGCCTCCGGGCGCTCGCGACCCCGGGGACCCAAAGCTTGGAGCGGATCGCGACGCTGTCGGCACGAAACCCTGAGATCATGGTCGCGGCCTTCCTGACGCAGAGTGGCGAGCCGCGCTTGTTGTCGATGGGCCAACTCAGGAACTTTGTGCAAACAAGGTTGAAAGAGGAGAGCGTTGCTGTGGAAGTGGATCTCTCAGGTGAGAACGCACATCTCGGTCCTGACTTTCACTAGCCGGTCCGGACACTTATCTGTAGCCGGGAACGATCAGGAGTCCACGAAGATGCAATGCTACCCCGATCGCTACCCCGCGGCCGGCCGAGACCAGAAACTACTGTAATATGAACAGACTGGAAAATGGCAGTGGCGGAGACGAAGGGATTCGAACCCTCGAGACCCTTTCGGGCCTGCACCCTTAGCAGGGGTGTGCCTTCGACCACTCGGCCACATCTCCGCCGCCTCGTATATGGATGTCGGGAAGAGGGGGCAAGGGCTTTTCTGGACATCTTTCGAGGGTAATCAAAGGTCGCCTCGTTGAGCAGGATCTGCAGTGGCCGAGGCTCAGGATGCGGCACCGGATCCAAGCGGAACGTGAGGGGACCATGGCCACCATTCTGAAGAATACGAGACGTGGAAAATTTCCGTAGCGACGTGCCTAAGCTTGGGTCGGGTCCGTGGACACGGAATTGGCTTCCTTATCAACTCAGTCGGCGGCCTTTTCAGATGGCCCCGCTACGCTTGAGCTGACCGTGGGTGTTGAGCCGGTCTCCCCATGCTAAGTCCTGATCCTCCCCGGCAACGGAGGCGAAATGGTATGCCATGGCGCAGGACTGCAATGTCGGGCAGCGTTTTGTCAGCCCCGGTCCGGACACATCACCGTCACCCACCCCGTCCAGGGGGCCTTGCTGCATACGGCTGTCGGCACATCGTCAGGTGGTCACTGGCTTCGACCGCCTGTGCCAACACACCTTCATCTGTGCATGGCTGACGACAGAACGCCGAAGGTTCGAAAAACTCACGGAGCGGAGGTTACCCCCAGCATACCGCCTCTGCCGAGACGATATCCTGGGTCCGCGCTACTCCGGCGACACTGGCGATCTTTCGTTCACAAACCGAAAGGGACCATTCCCGCAACACGCAAATCACTGGGTATTCAGGATACGGCACGCAAGCCAAGCAGCGCGTCCTGGATAATCAGACGCCGCCTGGCGACCCGCGACAAACCTGTCCCGGTCGGGAGACTCATCGCTCTGATCAGAGCGCGACATCCAAGACCTGGCAGACCTGCGCACAAGCCCGGCCCGCTTGGCAGCCGTTGCCGGTGGCAGGCAGGCATCCGGCACGCCGACAAAGAGATCTGCGAAGGCACATCGCCGCATCTACCGCCGATGAAGGAAAGGCCCTCTGCGGGACAGCAATGGCACGGCCCCGGCGGGGCATCGCCGCGCCCGTCCCTTGTCAACGCCGACGGACCTGCCCGGCTGCGCTGTCCAGAACCGACCGCACGACGCGGGCAGCCATGTCAGGTCAACCTAATCATCATGTTGCCCCGGTCGTGCCGCGCCAAGTCGTCGGTGGAACGTCACGAACCCCACGCACTGCGGGACGCGACAGTTGGTCCCGTTGCGCCGGGGGTGGAAGGCGGGCCGGTTTCGCATGATAGTGGGACCATACAAACGGATGGCAGGGCATGACGGACATCTCTCGGCGCAAATCGGATCATCTGCGCATCGTGACCGAGGGGCGGGGCGCGCAGCACCGGCTGGACAGCGGCTTTGACCAGGTCCGCTTTCTGCATCACGCCCTGCCCGAGCTGGACATGGCGACCATAGACTGCGGCACGCGGTTCCTGGGCCGCAGCCTGGACGCGCCGCTGCTGATCTCGGCCATGACCGGAGGCCCGGACGAGGCGGAGCGCATCAACCTGCACATCGCCGAGGCCTGCGCGCATCACCGCATCGCCCTGTCGGTCGGCTCTCAGCGAATCGCGGTCGAGGCGGGCGGCAATGGCGGCCTGGGCGCCAGCCTGCGGGCGCGAGCCCCCGACATCCCCATCCTGGGCAATATCGGCGCGGTCCAGCTGAACTATGGCTTTGATCTGGCGCAGGTGCAGCGGGCGGTGGACATGATCGGGGCCGATGCGCTGATCCTGCATCTGAACCCGCTGCAGGAGGCGATCCAGGACGGCGGCGACCGCGATTTCTCGGGCCTTCTGGCGCGGATCGAGGCGCTGGCGGCCGCCCTGCCCGTCCCCCTGGGCGTCAAGGAGGTCGGCGCGGGCCTCTCTGCCCCTCTGGCCCGGCGGCTGCTGGAGGCGGGCGTCACCATCCTGGACGTCGCGGGTGTCGGCGGCACCAGCTGGGCGCGGGTCGAGGCCGAGCGCGGCCCCAACCGCCTGCGCGCGCTGGCGGCCCCCTTCCACGACTGGGGCATTCCCACGACCGACGCGCTGCGCGCCATCGCGCCGATGATGGGCGCGGGCCAGGTCCTGATCGGGTCGGGCGGCGTGCGGCACGGGCTGGACGCGGCGCGCGCGATCAGGCTGGGGGCCGATCTGGCCGGACAGGCCGCCCGCGCCCTGCCCGCCGCCCGCGACAGCGCCGAGGCGCTGGCCGAGCATCTGTCCGATGTCATCGCCCAGCTGCGCATCGCGATGTTCTGCACCGGCTCGGCCGATCTGGCCGCCCTGCGCCGCGCGCCTTTGCTGGAGGCGGGTCCGGGCGGCCAATGGTCGCAAGCATCGGGGATGGAAACCGGCGGCGCGGGGCTGTAGCCTGCGGCCAATGCCGGACCAGGGGATCATGATGACCGACCACGCCCTGCCCAAGGCCGATCTGACGGCCACCAGCCTGACCGTCTCCGGCGCCATCATCCTGGCCTGGCTGGGGCTGCATGTCCACGCGCTGTGGTTTCTGGACGCGGTGGCCCATCCGGTTCTGGCGGCGGTGAATTTCCTCGCGCTGACCTGGCTGTCGGTGGGGCTGTTCATCATCGCCCATGATGCGATGCACGGATCGGTCGTGCCGGGCCGACCCCGCGCCAATGCGGCGATGGGACAGCTGGTCCTGTGGCTTTATGCCGGGTTCTCGTGGCGCAAGATGATCGTCAAGCACATGGCCCACCACCGCCATGCGGGCACCGATGACGACCCCGATTTCGACCATGGCGGCCCTGTGCGCTGGTATGGGCGGTTCATCGCGACCTATTTCGGCTGGCGCGAGGGGCTGCTGCTGCCGGTCATCGTGACCACCTATGCGCTTATCCTGGGCGATCGCTGGATGTATGTCGTGTTCTGGCCGCTGCCGTCGATCCTGGCCTCGGTGCAGTTGTTCGTGTTCGGCACCTGGCTGCCGCACCGTCCGGGCCATGATGTCTTTCCCGACCGCCACAATGCGCGCTCGTCACGGATCAGCGACCCTGTGTCGCTGCTGACCTGCTTTCACTTTGGCGGTTATCATCACGAACATCACCTGTATCCCACCGTGCCGTGGTGGCGCCTGCCCCGCACCCGCGCCAAGGCGACCCAGAAGAAAGGGACCCGCGCATGACCAATTTCCTGATCGTCGTCGCCACCGTGCTGGTGATGGAACT
>NZ_JBKBVD010000050.1:0-26256 GCF_046289755.1 Paracoccus sp. (in: a-proteobacteria) | reverse complement strand
CAGATATTTCTCGATCGTTTTGGCCTTGGCCGGAGATTCGACGACGACGACGGGCATGGATTCCTCGGGCGACTGCAATGGGGCGGCAACATGGGTGCCGGGCGGGGTGCTGTCAACGGGTCGTGGTAAATGGCCCCGCCGGGGACTGCCTCAGCACAGTGCCACGCGCCCGCCCGCCATCCGCGTCAGCCGCCCCTGCAGTTCCAGCGACAGGATCGCGGCGCTGGCGACGGCTGCCGGAACGCCAAGGTCGCGGATCAGGTCGTTTTCCTCGGTCGGAGAGGGCGACAGGCGCGACAGGATCCGTGCCTCGATATGGACCGGGCCGCCGGTATCGCCGCGCGGGCGCACCGGGGCCGGGTCGCCCGGCGAGGCAAGGCACCGGACCGTCGCCGGAGCGGGTTGCTGCTCTGGTCCGGCCTGCGGGACGGGCGATATGGGGGCCGAACGCAGCGCGTCGATCACATCCGAGGCGCTGCGCACCAGAATCGCGCCGTCGCGGATCAGCGCGTTGCAGCCCGCCGCGCGGGCATCCATCGGGTGGCCCGGCACCGCCATCACCTCGCGCCCCTGATCCAGCGCGTTTTTCGCCGTGATCAGCGTCCCCGAGCGATGCGCGGCCTCGATCACCACGACCGCCCGCGACAGGCCCGACACGATCCGGTTGCGGGTCGGGAAATGCCGTGCGGCGGGTTCGGTGCCGGGCGGCTGTTCCGACACCAGCACGCCCCGCTCGGCGATCTGCGCGGCCAGAATGGCGTTCTCGGCGGGATAGATCACATCGACGCCGCCCGCCATCACGGCAATGGTGCCGGTGGGCAGGGCCGCGTTATGGGCGGCCGTATCAATGCCGCGCGCCAGCCCTGCGGTCACGACCAGCCCCTGCTCGCCCAGCCCCGCAGCCATCCCCCGCGCCATGCGCAGCCCCAGCGACGAGGCATTGCGCGCCCCGATCACCGCGACCACATCGCGCGCCAGCCAGGCCGGATCGCCCCGCACCCACAGGACCGGCGGCGCCCCGTCGATCTGGCGCAACGAGGGCGGATAGCCGGGCTGGTCGCAGCGGATCAGGCGCGCCCCGGCCCGCCGTCCGGCCGACAGTTCGGCGGCGGCCACGCCTTCGGGGCAGCATTCGTAATCGTTGATCCCCGCCTCGGCTGCGATCTGTGGCAGGGCGCGCAGCGCCTCGGCCGCGCTGCCATGTTCGGCCATCAGCCGGTGAAATGTCGCAGGCCCCACCCGGCGCGAGCGGATGAGACGAAGAATGGCGAGGTCGTCATCCTTCGTCGCAGGTGTGGGGGTGGGGGTGCCATTGAATGCGAGCCCGGTTGTCATGTCGCCTCCGTCTCATCCGACTCACTGGATAAGGCAGGGGAGGTTAACAGGCGGTTAGCGGGGGCCGCCTGCCGCGGGGATTTTTACGGCGCAGCCGGTCAGCTGGCCGAGCCACCGACCGTCAGACCGCCGATCATCAGCGTCGGCTGGCCCACGCCGACCGGCACCCATTGGCCCTGTTTGCCGCAATTGCCGATGCCGGGGTCCAGCGACATGTCGTTGCCGATGGCGCGCACCTGTTGCAGGGCGGTGGCGCCATCCCCGATCAGCGTCGCGCCGCGCACGGGGTCACCGATCACGCCGTTCTTCACCCGATAGGCCTCGGTGCAGGAAAACACGAACTTGCCGTTGGTGATGTCCACCTGACCGCCGCCAAAGCCCACCGCATAGATGCCGTCGCGCAGATCGGCCAGAATCGCCGCCGGATCGGCATCGCCGCCGGGCATGTAGGTGTTGGTCATGCGTGGCATCGGCACATGCGCGAAACTTTCGCGACGCCCGTTGCCCGTGGGCGCCACGCCCATCAGCCGCGCGTTCTGGCGGTCCTGCATGTAGCCCACCAGAATCCCGTCCTCGATCAGCACGTTGCGGGCGGGCGGCGTGCCCTCGTCGTCGATATTGATGCTGCCGCGACGGTCGGGGATGGTGCCGTCATCGACCACTGTGACGCCGGGGGCGGCCACGCGACGGCCCATCAGCCCGGCGAAGGCGCTGGCCTTCTTGCGGTTGAAATCGCCCTCCAGCCCGTGGCCTACGGCCTCGTGAAGCAGGATGCCCGGCCAGCCCGGCCCCAGCACCACATCCATCGCCCCGGCAGGTGCCGCGACCGAGCGCAGGTTGACCAGCGCGATCCGCAGCGCCTCATCGACCAGCGCGCGCCAATGCGCGGGCTCCATCTGCCCGGTCAGCGAGACGCGCCCGCCGCCGCCCGCGCTGCCGGATTCGCGGCGGTCGTTGTTCTCGACGATCACTGCGACATTCAGTCGCGTCATCGGGCGGATGTCGGTTGCCAGCCCGCCCTCGGGGCGCAGGATCGCCACCTCTTGCAGGCTGGAGCCGATGCTGGCCGTGACCTGCACCACCCGCGGATCGAGGCTGCGGGCATAGTCGTCGATGGCGCGCAGAACCTCGATCCTGGCGGCGATGCTGATGCCCTGCGCCGGGTCGATCGCGGGATAGAGCGCGACCGGCGCCATGGCGGCGGCCTGCGCCAGCGTGCCACCGCCCGCACCCACCGCCAGCCGCGCGGTTTCTGCGGCGCGGCGCAGTGCAGCCTCGGATATTTCGGTGGAATGGGCGTAGCCCGTCACCTCGCCCCGGACGGCCCGCAGGCCAAAGCCCTGTCCGGCCATATAGCTGGAATTGCGCAACCGCCCGTCATCGAAGGTCAGCGATTCGGCATGGCTGCGTTCCAGAAACAGCTCGCCATCCTCGGCGCCCGAAACGGCGTCGCGCAGGATGGCCAGCGCCCGGTCGCGGTCGAGGTGATCGGCAAAGGGATCGAAGGTCGCGCGGGTCATCTGGCCTCCCTGGGGATGCGCGCGGCACCGCGTCGCGTTCCCAATTTGTCGGGTTTTCGATAGGTATGACTTGCCCGTAGGGGCGAGTTATGGTCATAGAACGGTCACTGTGAAAGGAAAAGGGGCAGCCTGCTGGCCGCCCCTGCGGCTGTTGAGGCCGGGCCAACGCAACGGGATGGAATGATGGCAAGAGCGATGATTCGCCGTGCAGTCGCGGCAGCTACGGGGTTCGCTGCGGCGGGCATGCTGACGGGCGCTGCGCTGGCGCAGGATGTGTTGGGCGAATTGCCCACGATCGGCAAACCTGTGGCGCGCGGTATGGGGTTCCAGCCTGCGTCCACCGAACTGGCACGGGATCAGCAATGGCTGGACCACTTTGTGCTGTATATCATCACTGCGGTGACCATTCTGGTCTGCGTGCTGCTGCTGGTCGTGATCTTCCGCTTCAATTCGCGGGCGAATCCGGTTCCGGCCAAGTTCACGCACAACACCCCGCTGGAGATCGCATGGACGCTGGCGCCGGTGCTGATCCTGGTGGCGATCGGGGCGTTCTCGCTGCCGATCCTGTTCCGCAGCCAGGAAATGCCGGAAAGCCCGGACGTGGTCGTCAAGGTCACCGGGCACCAGTGGTACTGGACCTATGAATATCCCGACAATGGCATCACCTTCGACGCGCTGATGCTGGCCGAGGATGAACTGGCCGATTACGGCTATGCCCCCGATGAATACCTGCTGGCGACCGACACTGCGATGGTCGTGCCGGTGGGCCAGACCGTGCTGCTGCAGGTGACGGCCAGTGATGTGATCCACTCGTGGACGATCCCGGCCTTTGCCATCAAGCAGGACGCCGTTCCGGGCCGCATCGGCCAGGCGTGGTTTGCGGTCGAGCAGGAAGGCACCTATTTCGGCCAGTGCAGCGAGCTGTGCGGCATCAACCACGCCTACATGCCGATCGTCGTCAAAGCCGTCAGCCCCGAGGTCTATGCCGCATGGATCGCCGATCAGGGCGGCACGCTGGAAGACGAGGCGCCGCAGACCGCGCGCCTTGATGCAGGCGCCGAGGTCACGCTGGCCCGCGCCGACTAATCTTGCCACCCAGGCCGGGGCGCCTGTCCCGGCCAAGGAAGGACCATGACCGCGCGATGACCGATATCAACGCCTGTGAAAGCGCCCCCGAGGCCGAGTTCAGCGATTATGTCGCGCTGCTCAAGCCGCGGGTCATGTCGCTGGTCGTGTTCACCGCCTTTGTCGGGCTGTGGATCGCGCCGGTCGATGTGCATCCGTTTCTGGCGTTCTGCGCCGTGCTGTTCATCGCGCTTGGCGGCGGTGCCTCGGGCGCGCTGAACATGTGGTATGACAGCGATATTGATGCGGTGATGCGGCGCACGCAGTCGCGTCCGATCCCCTCGGGCCGCATTCAGCGCGGCGAGGCGCTGGGTCTGGGGCTGGCGCTGTCGGTCATCTCGGTGATGATGCTGGGGCTGGTCGCGAACTGGTTCGCGGCGCTGTTTCTGGCCTTCACGATCTTTTTCTACGCCGTGGTCTATACGATCTGGCTGAAGCGCTGGACGCCGCAGAATATCGTGATCGGCGGCGCGGCGGGGGCCTTTCCGCCAATGATCGGCTGGGCCTGCGCGACCGGAGGCGTCAGCATCGAATCGCTGCTGATGTTCGCGCTGATCTTTTTCTGGACGCCGCCGCATTTCTGGGCGCTGGCCCTGTTCATGCGCGACGACTACAAGGATGCCGGCGTGCCGATGCTGACCGTCACCCATGGCCGGGCGGTGACGCGGCGCCATATCTTTGCCTATACGCTGGTGCTGGCGGGCTTTTCGCTTGGGCTGGGGCTGACCTCGGTCGGCGGGCCGCTGTATCTGGCGGTGGCGCTGGTGCTGAACGCGGCCTTTATCCGCGGCGGCTGGCAGGTGCTGCGCCGCCACGAGGATGCGGCGCGGGCGGATGGATTTGCGACGGAAAAGCGGGTCTTCAAACTGTCGCTGACCTATCTGTTCCTGCATTTCCTTGCGCTGCTGGTCCAGAACTGGATGGGAACATGGTAATGCCTTTGCAACCCGAACATGAACTTCACGGGCGCCGCAGGTCGCGCAATGTCGGTCTTGGCATCGTGCTGATCGGCTTTGTCGCGCT
This sequence comes from Paracoccus sp. (in: a-proteobacteria), assembly GCF_046289755.1. Classification (GTDB taxonomy): domain Bacteria; phylum Pseudomonadota; class Alphaproteobacteria; order Rhodobacterales; family Rhodobacteraceae; genus Paracoccus. The sequence goes on along the minus strand of NZ_JBKBVD010000050.1, from coordinate 21,253 downwards.
GGTCTTTGCACTGACCGTGGTGAAGGTGCAGCAGGGCGGCATGCTGGAGGCGTTCGACCACCAGCCCCGCGTGACCCTGCTGCCCGACGAACCCGCGCCCGTCACTGATACCACCGAGGAGGTCGCCCCATGATGAAACGCCTCAGCCCCGAAGGCCGCACGGCCACCATGCTGGTCGGCGTCGTCGTCACCATGGGCGCGCTGGCCTGGGCGGCGGTGCCCTTCTACGACTGGTTCTGCCGCGTCACCGGCTTTGGCGGCACCACGCAGATTTCGGCGGGTGCGCCCGACGAGATGCTGGACGAGATGGTGCGGGTGCGCTTTGACGCCAATACCGATCCGAACCTCGACTGGACCTTCCGCCCGATGCAGACCCGCATGGATCTGCGCATCGGCGAGAACGGGCTGGCCTTTTACGAGGCGGTCAACAACTCGGATGAGGTGATCACCGGCACTGCCAGCTATAATGTGGCGCCGGAGGTCTCGGGCTATTTCTTCGACAAGATCGAGTGTTTCTGCTTTACCGAGCAGACGCTGCAACCCGGTGAGCGCATGGAGATGCCGGTCAGCTTCTATGTCGATCCGGCGATCGTGAATGACCGCGACGCCAGCTGGGTGCGAGACATCACGCTGTCCTATACCTTCCACCGGACCGAGCCCCGGCGCGCAGCGCTTGACACGGCGCCGGACCAGACCATCAACTGAACAGACTTCGAGGGAGCCGACGGGGATCCGCCATGGCGCATGCTAAGAACCACGATTACCATATTCTTCCGGCCTCGATCTGGCCGTTCCTGGCGTCGGTGGCGGTTTTCGTCATGCTGTTCGGCGCCGTCGCATGGATGACCGGCGAGGTCACGCTGTTCGGCCAGCCGATCACCGGGCCGTGGATGTTCGCCATCGGTCTGGTCGCCACCACCTATGTCAGCTTTGCCTGGTGGGCCGATGTCGTCCGCGAGGGCGAGCAGGGCGACCACACGCCGGTCGTGCGGCTGGGCCTGCAATACGGCTTTATCCTGTTCGTGATTTCCGAAGCGATGCTGTTCGTCACGCTGTTCTGGAACTTCATCAAGCACGCGCTGTATCCGATGGGCGAGGAAAGCCCCCTGCGGGATGGCGTCTGGCCGCCCGAGGGGATCGTCACTTTCGACGCGTGGCACCTGCCGTTCATCAACACGCTGGTCCTGCTGCTGTCGGGCGTGGCGGTGACCTGGGCGCACCATGCCTGGGCGCATGAGGGCGACCGCAAGGTGGCCATCAACGGTCTGGCCATCGCCGTCGCGCTGGGGGTGATCTTTACCGGCCTGCAGGCCTATGAATACAGCCACGCGGCATTCGGTCTGGCCGATACGGCCTATGCCTCGGCCTTCTACATCGCCACGGGGTTCCACGGTCTGCATGTCATCATCGGCACGATCTTTCTGGCCGTCTGCCTCTATCGCTTCATGAAGGGCCAGATGACCCAGAACCAGCATGTCGGCTTCGAGGCCGCCGCCTGGTACTGGCACTTTGTCGACGTGATCTGGCTGGTCCTGTTCGCCGTCATCTACGTCTGGGGAAGCTGACCCCGCCACCACCGGACACCGGCGCGCGGGGACATCCCCGCGCGTTTTTCGTTGGGCCCCGCGGCCCGTTGACCCGGAGCGTTCCATGCGCCGCTATCTGTTTCCCCTGATCCTTGGCATTGTCGGCTGCGGCTTTCTGATCCAGCTGGGTCTGTGGCAGCTGGACCGCCGCGACTGGAAAGAGGGGCTGCTGGCCGAGATCACCGCAGGCATCAACGCCGAGCCCGTGCCCTTGCCCGACGTGATTGATCCATCGATGAAATACCTGCCGGTGACGGTCAGCGGCACCACCACCGGCGCCGAGATCGACGTGCTGTCCCATACCCGCGAACAGGGCGCGGGCTATCAGATCGTCTCGCGCTTCATCACCGATGACGGTCGCGCGATTCTGGTGGATCGCGGCTTTGTGCCGCAACAGACGCGCCGGGTGGATCGCCCTCCGGTGCGCCTGCAGGTGACGGGCAATCTGCACTGGCCGCAGGATGCCAGCAGCTCGACCCCCGCGCCAAATCTGGACGAGAACATCTGGTTTGCCCGCGATGTCGATGCGATGGCGGCGGCGCTGGACACGCAGCCGGTGCTGGTCGTCGCCAGCCATATCGCCGGTGACAATCAGGGCGCCCTGCCGATCCCCGTCGCGGTCGAGGGGATCCCGAACAACCACCTGTCCTATGCGATGCAGTGGTTCCTGATCGCGGCCACATGGGCGGTGATGACACTGGCGCTGATCTGGCGTATCAGGCAGCGCAGCTATTAAAGGACATCCGATGCGTTACGTCTCGACGCGGGGGCAGGCCCCGACACTCGACTTTGAACAGGCCATGCTGTCGGGGCTGGCGCGCGACGGCGGCCTCTATCTGCCCGAGACGATCCCGGCATTCGAGGGTCTGGAGACGCTGGACGGCCTGCCCTATGAAGAGGTCGCGTTCCGGGTGATCCGCCCCTTCACCGGCGACTGTTTCACCGACGAGGAACTGCGCGGCGCCATCGACCGGGCCTATGGCCGCATCGCCCATGCCGCACGCGCGCCGCTGGTGCAACTGGCGCCGGGCCATCACCTGCTGGAGCTGTTCCACGGCCCGACGCTGGCGTTCAAAGACTTTGCGATGCAGCTGATCGCGCAACTGTTCGAGATTGCGCTGAAACGCTCGGGGCAGCGGGTCACCATCGTCGGCGCGACCTCGGGCGATACCGGCTCGGCGGCGATCGAGGCGTTCCGGGGCATCGACAATGTGGACGTGTTCATCATGTATCCGCATGGCCGCGTCAGCGAAGTCCAGCGCCGCCAGATGACGACGCCGCCCGCCGCCAATGTCCATGCGCTGGCCGTGACCGGGCATTTCGACGACTGTCAGGCGCGGCTGAAGGATCTGTTCAACGACCACGGTTTCCGCGATCAGGTCGGGCTGGCGGGCGTGAACAGCATCAACTGGGCGCGTGTGGTGGCGCAGATCGTCTATTACTTCACCGCAACCGCCAGCCTTGGCATGCGGCCCACCGATTTCTGCGTGCCCACCGGCAATTTCGGAGACATTTTTGCGGGCAGCATCGCGCGCCGTATGGGTCTGCCGATCCGCCGCCTGATCGTGGCCACCAACCAGAACGACATTCTGCACCGCGCGCTGACCACGGGCGACTACCGGGTGGGCGAGGTCGAGCCCTCGATCAGCCCGTCGATGGACATTCAGGTCAGCTCGAACTTTGAACGGGCGCTGTATCTGGCCTATGGCGGCGATGCCGGCGCCATCCGTCAACTGATGGACGAGCTGAAATCCGGCGGCTTCGCCATCAGCCAGGGCGCGCTGGAAACGCTGCGCGACGAGTTTCTGTCGGGCCGGGTCAGCGAAGAGGAAACGCTGGCTACCATCGCCCGCACGCGCGACGAAACCGGCGAGGTTCTGTGCCCGCACAGCGCCATCGGCGTGGCCGTGGCCGAACGCCATCTGGAGCCGGGCGTGCCGATGGTGACGCTGGCCACCGCCCATCCGGCGAAATTCCCCGATGCCGTCGAACGCGCCATCGGCCTGCGCCCGGACCTGCCGCCGCATATGGCCGGTCTGTTCGATCTGCCCGAACGCGTGACGCGGGTTGAAAACGACGTGGATGCGCTTAAGTCGCTGATCCTCGACCGGAGGACACAGTGACCGCACCCGTTATCTCGACTTTGCCCAATGGCCTGAGGGTCGTGACCCGCAATATGCCGGGCCTGCATTCCGCGGCCCTTGGCATCTGGGTCAATGCCGGTGGCCGCAATGAGCGCGCCGAACAGAACGGTATCGCGCATTTCCTGGAACATATGGCCTTCAAGGGCACCGCGAACCGTTCCGCCTTGCAGATTGCCGAGGCGATCGAGGATGTGGGCGGCTATATCAACGCCTATACCTCGCGCGATGCGACGGCCTATTACGTCCGCGTGCTGGAAGATGACGTCAATCTGGCCTTCGACGTGATTTCCGACATCGTGCTGAACCCGGTCTTTGACGACCGCGAGATCGAGGTCGAGCGTGGCGTGATCCTGCAGGAAATCGGGCAGTCCATGGACACGCCTGACGACATCATCTTTGACTGGCTGCAAGAGGCCGCCTATCCCGATCAGCCGATCGGGCGGGCCATTCTGGGGGCGGTCGAACGCGTCAGCAGCTTCGGGCGCGCCGATCTGTCGGGCTTTGTGGCCGAGAATTACGGGCCGGGTCAGATGGTCGTCTCGGCGGCGGGCGCGGTCGATCACGACCGCATCCTGCGGCTGGCCGAGACCGCCTTTGGTCACCTGTCGCCGGTGATCCAGCCCGACCGCGAGCCCGCCCGCTGGTCCGGCCGCGAGACCCGGCATGTCAAGCCGCTGGAACAGGCCCATTTCGCACTGGCCTTCGAGGGGCCGGGCTATCTGGCGCCGGATTTCTATGCCGCGCAGATCTTTTCCTCGGCGCTTGGCGGCGGCATGTCCTCGCGCCTGTTCCAGAAGATCCGTGAGGAACGCGGGCTGTGCTATACGATCTTTGCACAGTCGGGCTTTCACGACGATACCGGCATGCTGACCATCTATGCGGGCACGGGCGCCGAGGATCTGACCGATCTGGCGAACCTGACCATTGATGAACTGAAGCGCGCGACCGAAGACATGTCCGAGGCCGAGCTGGCCCGCGCCCGCGCGCAGCTGCGGGCCAGCCTGCTGATGGGTCTGGAAAGCCCCTCGGCGCAGGCCGAACGCATGGCCCGCACGCTGGCGATCTGGGGCCGCGTCCCCGATCCCGCCGAGGTGGCCGAGCGCATCGCCAGCGTCACGCTGGCCGATCTGCGCGCGCATGGCGAGACGATGATCGCGGGGGCGCGGCCTGCGATGGCGCTGTATGGCCCCGTCGACGGCGCCCCCACGCGCGAGGCTCTGGCGCGCAGGCTGGCTGCGTGATGCTGCTCAGGCGCCGTCCGGTCCGGCTGGATGCCGAGCGGATCGTGCTGCGCCTGCCCGTGCATTCGGATTTCAACGCCTGGACCGGGCTGCGCCAGGAAAGCCGCGATTTCCTGACCCCGTGGGAGCCGGTCTGGTCCACAGACCACCTGTCGCGCAAAAGTTTCACCAATCGCGTGGGCTGGGCGGCGCGGGCCAGCCGCGCGGGTTCGGCCTTTCCGCTGTTCATCACGCGGCGGTCGGATGGCGCGTTGCTGGGGGCGGTGACGCTGGACAATATCCGCCGCGGTCCGGCGCAATCGGGCACGGTCGGCTACTGGATCGGCCAGCCCCATGCGCGCCACGGCTATATGCGCGAGGCGCTTGGCGTGCTGGTGCATTACGCCTTTACCACGCTGGACCTGAGCCGGATCGAGGCTGCCTGCCTGCCCGAAAACGCCGCCTCGCGCGGGGTGCTGGAAAAGTCGGGCTTCAAATACGAGGGCGTGGCGCAAAGCTATCTGCAGATCGACGGGCGCTGGCGCAACCATGTGCTGTTCGCCAATCTGCGCAGCGATCGAAGGGGCCGGACCGATGTGCGCTGAGATGCTCCTGAATCCCGCCGATGACCGCCTGGCCGCGCGCCTGCCTGCGGGCGTTCTGCGCGAGGTTTCGCCCGCCTATACGCAGGAACCGCGCGGCCGCTATCACGGTCAGGCCGGGCTGGTCGCAGCCCCCCGCGACGCACAGGAATGCGCCGCCGTGATCCGCGCCTGCGCCGAGGCCCGCGTGCCGGTCGTGCCGCGTGGCGGCGGCACCGGGCTGGTCGGCGGCCAGATCAAGCCAGACGGCGCCGCGCCGCTGATCCTGTCGCTGGAACGGATGACCGCCATCCGGGCCACCTATCCCGACGAAGGCGTGATGATCGCCGAGGCGGGCGCCACCTTGCAGGCCGCGCGCGAGGCGGCGGCGGGTGTGGGGCGGCAGTTCCCGCTGTCGTTGGCCTCGCAGGGCTCGGCCCAGATCGGTGGCGTGCTGTCGACCAATGCGGGCGGCGTGAACGTGCTGCGCTATGGCAATGCCCGCGCGCTGTGTCTGGGGATCGAGGCGGTGCTGCCCTCGGGTGAGGTGATGCACGACCTGAAACGGCTGCGCAAGGACAACACCGGATACGACCTGCGCGACCTGCTGATCGGGGCCGAGGGCACGCTGGGGATCATCACCGCCGCTTCGCTGGTGCTGGCGCCGGTGCCGGATGAGACGGGCGTGGCGCTGCTGGTCGTGGACAGCCCCGAGGCGGCGCTGTCGCTGCTGTCGCTGGCGCAGGCGCGCATGGCCGGTGGCGTGACCGCGTTCGAGCTGATCGCGGGGCAGGGGCTGCGCTTTCTGGCCGAAGCCTTCCCCGAGATGCGCCAGCCCTTTGCCCCCGCCCCCGACTGGCTGGTCCTGATCGAGGTCGGCCTGCCTGCGGGCCTGTCTGCCGACACGGCGCTTGAGGGTCTGTTCACGGCGGCGTCCGGGGCCGGGCTGGTCCATGACGGGGTGATTGCGCAATCGGGGCGGCAGGCGGCGGATCTGTGGGCCTTGCGCGAACATATCCCGCTGGCGAACCGCCATGTCGGCGCCATCGCCAGCCATGATGTCAGCCTGCCTTTGTCCGAAGTGGCGGGCTTTATCCGCGACGCAGGCGCCATGATCGCGGCGCAGGGCGATATGCGGGTCAACTGTTTCGGCCATCTGGGCGACGGCAACCTGCATTACAACCTGTTCCCGGCGCCGCGCCGGGCGCGCGAGGAATATGACGACCAGCGCGCCGGTCTGTCGCGGCGCATCCACCAGATGGTGGTCGATCGCGGCGGCTCATTCTCGGCGGAACATGGGGTCGGGCGGCTCAAGGCCGCCGATCTGGCGCGATGGGGCGATCCGGCGCGGCTGGCCGCCATGCGTGCGATCAAACACGCGCTGGACCCGGCGGGCATCATGAACCCCGGCGCCGTGCTGGCCTGAGGAGGCCGTTATGCGCCCTCGAATGCGCACAGGGCATGGACCGGCATGCCCATGCCCTCCAGCACCGCGCGCCCGCCCAGATCGGGCAGGTCGATGACGAACGCGCAGCCCACGACCTCGGCCCCCAGCCGCTGGCACAGGCTGATCCCCGCCGCCGCCGTGCCGCCCGTGGCCAGCAGATCGTCCACGATCAGCACCCGCTCGCCGGGCGACAGGGCATCGTCATGGATCTCCATGATCGCCTCGCCATATTCCAGCTGATAGGCCTCAGAGATCACCGTGCCGGGCAGCTTGCCCTTCTTGCGGATCGGCACGAACCCCACCGACAGCTGATGCGCGACGGCACCGCCCAGAATAAAGCCCCGCGCCTCAAGGCCCACCACCTTGTCGATCCGCGCGCCCGCATAGCCATGCAGCAACTGGTCCACTGCCATGCGAAACCCCCGCGCATCCGCGAACAGCGTGGTCACGTCGCGGAAAATGATTCCCTCATGCGGAAAATCATGAATGCTGCGGATATAGTCCTTCACGCTGCGGCTCACCTCGGGCGTTCCAGCTCGAACAGGTCGGTGACGGCGGTGTAATCGCGATAGCCGAGACGCGCGATCCAGCCCCCGGCCGGGCGCGGATCGAACCGGCCATCGACGACGCAATCATCGCGCAGATGCACGCCGGTCACCACACCAAAGACCGCAAAATTCGTCTCGCCCGCCAGCGGCACCACCTGTGTCAGCCGGCATTCCAGCGCCGCCGCCGCATCAGCAACGCGCAGACAGTCAATGGTGGTGCAGGGCGCGGAGGCGATCCCTGCCGCCTCGAACTCGCTCTGCCCGGCGGGCAGGGGGGCGGAACTGGCATTGATCGCCGCATGCATATTGCCGGTGGCGATATTGACGCAGAACACGCCGGTCTCGATGATCTGCGCCACGCTGTCCTTGCTGCCGTTGCGGTCCGGCTTGATGCCGGTCGAGGCGAACATCACCTGCGGCGGCACATAGGCGACCGCATTGAAGAAGGAATAGGGCGCCAGATTGTCGCCCATCCCGCCACGGGTCGAGATCCAGCCGATCGGCCGTGGCGCCACAATGGCATTGAAGGGGTTATGGGGCAGGCCGTGTCCGGCTTCGGGTCGGTAGAACATGGGGCGCGGCCTCTTGTCGGTTTCGGGGGCCAACCTGCCATTGCTTTTGGCGCTGCGCAATGTTCCGCCCGCCCTCCAGCCATGATAAACGGCGCGCCGGAACAACGGAGCGCGGCGATGTACGAAATCTGCCCCGAGACCCCAGCCGACACCGCCGAGGTCGAGGCGCTCTATGATCTGTGCTTTGCGCCGGGGCGCACGGCGTTGTCGTCCTACCGGCTGCGCGAGGGCGTGGCGCGGGTGGCCGATCTGTGCCTTGTCCTGCGGCAGGGCGGGGTGATGACGGCGGCCATCCGCTACTGGCCGGTTTGCGTGGCCGGGCAGCCGGTGCTGCTGCTGGGCCCGGTCGCGGTCCACCCCACGGCGCAGGGCGAGGGGCTGGGCGGCATGCTGATGCGCGACAGCCTGACCCGCGCGCGCGATCTGGGCTGGCAGCGGGTGCTGCTGGTGGGCGACGCGCCCTATTACAGCCGCTTTGGCTTTTCCCGGCTGGACGCGGTCGAGATGCCGCCGCCGACCAACCCCGACCGGGTGCTGGGTCTGGAACTTCATCCCGGCGCATGGGTTGACGTGACAGGAGAGGTCACGCGCGCGGTCCCGGACCCGCTGCCGGACCTGCCGCCGCCCACGAAGCCATCGCAGGACGACTGCACCCGGATCGAAAGCCCCGAGCCAACAGCACATGACTGACCGCCACCCCCTGATCCTGCCGCCGATCACCGATCCGCTGGTCCATGCCCAGATCGACCGGCTGGCGCACCGCTATCGCAATGCGGCGGGCCCGCTGATGCGCATCGTCGCGCGGGTCAGTCGCGGCGCGGGGGCGGCCCGCCTGCCCGAGGCCATTGCCAGCCAGCTTGACCGCGCCGCCCGCGCCGCGCTGGAGCGGGCGGCCCGCGCGGCCAGCCTCAGCCGCAGCGTGATGCGCGGCCGGGGCGACAGGTTCAACCGCCTGACCGCCACGCTTGCGGGCGCGGCGGGCGGCGCGGGCGGCATCGCGGGCGCCCTGGCCGAACTGCCGGTGATGGTGACGCTGCTGATGCGCGCCATGCTGGACATCGCGGATGAACACGGGCTGGACCCCGACAGCGACGAGGTGCGCCTTGAATGCCTGCGCATCTTTGCCGCCGCAGGCCCGGCACCCGGCCCCGGCAGTCCCGGCCCCGACAACGCTGTGCCGGGCCTCTCCAGCCTCGGCATCTCCTTGGCCGGGCAAACCGCCCAAGGCCTCATCGCGCAGGCCGCGCCCCGTCTGGCGGCGGCGCTCGGCCCGAAACTGGCCGCCCAGTCCGCCCCGGTCATCGGCGCCCTCACCGGCGCCACGATGAACCACGCCTTCGTCTCCTATTATCAGGCGCTGGCCCGCGTCCATTTCGGCCTCATCCGCCTCTCACGCGAAACCGGCCTGCCTCCCGAGGCGCTGACCGAAGCCCTGAACCAACGCCTGCGCCACCCCTGACCCCACCCCTTTGCCTTGGCGGCAAATAACCTCGGAGGGCGACGGCAGGTGCGCCACTGGTTCAGGAAGCAGCCTGCACCGCCCTTTTGCCTTGGAAAAATATCCTCTGGGGGTCCGGGGGGCGAAGCGCCCCCGGCGCTCGCGGGACGCAGCTACTCCTCTTCCCGCTCCAGCGCCAGCGGCGCGACCGGCACCTCCAGATCGTCGATGCTCAGCGGCCCCGCAGGCCGGGCCAGCCGCGCCTTGGTCACCCAGAACAGACGTTCCTGCGCGCGGGTGATGGCGACATAGGTCAGCCGCTTCCACAGCTGCACGCCCGCCTCGCTGCGGTTGGACCAGGCGGCGGCGGCGATGTCGGGGCCAAAGACCTGAACCTGCGGCCATTGGCTGCCCTGCGCCTTGTGGATCGTCACCGCCGCGCCATGCAGGAATGCGGCGCCCATCCGCGCGGCATAGGGGATGAAGGGCTCGTCCGCGTCGGGCATCTCGATCTTCACGATCGACGCCGCCGACAGGCGCGGATCTTCGGCGCCGATCACATGCAGCCGCGAAAAGCCCGGCTTGCGCCCCGGCCCCAGATAGACCACCTGCGCGCCCTTGATCAGACCGCGCGCCTCAAGGTCGATGCGCTTCTTGCGGTGCTTCAGCGGCAGCTCCAGCCCGTCGCAGATCAACGGCTCTCCGGCCAGCAGCGCGTCGCCCGGCGCGCCGAATGCGGTGCGGAAGGCGTGGATCAGCCGGATGCGCGTGGCATTGCGCCAGACCAGCACCGGGCTGCGCGCCATCAGATCGCTTTCCACCCGCTCGGCCCAGACCACGCGGTCGTCGCGGCGCGCCGCCGCGCGGATCATGCTTTCGAATTCGTCAAAGCCCAGCCGCTCATCGGCCAGCGCATGGGCCAGATCAAGGATCGGGTTGTCATCGGCCTGCCGGTGGATGCGGCTGAGGATCAGGCGCTGGGGCGCGGCCAGCCGCTCGAATACCATTTCGCCCGACTGGCCCACCGGGGCCAGCTGCGCCGGATCCCCGAACAGGATCAGCACCGGAAAGATCTCGCGCAGATCCTCGAACTGCTTTTCGTCCAGCATCGAGGCCTCGTCGATCAGCCCGACATCCAGGCCCTCTTCGCGCCGCTTCCAGCCCCGGATAAAATCCGAGCCGCGCAGCCCCGCCGCCGCCAGCGCGCCGGGGATCGAGGCGTGCTGATCGTAAAAGGCCCGGATGCGGTCCAGAACCGCGTCATCCATCCCCTCGATCTGCGGCTTCACGCCGGATTCGGTCAGCCAGTCGGCGATCTTCTCATATTCTGGGTCATAGACGGGCGTATACAGAATGCGGTGGATGGTCGTCGCAGGCACACCGCGCATGCGCAGCACGAAGGCCGCCTTGTTGGTCGGCGCCAGAATCGCGACGCTGCGGCGGTCCTTGCGGCGGCGCCCCTCCCAGTCGGGGCTGATCAGCTCGACCCCGGCCTGCAACAGCGCCTTGGTGACCTGCGACAGCAGCAGCGTCTTGCCCGATCCGGCCTTGCCGATCACCGCCATGACACGGCCCTTGCCCTCTTGCGGGGGGTGCAGCTCCTCGGCGATGATGTCGATGCCCGCCGCGCCAAAGCACTCGGCCAGCGCGTCCCAGGCTTCGGCCTGATCGGGGGAAAGGGTCGGGGCGGGGGATGCGCTGCTCATCCCCCCGATCTAGCCCGCGGCGCCGCGAAAGCGAAGGGGGGCGCCGCGTTTTCACCCGTGAGAGTGGATGACCTCAGCGCGCGGCCATCAGCGCGCTGCCCCCCAGCAGGCAAGAGCCTCCGGCATAGCCCATCCTGCGGCGGGCCCTAAGGCCGCGCAGGCTGGCGCCAAGCCTGACCGCCAGCACGGCATATCCGCCCAGCACAGCGGCCACGATCACGGCAGAGGTCATCATCAGCAGCAGAAATTGCGGCAGTTGCGGCGCGGCAGGGTCAATGAACTGCGCCAGAAACGCCATATAGAACATGATCGCCTTGGGGTTGAGCACGCCGGTCAGAAACCCCGCGCCAAGGCTGCCCCGATGGGATGCAGGTGCCTGCATGCCTGCCGCTGTCAGGCGTCGCGCCGCCCTGATCTGCATGATGCCGAGGCAGGCCATATAGGCCACCCCCGCCCATTTCAGGACCATGAAGGCCGCGCTGGATGAGGCGAGGATCAGCCCCAGCCCCAGATATGAGGTGGTGATGACAATCACACCGCCCAAGAGATCCCCGATGATACAGGCCAGCGCCGCCTGTGGCCCGCGCGACAAGGACTGCCCGATGACCATGAACACGCTTGGACCCGGAATCAGAGAAATCACTGCGAAGGTGATCACATAGGCAATCCAGCTGTCCAACGGCATCTTGCGGCTCCTGTCCGGGTCTGGCGCATCAGGGCGCATTCGCCGGGCAGGGGCAAGTCCGTTTCCGCTCAGACCGTGGCCAGCCGCCGCGCCGCCAGCCAGCTGGCCAGCGCCATCACCCCCGCTGTCGCCAGGCACAAGGGCAGCCCGCCCAGCTGATAGCTGACCCCCGACAGAAGCGTGCCGATCAGGCGACCCGCCGCATTGGCCATGTAGTAAAAGCCCACATCCCGCGTGATCCGCTCGGCCGCGCCAAAGGCCAGGATCAGATAGGAATGGACCGAGGAATTGATCGCAAAAACAAAGCCGAACAGCAGCAGTCCCGCGACGATGGTGCCGGTCAGCCAGTCGGCGGGCGTCCCGGCCAGCCACGCGGCAAGGGCCAGCGCGAAGGGGATCGGCACCAGATAGCCCGCCCACCGGATCGCCTTGGCGGCGATGGCCGCCTCGGGCTGGTGGCGCCCGCCCAGCAGACGGGGGGCGGCGGCCTGCACTGCGCCATAGAGGATGATCCACAGCGCCATGAAGCCCCCGACAAGAAAGAACGCCTCGCGCCGTCCCTCGGCGGTGCCATCCGACAGGACGGCCTGAAAATAGATCGGGATGCCCACGACGAACCAGACATCGCGCGCGCCGAACAGGAACATCCGCGCCAGCGACAGCCGGTTCACCCGCGCATCGCGCGAACGCCAGCCCGACCAGCCCTCGGCCGACTTCATCCGCCCCGGCAGACCGGGCGGCAGGAACAGCGCCACCGCCAGCAGGATCGCCGCCAGCACCCCCGCCATGGCCCAGATCGCCGCATGGAACCCGGCCAGACCCAGCATCGCCGCGCCCAGAAAGAAGCCCAGACCCTTGACCGCGTTCTTGGAGCCGGTCAGGGCCGCGACCCAGCGGAACAGCCCGCCATCCTCGGCGGGGGCCAGCACCTTGACCGCCGATTTCGACGACATCTTGGACAGATCCTTGGCCACGCCGGACAGGCCCTGCACCGCCATCACGAACACCACCGAGGCGGTGATCCCCCATGCCGGATCAAGCTGCGCCAGCGCCACCAGCGCTGCGATCTGCAACCCCAGCCCGGCATAAAGCGTCGCCGCCAGCCCGAACCGCGCCGCCAGCCAGCCCGCTGCAAGGTTGGTGACAATGCCCGCGATCTCGTAGAAGACGAACAGATAGGCCAGCTGCACGGGCGAAAAGCCCAGGGCGTTGAAATGCAGCAGCACCAGCATCCGCAGCGCGCCATCCGACAGCATGAAGGCCCAATAGGCCGCCGTCACCGCCCCGTAAGCGCGCAGGGGGTTGGCCGTGGCGGTCATAGCGATCCCGCCACCATCCGGGCCACATCCGCCAGACGGCAGGCATAGCCCCATTCATTGTCATACCACGCATAGATTTTGACCTGCGTGCCGTTGATCACCATGGTCGAGCCCGCATCCACGATCCCCGAGCGCGGATCGTTGATGTAATCGGTCGAGACGAGGGGCCGCGTCTCATATCCCAGGATGCCCTTCAGCGGGCCCTCGGCTGCGGCCTTGAACAGCGCGTTGACCTCGTCCACGGTGGTTGGGCGCTCGACCTCGAAAACGCAATCGGTCAGCGAGGCGTTCAGCAGCGGCACCCGCACGGCATGGCCGTTCAGGCGGCCCGTCAGTTCGGGATAGATCAGCGTGATCGCGGTGGCGCTGCCGGTGGTGGTGGGGATCAGGTTCATCAGCGCGGACCGCGCGCGGCGCATGTCCTTGGCGGGGCGGTCCACGATGGTCTGGGTGTTGGTCACATCATGGATCGTGGTGATCGAGCCATGCCGGATACCCAGATTTTCATGGATCACCTTGACCACGGGCGCCAGGCAATTGGTGGTGCAGCTGGCCGCCGTGATGATCCGCTGGCTGCCATCATACAGATCATGGTTGATGCCATAGACGAGGTTCAGCGCGCCGCCATCCTTGACCGGGGCGCTGACCACGACCTTTTGCACGCCCGCCGCGAAATAGGGCGCGATCTTGTCGGCGGTCTTGAAGACGCCGGTGCAGTCGATCACCAGATCGACGCCCAGATCGGCCAGCGGCAGCGCCTCGATCGTCTTTTCATGGGTCAGGCGGATGTGCTGGCCGTCCAGCACCAGCCCGTTGCCGTCATGGGCGACGGGGGTGGGCCAGCGGCCATGCACGCTGTCGAACTCCATCAGCAGGGCATGTTGTTCCGCATCGCCCGCGGGGTCGTTCAGCAGCACGATCTGACCGCCGGCGCCGCTGTCGATCAGGTCACGCAGCGCCAGCTTGCCAATGCGGCCAAGGCCATTGAGGGCGATCCGCGTCATGGCTTACTCCGCTTTCAGGGCGTCGGCGTCGATCTGATCGACGCGCGATTGCAGGGACATGCGGTCAAGGCTGGACATGGGCAGGGCCACGAACGCCTCGATCCGGCGGCGCAGCGCGCCGTAGGTCTGCGCAAAGACCAGCGCCTTTTCGGCATCGGTGCCCGTCGCCTTGACGGGATCGGGCAGGCCCCAATGGCCGGTAAAGGGCTGGCCGGGCCAGGGCGGGCATTCCTCGGCCGCCGCCGTGTCGCAGACGGTGAAGACGAAATCCATCACCGGCGCGCCCTGGGCCTGAAATTCCGAGATATGCTTGGAGCGCATCTGCGCCACGTCATGGCCATTGCGCTTCAGCACCTCCAGCGCGAAGGGGTTCAGCTGGGTGCCGGGGCGGGTGCCGGCGGAATGGGCGATGAACTTGTTCCCGCCCAGATCGCGCAGGATCGCCTCGGCAAAGATCGACCGGGCAGAGTTGCCCGAGCAGATGAACAGCACGTTGTAAGCGGTGTCTGACATGGTCGTATCCTTGAATGACAAAAGGGGGGACAAAAGGTCAGGCCGGGCGCGGACCAGATCCAGCGCCAGATAGCCCAGCAAGGCCTCGGTGGTCTCAAGATCGACGGAATAGAACAGCGACCGCCCGTCACGCCGCACCTCGACCAGACCGGATGCGGTCAGGTCCGACAGGTGATGCGACAGGGTGTTCTGCTTGAGGTCCAGCGCCTGCGCGATCTCGGTCGGGCGTACCCCGCGCGGGGCAAATCGCATCAGCAGGGCAAAGACGGCCAGCCGTCCGGGATGGCCGAGGGTGGCAAAGGCATGGGCGGCGCGGTTCTGTTCCATATTTCCTGAATATCGGAAATAAGAAGAATCACCAGTGAACTTTGCATGACTCTTTGGTGACGGTCAGGTTGCCGCCGACTGGTTCACCCGCGCCATCAGCGCCTGCGCATCTTCCTTGCGCTCGGAATAGCGGTCGACAAGATGCGCGGTGCGGTCGCGGGTCAGCAGGGTGAATTTCACCAGCTCCTCCATCACATCCACGATCCGGTCATAAAGGGGCGAGGGGCGCATCCGCCCGGCCTCATCGAATTCCTGAAACGCCTTGGGGACCGAGGATTGGTTGGGGATCGTCAGCATCCGCATCCAGCGCCCCAGAATGCGCATCTGATTGACCGCATTGAAGCTCTGCGACCCGCCCGAGACCTGCATCACCGCCAGCACCTTGCCCTGCGTCGGTCGCACGGCGCCATCGGACAGCGGGATCCAGTCGATCTGGGTCTTCATCAGCCCGGTCATGGCGCCATGGCGTTCGGGGCTGGACCAGACCATGCCCTCGGACCAGGCGACCAGCGCCCGCAGCTCCTGCACCTTGGGGTGGCTGGCATCGGTGTTGTCATCGACCAGCGGCAGGCCCGAGGGGTGAAAGAACCGCACCTCGGCGCCCAGATGGGTCAGGATGCGCCCGGCCTCTTCGGCGGACAGGCGCGAAAAGCTGCGCGCGCGCAGCGACCCGTACAGGATCAGAATGCGCGGCCTGTGGCCCGGATGGTCGATGGCGGGCAGCAGGGCGGCCTCAAGGGCAGGCATGTCGTCAGGCATCAGAGGCTCCGTCAGGGTCGGGGAAATGGCCGCGGGTGCGGTTGGCAAAGGCCACCAGCGACAGCATCACCGGCACCTCGACCAGCACGCCGACCACCGTGGCCAGCGCCGCGCCGGAATTGAGGCCGAACAGGCCGATCGCCACCGCCACCGCCAGTTCGAAGAAATTGGACGTGCCGATCAGCGCGCAGGGCGCCGCCACCCGGTGCGGCAGCTTCCACGCCCAGGCCCAGGCATAACCAAGCGCAAAGATGCCATAGGACTGGATCAGGATCGGCACCGCGATCAGCGCAATCAGCAGCGGCTGCGCCAGAATGACCTGCCCCTGAAAGCCGAACAGCAGCACCACCGTCAGCAGCAGCCCCAGCATCGAGGCGGGCTTGATGCGCGCGGTGAACGCCGCCACCGCCCCCTCGCCGCCGCGCGCCATCAGCGCCCGGCGCGTCAGCGTGCCCGCAATCAGCGGGATCACGATGTACAGCACCACCGACAGGACCAGCGTCTCCCACGGCACCGAGATATTGGTGACGCCCAGCAGAAAGGCCACGATGGGCGCGAAGGCCACGACCATGATCAGATCGTTCACCGAGACCTGCACCAGCGTATAGTTCGGATCGCCGCGCGTCAGTTGCGACCACACAAACACCATTGCCGTGCAGGGCGCCGCGCCCAGCAGGATCAGCCCGGCGATATATTCCGGCGCGCGGGCCGGGTCGATCCAGCCCGCAAACAGGTGGTTGAAGAACAGCACCGCCAGCGCCGCCATGGTAAAGGGCTTGATCAGCCAGTTCACCACCAGCGTAATCACCAGCCCCTTGGGGCGGCGGCCCACCGCCTTCAGCGAGGAAAGGTCGATGGCGATCATCATCGGATAGACCATCGCCCAGATCAGCACCGCCACGACCAGATTGACCGAGGCATATTCCAGCCCCGCAAGCGCCGCGAACAGTCCCGGCACCAGATTGGCCAGCACCAGCCCGGCCAGGATACAGGCCGCGACCCACAGGCTCAGCCAGCGTTCGAACAGGTTCATGGGGTCTCCGTTCCGGATGGCAGGCAGCAGCTGCCCTGCGGGGCATGCAGCGCGTCGATGAACCGGGCGAGGGGGACCAGCGCCGCGGGGTCCAGCGCATAGCAGATGCGCGGCCCGTCGATCTCGCCGGTGATGATGCCTGCGGATTTGAGGATGCGCAGATGTTCCGAGACGGTGGATTGCGCAAGGCCCACGGCGCCCACGATCTCGCCGCCGATGCAGCCGGGGCTTTCTTGCAAAAGGCGCAGGATGCGGATGCGGGCCGGATGGCCAAGCGCCTTGGCAAGTGTTGCGATGTCTGTATCGGGCATGGCAGTCCCTTCTATGATCGTCGATTGCCGATATAATGGAGGTTTCGCGCCGCGTCCACCCCCGATGGGCGCCGGTGATTCGCGGGTCAGAACAGACCGGATCGTTCAGATGCTGCACTGCGGCATGACTTTTGCCGCTGATTTCGCCTATGCAGCAATCATCCGCATGGCCGGGCGTCTGCGAATGCGTCTCGACGCAGGAAATCCGCAGGCCGCGCAGGCAGGCTGAGGGCCTATCCTGCTTCCGAGGTGTGCCATGATCGAACTGCTTTTCGTCACCTGCCTTGCCACGGCCCCCACCGACTGCCGCGACCGCAGCCTGATCTATACCGAAGATGTCGGCATGATGGCCTGCATGCTGCATGGACAAGCCCAGATCGCGCAATGGGCCCAGCAACATCCCCATGAGCAGGTGAAGGGCTGGAAATGCCGCCATACCAATATGCGCGAGGTGCGGGCCTGAAAGCGGGGGTGCAACGCAAAACGCCGCCCGGGTGGGGCGGCGTCTGCAATGTCAGGCAGGGGGCTGCGATCAGAAGCCCAGACCTGCGTATTTCGACTTGAACTTGGACACACGGCCACCGGCGTCCATCAGGCGGGACGAACCGCCGGTCCAGGCCGGGTGCGAGGTCGGGTCGATGTCCAGCGACATGCTGTCGCCTTCCGCGCCCCAGGTCGAACGGGTCTGATAGGTCGTCCCGTCGGTCATCTTGACCTCGATCATGTGGTAGTCGGGATGGATGTCTTTTTTCATCGGGTGACCTCGTCTCAGGCTTTCGCGTCCGACAGGGGACGGTAATTGGTCTTTTCAGCGATACGGGCCGATTTGCCGCGACGATCGCGCAGGTAATACAGCTTGGCGCGACGCACCTTGCCGCGACGGACGACTTCGATCGTGGCGATATTGGTCGAATACAGCGGGAACACGCGTTCCACGCCTTCGCCAAAGCTGATCTTGCGGACGGTAAAGCTGGCCGCGATGCCGCTGCCGCCCCGGCGCGAGATGCAGACGCCCTCGTAGTTCTGAACGCGGGTGCGGGTGCCCTCGGTCACTTTGTAGCCGACGCGGATCGTGTCGCCGGCCTTGAAGTCAGGGATGGTCTTGCCAAGCTCAGCGATCTGCTCGGCTTCGAGTACTGCGATCAGGTTCATCGCTCTGGTTCCTTGTCATGCTCGCGGTAGCCCCGCGATTGGTCTGATGCGCCCGAGCGCTGTCGGTCCTTTGCCGGGTCCAGATGCGTTTGCGCATATGCCCGCCACAGATCGGGGCGACGTTCTTGTGTCAGCCTTTCGGCCTCACGGGCGCGCCAATCAGAAATGGCCGCGTGATTGCCCGACAGCAGAACCGGCGGGATCTCGCGACCGTCCCAAAGGGCAGGCTTCGTGAACTGGGGGGCTTCCAGAAGGCCCCTGTTGCCGATGGAAAAGGATTCCTCGGCCAGAGAATCCTGATTCCCCAGCACGCGCGGTATAAGCCGGACCGTCGTGTCGATCAAGACCTGAGCGGCGATCTCTCCGCCCGTCAGGACATAATCGCCGATGCTGACCTCTTCGATGGCGTGCTTGTCCAGCACGCGCTGGTCGATCCCCTCGAACCGGCCGCAGATCAGCGTCACGCCGGGGCCCTGCGCCAGCGCGCGCGCGCGGGCCTGCGTCAGGGGCGTGCCGCGCGGGGACATGTAGATCACCGGCAGCGGCTGGCCGCGCGCCGCATCGCCAAGCGCCGCGTCCAGCACATCGGCGCGGATCACCATGCCCGCGCCGCCGCCTGCGGGCGTGTCATCGACATTGCGGTGGCGGCCCATGCCGAATTCGCGCAAGGTGATGGTCTGCAGGTTCCACAGCCCCTGCGACAGCGCCTTGCCGGTCAGCGACAGGCCCAGAATGCCGGGAAAAGCCTCTGGAAACAGGGTGATGACGCGGGCGGTCCAGGCGCCCACGACCTGCGGCTCGGCCATCAGCTCGCGCGGTTTCAGGCTGGGTCGGACCGCGAGGCGCCCGTGAGAGCGGGGCGCCTGCGGGTCATCCGACATCGTCGGCGCCCGTATCGTCGGAACCGGGCGGGTCGGCGACGATGCGGCCTGCGGTCAGATCGACGGTCGGGACCACCGCGCGGGTGAAGGGCAGAAGCAGCACCGAGGCGCCGCCCACGACCTCCAGAATATCGCCCGCGCCGTGGTCAAAGACCGCGCGGACCCGGCCAAGCGTCACGCCGCCGGTATCGACGACCTGCAGCCCGATCAGATCGGCATGGTAGAATTCGTCATCGGGCAGCGAGGGCAGCACCGATCGCGGCACCCATAGGGTGATGCCCTTGAGCGCTTCGGCCTGTTCGCGGGTGGCGATGCCCGTGATGCGCGCGCCAAGGCCGCCGGCGACGGGGCGGGTCAGCGTGATGGTGAAGCTGCGCGATCCGTCCTCGGTCGCAAGCGCGCCATAGTCTGCAATATCAACAGGTTCGGCGCAGAAACTTTTCAGGCGGACTTCGCCATGGACCCCGAAGGCCCCGGCAATCGCGCCGACGCAGATCTTGTCAGTCATGGCTTTGCGGTTCCCATTGGGGGTCGGAAAAGAGGGTCCGGCCCGGCGTCAGATGCCGGGCCGGGCCGGGAGGATCAGGCCTCGGCGGGGGCTGCGGCTTTGGCGGCGCGCTCTGCGGCGCGGGCCTTGGCTTTCTTGCCGGGCTCGGCCTTTTTCAGGTTCTTGCGCTCGGTCTTTTCGGTGACGCCTGCGGCTTCCAGGAAGCGGGCCACGCGGTCGGTCGGCTGCGCGCCTTCACCCAGCCAGTATTTCACGCGCTCGATGTCCATCTTCACGCGGTCTTCGCTGTCTTTTGCCAGCAAGGGATTGTAAGTGCCCAGCTTTTCGAGGAAGCGGCCATCGCGCGGCATGCGGGCGTCGGACGCGACAATCGCGTAGTGAGGGCGTTTTTTGCTGCCACCACGGGCAAGGCGGATCTTCATGGACATCGGGTATCTCCTTTGAAACGACGTCAGGGGCCGGGGTCTTGGGCCGTGCCCCTCAGGACTGGTATTGTTCGTGGTGCCGGATCACTTCGGCGATCACGAAGGTGAGGAATTTGCGCGCGAATTCCGGGTCGAGTTCGGCCTCGCGCGCGAGGCGTTCCAGCCGCTCGATCTGTTGCGCTTCGCGCGTGGGATCGGACGGAGGAAGATCGTGGTCGGCCTTGAGGCGGCCGACGGATTGGGTGTGCTTGAAGCGCTCGGCCAGGGTATAGACGAGGATCGCGTCCAGCCGGTCGATGCTGGCGCGATGCGCGCGGAGCAGGTCTGCGGCGCGGGTGGCGGGGTCGGTCACGCGGCATCTCCAAGCGGTTGATTTTGTTGGGTTGGGCCGCGCACAGCCTGTGCACAGGGCGTGCACAGGGCAGACACCGGGCGTGCACCGGAAAGCGGGGTCATCATGGCGTGACCTCTGCCGGATGGCGGTAGACGAGGCAGGGCTTGTCCCATTTGGGCTGGGCGGCCCCGGTGTCCAGCGTGGCGCCGAGCCGTTCGGCCAGCGCAATCGAGCGGGCGTTGCCCGGGTCGATATAGCTGACCGCCGTGGTCCATCCCAGCGTGGTGAAGGCGTGCAGGCGCGCGGCGCGGGCGGCCTCGGAGACGAGGCCCCGGCCTTCGGCCCCGGCGGTCCAGACCGTCCAGCCCAGTTCCTGTTCCGGCCAGCCGTCGGGGAACCACGGGCCGGTCAGGCCCAGAGGCGTGTCGTCCCCCTTCAGGGTGAAGACGAACATGCCGAAACCGCGCATCGCCCAATGGCCGATGACATGGCCGAAGGCGCGCCAGCTGGTGCCCGGCGCCAGATCGGGGCCGCCGCCGATATAGCGGGCGCGGTCGGACTGGTGAAAGCTGCGCCAATGCGGCCAGTCGCTGCCCTGCGGGGCGCGCAGGGTCAGGCGGTCGGTGTCCAGCACCGGGGTGGGGGTGAGGGTGATCATGGCGTCGTGGTCCGGGCTGGCGTGGCAGGGGGGGGGGGGGGGGGGGCCCCCGCGCCCCCCCGGAGGAGAGCCCGAGCAGCACGGGGGCGCGGGGGGGCGCGG